>JBJKSA010000013.1:0-79051 GCA_046704405.1 Thermoplasmataceae archaeon | reverse complement strand
GAACACCTTGATCCCGTTCGAATTCAGATAATCCATGAATTCTTCCTTCTTCACGGTTGTAAATACATTTGTATGTTATAAAACATACTTTTTTATGGATAAATACATACAAATGTACAATGAGCATGATTACAGAGATAGTTCAACCATGCTTTCAGTCACAAAGGACTTTGAGCTGGACAAGGATGTTCCACTCAAATTGAGGTGAACGATTTAGCCTTAAAATGGCGGATTCGGGCAGCCCCATCTAATTTAACTATGAAGATTAGCTGGGAAAACCTTCTATCGTGTATTTTGGGAACGTAATTTGTGCACCGCCCAGAATTAAACAGGTAGAAATGAAACTACCCTTAACCCTATTTCTACGTACCATATAGTTATAAAATGTTCGATATAACAGAATAGTGAAGGTTAATAAGAAGATCTCACATAAACGGTATTAACAGGACGCGCTTGAAGACGCTTCCTAGTTAAGCGGTGACGTATGGATAGAGAGGATGCAAATCTGCTTTTGAAGATGAATGAATTTCAGCAGTCCGACAGAATTTTCAATGGATGGGCCTTTTCCCAATATGACTTCAAGGCCAAGGATTGGGATGAGTTTCTTGAGAAATACCCTGAAGGGAGCAAGGGTTTTGACTCCTTTTATTCCGTAGGGCACTTTCTTGAGCTGGCAGGAGTTCTCATAAAACATAAGCTGCTCTCTGAGGACCTTTTCTTCGATACTTTCTGGTTCGAGCCAATCTGGAAAAACTTTGAGCCTGTAATCAAGAGTATGCGCGAAAAATTTAATGAGCCTAGTTTGGAAGAGAATTTTGAATTTCTTTACAACAGACTTTTGCAATGGAAAGAGAAGAGCAAGAGTAAATGAAGAGGGGATCATGGAAGACAAAAATCAATATGAGGTCTCTAGTGCCTTAAACGAAAAGAGTGCTAAGTTATTGCATCTCAAGATCGAGGGAGAGATAAATTACAATGCGAAGACATTTTCAGCAGAAGCGACGCTAGAGTTTCGGTTTGCTGAAACCGCAGAAACACTGAAGATGGAGGGCATTGATTTCGTCCTAGATTATGTTCGCATCGAGGAAAGTGATGTGGAGTTCACTTATGACAAGAAGGTAATCTCAGTTTCTGTTCCTAAACCATTTAGAGGGGGGAGCGCAAGCGTAAGAGTTCGGTATAGTGTAGTCGACCCCTCTCTTGGTTTATACTTTATAACAAAAGACAAGTATGGACAACATGTGGAGAATCAAGTATGGACCATAGGGGAAGGTCATACTAACGACTTCATGGTAGTTGAAGACAACAGATGCTGGTTTCCATATGTCTCTGGCCCTTCAACTAAATGCACCTCAGAAACAATAATAACTGTTCCAAAACCACAAGAGGTGATATCAAATGGAACTCTTGTTGAAGTGAAAGACCTAGGAAAGAAACGTTCTTTTCATTGGAAGATGGACAAATTGCATTCTATGTATCTCGTCTCGATAGTCGCTGGCGAATTCGAGAGAGAAGAGGAGATGTACGACAAAGTCAAGCTTCAGTATGTTGTACCAAAAGGAAGAAAAGGGGACATTAGAAGGTCTTTTGAATCTACTAAGGAACTTTTCAAGTTTTACGAATCCTACACTGGCGTGAAGTACCCTCACGATAAATTTTCACAGACATGCGTCTTCGAAGCAAGCTTCGGAGGAATGGAGAATACTACTGCAAACACAATGACTGTGAGAACACTCCATGATAAGATTGCTCATATTGATTTCAGCAGTGAGGAAAATGTAGGCCACCACCTTGCTCATCAATGGTACGGTGATATAGTAACTTGCCGAACATGGGAAGACGTATGGCTCAATGAAGGACTTGCAGCGTTTGTGTACCCACTCTATTTGAGGAAAAGATATGGTGAAGATGAGTTCTATTATCATGTTCTTGACAAATTGGACTTGTACTTGTCAGTGGAACGAAAAAGAGGCGTGAGCGAAGTTTGCACTACATATGGACCAGATCCAAAGAGATCTTTTGACAGGTTCAACAGTGAAAAGGGAGGGCTTGTTATGCTTTCATTGTTGAATATGATAGGAAGTGATACTATGCACAAAGCTATGTTGCAGTATTTCTCGAAATTCTCATATGGAACTGCAAGCACAAAGGACCTTGAGAATTTGCTGATTGAAACCTCTGGGAGAGACCTTCATACTTTCTTTAATCAGTATGTTTATAGCAGAGGTTATCCAATTGTCTCATCTGCTTACAGCTATGATAAAGATGCAAAGAAGATCCACCTATCCTTAAGCCAATTGCAGGATCTCAAGAGAGAGTTTCAGATTGATGTCAATGTATTCCTTAATTATGAGGACGGCTCTTCAGTAAGAGTACCGGTTAGTTTCAATGAAAGAAGCTATGAAATTGACATACCCTCAGAGAAAAGGCCAAACTTCGTATGCGTAGACCCTGAACTAGCGATAGTTGGAGAACACCTTCACTCAGAAGAGTTGGAGCAGACATTAGTAAAGATAAAGCTGGACAAGCACCTTGCTTGCAGGATCAGATCGATCAGAACACTTTCCCACAACAGTGGATTGAAGGCCCTGGAATGCCTCAGTTTCATTTTGGAAGACGAGAAGATCCACAGTGCAATAAGAGTTGCAGCAGCAGAGACACTTGGTTCGATAAATACTACCGGGGCACACAACATCCTTATGAAGAATGTCTCCAACCCCGAGGCTAAGGTCAGAAGGGCTGTTATCAAGGCATTGGGGGAATTCAAGACTGAAGGGACGTTTAAGGCGCTGGTTTCAGCACTTGAGAAAGAAAAGAGCTACTATGTCAGATCTGAGATAATGCACTCTTTGGGGAAAGCAGGACACAAAGATGCGATGGATATACTGGAGAAAGGCCTGAGTGAAGAATCACACAACGATGTGGTTCCTCTTGGTTCCATAAGGGGAATCAGCGCTATGGGAAATGATGAGAGCCTGAGGTCCCTTATCAATGTGATTAAGTCGACTTACAAGAAACCACTTAAAATTGCATCCATTAATGAGTTGAAATGTTTCACAGAAAAAAAGGATGCCAGGGATGTTCTCCTTGAGTTGATAGACAACCCAGAACAGGAAGTCAGGGAGACTTCATTGAGTATAGCGCTTAAGTCTGGGGTCCCTGAACTTGCAGATTTAGCCCAACAAAGGTTTCTGAGGAGATACTACATAGAGTCTCAGAGGGTCATGCTGGTATGAACAATAATGCCCAAGTTATCAATAAGAAGGGAGACACTATTTACAAGGCCCAAATGGAATGGTTAGAACTGGGTTCCTTGTGGTGGTCTCATATTTTTGGTAGTCTATTGCAATTTCTTGACTTAGTATCTTATGCAGCCCTATCAAAAAGCTACGGTATCATTGGTGGTGGAAAATTTGGAACAGAGCTATGACTTTATTGTAATAGGGGGTGGCTCCAACGGTCTATCAGCGGCCTCGTACCTATCTAAACACGGCTTTTCTACTCTTATCTTAGAAAAGGAGAAAATTCTCGGGGGTTGTGCTATTACCAAGGATATAACATTACCAGGTTTCCATCATGACGTGTTTGCTTCCTCCATAAACATATGGAAATTAGGGCCTGTGGAGGAAGAACTTGGCCTAAAGAACTACGGATATGCCTATATTGACCCTCAGGTAGTTGCATCCACCCCATTCAGGAACGGCAAGGCAATCACTATCTACAGAGATATCGAGTCTACAGTAAAGTCCATTGAACAGTTCTCAAGAAAGGATGCAAGTGCATTTAGGAAAGTTCATGAATATTATCAAGGGATTCAGGAAATCATAGAAGCAGGTTTCTCGTCACCTCCCTCTGATTACTCCGATACGATGAAGTTACTAGAGGAGACAGAGGAAGGACTAGAGTTCATGCGGCTCTCTTTCATGTCTGCACGTGACTGGCTTGAGGAAACCTTCGAGTCAGAGGAAATGATGGCCTTTTATTCCATCTGGGCTTCCAACCATGCTCCACTCTCTCCAGAAGACGCGGGCAGTGCCTTTCTTTCTTTGGTTTTCGTTGGGCTGTTGCAAGAGAAGGGCTCATCAATTCCCATTGGTGGAATGTCGACCCTCACCCGATCCTTTGAAAGATTTCTCAAAGAGCATGGCTGCTCTATTCTTCTCGGCGAAGGTGTTGAAGAGGTCCTTGTAAAAGATGGCAGAGCAAGCGGTGTGAAGACCTCTAGTGGGAAAATGTTCCATGCAAAACACGGTATTATGTCGAATGTGGAGCCCAAGGCCCTATTTTTAAACATGATTGAAGCAGCTTCACTAGATGAGAGCTTCCTTTCCAAGGTGAGAAAATTCAAGTTTTCCAGAGTTACGCAGGTAATGATCCATGCCGCTCTTGACAAAAGACTCAACTTTACCTCTAGGGATACTGGAAATGCAGGGCTTGTGCAAATTGGGGAAAGTATGGATGAAATATCTAGATCTTACAATGACTGCATGATCGGAAAAATCCCTGAAGCTCCCTTTATGACAATAAACAACTCCACAGTCATAGACGGAACTAGGGCTCCACCAGGCAAGCACATTCTCTGGAACTTTGTAAGAGCTCCTGCTCTAATATCGGGAAGGCCGTGGGAGCAACAGGATAAAGAGGAAATCTTCAGGTCAGCAATGAGCAGGCTTTCAGAATATGCTCCAAACGCAAATGATATCGTTATTGGAAGCCAGGTAATGGCTCCTGGAGACATTCAATCACTAAACAGCAATGCCATAAATGGTGATCCTGTATTCGGACAACCTACAGTTCACCAAATGATGGCCTTGCGTCCATTCCCCGGGTACAGCAAGTACAGGACTCCTTTAAGGGGTCTTTATATGTGTGGTGCTTACACGCATCCTGGAGGTGGAGTTTCTGGGCTTTCTGGGAGGAATGCAGCTCTGGAGGCAATTGATGATGTTGAAAAGAAATTAATTTGACCGCTTCTGGCGCTGATACTTGTTTTTTCAGCCAAAAGTACTTTTCAAGAACCTTAGACCTTTTTCGGCAAGTTCATCTTGCGTATTGGCAAGAGGTCTCCAGGATTTCATCATTGTGGAAAATTCCTTTTCGTAAGGTGTAAATGACTCCAAAGATAGCCAACCTTTGTAATGGGCTTTCTTCAGAGACAAAGCAATAGATTTCCAATCGATCTGCCCTGTACCTGGAATTCCCCTGTCGTTCTCGCACAATTGGAAGTGAAACAGCCTTGAACCAGCCTCACTAATGGCCATAGAATCTGATGTTTCTTCTATATTCATATGAAAAGTGTCTAGGAGGACTCCAATATTCTCCTTATTTACCTCCTCAAGGAACTCTGTCATATCCTTGGACGTGTTGATCAGAAAACTGTCGTAGCGGCAGAGTGGTTCCAGGGCTATTCTAATCCCCCTCTCCGCGGCAAAGTCGCATATATCACTGAATACTTCTGCTGTCCTTTTTATTACTCTCTTTTTTTCTTCACGTGTTAGGAACTGTGCCCTCCCAACAGAACTATACAGTGGACCGCAAACCAAATTCGAATTCAAAGCAACTGCCTTTTCTATGAGTTTTCTGATGTATTTTTCTCCAGATACTCTAGTCGCTTTGTCTGCAGATGACACATCTGCATTTGGAGAACCTCCTCCGACCACAATCACCTCTATTTTATTGCTGGCAGACGAAAGCCTTTGATTTACTAATTTATGGTCTATGTTGCCGTCAAATGAGGGGATTTCCACACCTTCATAACCTAATGAGTCAGCATTTTCGATGAATCTGTACGAATCCATCTCTGCTTTCCCGCACCAAATCCATGCGCTCGCGGCGTATTTGTAAATACTCGTGATAACCACCTCAGTGTGATCTAGGTGAGAAGGCGAACCCCATATCCAACCTCATTCTCCAATCCCAACCCGGTTGGTGCCTTATGAGTTCAAATTCCTTCTGCTGGCTCTAGCTGGCTATTAGATCCATTTTTGAATCGAAGCTTAATTTCCTCCAGATCCCGTTGCATGGGCTCCCCAGTGAAACTGCTACCTCAATGGAACCATGTTCACTTTCTTTGTCCTTATTATTGAACTGAACTACAAATGATCTAACAGTTCCGCCGAATGTGCCAGCGTATTCCATATGTCTGCAGACGGTGTTCTCGCTGGCAGCCTCACTCTGAGTCAAGGAGTCATAATGGTCACTCATTATATTTACCCCCTCTGCAAGATCAATCTTCCCGAGACGCTGCTTTACCGCCCTCTCCACTGACATGTATCTATAATCGCCGGTGACTGGGTGCTGCACGAACACCATGTAGGGTTCAAGATCCTTCGGGCAAAGTGTTTTTCCTGCAGATACGATCCATTCCTTTGAGCTGCTGGGAAATTCTGCAATACCATGATGTTTAGGTGTTGCCTCGATTATCTTCGTTCCTTCCTTGGCGCTTGAGAAGCACCAATTGATTAATGTCATGTTCGGGACAGATAGGAATCTCTTTGCTGCATCTGTGGTACTTTCTGAGTGCTCTCCCAGCCATCTGAAAAGGAACCAACTTGGAACCCCATTTGGATCCATCTCGTCGTTCTTCATTACATCTGAGATTCCGGTGGAACAAGCAAAGGTTCTATGGGTATTCACAGCGCTGTGATACCCTATGTAGCCTGGTACCACTGGAGAGACGAATGCATTTCCTTTCTTTGGTTTTGCAATCTTCAAAGCAAGATATTGATCCATGTACCTGCCACCATCGTCGTTGTGGCCCGCTACCATTGAGCCATCCTTGGTTGCTTCTCCATACGCACTGAAGAAACTGCAATGTAATGGACTCTCTGAAACGTCGTCCGGAAGTAATGGATAGTGCGACTCTGTGGTTGGAAGAGTGTACATAATGTCGATGTTTAAATTCGTGAGGAGCAAATCCTCATAAGAGACGCCAGCTGTATCGGCCATTGCTGAAATTTCGTCAAGGTACTCGGAATCTGTATGCTTAGAAACACTCTCTTCTGCCGTGTTTAGATAATCCTTCGTCTTGAGGCCTGAGTCGGAGAGGATGTCATTAAGTTTAGGTACATTGAACCTGACCACCCGTCTGATCACATCCTTAGTTGCTTTTCCAAACTGAGTGCCCATCTCAGTGGAGTCGCCCTCCACGAAAACTACGGGAATAGGTGATCTCCAAGGATATATTTCAGTTTCTTTTCGAAATGTTACACCGCCATCTGCTATTTTTACTGTTTTTCCTAGCTGCACTGATGGATTTACTCCTGCATCATTATAATTGGTTCCCGATTTATTCACTGTAATCCTGCTTCCATGTGTTGAAATATTTATTAATTTTTCGAGACGCACACTCTATCCGCAATAATTAATAATGATGTGTTCGTATTAGCTCACAGATGCAGAGTAAAACTGTGTTTTTCATTTTGCGGAGATCAATTTATGCAATTGTCACTCTGCTAATCTTGGTCATCTTTCTATTTACGTTAATACATATTATCGCCCCAAACCCAATTGCATTGGCAAGGATTTACGCCGGAAACCCTCACATACCAACCATAGCTCTTGAGAACATAATTAACAGGTACGGTCTAAATCAGCCTGTTTATGTGCAGATAATAACCTATCTTGGAATGATTCTTCATGGAAATCTAGGTACTGATCCAATATACAATGCCCCAGAATGGGTCTTACTTGGAAGATTTCTGCCCATAACCCTCGAACTAGTGATACCTGCCATAATAATTGCAGTCGTACTGGGACTTTTTACTGGAGCAATAGCCGCCTCCAGGAGAGGAAAAGCCACTGACTACGGTGTCAAGATCTTGTATCTGACTTCTTGGGGAACTCCACCTTTCCTTGTTGCGATACTCTTGCAACTTGTAATTGCTTACAAACTCAGGCTTCTTCCTGCAATAAACATGGTCAATCCAATTCTTTCTACGCCACCCAGTGTGACCCCGTTTCCGTTACTAAATGCATTAATAGCAAGTGACTGGACTTACTTCGTGAGCCTAGTTCATCACATGGTATTACCAGCAATATCCCTCGCACTGATCAGTTTTGGAATAGTTACTAGATTGACCAGAGCTTCCATGCTAGATGTAATGGAGAGTGATTTCTTCAGATTGAGCCTCATGAAGGGCGTTCCAAGAAGAAGAGCGGTTTATAGTGTTGCATTACGCAATGCTGCTCTCCCTCTCGTAACCCTTATAGTTCTCCTTTTTGCTTTCTCCTTAGCTGGTGCTGTGGTTATAGAAGACATATTCGACTATCATGGCATGGGTTATTTTATAGTACAGGCTGTGAACAATCTCGATTACATAGCAATTTTAGACACTACCATAATACTTGGACTGGCCATAATCATAGCGAACCTTGTAGCCGATATCCTCTACGGAGTTCTTGATCCACGGGTGATTGTTGAATGATTGGCGACGCAGCTTCTATTGGTAACGATCAGACAGACGCAAAAGAAAAGCCAGTCACAACTTGGAAACTCGTCATTAAGGACAGAAGTGCTTTGCTCGGCGTAATAATCATTGCTGCATTTTTCGGATGGGCGATTATTCAGGGACTAATGGAGTTCATTGCAGGACCTGGTGTAACCTCTGATATCGGTTATATGCTACTTCCCCATAATCCGTTCGCCTTCAATCCACTCCTCAGGTCGCAGCCTCCATCGCTTCACTTTCTACTTGGGACAAACTCCTCAGGTGAAGATATACTCTCCAGGATGCTTTACGCCATTCCAAGAGACGCGCTAATAGCGGTATTGGTTGTGGGATCCGCTGTACTTATAGGCGCCTTTCTAGGAATAACTTCGGGATACTTGGGCAAGTTTGTAGATGAAGTTATTATGCGGGTCACTGATGCATTCCTTTCAGTGCCACCTTTGATCCTGGTGATAGCAATATCCGTTATTCTCAATGCTTCTTATTTTGGAGCTGTAATTGGATTAATGCTAGTTTGGTGGCCCATATATACAAGGTTCTTCCGTGGAGAGGTACTCAAAGTCAAAAGGTTGGATTATGTCCAAGCGGCAAAGATTAACGGGGTAGGCAAACTATCTTTCTTCTTCCGGTACTTGTTGCTAAACAGCACTGACCCAATAATAGCGTATGCCGCCCTTGACTTTGGAAACGTAATACTGATTTATTCTACACTGGCTTTTCTAGGAATTGGGCTGTCTCCTCCCATACCTGAGCTTGGATCGATGACAGCCAATGGAGTGGGCGCACTTCCAATGGATTGGTGGTGGGCCATTTTCCCAGGTGTCGCCATTCTGATAATAGTCATCGGATTCGTATTGGTAGGCGACAGAATGCAGGATATAATCTCCAATAGAATTAATTATTAGGTGAATAAATTGCTTGTTGAGCTTTCAGATTTGCACATTTCATATAAAACCGTAATGGGAACTGCAAAAGTGATCGAGGGGCTAAATTTAGAAGTACAGAGAGGGGAGAGGATAGCCCTAGTTGGAGAATCTGCATCAGGGAAGTCCACTCTTGGGCATGTGATTGCCGGGATGTTCCCACCGAATGCCAAAATCACAGGATCTGTTAAGCTTGAGGATCAAAATATTCTCAAATATTCTGAGAACGAATTGACTAGATTTAGAGGTTCTACGGTCTTTATGATCTTTCAGAACCCTCTGAACAGTCTTGATCCTGTAAAGAATATTGGAAGGCAACTTGCGGAGAGCGTCATACTAAGGAATGCAAAGAACTCCATTCAATCTACCGAGAAAGATGTACAGAATGAGATAAGGAATGTACTATTGGATTTGCGCCTGCCAGATCCCGACGCAATACTAAAGAGGTATCCGCACGAGCTGTCTGGAGGCCAGGTACAGAGGATTGTAATAGCCATGGCCCTAATTCTCAAGCCCAAACTTTTGATCGCGGACGAACCTACCACTGCACTTGATGTCACAATTCAGGCCCAATTCATAGAGCTCCTCAAGAAGCTGAATAATGACCTAGGAATGTCCATTATGTTCATAACTCATGATATAGCACTTGCAAATTCAGTCTCTGACCGGATAGTTGTGCTCTATAGTGGAAGAGTCATTGAAATCGGCAAGACTCAAGAGGTCATACGGGAACCTTTGCATCCTTACACTACAGGCCTCATTGAAAGCATTCCGAAAGATACCAAATCTACCAAGAAACTCCACTCTATTCCTGGATCCCCGCCTGCCTACATGAGACTGCCCACAGGTTGCAGGTTTCACCCTAGATGTAGCAAGGTAATGGAAAAGTGCAGGCAAGAGGAGCCTGAGATACTGGAAGTTAGGGGTAGAAACGTCAGGTGTTGGCTTTATGAATGAGATATACAGGTTTGAAGGAGTCACGAAGTTCTATCTTGGAAAAAAACGTGGCTTGCTAGAGAGCATTTTCAGGGAAAAACCAGTTTATGTGCACGCCCTTGACGGTATATCATTATCAATTGAATCTGGAAAAGTTCTCGCTCTGGTGGGGGAGAGTGGATCAGGAAAAACTACTATTGGAAAAATAATGGCCACAATAGAAGCCCCAACTTCGGGTAAGATTTTTTTCAAAGAGAAGGAAGTTTCCAAGGAAATTTATTCTGAGGTTAGGGACAACCTATCTATGGTATTTCAGAACCCTGCAACTTCGTTGAACCCAAGAATGAGAATAAGGGAGCTCATTTCTGAACCCTTGGGAAATTTCGACGAGAAAAAAGTGACAGAGTCACTTTCGAGCGTTGGGCTCTCCTTCGAGGAGATAAAGGACAAGCAGCCCAGGGAGCTATCAGGAGGGCAAATACAGCGAATTGCCATAGCGAGAGCGCTTGTTAAGCACCCCGAACTAATAATTTTGGATGAACCAACGTCTTCTTTAGATGAGTCTGTCCAGGCCCAGATACTCAATATCCTTGTTGAAATTCAGGAAGAATACAACCTGACATATCTTTTTATCACGCATAACATATCAGTTGCAAAGTACCTTGCAGACGATATTGTGGTGCTTTATGCTGGAAAGATCGTGGAGAAGGGGGCTGCCTCAGGAATTCTTTCAAACCCCATGCACCCTTACACCCAACTTCTGCTCAAATCTGTCCCCTCGGTCGATACCAAGGAAATCATAGCGCCCACCGGTGACGTACCCAGTTTGATAGACCCTCCCGCAGGTTGCAGGTTCCACACTCGCTGTCCCTTTGTAATGGACAAATGCAAAGTGGAGGAACCACCGTTGGAACCTGTCAAAGAGGAATTGGTTGCGTGTTGGCTCTATGAATAAATCAGTTGAGAAGACCCTTCTGAAGGGAACAATCCTTCTAGCACTGTTTTCAATCTTACTTGAAATTTCATTGAACACTCTATTGGATTATGGGATTTTCGTGGGTCTGTGGTACGCTATGTTGACTTCATACATAGCAATCAAGCAGACCTACAAATACGAAATTGGCGAGGACTCCATCCTTACATCAAGCTTCTTTGGACTGAGGTCACTCCGTTATACTGAGATAAATCTTGTATTTGTCAGGTCAGGTTTCTTGCAGAAAAAATTCGGGTTGTCTACGGTATTCATAATTTCCACCAGATACAACGTTCTAATAAGAGACGTGTCGACTGGAGAGTCGATAAAAAAGCAAGTCACGGAGAAGATGGATTCGGCGAAGATAAAGGAGATTACACCTTCTGAGCAATAAAAAAAAGAAAAAAAATTGTGGGATTTAAAAAGGTTAGAAGAACCTGGTTGTAGTCGCTGTTACCATTTGTTCTTCCAGTAAGCTTACTGTTAACACAATCTGTCCCGTAATGGGCATCAAGGCAATTACTGCTTTGTCACCAAGTATTGTTCCATTTGCTAGAGTGACATAGAAGTGTCCTGCCTGACCAGCAAGGTTTAGATAGTGTTCTGCCAGACTTACATTGTAGTTATACAATGGTAGGTTTCCAGGATTATAGTACTCATTGAAGTTCGGTGTTACTGGACCAAGATAATTGGTTGCTAGAGATGTGCCATTGTAAGTGAACAACTGATTCAAGCTTGCGTAATCGACCGCGTGAACAATCGCAAGTCTGAAGTTGGTTATGTTAGTTGGGAACAATCCTGCGTTCATAGATATGGACCACAGTGCTGGGCTTGCACCTTCATTTATGAAGTATGAGTTGAAAGGCAGACTCTTGTATGGAGATGCCTGAGCTATACTCGCATATGAGGAAGGATCTATCTGTGTCAATTGCACGTCGTTTGATAGGAAGCCTGAGACCTTATCAGCAGAGGCAAGAGTGTATTCCACCACAATGTAGTTTATGTGCCCCGGTTGCGCAACCGAAGGAATTCCTGTTGCACCAATTCCCCAGTAATTAGGATTCTTCTCAAGAGTTATTGTGGACAATGAACTGCTGATAGTTTTGAACTGGTATGGTCCAGATCCTATTGCACCATTTAGGTTGGAATAATTGTTAGCAGTGTTTGCTTGGACTCCCCCATGGCTGTCAATAGAAGAAGGATCCACCACATAGTTTGAGGTTCCAGCAGCAAGTGCCTGTGCATAGAATGGGTAGGACTTGAGAAGCTTTATGTTGACCTGGAGCGGGTTAGTCGCATTTAGCGAAAATGCCTGATTCTTATAGGTCATCAGATCTTTCTGAGTCTTATTTGCAGGATTGAAATTAGATAGCATATTTGCAAGGTAATTTGCTGCATTTTGGGCGTTCAAGGTTACGTTGCTCGTCTTTGTGTATCCTGTTTCACTGGAATAGTTTAGCAAGGCATTCTCGAATCCCCATGGGATTGAGTAAGAAGTTGTGCTGTATTCTGTGGAATTGATAAGTACGAAGTTGTTAGCTCCAGAATCGGCTGGTTGACCCATCACAATGGATCTGTATATGGAGAACCATACGTCGGATGCATTCATTGCGTTCCCATTGCTGAAATTAAGGTTGTTTCTCATATTGAATGTATAATTCTGGTAATTCTGCTGTGTGTAGTTCTTTGCAAGGACCATTTCTATTTGGCTAGAGTTAGAACTGCTCGGTTGAACCAGACCCTGATAAACAGAATTGAGGAATGTTGTATCTTCCAATAATCCTGCGCTTGCAGGGTCCAAAGAATCCGGAGTGTTTATTTGTATTGCATCCGTGAGAGTAGAATTAGAAGGTGGAGTCACTGCGGTGTATGAACTGTTATATGACAGGAGGTTGTAGTAATACACGTTTGATGGGTTGTAAGAGAAATTGTTGATGTAAGGTTGAACAAAGAATACATTGTCCGGGGTTGGGAGCCACAAATATGGGGCATTGTCGTATATTATTTTGTAGATCTGAGTAACCTGGTTTATCTGATTTGATTTGTTGCTGTCGAACATTATATTGGGGAAGTAGCTTTGGAGTGTAGTATTATTGAACCAGGAGTCGTCAATATACGTGAAACCATATGCCACATCTGTAGCACCGATTATCTGATTGAAAACTGGATCGGGCCATGAAGGAGTGGGTCCCGGATTAACAACCATATTCGGAGTTGTATTGGCACTTAGCCAGCCAAATATGACCGGAATACCGACCGCTTTGTAACTAGCGGGAATTCCGATTGCATTTAAGTTGCTAGTTACAACATCCAACTGATTCTTCACTATCGTAGGTACCGGGCTTATCGTTGTAATATAGAGCGTTGGCAAATTCGTTTTTGGGTGTGAATTAGCGCGTTCAAAATATATCACAACTCCAGCGACCACAACAATGACAGCCACGATAATGGCTATTATAGCGTTGCCTCTTTTCATGTTGTTTAGAAGTTATACTAATATATTACTCTTTTGCAATCTTTTAGGCAAAAAATGTTCATACTGTGAGTTTAATAAGTGTTTGAACTATAATAATTTTCCTAAGATTAATAGGTAAGTTAAAGAAGAATTAACTAACCATGTTATAGTGTCACATTGTGTCATGGAAACCAATACTAATATCGGAAAAAATCACGGGAAATCTCGACATGTTTATTATTCAATAGTTCGAGAGCTCATCGTACCCTACCAATTATGACTTCATTTAGGATGAGTTTCTTGCCACATTTCTGAAAGTAGTTTGAACAAATAACTTGCAAAGCAGGAAATTTTCCATTTTTCCTATGAATTTGTTAATCGATGTTGTATTCTTGCAAGAAATAGACAAAATATCTTTTACCGCAAACAGACTTGAGAGATGTGACAGCCCTTAAGCAAGCAGAGGAGAGGCGATCTTCTCCTGGGAACAACAAGAGGATCGAACTAGTTGAGAAAATCTGCGACTACATCAGAAGCAACGCCTCTTCAAGTCTCTCTTTGGTAGCCCTGGAGGAAAGATTCAAGATAAGCAAGTATAGTCTTCACAGGTTGTTCAAGGATGTCATGGGAATAACTCCAAGAAAATATATTGAAGAATGCAGGATCAATTTGCTCAAGAGGAGCCTAAGGGAGGGGGAACCCCTGCCCAATGCGGTTTACAAGACTGGGTACAACTCTCAGAGTTGGTTGTACAATGATGGCCCAAATAAGCTTGGGATGTTGCCCTCGAGTTACAGGAAAGGAGGTGCTGGTGTTCTTGTTAAGTACCAAACTTCGGAATGCAATCTGGGGCATCTTCTAGTAGCTGAGACAGATCTTGGAATATGTTCCCTTACAATGGCTGACAATGAAGAGGACCTTGTCGCATTCATCAAAAAGGAGTTTCCAAATGCGGAGGTCAGGCGCTCTGATGATGTCAGAAAGAGACTGGATGCAGTATTATCTTATTTTGAAGGACAACTTCTTAACCTGCCAGTTGAGGTCGCGGGGACAGATTTTCAAAGGCGTGTTTGGACAGCAATCAAAGCCATACCATATGGAGAAACCAGGACTTACAATGAAATAGCGGAGTTAATAGGAAAGCCCAGAGCGTATAGGGCAGTTGCAAATGCTTGTGGTGCAAATCCTGTCCCATTGATAGTTCCATGCCACCGTGTTGTTAGGAAAGACGGCGGTCTTGGTGGTTACGGACTAGGGATAGAGCGGAAAAGATACCTCCTGGAAATGGAGAAGAGGAATTCAGGCAAGTGAAGAAGCATTGACATTCAATGAATCTCCTGATTCCTCAATTTCAGATCTTTCCACGAATGAGAGGATAACTGCAAGATTGAGTATTTCACCAAAAATGAGGGCATACGCCATTCTCATTGTACTCAGTGTAATATGGGGGTTGGCCTTTGTTGCCATAAAGGCAGTAGAGCCACTGCTTTCTCCGGTGAACTTGACAGTTCTGCGTTGGTTTCTGGCCAGCGCTGGACTTCTTGCCCTAGCTCCATTCATAGGAAGAACAAAAACCCCATTTGATCGGAGGGACGTTCCCAGATTCCTTCTTGTTGCTTTCGCAAATGTTGTTGCCTACCACCTTACCCTCAACTTCTCCGAAAAGACAATTTCAGCTGGCCTTGCAGTATTGCTCGTTGCAGTAGGACCTGTGTTCATCCTGCTGCTTTCCAGAATGTTTCTCAAAGAAAGGGCAGGAAGAAGACTTTTCTACGCGGTGCTCCTGGCTTTTACAGGTGCTGTTGTACTGTCTTATGGAAGTGGGCTATCAAGCGGAGAGAGCACGTTACCGGGGATTCTAGAAGCACTTGGCACAGCATTGTCTTATGCAACATTCGCAGTTTTTTCCAAGCCTTTGGTACAAAAATATGGCTCAAGGCCTGTGGCCATTTGGACAGGGCTTACTGGAACCGTTATGCTGCTTCCGCTGCTTTCCGGGAGCTTCTTCGTCCAAATAGAATCCCTCACTCCCTTTGGTTGGGCAGCAATGCTATACCTTTCTGTGCTGAGCACAGTAGTTGGTTACATGCTCTTCTACACCTTAATTGGAAAGAGTACTGCCACAAGGGTTTCAATCCAGCTGTACCTTATTCCACTTGTAGGCGTCTTAGGTGGTGCGTTGCTTCTTGGAGAGTCAATTACCACCTTCACCATAATTGGTGGTGGAGCCATGCTTCTGGCTGTAGCAATCGCGACAAGAGCGAAGAATTAATAGATTACCTGTGGGCAGTTTGGGCGGCTATCATCTGTATGAAGGCTTCAAGATTGCGTGTTTGCATCCACACATGTGCAGGACCTACAATGTCAACCATGTAGAGTCCCTCTCCACCCAGCATGGCCCTCTTCAGCCCAAGAAATCTGATGTTGAAATTTGCTCCTGCATTAATTGCAACAAAATGTCCATGTTCCACTGAAATATGCTCGCCTTCCGCCACGTTTACGTCTAGAATATCCCCAAAGAACGAGAGCCAGGCCTTCTTACCTGGGTTTCTTTGCAGGGAAATCCAAAAGAGGCTGGAATTTGCCAGAAGTGAGCGAACACCGAGGGACTTAGAACCTATCTCGACGCCGTTCTCGGCAGCCAGAAAGCTGTGACTGTGTGAAAACATATCTTGGTCCAGTGATATTTCCCCAATCTGGCCAGGAAACCTGGGAGCAACAATAGCTTCTCCTGGATCCGACTCAAAGTATAGCTTATCCATGTAGAGATTTGTGCCCGTTAGGAGAGAACGCTTCAGTCCACCAAGAAGCCCACCCTTTCGCTGTGAGGCAAAATTGACTCCCTTGAGACTTGTAACAGTTCCAGGCATAGAGAAGAACTCCTCGCCGTTGCTCATCTTAGTCTTGAGGACTGCATAACCTCCCTGAGGGTTCACTATTTCATATTGCATGTAGCTATATACCTCAATAATCACTATAATTTTATCCGTCTGCTACAGGCCGGAAAGAACCTATTTATAAACTGAGGCATAGAGACCTGTTGAAATGAGCAGCATACCTGCCCTCGTCCTTAGCGTCCTGATCGTATTTGTTGGATCGCTCGTATTCGTTAATGCCATCGAATATGTCGGAGGACTTTTCAAGTGGTCAAGATCCTTTTTGGGCTCCATTGTGTCTCCCTTCTTCACTTCTTTTCCCGAGTTGATTGTCTTCGTTATAGCTATCTTTTCCGCCAACCATGTCCAGGGAAATGATATCGCAATTGGTGTCATATTCGGTGAACCATTTATTTCTTCCTCACTCTCCTATTCTCTGGTCCTTGCCGCAATCATAGGATCCTTCTTCATAAAGAAGAAGAGGAGAAATTTTATCAAAGTTGATCGAGGATTGGCCCATCCATACGTCTTCATTTCAGTACTTTACCCGCTTTTGATCCTCGCCGGCTACCTAACGAGGTTGTTCAACCTGGTATTGGGCATAGGGTTGCTTGCTTCCTACATTATTTATGTATACTTCATGTTCAAGGATGAGTCACACCTTCTGGAGGAAGAACAGGAAGAGCCATTCCTGTCGAAATTCATGGGTGCAAAAAGTGCATCGGCTATTCAGCTTGTAGCTGCAATAATTCTCCTATATTTTGGCTCTGAACTCCTGGTAAGCTCCATAAGTACTCTTTCCATCAGCGTTGGAATTTCTGCCCTGACTCTTTCCATTTTGATCATACCCTTTGCGACCGCGATCCCTGAGACTCTCACTGCAATGATTTGGGGCTATCAGGGAAAGGATACATTTGCTATTGCTTCACTTGTTGGTGAAAAGGTCCTTTACACCACTTTGTATCCCGGAATAGCACTCCTTGCCATTCCATGGGCGATCAATGGCAGCGCGGTAATCAGCGTAATAACTGCTGAAGCGATTTCCCTGATATACATATTCTACATAAGGAGGGGGAAATTCCCACTCTATGCCCTCTCCTTCGGTGTAATTTTCTTTGTTATCTTCGTAATCCTCGTCCTGTGACGTATTCCTGCTCAGACATAGGTTCAGCTGTGCGACAGTAGTTCTTCCCTAAACAGCGATGTAACGTAGCCCTTCATCTGAGCAAATGTCAACCTCGGCGGCATTGGCTTCTCATCGCCGTCGACTTTCACGTCGAGAACAGCAGGTCCCTTCTCAGACAGCAGCCTTTTTACTCCATTGTCAAGTTCATCCACTTTGTCAACCTTTATTCCCGTAATTCCCATACTTTCTGCGAGTTTGGCGAAGTCAGGGTTCAGGAGATCTACACCCCATTCTGGGTAACCCATCACCTCTTGCTCGAACTTGATCATTCCCAACTTTGAATTATTGAATACTACAATCTTCACTGGCCTGTCATACTTCCTGGCAGTGATGAGTTCCATCATGGTCATGGCAAAACTGCCGTCTCCCACCATTGCTATTACCTGTCTTTTTGTGGCAAACGATGCTCCCACTGCGCCAGGTATTCCAACTCCCATGCTCCCAAGCCATGGCGAGAAAAGATAAGTGTGCTCTGTTCCACTTCGAAAGTTCCTCAACCCCCATACTGTGACGTTCCCGGTATCTATCACGACCACAGCGTCCTTATCTGCATATTTTGAGAGAGTTGCGGCCACTCGTTGTGGTTTGATCGGATTGGAGTCGCTCTCCTCAGTCTTTTTCATGTCCTTAAGCCAGTCTTCTTTGAATTCAGTGAGTTCCTTGTAGAACTTGTTTGTCTTCTCCTCTGGACTAATGGAGGAGAGAAATTTTTCGACTGTGCAAACATAGGGGACATCCGTGTGAAACCGCTTTCCTATGTTCAGGAGATTCCGGTCAACCTGGATGGATCTAACGCCCTTTGGAAGGAAGGTGTGGTACGGAAAGGAGGTGCCTAGATAAAGGATAAGATCAGCACGCTTCATCGCCTCAACAGATGACTTAGTTCCAAGCAAGCCCAGCGTCCCAACGACCTTTGGGTCATGGTCATCCACTATTCCCTTTCCATTCAAGGCGTAAATGACAGGTGCACCTATCCTTTCGGAGAAGGCGTCAATCTCCCTAGTAAGACCGCTGGCCCCTCTTCCAATGAATATGACCGGTTTTTCGCTTCTGTCAATCAAGCTGTTTGCCAACGACGGATCTATGCTGTAATCTGGAACTGGATCAGGTTCGTAGCTCAGCGTCTCTGATCCCTTTGAGTCCATTCTCAGTACGTCCACCGGCAGGGCAATATGCGATACCCCCTTTCTTATATTTGATTCCCTGAATGCTCTCCATACAATATATTCAGCATTGTCCGGATTTGTTATCTGGCTATTGAATAATGAAACATCATCAAAGAGCTTGTTTAGATTGACCTCCTGAAAATAGTCATGGCTCTGTAGATCTGTCTCAACTTGCCCAGTAAGGGCAATGACAGGCGCATGATCCATCTTCGCTTCATATAAACCATTGAGGAGGTGTATGGACCCTGGTCCTGATGTTCCCATGCATGCCACTGGTTTATGAGTAAGTTTGGCCTCAAAGGCCGCTTCCAGGGCCGCCCCTTCTTCATGCCGCACCTGGACGTACTTCAGATCTCCGTTTTTTCTTATAGCATCTATAAGGGGGTCAATAGAATCCCCTGGAATCCCGTAAATTCTCTCTACCCCTAGTCTTACTAGCGTTTCTACAACAACTTCAGCTACGGTGCTGGCCATATGTATCTAGAGATGAGCCACCTAGTAAGCCTTTCTGATTTTCACTTCTGCTCACTAGATTCAAATGTGCCTGCACCTTGGTCGGCTTACAAACTCGCGGGTAGAGCATTGCCACTTGACAATATTTTTTAAAAGTAGACACTATAACCACATCGTAACATGATAATTGTGCCCACAACTCCCAGCACCAAGGTCGCAAAAGGTCTGGGAGAGAAGCTCAATGCGGAGGTCGCCTCAAAGTCTGTGAGGAGGTTTCCTGATGGAGAGCTCTACGTCAGAATTGGCAGCGAAATGTCAGGTAAGGACGTTGCCGTGGTGGGAAGTACGCGAACTGATGAGAATATTATTGAGATGATGTTCACCCTCAACGCTGCAAGGGAAGCCCTGCCAAGGAGATTGATAGCTGTCGTTCCATATTTCGGCTATTCTAGGCAGCACAGATTATACAATTCCGGAGAAGCCGTATCCTCCAAGGTGATGGCCCAGGCAATTTCCCAATATGTGGACAAGTTGTATGCGGTGGAATTGCATGATGAGCAGACCCTCACATACTCGCAAAAGCCCTTTGAAAATATACAGATCATAAAGTCTGTGGCGAAACATTTCAAGAATCATGGCATAGATTACGTTGTATCACCGGACGACGGCGGGGCGGACAGGGCAAAGGCCCTCTCTGAGATACTTGGGGTGCCCTCTTTCCATCTTGAAAAGGTAAGGCTTGATGACAGGACAGTACAAATGGAGGTGCCTGATATTGAAATTCGTAACAAGAAAGTGCTACTTGTTGACGATATTATCTCAACCGGAGGCACCATAATGAGATCTGCAGGCATAATGAGAGAGAAGGGTGCCTCGAAGGTCTACATGTCAGCTGTTCACGGAATTTTCACCAACCATTCAGACGAAAAGATAAGGGAAATGGCAGATGAAATAGCAGTAACAGACACCATCGAGTCTGAATTCAGCTCAATTAGCGTGGCGGAGGAAGTAGCGGAAAGATTGAGGAGGGATGAGTAATGGGAGAGGATCTCAGAGAATGTTTTGAACATGGTGTATTCAGGGGAGAAGAGTGCCCTCAGTGCGGTGAAAGGGGAAAGCGCCTCATGAACGAATACGAGATTGAAGGTCTCGGGAGAATTCTTGCTGGAATGCTCAGGCATTTTCCTGAAAATTATGGAGTTAGGCTTAACGAACATGGCTGGGTTAAAGTATACTCTATAGTGCCTGCAATAAGAGCTAGAAGGAAGAGTTTTGGTTGGCTGACAGCTAGGCACATCGAGTCTATGGCCCTCACAGATCCAAAGGAGAGATACCAGGTAAACAGAGAGCACGAGATTAGGGCAACCTATGGGCACACCATTCCGGTTGAGCTTGATGATCTTCCCAACGATGAACTACCAGATATCCTTTTCTACCAAACCACCGAGGAAGAGCTTGAGTTCATAAAAGAGACAGGGATCAGTCCTTCAGATAAGACCTGGATACATCTATCCAAGACTTACAGGCAGGCCTACGTTTCTGGGCTCTTCCACGTAGAGAGCCCTAAAATAGTTGGAATAGACATCAAAAAGCTTGTTGCATCAGGAATTAATGTGTACAGAGCAACTAGCGATGTGTTTGTTTCCAGGGAGATTCCTCCAGAGTTCATTCTTGATCTGGAAGCTGAGGATGTGGAACTAACAGAATACGAGAAGAGTGAGATCCAGAAAGTGAAGCAGAGAAGAGAGAAGAGAATAAGTAGAGACCAGCCCTGATAACGTACAAAGCTCACTATCCTCCATTACTCTTTATCTTTGTATGGCGACAAACTGATAGATATTCTCTAGGTTAGGTTTATTAAAATACAGAAGATTTGCAGCTATGTATGTCAGCGAGCTGGAGGGTTCACCGTCGCTAGAAGTAGTAAATATTGTTCTTCAGAGGCTTGCCAGAGGAGACAAGTTGATTTCACTTGCCATAGGAGAACCAATGTATGATACTCCCAGAGAAATCATTGAAGTCGCATACAATGAAATGCTCAGGGGGAACACACACTACACATCTTCATTCGGCACGGCAGAGGTTAGAGATGCAATTTCAAGAAAGGTCAAGAGCAGGAATTCCATTAATGCTGGCCCGGAAAACACTCTTTTCATAACTTCCAAGCAGGCCATACATGCCGCCATGATGGCAGTCGCGGGTAAAAGGAATGAGATACTCCTTCCTGATCCGGGTTACTTTTACAGCGAGCCTGCATACCTTGCAGGACTGAGACCTGTTAACTACAATCTGGCACCTGACAACACTCTAGATGTGGAGAAGATAGAGAACAAGATCACAGAGAATACAACGGCACTCATGATCAATACACCTTCCAATCCCACCGGGAGGGTTCTGGGCAGGGAAGAACTCCAGCAAGTCGTTGAGCTAGCGGAGAAGCACAATTTCCACATTATTAGCGATGAGGCCTACGAAGATCTTGTTTATGAGAAAAAACACATTTCTACCGGATCCCTTGAAGCTGATCCGGACCGAGTTATCAGCGTTTTCACGCTTTCAAAAAGCTATTCTATGACTGGATGGAGATCTGGTTATACTGTAGGGAGCAAAGATATCATAGGGAAAATGGCCAGAGTTATAGAACACACATATACCTGCTCTCCACCTTTTATACAGAAAGCGTCCGCTTATGCCCTGGAAAACGGTTCATCATACATAGAGAAGTTCAGAAAAGAGTTCAGGGAGAAACGGGACTTCCTGTTAAAGAGGCTTAATGATATTGATGCATTGGAATGCGGCCCTATGGAGGGTGCTTTCTATGCCTTCCCGGAATATAGAAAGAGCGTTGGCTCATCCGATCTGGCAAAAGGGCTACTCAGCAAGCATGATGTAGCGGTGCTTCCAGGTTCTGCATTCGGGCAGAAGGGAGAAAACCACATAAGAATATCCTACTCTGGCACACAGGAGTCCTTGAAAGAAGGAGTCGATAAACTGGAAGACTATCTGGGAACACTAACCTAGGAGGATTTTCCAGCCTATCACATAGACGCTTGAAGGCTAAGTCTTGCGGTACTGCTCCAGTGCTTCCTTGTACCTTGAGGTAATTGCCTCCCTGTCAGCGCCAAACATGATGAAGTTCAATCCGAGGCTCTTCACATTTTCAAACACGGCACGATCAAGAGGAGTGTAAATTCCTCCTATCAGGTGCTTCTTCTGACCTTCAGCAACTACCCTTTGAATAGAGTCTCTAAATTTCTCGCTTCCCCATGAGAAATCTATTCCTAGGCTGATTGAAAGATCCATCGGGCCTATGAAGAACCCGTCAAGACCCTCTACAGAAAGCATCGACTCCAGGTTCTCAAATGCACTCTTAGTCTCAATCTGCACAATGACTAACAAATCATCTGCAGTACGGGCATATGACGCAAAATCATAACCGTAGCCTGTAGCTCTCCCTGGGCCTGCACCCCTGATTCCCTTTGGTGGATATTTTGAGTACTGGACCGCCAGCTCCACATCATGAGGAGACATCACTCCAGGCACGATGATTCCCGAGACGCCTGTGTCCAGAACTTTCTTAATCTCATTCTTCTCAAGTCCCCTGATTCTTGCAATAATTGCTGTATCTCCTGCAGCCATCATTATTGTCTGAAGTGATTTAGTGTCAATCACCGAGTGCTCCATATCGACAATGAGCAAATCCGGCCCTACATTGCGAATTGTCTCAACTATCGACGGATCATCAATGCTAATCAATGGACCGAGCAAATTTGTTGATTTTTTCAGTCTTTCCCTGAATTCACCTATCATCCAAATCACCCCAGAATGTGGAGTACCCTAATAAAATGAGATTCTAGATTCCTGTCATTTCTCCAGCTGTGCTTGTCAAGAGGTTCTTAAGTGCAGCCCAGATATAACGGGGATCAGAATGGAAATCTGACTACCCCTCCGTCAATCTGAATGTTAGTGCCATTAAGGTAAGAGGCTTCATCTGAGCAGAGGAATGCTACAAGATATCCAATCTCTTCGGGCTTGCCAAATCTCTTTGCAGGTATTCCTTGCTTGAGCAGATCATAGGCCTTCTCCAATGGGATGTTGAGCTTCTTGCTGTTCTTTTCTGCAATGCTTTCAAGTCTGGGGGTCATTATGAATCCCTGGGATATTGCGTTTGAAGTAATCCCTTTCTCCGCAAATTCATTAGAAAGTACCTTTGACAGGCTCACTACGGCAGCGCGAAGAGACGCAGATATTGCAAAATTCTCAAGCGGCTGTTTTGTGGTTAGTGACGTTATGAAGACTATCTTTCCGTAACCCTTCCTTGCCATGGTTGGAATTACATTCCTTGCCATAATGACCGAGCTCTTGATTATCATGTTTATGCTGCTGTCCCAGTCCTCCTCTGTAATATCCATGAAGGGGGCGACCTTTGGGTCTCCGTAATTTACCAGTAGGAAATCTATGTCACCAGTTTTTGACTTGACTTCGGACAGAACTCTCTTTACATCCTCAGGATTCGAGAGGTCCCCGACGCTGTAATTAACCTTGGAGCCAGTCTGTTTTGAGATCTCCTCAGCTACTTCCCTGATCTTGTCTTCCTTTCTTGAAAATATGTGCACCTTACACCCTTCACCAGCCATGACGCTTGCTACAGCCTTACCAATGCCCGAGCTAGCCGCGCTCACAAGGGCTACCTTTCCAGATAATCCATTCATTGCATGCCACCTACCAATGTGTATTGAGTCCGTAATGCTTCCATTTTTCCATTTCTTCTATTTTGATGCGATTAGAAGATATCAAGTGCCACTACTCTGGCCATGGAACCACTTGCTTCGTAGAGCTTCAACGGAAGCGCAGAAATCAGGTATTTCTTGCCTTCGACCAATGCATCAAGGTTTGCAAGATCCTCGATGAAGATCATTCCCTTCTTCAGCAAGAGGTTGTGGACGTCGAACCCTTCGTGCACGTAGGGATCAAGCCCCAGAGTGTCTATGCCTACCATTTTCACTTTGTGCTCAAGTATGAATCTTGCTGCATCCATGCTAAGACCAGGAAATTCATAAAGGAATTCTTTTGTAAAACCTCTTTTCTTGCTCCAGCCCGTGTTAAGCAAGAGTATCTTGCCATCGTACTCAGGCTTCCACTTTGCCTGCAATTCTGACAGGCTGACTTCATGCTTATCATCATCCTTCACTTTCAGGCAGTACCCCTCTCCTACCAGAGTCCTTAGGTCAATCTTATCGACGGTTTGACCTTTCTCGTCAAAGTGGTAGGGTGCGTCTATGTGAGTTCCAGTATGCGAAAGTGCAGATAACGTCTCAACATTGTAATTGTCCCTGCTGACAATACCCACGGGCTTGATCTCCGGCAGAGGTGCAGTGGGCCATACCGGCATAAAAGTTTTTACTTCATTTGTGAGGTCTATTACCTCTTTTAACTCCATGATAATCCCTAACAAAAGAGACTCTAAATTACTTTTCTCCTAACTTTTCGGCATTTTGCCAACTTGGCTTCCAATTCATCCTGGCTGCAGTTTATATCACTCCTTCTGAGAAAGTTATCCGATGTTTGCGATGTAGCCCCAAGTTGGTCAGGGCGCATCAAGAATTGCTTAGGGCCCATTGGCTGGAACATTCATCGGGAATAGAAGTTCAAATGTTTGAATTTCAAACCAGCATAGTCCTTCATTGCCAAGCCAGACCGCTCTTTGCCTTAAATACAATGTTAGACTGATCTATTTATACTACAACCTGTAAAACCCGGAAAAATGAAGGGTTTCTGACGAAATAGTTTTAAATACCTTGTGAATGTATAACATTCTGATTTCAGAATTATTCTGAGAGGTGTGAAGATGGTCGATAAAGATTCGGATAGCAATATCACTGGACCTGTGGAAGGTGCTGTCACCGAAACAGGCTACAAGAAAGACCTCGGGACTTGGCATGTTGTGCTATATGCCCTTGGTGCCATCCTAGGACCGGCAATTGCATACGCACCAGTTTATACAGTTGCTCTTGCTGGACCGGTTGGTATCCTTTCGTGGATTATAGCAATGCTAATGCTCATCCCCGTAGGTCTTGTGTACGCGGAGCTAGGGACAACGTGGCCAAAGGCAGGTGGAGTAGCTTATTACCCATCCAGGAGCAATGGTCCGCTGGTTGGTGCCATAAATGGTTGGTCCTCTTTTGTAGGATATCTGCTGGTAGCTCCAGTAATTGTGTTTGCACTGGTTGAATATCTCAGCTTTTACGTTCCTTCACTGTACATCAACAATACACTGACAATCGAGGGAATAGTTGTATCAGAAGCCTTCTTGGTGCTCATTTTCCTGATCAACATGCTGAGGATCAAGCACATGGGAAACATAAACCTGATACTGACCTTTGTGACGGTTGGGCTGATTGCAGTTGTTATGATTGGGCTGAGTTTTTCATTCCACGCTTCAAACCTTAGCAACCCCAGCTTCGGAGGAATTGCACCTTATGGGGCGACAGGACTGTTTGGCGCAATCACTTTGACGGTTTTTGGATACGGTGGCTTCAGACAACCAGTAGACTATTCAGAAGAGGCAAAGAACCCGGGAAAAAGTATTCCTCTGGCTGTAATATTGTCGATCACAATCTCTGCAGGAATTTACTCTCTCGAAGCTTTCATATTTGCTGGTGCCGCAAACTTTGGAAAGTTTGGCCTCACACCAGGCGACTGGGCCTCTTTCCTTAACTATGGCTCTCCGTACGCTACTGAAGCTCAAGTGCTAGTTCTACCTGCAATCGTCGTTGTCGCAATAGTGGTTGCCCTTATTGCAACTTTCAAGGATGGTATAATCTACTACGGAGGCACCGCGAGAGTCGGGCAGATACTTGCCAAGGAAGATAAGTACGTTCCCAGGATACTGGATAGAATCAATAAGCATGGAGTTCCAATATACTCTGTGATCTTTGTATTTGCTGTATCACTCGTGCTTATAGCACTGGGTAGATCTCTTGCAACTGTCATCGGGGTAATGGTTGACGGACTTCTGGTCTCCTATGCACCGGGTTGTGTCAGCTTGATGGTATTCAGAAAGACTGACCCTGACGTGAAAAGACCATTCAGGCTCCCTCTTGCCGTTGTGTTTGCACCCATTGCATTCATAGTCACCAATCTGATGGTTCTGTGGTCCGGTTTCAGTGCTATTGAAATAATTGTCCCGCTTGACCTTGCGGGAATGATCTTGGTTCTCTTCTACGCAAGACACAACAAGGTGAGCGCCAAGTCACTCGGATATGGAGCCTGGATGCCCCTGTTCTTCCTCTTCCTGCTCGGGTACTCCTACATAGGCAGCAAATTCTTTGGAGGTATTGGAATAATACCGTTCCCGTATGATTCGATCATATTTGCCATCATAACTGTGATCGTTTACTTTATTGCTGTCGAAATGGGAGTTAGGCACAACAAGGTTGCTAAGGCAATGGCTGCGAAGAGCTAGACTTAAACGGACAGCAGTGCTGTCCCTTTTTATTATTTCCTCTTTTTATCGAGAGATTCTCATTTTTCCGGATTTTTGCTGGACATATTTTTATCTGTTTTCGGGTTTGTGCAATATAGGAGCTTGATTTCTATGGATAAAGGACAGGAAAAAAGTGAATCTAGGGGACGATTTGTCCTTTCAGATAGGGCTGAACAGATAGATGATGAGGTTTTCAAACTCGCCCTTGGACTCCCGCAGGATGTCATAAGTCTGACCGCAGGTGAACCCGACTTTCCAACCGCCGATTTCGTAAATATGGCTGCAAAGCGGGCAATGGACGCGGATTTTACTCATTATACAAGCTCAACTGGCATACTCCCCTTGAGAGAGGCAATTTCCAAGAAGCTGAAAGTAGACAACAATCTTGATTATTCTGCCGATGAAATCATTGTGTCCCCAGGGAGTTCGTCATCCATATTCTTGCTCCTATTTGCACTTACAGACAGAGGGGATGAGATACTCATACCAGATCCTGCCTGGTTCCATTACCACATACTTTCAGGGCTTGCAGGGGATATTCCGGTGAGAGTTCCCCAAAGAGGAAATGAAGGGTTCAGACTTGATGCAGAGGATCTGGAAAAAAAGGTTACCAAGAAAACTAGGATGCTTATTCTTAACACTCCTCAGAATCCTACTGGCCATGTTCTCACACGAGATGAATTGGAGGGAATTGCAGGCGTTGCAGAGAGAAACAACATAATCGTCGTTTCCGATGAGATTTATGAAAAGATCCTATATGGAGAGAGCAAACATGTGAGCCTAGCGTCGCTCCCAGGCATGAGGGAGAGAACGATCACCGTTAACGGCCTTTCAAAAGGGTACGCCATGATGGGATGGAGGGTGGGGTTTGCAGCATCTTCCCCCGAACTGACGCAGAAGATGACTTCGCTACTGGGCTACACGCTGGTTTGCGCCGGCAGCGTTGCACAACATGCTGCAATTGAGGCACTCGAAAGTTCCAAGTCCAAAGATTATGTGAAGAAGATGGTTTCAACCTGGTCCAAACGCAGAGACATTGTTTTGAAACACATTAATGAAAATTCATCTGTAATGTCAACTGTCGCTCCACAGGGAACTTTCTATGGCTGGATCGATGTATCAGGATCTGGCATGTCGGGAAAAGAAGTTTCTGCCGGGCTTTTGAAGGAGTCGAAAGTAGGTGTGATGCCTGGATATCTTTTTGGGTCCACAGGAAAGAACTACATTCGTGTCTCATTCGCCACTTCAGATGAAGCCGTAGACGAGGGAATGAAGAGGCTAGCCCAATTTCTTAACAAGAACAGAAAGAGATAGCCTCAAATTTTTCTTCCCAAGCCGCCATTATTTCACCGGTTTTTTAGGAATAATGCTTAAATAGGCTGCAATGCTGATTCCCTGTGAATTTTGATGACAGAATTGGTTAATAATGTCGACCTCAAAGTTGTCAGGGAATCTGAGAAAAAGGCCAATGAGAATAGCGGACATTTCGAAGTGGAGAAGCACATAGAAGGCGAATTTCACCTTGAGGGGAGTCCCATGTTCACGGCAAATCTCATGTCTGAAAGGGCTCAGTTCAGTGCTGGTGCAGATGAGCCAGGCCTGCTGGGAGGCAAGGGAGTTCATGCTACCCCGTTGAACTATCTCCTCTTTGGCGTGATGTCCTGCTATGCATCGACCTTGGCCATACAGGCGGGCCTAAAGGGAATAGAAGTAGGGAAACTAAGGGTAAGCGGACACCTATACTATGATATTGGCCCCCTGCTAACTGGGATCGACTCTCCGCTGATAAAGGAGCTCCGACTCGAAGTGGATTCAGACAAAGACCTGAGGGAAGTTATTGAAATCTCAAACAAAAGATGCCCTGCGCTTTATGCAATAGCCAACGGGATAAAAACAGAGGTAAAGCAAGCCTGAGCTTACTTTCCTCTAAGGTACTGGTCGTCTCCGGAAATCCAGTCATGCCTGATTGGGCTGAACAGGTCAAAGTCTACGGTATCCTCCATAGCTGTTGCCTTGTGAGGCGTGTTGGACGGTATCACCAGTACTTCACCAGCCTTGACTCGTATTTCTTTTCCGCCAATCTCGAACAGGAGTTCTCCCTCCATTATCCAAGTAAGCTGCTCGCTTTCATGATGATGTTCTGGCACAACAGATCCTTTCTTGAGCCTGACTTCAGCTACCATAACGTTGTCACCATGGATGAATCTGCGAGATATGGTTTCTGAAAGCTTCTCCAGCTCCACATCTTTCCAGCTCGTCTTGCTAAGGTTTGCCATGCTATCACTAAGCACCTGCAATATTTAGTAATTACCATGGCTCAAACTCATAACCGTTGAGTATTTGATAGCTTTTGACGTCTAATTTACAAATGTTTTGGAGATTAATCTGGGGTAGCATTCGGTATTATGACGAATTCCGAATATAATTCCGAATAACTTCCAACCGTTTATGTGCAAAATTTTGATAATCACAGAATTGCCCAAGTGAAACTTAATTACGAGCAGGCAATGTTTGCCTATGCCTTCAGAAGATCTGAAGATTTCCATTGTTGGTTTTGGAACTGTGGGTCAGGGATTCTTTGAACTTTTCCACCAGAAGAGGAAAGCTCTGTCTCTTGAAAATGTGAGAATTAGCGAGATTGTAGATCTCAAGTATGGGCACATTATGGACCCTGAGCCGGGAATAATACCAAAACTAAGACCTTCAGAAACCTCCACTGAGCTCGATGTGGAGGTGATCATAGAGAAATCTGACGCTGACGTTATGTGTGAGTTCACCTGGGTCAACTATAAGGACGGTCAGCCTGGAGTTTCATTTATTAGGAAGGCGCTTTCAACTGGAAAGGATGTAATCACGACAAACAAGGGACCTGTTGCCCTTTTCTACAACGACCTCGTGGAGTTGGCCCGTAAGAACGGAAAAGAATTCAAGATAAAAGGGACTGTAATGGCCGGCACGCCTTCTTTCAACGTCATGGATTTGCTTCCTGGAGCAACCGTCAGGTCGATCAGAGGCATATTCAATGGGACTACCAACTACATGCTTTCCAGAATGGACGCAGGGCTTGATTTTGATGAAGCTTTAGGAGAAGCGCAGAAAGAGGGATACGCGGAGGCTGATCCTACAAACGATGTAGACGGTTTTGATGCGGGCGCCAAGGTTGCTATTCTGAGCAGCATTTTTGGATGGAGAAGGTCATTCAATGACGTTGAAATAGTGGGAATACGGTCACTGAAGGATGCTTCCGAAAGGAGTGGTTACAAGTTAATAGGCTACGCCGACAGGCAAAATGCATATGTCAGGCCCATGAAACTGGACCCAGAAGATCTGCTTTACCATGTGAATGGAGTTACCAATGCTATTCAATTTGAAACTGATACGCTTGGAATGATAACAGTGACAGGGCCTGGAGCTGGGCGGGTTGAAACAGCCCAGGCCGCGATGACCGATCTTCTTGATCTGATTCGGCGCTGATTTTCCATACGTGCAGGGAGTCATCACACTCCTTTCTCGCAATCTAGCGAATATTTACTGAGGAATCCTTACAAACAAGTAGACCATGTGACAAATCATGGACAGCCCACGTGAAGAGGCTATGAAGATAAGGGAGTTGGCCCAAAAACACAACAAGCTGTTTGAGGAAAGCATACCACTCATTGCTTCTGAAAACATTATCAGCCCTCTAGCCATGGAAATGCTTACGACGGACTTTGGGTCCAGGTATGCGGAGGGGCTGCCTCATCACAGGTACTATCAGGGGAACTATTTTGTGGATCAAGTAGAGGACCTTACAATTGATCTGGCCAAGAAGCTGTTTAATGCAAAACAGGCTGATCCTCGCCCTGTTTCTGGAACCAACGCAAACACCGCCATTATCTATGGGCTTACCAAACCCGGTGACACCATTACCGCACCTCCACTGGCTGGAGGTGGACACATAAGTGCAGCCAAGTTCGGTGCTGTTGGGCTTAGGAGCCTTTCGCTACATAATTACCCATTTGATGTGGATGAGATGAACATCGATATAGACGGATCTATCAAACTTATCAAGGAGCAGCAGCCAAAGGTATGCCTATTCGGAAAATCTGTATTCCTTTTCCCAGAGCCTCTAAAGGAACTGCAGGACGCATTCAATGAAGTAGGTGCCAAGGTCTGGTATGACGCTGCCCATGTGCTGGGCCTTATTGCAGGGGGTGAGTTTCAGGATCCCTTAAGGGAAGGCGCAGATGTGATTTCCGGTAGCACACACAAGACTTTCCCCGGCCCCCAGCACGGCATTATATTGGGGAACACTGACGAAGATACCTGGAAGAAAGTGCAGAGAGGAGTATTCCCTGGAGTGCTAAGTAACCATCACCTGAACACCATGGCTGCCCTTGGTATCACACTCGCCGAAGAGGTTGAATTCGGGAAGGAGTACGCCAGGAAAACAATAAACAATGCGAAGAAACTTGCTGAATCCCTTGAATCTAAGGGAATCAAAGTCCTGGGGGAGAAGAACGGGTATACTAGATCCCACACCATTGTGGCGGACATAAGAGCACAGGGCGGGGGGAAGCATGTGTCAGAATACCTCGAATCATGCGGTGTTATCCTGAACAAGAACCTGCTCCCGTGGGATGACAACAAGAAGTCTCAAGATCCAAGCGGAGTTAGAATAGGCAGCCAGGAAGTAACTAGGATAGGAATGGGTCCTTCCGAGATGGAAGAGATTGCAGAAATAATCTCAATGGCAATTGTTGAGAACAAAGACGTGGAGACAGTCAGGCAAAGAGTGCATGAACTTAAGTCCAGGTTCACAACAGTCGAGTACTGCTTCGGCAAGCACCGCGCATATTCATATGTCAAACTCTTCGATTCCTGATCATGGTGTCGGGCGATTCTAGCTATAGCCTTTGATATCTGATCTATCTGGATCCTGGCTGTTTGCATAAGCAGCTGCAATAACAAGCAATGCTGAGAGTATTGCGACTATAATTATGAAAGCGATTATGGTAGCAGATAGCCCCCAGAGTTCCCTGCCCAAGAACACCCTGCTGTATCCGGCAAATATCATATACAAGAGTTCAAACACATAACCAAGAACCGAGAAGACGAGGAAGAACAGAGCGTCGTAATTTGATTTCATGTACTGGGCGACGAAAACGTAAGTAGCCAGTGCCTGAGTTATCAGAAGGAGCGTTACACCAACTGCTATCTCGCTGTATAGAACAATTATGATCATTCCATTTATGACAGACAGGAAGACCGACTGGCTGTTAGTAATTATTATGTAGTCCCTAAAGTGCCTGTAAGCCTTTTCGTCTGATTCCTCGTCCCTGTACCTGTTGTAATAAAGGGCACTGAGAATCAGGAACATGACTATGAAGAAGAAAGTGGGAAAGATTGCTATCGCTCTGACGTAGTCCGGAACCACATCTTAGTAGGGGGCTATCGTTTATCAATATGGATGAATTAGTTTTCCACCTTGTCCCTTAAAATAATCTAATTCATTAAGCAACCAGTGAGATACAAGTTAATTGCTGTTTTAATGGCTGCAGGGATATTTTTCCTTTTGGGCTCCAACGCAGTTGTCAATTCAGGTGCCGGCTTCAGCACTTCAACTTCCTCATCTGGTACGGCACTATTTCCACAAAATTCATACTTTGTTAATGCCACAGCATACCTCAACAACGGCAGCTTCATCTTGGGCAATGTGAATTACTACTCCACCATTCCTGGTCCAGAATCTCTGTTCTACAGCAATATTACTGGCAAGATTTACGTCTCATCCAACATAAGCAGCATTTACATGATTAATCCCCAAACAATCTCATCCACATTCAACGACATTGGGTCATATTTTCCGACTTCGCTAAACCTGATTGAGAAATATGGAAGTCTCTTCATGTTGTCAGGGCAAAACAACCTTACTCTGTGGAATCTCACCTCTAAGAATATCACCAATATCTCAGTAGGTTCCTATCCCCAAGGAATGGCCTATGACCCTTCCGCTTCTACAGTATTTGTTACCGTGCAGGGACCTGATTCCCTGGTGGCGGTAAATCTTACCAGCATGAAAGTAAGTGCAAAAGTGCCACTGAGATTTGGCCCATTTGGGATTGAATACGACATTGAAAACGGGCTCCTCTATCTGTCCTACCCCGGTGCTGGCCTCATATCAGTATACAACCCTTCAAGCATGAAATTTGTTGCAAACATAACTGCTGGGGGTTCCCCCTACGAATTCGCAGCAGTTCCGTCACAGGACAAGATCTTTGTTTCAGACAATGGGCTGAATTGTATAGACATAATAAATACAAACACGCAGCAGATTGAAAAATACGTTGCAGTTGGTTACATGCCCACTGGAATAACATTTGACAACAAAACTGGAGACGTTGCGGTTGCAAATACAGACTCTTACAACATAACATTTCTGAACGCAAAATCAGAGGATGTCATCCAGAATCTTGCTGTTGGTTCCCAGCCCTATTCAATTGTATCTGACAGCAAGAACGGTATGATCGCTGTTGGCAACCATGGGTCAAACAGTATATCCTTCGTCCAGCCAGTTACGAATTACCTTGTTGTGTTCCATGAGAAAGGGTTACCAATTGGCTCTCTCTGGAGTGTTTCCGCAAACGGAGTCCAAAGGTCATCAAATACCCAGAACATAAGCTTCGATGAGAAGGGCGGGCAGATGAATTACACAGCGTCTCCACAGGTAGGTTATTATGGCACAATGAGCGGCAGCATGTATATTTCACAGAACTCCGTCCTCAACATAGCATACCACAGCGTGAGCGCTTTGCATAATGAGATATTGCTTTTGACCATATTCATCGCTGTTGTGGTGACTGTAGCGGGTGCATGGTTTTATTTCGGTCGGAGGAAAAGGTGAATGCCAACAGCGTCGAAAAGGGTTAAATCAATTCACTTGCTTGAGTGCCAAGGGAGCGTATAGTTCATCATGAAGAAAATTGCTGTTGCAATAACCGGTTCAACAGGAGCGATATACGGATACCGCCTCCTTCTTGCTTGCAAGGAACAGAAGGATGTTGAGACTCACGTTGTTGTAAGCAGCTCTGCCAGCACTATCCTCAAGATGGAGGCAGATGTTGGCATGGAGGAAATTAGGAAAATATCGGACTTCGTTTATGATGAGTATGATTTCACTTCTCCCATAGCCAGCGGATCTTACCAAACAGATGGAATGGTTATAGTTCCTTGTTCCATGAAGACGCTCTCTTCAGTTGCCACAGGATTTGAGCAAAATTTGGTTACCAGAGCAGCCATGGTCACATTAAAGGAGAGGAGACCTTTGATCCTTCTTGCAAGAGAGACCCCTCTGAACCTCATCCATCTAAGAAATATGACCCAGATAACTGAGGCGGGTGGCACGATATTTCCTCCTTTGCCACCACTTTATTTCAACATAAAAGATATCAATGAAATGGTAGATTTGACTGTGGGCAGAGTCCTTAATATGCTTGGGATTAAGACGAGACTTCTGAAGGAGTGGAAGGGAGACTGAGCCTAATTCAACAAACGAATTATTGAAATTGATTCCGAGAATATTCCTGTCAAGGATATCTTGGCTTTCCTGTAGAACAAAAAATACTTCTTTTTGCTATTTTTGAGGCTCTTTCTAGACGTTGAGCAAAAAATGCGCAAAATGAGGCTTTTTCTGAAATTATATGATTGTCAGTAATAAAGTTATCCAAAATCCTTTAAAATAAGGTGCTAATTCGACCTTGCAGTAATTAAAAAATGTGCCCTTGCCTCAGAGTATGGGGTATGGAGAGTAAAAAGACTGAGCAGGTGATCAGATGACAGAAAGCGAGCCAGGCGAACAACTTAAGGAAGTGCTAAGAAAGTACCCTACCGGGGTCACGATAGTCACTTCACTGCTAAACAACAAACCTGTTGGGGGAACTATGAACTCTTTTACTTCGGTTTCGCTAAACCCGCCACTGATTGCCGTTTTCATAAAGGAAGATAGTCGTACTTCAGGCGCCATTAGGGACACGGGAAAATTTGTGGTGAATATACTTAATGACGAGCAGGAGACCTTCGCCAAAAAATTCGCCAGTGACCTTAGCGATGACAAATTCAGTGAGGTGATATACCACTTCAACGGAGGGGGAGTGCCAATCCTTGATGAAAGTCTCGGTTACATTGAGTGCAGCCTTTACAAGGAAGAAAAGATAGCCGACCACATCCTTTTTGTTGGCAAAGTGGAAAATGCTTCAGTGCTGAATGACTCCCACGCTCTGGTATATCACAAGAGGGTGTTTGGTAGCACCAACAAACTCGCTTGATTTTTTCCCCATGTTATATTGCCAGATGGGTAAGACTCTAAGAATATCTGTGGATTTGTATTATTGGAAGAGCAGCATGTTCCATGGCGTTGGTGTCTAAGGCTCCCTTATTCAGTGTGACCGCACTTCGGGCATTCCCATCTGACCGTTGTACCATTTTGAAGCATTGTCATAACCAGAAACTCAGATTCACATACTGGACACATTATGTCGTGCTCCTTGTCCATTCCATGATGACTGAACAATGAGATAAGATCCCTCTTCATTACATAAGGAACCAGATCGGGGAGCAACACCCAGCCCAGGAACTTCTCTTTATCATAAATCCCAACTCTGGTCCTCCCGTTCTTGATCAGGAGTTCAACTGCATTTCTCACGCTCTCCTCAGGGGAAATCTTTAGGATCGGTACCATTATCTCTTTGCACGTCACCTGATTAGGCAGTTTGTTAAGCGGAACAAATTTCCTCAGCAGGGTTCTCTCTGTAACCATCCCAATCGGAGCTCCGTGCTGATAGACTGCCACTCCAGTAACGTGTTTTTCAAGCATTAGTTTGCAGGCGTCCAGTACACTTGTCTTCACATCCGCCTTAGGAATATCCTCTATCATTAAATCCCGTATTTTCATATTTCACAGCACTCCCACACCTTTGTCTTACATCTGTACATAAGACAGTCAGTTCACGGTGAAGGTTGAGTCTTCAATCGGCATGAATATATAAAAATCCATACTCTTAATATTGGCGCAGCACGGGCACTTCAATTAGCCCAGTAGCAAGAAATGCCAACTTCTTGCGCATATTTTAATGGCATATTTTTCTGGATCGTTATCAACAGCAAACAAGCAACATCGAGACGTTGATTTCAATTTGAGATCATGACGTAACATCGGCCGCCCTTTCTCTTGCAAGTGTCTTCTTTGATGGAAGAAAAGGCAAGAGTGCAATTGTTCCCAGTCCGAAGAATATCATGAACCATAGTGACAAGTTCAGTGGGAAGAAAAGAATTAGGCCAGACATGACGCCTGTGCCAGCTGCTCCGCCAAGCACCTGCCCCACCCCCCAAACTGTGCTGTTAGATGTGGTCGATACTGATTTTGGCACGATCTGGCTGACATATCCAAGAAATATTGCAAATCCACTGAAATTAAAGAAGGCAAATATGACATAGGTGACAGACATGACGGGAAAGTCAGATCTTGAATATAAAAAGACAAAATAGAGGATTACTGTCACAACTGTTGTGAGAGTGACTGCTACTTTTCCTCCTTTTGCGCTTACCAGCCTGCCAAATATAGGCTGACCGAAAGCTGATATAAGAAGGCCCGAAGCAATCAGAAGCGTCATGATCGCCTCAGACCCTGAGACTTCCTTTACATATTCCGGTATGAAGGGAGCAATTCCTCTGGCCATCATGGATTTGAGGAACACTGCCGCAGTAAGGATCAATATATATTTCGAGTAATTCCTCCCAGGATTTGATGAAGAGACTTTCTCGGATTTTATACCCTCTTTCTTCGCCCCTATTTTTTTCTCAGGATAATCTGACCGCCTGAAGAACTTCAAACCGGTGTAGACAATCAATGAAACAGAAAGGCCGTAAACGGCAATAACAGAGACTCCGTATACTTTGCCAAAAATTGCCACAGCGCCAACCATAATAGCTGGCATTGTTGCCCTCCCGATTGAACCGAAGGAACCGTTGAGGCCGATGACACTTGCAGTTTTCCCTCCAGAATAAGTATGGGAGAGAATGCTTGCCCCTATAGGATGGTAGAATGTCTGCCCTACCCCTAGCACTATCATGGCAAATGGGAGGACATAGTAAAGGAGAGCAGGGTTTAGGAACGGTACAGTGAAAAGGACCACCGCAATTCCTTGTAGCACTAGCCCCAGGGCGATGAACAGGCTGTCCCTGTCCATCCGGTCAACCAACCGTCCCATGGGGCGGCTGACCAACCCGTTGACTATCTGATAAATGATTGCTAGACCTCCCAAAATGGCCAATTTTGCTCCAGGGAGAAAAATGTAGTAAGTGATGAGGAAAGAGTATACGTATGTGTAACCGTCATTGGAGAAATGTGCTAGACTTGAAAAAATGAATGACTGCCTTTTCCTATCCATCGACTTTCACGCGATCGTCAGGCTGATATATATCCTTATGCAGGAATCTTTGGGAAATTAGTTCAGCAATATATTGCCCACATTCAAGCTATTGGGAGATCTTAGCAACCTTATCCCATGTACCGTGGTGCCCCTCCCTTTGAGGCATGCTCCCACTCAGGTACCGGTGGTAAGAGGCTGTCCTCAGACAATGCAGGCACCTCAATAAGTGCCGGGCTGTCATCCGAATATACTCGCCCTATTGTGTCCTCCACGTCAGAGTGCCCCTCGATGATGAAATAGTCCAGACCGTAAGCTTTGGCAATGTTTTCATAACTGACCTTATGAAAATCTGTGCCCTTCAGAACTCTGCCATATTCTGACAGCATTGTTGCTCTTATCCACCCGAAAGAGCCATTGTTGAAAACAAAAATCTTGTTTCCTATCCCTTCCCTGGCAATAGTCTCAAGCTCCCCTTCATTGAAATAGAGGCTTCCGTCTGTTGTGAGGCAGGTGGCACCTGAGCCTAGACCAAAATATGCACCGATGGAAGCAGGCAGTGCAAAACCCAGACCTCCAATGGAATAGTTGAAAAGAAACTTCCTGCCAGCCCTGTTGGACTTCATGAAAGTTGAGGTGTATATGGCTCCTACGCCAGGATCTGCTGCTATCGCTGGAATAAGATCCAGATGCTTTTCCAGCACCTTCACAAATTGAATCGGGTTGATAGGTGATTCCATAGAGATAAGCTCCTGGACCCGGGAATTCCAGTTCTTTTGCAGATCTGATATTTCTCCCGCATAAGATGGTCTGGTGGATTTCCCCGAAGGAATCATGGCCAATATTTCTCCCAGAATGAGTTTGGCGTCACCCAGGAGCATAATATTGGCGTTGTAATTGTTTCCAAGGTTCCTTTCATTGACGTCAAGGTGAATTATGGTTGTCTTGCTCCCGTAAACTGGTGTCTTCCATCCGGACGTTGAGGCCGAGTCAGTATTGGTCCCGATAAAGAAGACCAGATCTGCAGAGTCTACAACCTTTCTCGAGAATTCCGTGCCTCCACGGCTACCTACAACGCCTATTGAAAGCGGATCGTTTTCCGGGAATGAACCCTTGCCTGAAATAGTAGTTCCCACCGGTATGGAAAGTAGGTGTGAAAGTTTCTGAAGTTCGTCAAATGCCTCTGAGAAAATAACGCCCTGGCCACATATTATGACTGGTCTTGTGCACTTCATTATCAGATTCAATGCTTCTGCCAACAGAGACTTGTCACAAGCCTGTCTGATTGATGGAAATCTTGAAAACTGGGGCTGAGCGTAGATTTCTTTTGGATCTACTTCTCCTTCGTATGAATCAGAAGGAAATTTCATGAAAACTGGACCAGTCTGGGCAGTTGTTGAAACTCGGAAAGCCCTTCTCAAAAATCTCGGAATATCCGAACTATGATCTACACTGAAGGTCTCCTTCGTTACCCCCTTGAACATGAGTTCCTTGTCATACTCAGTAAGAATGTTCTTCTTTTCCCCGTCCGAAGGAATGTCGCTGGCAAGCTCAATGACAGGCGTTCCGCTGACATATGCTTCCGTTATGCCTGGTAGGGTATAGGACGCTCCAACACCAGGAACTTCCAATATTCCGGGCCTGTTTGTGACTCTAGCGTACGCCTCTGCCATTATGGCAAGATTTCTTTCATCTCTTCCAAACACATGCTTGATCCTTTCTTCTGTATCCCAGGCCTTGTACAGGGGGAAAGTGGTTTCGCCTATCAGCCCAAAAACATGTTCTACCTTGTACTTGGACAGCATTTCCAGGATAGCTTCAGAGCCCTTCACATTGCTTTATGATTCGGATTATATTTGAATTTGTTTGTTACAGCCCTACCAGAACGGGAAAACGGGCTGGAAGCAATTAGATGTTTGATTTCATTGTTCCGCCATCCACAAAAATAGAAGTGCCCGTTATGTAGGAAGCTTGCACTGAGCAGAGGTAAGCTGCTGCAGATGCAACTTCTTCTGGAGTACCTGATCTCCCCAATGGTATTTCAGATTCCGAACGTGCCCTTATGTCTTCAAATGCAAGATTCTCTTTCAAAGCCCTAGCTCTAAGGATGTCCTCATGTCTTTGCGTCATAACCGCCCCGGGACATACATTGTTTATCCTAACACCGTTCCTGGCAAGTTCCAATGAAAGAGTCTTTGCCAATCCAGCTAGAGCTGGTCTAAAGGCGTTTGATATTACTAAGTTTGGCAATGCTTCCTTGGCTGATCTTGAAAGGACGTTGACAATAGAGCCATTACCAGGAAAAAGAGGTGCAAAACCTTTTACCAGTCTCACAACGCTCATGAATAAGCTCTCGAAGGACCTGAACCACTGTTCCTCATCTATTTTCATGAACTCTCCCGTAGGAGGTCCACCAACATTGTTGACCAGTATATCCAGGGTTTTGTATTTCCCTTTGACAAAATCGATGAGTGCCTCTATGTTACTCTTGCTGGAGAGATCAGCTGGATGAATCTGGACTTCCTTCCCGATTTCCTCCCTGATTTTATCCCGCGCAGATTCCAGTTTTTCCTTGTACCTTGAAGAAATTGTTATGTTGCATCCCTCTTCTGCAAGTTTCATCGCTATTGCGAGTCCTATACCACTGCTTGCCCCACAAACCAGCGCGTTCTTTCCCTCTAGCCCGAGATCCATCGTTATTGGAATGACAATCAGTATTGATAATTGTCGCATTGAAAATCGGATGCGCGGAACCTGGTCTGCAGAATTCTGCACAATCTTATTTAATTGGGTAATATGTTCGTGGCAGCTGGTGGATTTTCGATGGATGGTAAACTTAGGCTCAGTTTTGCATCATGGCTCTATGACAGGATGGAAGCCCTGCGTGATGGCAGAGTTGCCCCTGAGGGCATAGATCTCCAATACATCACGCTCTGGGTCAGCGAAATTTTTCAGAGGACGATCAAGCATCAGGCATTTGATGTTTCGGAGTTATCTTTCGGTGAGTACATTAAATCAATTCCTGACGCTGGAAATGGCCCATTTATTGCAATTCCAGCATTCCCTTCAAGAATGTTCAGGCACAGATCAATATTCATCAACAAGAATTCTGGCATCAGGAATGCTTCTGACCTCAAGGGCAAGAGAATTGGAATATTGAGATATGCCCAGACAGCTTCCATCTGGATCAGAGGGATAATGGCTGATCACTACGATGTTCCCATTGATTCTGTTGACTACTTCATAGGACCTCTGGAGAAGTCAATTAATGATGGTGCCTCACTCCTGAGTTCCACGGGCAAGATTTGGAACACAAACATTAGGACTCAGAAGATCGATGACGGTGAGGGCCTTTCTCAAATGCTTCAGGATGGAGAAATAGATGCGCTCTACACCTCCAGGAACCCATCAACTTTTGGTAAAGAAAGCAGCAATGTGAGGAGACTTTTCCCTCAGTACTGGGATGAGGAACTTCGATATTTCAGGAAAACAGGAATTTTCCCAATAATGCACACAATTGTCCTAAAAATGGATGCCTACAGGAAGAATCCTTGGATTGCAGAGAGCATGCTTAAGGCCCTGGACAAATCAAAGGAAATCGCCCAGAAAGACTTGGAGGTTACGGGAGTGTTAAAGAACATGTACCCTTGGATGCTGGAAAAACTTGATGAGTGGAAAGATGCCATCGGAAGCGACTACTGGCCCTATGGCGTAAAGAGCAATCTTCCCACCCTGGACGCATTTCTTAGGTACTGCCATGATCAGGGAGTGACCCGAAGGGAGATGACAATCGATGAAGTATTTGCCAAAGAGTCCATCGAGCACTTTGGCAAGGAGAGCGATATATCCTAGAAGTGAGAATTAATGGAACTTTATACTCACTTCGAGAATTCCTACGCTTTCTATGGTTGCTTTGACTTTGTCGCCATCCTTAAGGAACTTCCCAGTCATTGCACCGTTCTTCAATGGCGTGCCTGTTGAGATCACATCACCTGGTTCAAGAGTTATTCCGCGGGAAACGTATTCGATCAGGGCTGGAATCTTGTGAGTCATAAGTTCTGTCGTTGAAGAATCCTGTTCTTCGCCATTCACTTCCAACTTCACTTGGAGATTGTATGGATCCTTCACCTCATCTCTGGTAGAGATCCAAGGCCCAAGAGGTGCTGCATTGTCAAGATTCTTGAGACGCAACCAGTTGACTTTGTGAATTGGTGATGGATGACTACGAAGGTCCCTGAAACTGAAATCGTCCATAACCGAGTACCCTGCTACGTAGTCAAGAGCATCTTCTGCCTTTACATCCTTGCATCTTTTCCCAATTATTACAGCCAGTTCAATCTCATTGTCAGGTTGCCTGGAATAGCTTGGAACGTTGATAGTACCCCTGTGACCAAGTAGAGCGTTTGGCAGCTTGATAAAAACATAGGGTTCTCCAGGTGGCTTTGCACCTGGTTCAGGTGCGTGGGAGAGATAGTTTACCCCCACCATGAGCATCTTGCTTGGGCTGAGAACCGCAGGCATATACACTATTCTCTCTTCTTCCATTACATTTTTCCCGCCCCGAGCCTTGATGTCTTCTAAAGAATCACTCAGCAATTTTAGTGCTGGGCTTCCGCCCCTAAGAAGTTCGTCCGTGCATTTGAACCAGTCAGGGGGAGATTGGGAATATGCTTCCTCGTATCCTGCCTTGACATCTATAATCTTCCCGTTTTCGAATACTCCTAGTCTTGGGGAGTCCGATTCATCCGTTCTAAAGTTAAGTATCTTCAACTGAAATCACGCATTACTGGTATTATCTCTGTTGTTTAAAGTTGTTTCACACTTTGCAATGCCTGATCTTCTTTCATGTTATAATTCTATGAAGGGGAGTGTTTGATGGGGCAGGACAGACGGAAATGAAGGATCAAGTATTCTGCAAAACATACATGTCAAAAGAGCACACAAGCTGTTTTCTCTGAGACCAAGATTTATGAGTAATTCCAAATTATGTGAATTATGGAGAATAAACTGGAAGAGCTTGCTAAGAGGTTTTCCAAGGAAAGGAAGCCTACCTATTATCAGGAATGGGTCAAGAGGGAAGGACTAAGAATAATTGAGGGACACTACATCTATGACCTGAGGGATGTGGAGCTGGATCCCTGGGAAAGAAGAGGGGGTTCTGCAGTTTTTATCAATCATGAAGATTCTCACAACTCGAATGACTGCTATGTGTGTGAGATACCGCCTGGAGGGGAGCTCAAGCCACAGAGGCAGCTGTATGAGGAAATGATATATGTCCTTGATGGGCAAGGCACAACGCGTGTCTGGAACGACTCGGGCGGAAAGGTTTCCTTTGAGTGGCACTCTGGTTCATTATTTGCCATACCTTTGAATTCATGGCATGAACACTTCAACACCTCAGGAAAGAAGCCGGCCAGATTCATCTCTGTGACAAACATGCCCATGGTCATGAACATTTTTGAAGATGATGATTTCATTTTCAAGACAGGATATGACTTCAAGTCCCGATTTACCGGAAGCTCAGACTACTATGATGCCAAGGATCAACCTGACGGTTTCTTCTTGGATACAAACTTTGTTCCCGATGTGAGGACAATTAAGCTAGTAAACGCTAAGGAGAGGGGAGCTGGAGGAGGACACATCAGATTCAACCTTGCAAAGGGGACAATGAACAGTCACATATCTGAATACCCTGTGGGAACGTACAAGAAAGCTCACAGACATGGCCCGGGAGCGCATGTGATTATCCTTGGAGGCCAGGGTTTCAGCCTTATGTGGCCTGAAGGGACAGAGATTAAGAAATATCCCTGGAAGGAAGGGAGCATGGTAGTTCCGCCAAACTTGTGGTTCCACCAGCACTTCAACACCGGCCCCACTCCAGCAAGATACTTGGCATTGAAGTATGAAGGCACTGCAATAAGAAACGAGCTTGGAATACCAAAGGCGTGGATCAGCACCAAACTTGGAGGGGACCAGCTTGACTACTCAGACGAAAATCCCAAGGTGAGGAAAATGTTTGAGGATGAACTTGCTGAAAACGGTGTGGAATCCAAAATGGAACCGTTCTACAAGAAAGAGGCGGAAGAGTCCTGATCTCTCAATCAAGTTGGTAATGAATGCCTGGAGAAGACCAGATTTCATTCAGCCTACTCAGGGATGAGGGTTGGGACATAGATACTGTAAGACTCAGGACTATCGGTATTGATATTGGAACCTCGAGCACCATAATATCAATTGCCAACATAAGCCTCAAGAGAATGGCCAGAGACCTGTCCAGCAAGTTTACTGTCGTCTCAAGGAAAGAAGGCCAAAATTCAAAGATCATGTTCACACCCTATCTTGATGATGACACTATTGATGGAGAGCGCCTGCGTGGAATGGTAGATGAGTTTTACACGCAGAACAAAGTCTTTCCAGAAGATATAGACACGGGAGTCGTAATACTTACTGGAGAGGCCCTGCTCAAGAAGAACTCTGAAGCTGTCGCGAGGATAGTGTCCACAGGAAGGGGAAAATTTGTTACAATAGCAGCAGGGCACTCCATGGAGGGGGCCCTAGCTGCATTTGGGTCGGGTTCTGTGGAACTTTCCAAGAAAGAGGGCAATTCGATCCTAAACATCGATATTGGTGGAGGTAGCACAAAATTTTCAAGAATTGTGAATGGTGAGGTCCGCGAAGTTCATGCAGTGAGAATAGGTGGGCACACAGTAGTGCGGGATGAAAGTAACAATCTCGTCAGGCTTGAGGATTCAGGCAGGGCCATATTACTTTCCCACGGTTTTACTGCAGAAATTGGAAGCAAGCTAGAGAATGAGTCGATGGAAATTGTGGCCCAAGACATGGCCAATATACTGTTGAACGTGCTCACAAAGGGTGAAAGTGATGACAGAATTCCGGATTTCCAGTTGACTCCTATAGTCTCTCCGCTTCTTGAAAACATAGATGCCATAACCGTTTCGGGAGGCGTGGGAGAGCACTTTTACGATTCTCAAACCAGAGATCTTGGGGATCTGGGCAAATTGCTCGGAATCGCCTTCAAGGAAAAATTGAACTCCCTTGGTGTGAAAGTAATGAAACCGACCCACCGAATAAGGGCGACTGCCATGGGGCTTTCACAGTATTCCGTTCAAATTAGCGGTAGCACTGTGTATACGTCAAAGAAACTTGATCTTCCGATCTTTAATATACGAAGTCTAAGGATCGACTATCAATTCCCGGAGCGAATCGACCCTGAGGAACTATCAAATAGTATTCTCCGAAGGCTCGAACTCTTTGAACTGACTGGTAAGGAAGATATTGCCCTTTTCTTCCAGTGGACCGGGAAACCATCATATGACAGACTGTACGAATTCTGCCAAGGAGTATCATATTCTATTCAGAAAATGCACCATCGGAAAGGTTTGCCTCTAATTCTTGTTTTTGACGAAGACATAGCGTGGGTAGTGGGAGCCCTAATGACAAGGGAATTCCACATTGGCAGCGAAGTCCTATGCGTGGATGGCATCAGACTGGGTGACCTTGAATTTATCGATGTGGGGAGAGTGATAAACCCTGCCGGGGTTCTCCCTGTTACCATAAAATCGCTGCTGTTTCACTGATCTACTTCTTGAGCATTATCAGCTCTTCTGGGCGATTCTACCCCTTTCTAGAATCTCCTGGACATCGGATGAATCTATTGTCTTTCCTTCTTCATATTCCGGTGCGTTTTCAATCTGTTCCAGATCGTTCAAACCACTGAACCTGTAGATCCTGTTTATTGCTGAGATTACTCTTAAGGGCTTTGTGTCTGATGCATTGAAATGCTGATGTATGGTGTTTGGTGGGATATACACAACATCTCCCTGCTTCCAGTCATACCTTTTCATTTCTCCCTGCGGGACAAACTTGTAGCTGTCAGTGATCTCAACATCGCAGTCAACATGCTCGTCATATCCCTTTCCTTCCAGGATATACAGGCATTCTTCAGCAAGGTGCCTGTGCTTGCCTGATTTGCTCCCCGGAGGTATGATCTGCATGTATACGTCAACTGTCTCCATGAGAGTGTTCATCTCTGAGTTAATCATATGTTTCAGGATTCCCTGTGGTGCCAATTCCCAGGGCATTTCAGTAGGCTTGACAAGCCGTTTCTTGTCCCTGTTTGCAATTGGCCTGTCTCTGGATTCCTGTAGCAATCCCTGATAGAAGTCCGCCTTTTCCTTTCCACTTAGCCATACCTTTGTCTCTCCCCATTTCATTGCTCATCCTCTCCATTTTCTGCATCTTGGTCATCATCGTTCCTGGGGACATACCCTACTCCATGTTCGGTGGGTTCTGTGGGCCTTGGTATTACGGTTTTCTGGAACAGCATGTTCATGAACATGTACATTGGTTTTGTTTTTATCACAAGAGCTCTTGCTGGCTTCTCTGGGTCCGCATTGTTGTGCTGGTGCACGCAATTATTTGGGACGATTGCGACATCCCCTGCTTCCCAGTCGTACCTTACACCATCGTGAATCTCAAACCCCTTTCCATCCAGGATGTAAAAAGAAGCCTCATTCACGTGACCATGTTTTTGGGATTTTCCTCCTGGCCCGTATTCCTCAAGGTGTATGTGGAGTGTCTGCCCTAGGCCGTCTCCTGGTTCGATGTAATGCCTGCTGAAAGTCTGGGGTCCATCTGTGAACTTTATCTCCTCTGCTCTCCTCACTCGAGGAAGGGATCTTAGGCGCTTTAGTTCCTCCTTGAGGTTGTAAGCTCCCTTGATTTCTCGGACAAACACCCTGTCCTTCTTGCTGTGATAATGCGACTCAGTACCCAATCACAGCACCTCCCATTGAGCAAGCCCTGCGTTATTCATGAACTGATATTGAGTACTACGTAAATACATTTATCCAAGTACGTTGTGAAAAATAGGGTTGGTGGCAGTCATGCCCTGGGAGCATTCCACCTAGTCAGATATTTCTCCACCATTAGCATGGCTATGTTTAGTGCCAAGCTTATGAAAGCGACTGCTACCACTACAACATAGAGCGAGATGGGTTGAATCGTGTTAGAGAAATATGATGCAAGATACCCTATTCCTGAGGTTCCTGCGAATTCTTCCGCGATCAACACTCCTCCGATTGTGAGGTTTAGAGAGAGCCTTGAGGCACTGAGTATGGCTGGAATTACATTTGGAAGCATGAGTTTGAACTGGACCTGAAACGGGTTAGCTCCCATGGACCTTGCAAGCCTGACCAGATTAGGGTCTATCCCTCCAACAGCATACATTGTAGTAAGCAGAACCGGAAAGACCCCACTCACGAAGGCAAAGAAGAACTGGTACTGAATGCCCAGTCCGAAGAAGGTCCAGAACAGCGGGATGAACATTACACGTGGCAGTGAATTTGTAAGGATTGCATAGGGCTCAAGGACCTTGCGCAGGTACCTTATCTCACCTATGAACATTCCCAGTGCTGCGCCTGCTGCCACAGTGCAAACAAATGAAAGAAGCACCAGCTCTACTGTAAAGATAAGATGTGACGAAACCAGTGATGTTTGAACTATGGATGTGAAGTGACTGAATACTTCCAGTGGAGAACTCAACAGTGTATGGGGAACTATTCTTGCTGAGTAGATGTACTGCCAAATTCCGAAGAATACTGCAAAAATTAGAATTTGCAGACCTGTGACAGCTAACCTTCGCTTAATGAGCATATGGCATAACCACCCTTTCCAGTATTGAAAGCGCCACAAGTATACCTGTAACTATGAAGACCATCAGTACTATGGTTGAGAACATTATGACGGGGTCGAATAATGCGGAGGATATGGAAATCACACTTCCAAGCCCCCTAGAAGACGCAATGACCTCTGCAAATATGACTCCAATTATTGAGAATACAAGTGAGAGTCTTAGCCCTGCCAAGATTGCGCCTACGGATGAGGGGATCATCACCTTCCGGAAAATCTGTGAGTTTGACGCCCCATAGGACTTAGCCAACCTGACGTAACTCTGTTTTGTCCTTCTGATCGAGGAAGAAACTATTACAATCGGTGGGAAAATGGCCAGGAAAATTGCAATTGCGATTCGAGACGCAGGTCCTATTCCCAGTGTAAGCAGCATTACGGGATAGAGTATGGGCGCAGGTATGGCATAGAACACATAAATCACCGGCTCATAGGCGTCGCCGAGCATTCTGAAGTACCCCAAGGCAATGCCGATGAGAATTCCGGATGTTGCTGCAATAGCGAATGAAACCAGTATTTCATAAAATGTTACGCTGAATTGCGCAACAATTCCTGTAGTAAATTCAGGGTAGTCATGAGAGTTCCCAAAATGTGGAATGAATAGTCTGTGAAAACCTTGTACTGTTTGCAGGAAAGTAGCATAAAGAAAACGGTTGTTAAGCTGTGAGAACACGATCTGCCAGACCAGCAGAGAAATTATCAGTACGGCGACCATGCCAATAAGGACTCTAACTCTCATCAGCTACCTCATTCTCTTCAAACATCGTATAATCCTTTACCGCCATGTAGGACCAGAGATCCCTCCTTATGGAAACAAGATCAGGATCATCAGGGTTCCTGGGTCTCTTGGCAGTGACTTCTATTTCTGCCTGGACCGATGCTGGCTTGCCCGCGAGCACTAGAATCTTGTCGGCCAAATATGTTGCCTCAATCAGGCTGTGGGTCACAAACAGGATTGTTTTCTTTGTCTCGTCTCTTATCCTAACTAGTTCGTCTCCCAAGGCAAATCTACTCTGTTCATCAAGTGCCCCGAAGGGCTCGTCCATCACCAGAATCTTAGGATCAAGCGCCAAAGCACGCGCCACGCTCACTCTTTGTTGCATTCCGCCTGAGAGTTGTGAGGGAAAATACTTTGCATATTTTGCAATCCCAGTCAATTCCATGTACTTGAGAGCAGTCTCCTTCTTTTGGGGATCGTCCACACCTCTGAGCTCAAGACCAAATTCCACGTTGGAAAGAGCCGTTCGCCACGGAAAAAGACTGGCATCCTGAAATACCATTGTGAGTACATTGGGCTTGGGTTTTGAAACAGGTTCACCATCGAGTCGAATTTCACCGCTGTCTGGTTTCTTTAGCCCTCCAACAAGATCAAGAAAGGTGGATTTCCCTATTCCACTAGGACCCACTATAACAACAAATTTCCCCTCCTCAACCTTAACAGACAGGTCCTTGAGTACATGGTTTTCTGACCCGTCAGGGGCTTTGAACGTTTTTGAGACTTTATCCACATCCAATATAGTTGCCAACTGCATCAACGTCCTTTGGGTAAGCTCATAAGAGAATCACTTAATAATAGTTTGGTCAAGAATGCTGTTATGTGGCTTTTTTCTGATCTTTGTGGTTAATACTTATATTGAAAGAGTGATCATGCAATGTGACTATCAAAGAGGAAGGGCAAGACTTTTTTGAGGAGCTCATAAGCAAAGGGTTCAACACATATTACGTATCAAATCAGGCAAGTGGAAAAGGAAGCGGTACATTCACACGCACACCTGATCCTCTTTTCTCTCCATATATCTGGAGATACAAAGATGCAAGGAATTACCTCTCACGCCTTTCTGAAATACTTTCCCATGAAGATTCTGAGAGAATTAACATACAGTACGAACACCCCGACCTGAGAGGAATGGTCTCAGCTGCAAGCACTACTACTCAGAGGGCAGGTATTCAGCTGGTAAAAAAGGGGGCGCATGGACCTTTGCATAGGCACACGCCAAATTCCTTCAGGGTCGTACTGGAGGCGCCAGAAAGGGGTGCAATTAGCAGAATAGACGGTGTGGATCTTGAAATGCACCCTGGCGACGTCATAGGCAATTCCAACTGGATGTGGCATGAACACTTCAACAATGGTGACTCCGATCTGGTTTGGACCTCTTTTCTCGATGCTATTTTTGTCAAGTGGATAGGAGGAGTCTTCTATGATCCTGCTTCTGAGTATGATGAAGAGACAGGTTACAAGGGGTTGTCAAAGGATGAATACACCAGCGTACTTGGAAGATCAACTCTGCCATCCGAAATAGTAGGAATGCACAATACTCCTCTCCAGTTCTACAGCTTCAGCGATGCGCACAGGTCAGTGAAATCACTATCAAGGCTTAGAAAGAACAGTACCGATGTGTCTATCGAATACAGGAATCCGACCAACGGAGGGCCAATTTCTGCAAACCAGTCCCTCAGACTACACCTTCTTCCTAGTTCGCTTTCCACCCCTCCAAGAAGGAGGACTGAAAATGCCATAGTCCTAAATTACTCAGGTGAGTGCAGAATTGATATGGGCAATTCAGAGAAGTCCTTTGAAATGAAGAGTTTCGATGTCGCAGTATTGCCCTCTTGGGCCGAATACAGCATAGTCAACACTTCAGATGCTGAGGATCTTCTCTATTTTGTCTGCTCAGATGAGCCATTGTTCAGAAAATCTGGTCTTTACAGGGAGTCGGGGCCATAAAATTCACGTTGCTTTTCCAAGAGACTGCAATATTCAATTATCTCTCATTTCATTTCTTAGAGGAATACAGAAGTCAGTGATAGACAATAAATTGCTGATACGGTAACCTTATGTTTTGAACCACAGAGGTGCTAAAACCGGTCTTATTTAATATTGGCTGATGAAAAGTTTTTAATATAAGCTTTGAGATCGAATTGAGAAACAAGAGGTAAAAAATGAAAGGAACAACGACAATAGCAATAGCAGTGATTATTGCCGGAATAGTAATTGGTTCCGGGATAGCATACTATGCCTATACCAGTGGAAACACAGGACCAAAAACCACTCCTAACTACCTGTCGACCACGTCGTTCACCATAGCTGATTTTGGAATTGACCACCCCGATGCGGGTGCATATGGTTGGATGATGAACAACTCACAGAACACTAGTATGACACTGCAGAAGTACGACCCGAACATAAAGCTGAGCGACCTTCCAACAGGAAGTGGCGGAGTGGCTGATGCCTTGGCTTCAGGCACCGCAATGATGGGTATGCTTTCAGCTGACGGCGCACTTGGTGCGATGGATAAGGGACTGCCCATTACCATTGTGGCAGTATACAGAACATCTCCAATTGGAGACTATGTTTATGTAGCCCCGAATTCGACTTACCATCACATATCAGACTTGAACAACACGACCTTCGCTAACAGCCATGCTGGCAGTCTTGATGTGTTGCTCAATGACATACTGGAAGCACAGTATAACATAACAATACACCATGACTACGTCGGATCCCATGAGGCACAGCAGTCCGCTGTTCTGAATGGCAAGGCAGCTGCTTCCACAGGAGCTTACTTTGATGTGTACAAGTTGGTTCAAGCAGGAACACTCAGATCAGTTGGTAATATCACAGAAAACTGGCCTGCATTCGTGATTGCTGCGAACAATACGTTCATTCAAGATCATCCGAATGCCATTAAGGCAGCTTTGCTGGGAATGCAATACGGAAACTATCTGTTTGATCAGAACGCAGGGAACTTTGCTTACAACTTCCTGAAGAGCTACTATAACTTCAGTGCATCCGAGACTACCTTCTACATGCAGACCATGCACTTCTCAACGAACGGGACAATATACTTGCAGTCACTCAACAATGAGCTAAAGTCTCTTCAGGCGGACAATGTGATATCTGCAACAAACCTTACACTGAGCCACATATACACAAACAAGTTCGTAACAGTGGCAAACACAACATACAACCCGAACCTGCAGATTAGGTCCAGCTGAGAAACAACACCAAATTTTTTTTTATTTTTTTATCAAAATTTATTTTTAAAAAAAGTGGAATTATTTGGTAAATTCCTTGATCAATGCGTGCAATTTTTCTGGTGTCAATGGAAGGGTGCTGACCTTTACCCCGTACTCTGATAGAGCGTCTTCAACACCATTGCACATTGTTACGAGTGGCCCAAAAGTTTCCCCTTCTCCTATGGCCTTCATACCGAGAGAAGACCTAGGTGAAGGAGTTATTACATGATCATCGACAATGTTAGGAATTTCAACAGTCGTTGGCTTCAGGTAGTTTGCAAAGGATGAAGCAATAAGCTGGCCGTCCTCGTCATAGACAAAGTCTTCCATAAGAGCCACACCTATTCCGTGTGCAACGCCACCGTGAAGCTGTCCCTGAACGATCTGAGGATTCATGATGTTTCCAATATCGTGAACGACAAAGTACTTCAAGATGCTCAGTACGCCTGTCTCTCTGTCTACTTCAACCAACGCAAGATGTGCGGAATTTGGATAGGTCATATAACCCGTGGGAGAGCTGGATCCAGTGACCAACTGATGGGTAGCACCTGTCTCCAGTTCCTTGGTTGCATCAAATGCCTTTACTGCCTCTGGGCTGTTTCCAATCCAGGTGATCTCGAGACCAGGGTCTATCTTTCCAGGGACCAGGTGAGGGTTCTGATACGTAGCCTTTGCAATGTCCTGTATTGTGACATTCTTTGAGGGATCTTTTCTGGAATAAGCAACGCTCTCTGAAACTTCAATGTCATCTTCTGTAGTTTCGAGCATCGCTGCAGCATTTGTGTTCACTTTTTTTCTCAGTAGCTTTGAGGCCATAACTGTAGCCTCTACATCTGGACCTGAGAACTTGTTGGCGTGAGTTCCAGAGAAAGGAGTCCAAGGGCTGAAGTAGGAGTCAAAAGGCAGCACCCTGATGTCCGATGGCTTCATACCAACAATATCAGATATGATCTGGACGAAGGCAGTGGAATGAGATGTCCCCATATCCGGTGAACCAGATCTGATAGAGGCAGTTCCCCTTGGATCGATCTTTATTGTTATACCCTCTATTTCCCTCGCCGTGGCAGATGCACCATGAATATATGTCGTAAGTCCAATTCCAACCAATCGGCCCTGACTCTTGAGGTTGTCACGCTCCTTCTTCAGGTCCTCGTAGCCAGAGATATCGAGTAGTTTCTTCAGGACAGCAGGATAATTGCCAGAGTCGTATATCCTCCCACTTGGTGTAACGTAGGGGAACTCGTCTGGCTGAATGAAATTCTTGAACCTTATGTCCGCTGGATCCATCTTGAGTTCCTGGGCCACAGTCTCGATCATTCTCTCAACTATATAGACGATGCCAGGCTTTCCGACGCCCCGGTTTGGCATAGAAGCGCACTCGTTCGTGAGAACGGTGTAAGAATCCCACTCAATATTGTTAATCTTGTAACATCCGCTTATCAGCGTAGCATGCATTGATGCATATGTTCCTGCATAGGTGAGAGAGGCGCCATCATTATTGATATCCCTGAATCTGAAGGCCAGTATTTTTCCATCCTTCCTCACTGCAGCTTCAATGTCGGCAAGCAATCCCGCAGTCTGTCCGCCTGACATAAGATGCTCTGATCTGTCCTCCAGGTATTTCACGTTCATGCCGGGGAGTTTCATGGCGAATATCGTAGCAATCGATAGTTGCTTCCAAGGCCTTGTCTTAAGGCCGAATCCACCTCCGATGTCACTAATGATTAGATGAACACTGTTGGATGGAATCCCGAAAATCTTGGACATCGTCATCATCACATGACCAGGCATCTGCGCGTTTGACCTTAGTGTAAGCTCTCCGGAAATATCATCGTAGGTTGCAACTACTGATACCGCTTCCAGTGGGGTGGAACTGTACCTCTGGAGTCCGACACGCTTCCTTACGATGAGATCGGCTTGCTTGAATGACTCGTCCACTTCCCCCCATTTTCCATGGTTGTGGCCCACAACATTGGTTCCAAAGGAGTCATACACCAATGGGGAGTCATCTTTCATTGCCTCTTCCGGATCGACTACTGCCCTTAGTGGTTCATATTCCACGTCAATAAGTTCCAGGGCGTCTTCGGCAATCTCAGGTGAAATTGCTGCCACCGCTGCGACAGGCTCCCCCATGTATCTGACCTTCTTTGTAGCGAGGCAGTATTCCTCTGAGGGGTATTTCTCGATCGCGTATGGGGGAAGAGGTTGAGAGTAATGCACTGCATCTTTGCCTGTAATTACTTCAATGACCCCTTCCAGCTTAAGCGCCCTCGATGGATCAACCTTAAGCAGCTTCGCATGCGCATATGGGCTTCTTAGAACAGCAACATGAACCAGATCAGCAACCCTAAGGTCTTCGACAAAGCTTGTATTCCCTGTAAGGAGTCTTTTGTCCTCAACTCTTCTCAAGCTCATTCCGAAGTACTTCTTCTTTTCCTCTTTTGTGACCTGAACTTGCTCAACCAACTTTAATCAGCCCCCTCGCCATCATCGTTTCCTGACAGCCTGACTTCAAAATTCTCCTTGCCTGTGCTTACTTCCTTAACTGCTTTTATTATGTTCAAGTATCCCGTGCACATGCAAAGGTTCCCAGACAATCCATTCCTGATCTCTTCCTCGCTCGGGTGCGGATTTGTTCTAAGAAGGTTAGTGGTGGACATGAGGAATCCTGGTGTACAATAACCACACTGAAGTGCGTGGTTCCGGGTGAATGCTTCCTGTAATGCACTGAGTTTCCCCTGCGACGAGAGCCCCTCCACAGTGGTGATTTTCCTTCCGTTTGCCCTGACTGCAAACACAGTGCATGACTTGACAGATTTGCCGTCCATCAGCACAGTGCAAGCGCCGCAGTTGGTAGTATCGCACCCTACGTGAATCCCCTTTACTCCAAGATGATCCCTGAGGAAGAATGCAAGAAGGGTCCTAGGTTCCACATCCGCATCAACCGGTCTGCCATTCAGTTCAAATTCAATGCTGTGAGTCTGCGTTCCTATTGCATTCCTTTTCTTCTTCTCTGAAGGTATCATATTCTATCACCATTTATCTTTGAGATTGTTGCCATTAGCGCGCGCCGGATGTATGAAACCCCAACATCCTTCTTGTACTCAGCGCCACCTCTGATTATGTCATCCAAGGGATCCATGTCCCCCCTGGCCTCTTCCGCAGCGTCTGCTACAAGTTCAGCTGTTATTCTCTTTCCTGAAATGGCCTTCTCAGTTCTTGACGCCCTGATATTGGTCATTCCCAGGGAAGTGAGGCCAATGCCAACATACTTGCAAGTATCATTGGCGTCCAGGACCAACTGGGCAGCAACACCCAATACTGCAAAGTCCCCAGCCCTCCTTTCCAGCTTTAGATAAGTGCCTGAACTGCGTTCACCGTAAACTGGCACTTTGACTGAAGTGAGTATTTCATCCTCACCGATCGATGGGGTGAAACTATCCTCGAAAAAAACATCACTCTGAATTTCCCTGTCTCCCGTCTCACCAGATACGTGAACAAGGCCCCTCATAGCAATAAGTGCAGATCCCCAATCTCCTGAAGGGTCTGCATGGCATAGTCCTCCACCAATCGTCCCCATGTTTCTCACCTGCGGGTCCCCTATATGAGATGCAGTTTCTGAGAAAAGAGGAGCCTTTTCCCTGACCACAGAAGAATGCTCGATCTCTGCATGTGTGGTCATTGCACCTATTCTCAGTGACTTTCCTTCATCATGAATGGATGAAAGCCCCTCTATTCCAGATATATCAACCAAATGCTCAAATCTTGTAAGCCTTAATTTGAGAACTGGAACCAGGCTCATTCCACCAGCCAAAATCTTCGATTCTCCTTGATGTTCGCGGAGCAAAGCCAGTGCTTCCTTCATGTTCTTTGGTGCATGATAACTAAATTGTGCTGGATACATCGACTAAATCACTCGTTTCAGGTATGAGACACCTCATTAATATTGTTATCTTCTGGCGTTGCAATATGGCGCACCGCAAGTAGTTGCCCTGAATGAAATAGAATATTACTATGCATTCCTGCAACTGGAACGTTGAACCTTACTTGATGAATGCTTTATCAGAATGCTCGCCAAGAACCGTCGAAAAACAAGTTTAATAAACTTCCCATATAGGGATATGGCAAACGTACCAATCAGCCTGGCAATGGCTGACTATGACAGGACCCGTGCTCTGCTTGATGGAGAGTTCAAACCGGTTGGTATTGATCTGACGTACGTAATCTCTCCTCCGTCCGAGACATTCTGGAGAATGCTCAGATTTGCAGAGTTCGAATCATCAGAGATTTCTATGTCCACTTTCCTGATATCCAAGTCGCAGGGTTGGAAGTGGAAGGCTATACCAGTCTTTCCGTACAGATCATTCTTCCATACTGGAATCTTCGTTTCACAGAAGTCCCCGGTTAAAGAGCCAGCCGATCTCAAGGGAAAGAAATTTGGTGTCCCGGAATACCAGGTAACAGCGGCTGTTTGGCTTAGAGGGGCATTGGAGGAGGATTTCGGAGTAGCGCCTCAGGATATGACCTGGTACGTGGAACGAAGAAAGGCACTAAGTCATGGCGGTGAGACTGCGTTCAAACCTCCAAAAGGGGTTAACATAGAGCAGGTTCCCGAAGGGGAGACGCTAGAGTCACTGGTAAAAGCTGGGAAACTGGATGCCATTATGCCGAGCCCTTACCCTGGAATGAAGTCCATGCTGAACCGTACTGATTATCTCGAGCTAAGTAGATCAAACGAGGTTCGACTGCTATTTGAGGACCCAGCTGGGGAGGGCAAGAGATTCTTCAAGAAACATGGCTATAGCCACATAAATCATGCGGTGCTCATCAGGGACGATGTTGTGTCGAAATATCCATGGGTTCCATTGAATCTCTACAAAGCCTTTGAGGAGTCCAAACTAATTGCATATGCGCACCAGGACAGGCTCATTAAGTCAAGCCTCATATTTGCATTTCCTTACATACTTGAAGAGAGGAAAATATTCAACGGAGATGCTTTCCCTTACGGAATGGCCAAGAATAGGAAGGCTTTGGAAGAATTGATCAGAATGTCCGTAGATCAAGGTTTAACGCCTAACCCCCTTGAGGTAGACTCACTATTCTACGAGGATACGTTGAGTACCTAATCCCTTTTTTTCACCAAATTTTCCAGAAAGCTGTATTTTTGCGCGAAAAAGTTTATAGAAAAATCCGGCATTTCTGAGCATGGATCAGAAACTTGCAGATCTGCTGGAAGAGCTACCTCGAAATAACTACAACACCTATTACCAGTCTTCTGCTGGACGAGGGAAGTATAAGTCCATCATGACTACGAAGCCAGCGCCACTCGCGCAGGCTTTTAGATGGGATTATGCAAGAACAAAGGAATACCTGTATAGGCTTAGCGAAGTCCTTACGCCCGAAGAGGCCGAGAGACTAAACATTCAGTTTGAAAATCCTGCCCTGAAGGATATTGTACCCGCAGCACTGACACCTACCCTCAGAGGCGGAATACAACTTCTGAAACCTGGCCAGAAAGCCCCAACACACAAGCACAGTCCTAACGCCTTCAGACTTGTCCTTGAGTCTCAGGGAAACGAAGCATATACTGTCGTGAATGGCGTGGAGCTTCCAATGAACCCTGGCGACCTGGTCTTGACCCCAAACTGGACCTGGCATGACCACCACAATGACACAAAGGGCGACGTGATATGGTTCGATGGACTGGACATCATATTTGTATATTGGATAGGAGGAGTCTTTTATTCTCAGCCTGGCGGAGAGAAATCCCCGAATGTTACTACGCAGGATGGAGAGGATAATTTCGCTGAGTACGGATCAGGGCTGGTTCCAGACTCAACGTATATACAACAGGACCATGATCCGCTTTTCTACTATCCTTACGAAAAGGCCAAAAAAGCGCTCTTTTCACTTGGTGAGACTAGAAAGGATCAGGCATGCGTCACTCTTGAATACACAAACCCCCTCAACGGCGGCCCTGTGTTTCCATCCATGGGACTTAAGCTCACTCTTGTCAAGGCCGGAAAGAAATCTGGACCTATTCAAAGAACAGAAAACTTGGTTGCAATTTGCCTAGAGGGAGAGGGCTCCATAACACTTGCATCAGGGGAGAAGATGAGCATGAGGTCCCACGATGTTGCAATCATACCGTCCTGGGAACAGTACAGCCTAGAGGCGGGCTCCTCTGATCTTGTTCTCTTCACTTACTCGGATGAGCCCATATTCAGGGCAGTGAAGATGTTCAGAGAATCCCCAAAGAAGTGAGGTTTTCCTCACTACCAACCATTTCTTTTCATGAAATCCAGAATGCACTGCGAGTAATCTTCTGGAATGTCAAGTGAGCAGAAATGTGCGGCGTCCTCGAAGATTTTCAGTTCTGATCCTTTGATCTGACTATGCATTTTCTCAGAGAGTGCTCTTGGAGTAAACACATCCTCCGTTCCTACAATGATTAGAGTGGGAACAGATATTGTTGTAAGCAGCGAATTGTCGTCTTTCTTGTCGATCATGGCCTGTAATGTCTGCATCACTACCTCAGGAGGCATGCTCTTGCTCAGAAGCTTCATGAAATCAACTGTCCAAGGCCTCTCATCCTTAGTTTTCTTGGCCAACCTCTTCATTGTATTTTCGGCAAATGCTTGGATTCCTTCACTTCTGAGGAAGTCGATCTGTTTCCTCCTCCTCTCCTTGATCTCATCGGAGTCTGGATCTGCCTTAGTTCCACTTAATACTAAGCCTGCAATAAGCTCAGGGTCGCTCGCCCACATTCTGAAAGCTACATAACCACCAAGGGATGCGCCCACGATGTAGGATCCCTTCAAGCCAAGGTGTTTGAGGAGCGCAATGGCGTCTTCTGCAAAATCTTCTATGGTGTGTTTCTCGCTGTTGAAGTCCGACAATCCATGTCCCCTGAGGTCCATGGATATTACCCTGTAACCCCGTTCTAGGAAGAAATCCATCTGATAGTTCCACATAAGTCTGGACTGGTTGAAGCTGTGTAGAAAAAGAATGGGCTTTCCCTTTCCTGAGTCGTTGAATGATATAGACAATCCATTATTGCTGAAATAGGGCATATCGGCCAATTGACAGCCGTTATAATAAAATGTTGATATATCCTCAAAGTGTCAGTTTGAGCAGTTTCTTTGCGTTTCCTGAGAATATTAACTCCTTCTCTTTATCTCCTATATCAAGCGAGTTGACAAGGCCGGGATATGAGGATAGTCTCAGTTTCCCTGCTTCCGGACCCCACGGGTAATCCGTTGAGAATATCATGTTCTCTGCACCCAATAGTTCTAACCCCATTCTAAGTGCTGGAAGGGACCCCCCAATGGCTGTGTCATAATAGAAATTCTTCAGAAATTTTGAGGGATTCATGGATGAAACATCGTAGGTCTCTCCCTTGACGTTCAGAACCTTGGATGCCTTTGAATGGTAGGATTCCTCAATTCTACCCAGCAGGAATGGAATTATCCCGCCAAGATGATGTGTAACTATCTTTAGATTCCTGTGCTTGGAGAGTATGCCTGAAAGTACTAGCCTCATCCATAACAGGCCCGTTTCGTAAGGCCAGCCAAGCACATGCATGAGGTCGTATTCCTGTTCATAGACTCTGCTAGCGGATACTGGGCTGTCCACTGGATGAATGTATACAGGCACGTCCAGTTTTTCTGCAGTTTCCCACATAAGTGGAAATCTGTCTATAGGTATCCCACGTGCATTTGTTGGAACCATGAAGCCTCGCAGGTCTAGATCGCGTACTGCCCGAACCATCTCCTCCACGCCCCCATTCTCCAGTGCATGCAGCGGGACAGAACCAAGCCCAGTGATCCTTTGGCCAGACACATTATGGAGATTTGCCACCTCATCGTTTATCAATCCAGTCAGTCTCAGGTTTTCCTTCTGTGTTTCCTTGAATGTGTTCGGCTCAATAATGCTGTGAATCATGGTCGCCTGGGCTGAAATGCCAAACCTGTCCATGTCGGCTATTCTTTCGTTCACCTCAGAAAATCCGGGTTTGATCCTATCTAGATCATTCAGATGATGTGCTTCTCTAACTGCAGAAGGATCCTTCAGTTTCAAGAGTTCCTTCAGGTATTGTTTTGGGCTGATGTGGGTATAGGCGTCTAGGATCATCGTTCGTTAAGATTTCCACTGGTTATAATGATGTCTTCAGAAGCCTCTGGATCCAATCAATGTAGCCATGCTACATTTAGTCCGCTGCCATATTGAGTTTCCAATAAAGTGAAGATGAGATACTAACGCATTGGATGCCTTCATTTCTTGCCATTTTCTTATTTCACTAGAAAGTTATTTCTTTTTGTTTTGCAATCCTGCTGAACTGATAAACACTTTCCTGGGGAAGTCGTATGAGTCCGCGAAGGAAATTTAAGTTTGAAGACGGCATCTTACTGTTCTCAGGATTTGTGCTGAACGGCATCGTCCCATTCTCTATTTTCCTGATATCCGGTATCCTCTATGGAACAGGCTCCTCAGAAGAGGTGCTTGTCTTGATTCTGACGGTGTCTGCAGGCAGTTATCTATTCACTTTGGCAGGGCTTCTTTCCGCAAAGTTGACGACACGGTTATTTTTCCCTCTCTTCGCGATATCTGTGGGCCTTACTTTATACGTATTCATTGCCCTTTCAATTGACAATGTATTGAGTCTTAGGCAGTTTGGCCTTATATCTTTCCTCGGAATGTCTTCGAATCTGACAATAAGTTATCTTTTTTCCAGAGTGTCAGATTCCGTAAGGGGGGTTGCTTTCTCTCCAGGTCATTTTGTTTCAATGGGGAGCGGCTCTCCTGCCATATTTGCCTTTCTCTACTTTATCTACATCTTTATTGATTACTCTTCACTGCCTCTTATTTTGCTTGTTTCAGAATCGGTCGGATTCGTACTCGCAGGCTTGCTTATTAGATTTGCAGCAAAGAGATACAGGTTCTCAACGGAGGGCAAAGCATCATGAAGCCTAGTTCTTCTCCACTGGCTTCACATGACGGCTTTTCCGTTAGATTTATTGCCACAGCTCTGGTCATTGCTTTCCTGGCTTCACCCCTAGCTGGTCCTGTCGCCGCTGCAGCTACACCTCAAGGAACTGCCACTCCTGTAAAGCACGTCATAATGATAACTATGGAAAACCACAGTTTTGACAACATACTTGGAAAATATCCCCTGATTCAGGGAGGGAACCAGAGCTTGGTTGCAAACATTTCAAGACCCGTCAACTTACTGTCCGGGAATGTGTCTGAAGCCTTGAAGAGCGTACCTTCAGGATCGTTTTCCACTGGCAACCCCAGGGAAGGGTACAGCGCGTACCACCTAGACTGGAATAACGGCAAGATGAACAACTTTCTGAATGGTTCAGGCCCTAACAGCCTTTATTATTTCACATCTTCACAGATGGCGTTGGAATGGGACCTCATACAACAGTATGCTCTTGGAGATAGGTACTTCAGCAGTACGCTCAGCGAAACCGTTCCCAACAGGCTCTTTGGAATAGCGGGATATTCACCAGTGATAAATGACTATGGCCCCCCTCCATACATTCCACAGAATCAAACGATTTTTCATCAGCTTTCCTCAAACGGGGTTTCCTGGGGATACTACATGAAAAGTTTGGGTTCAGGCCTAGGGCCTATTTCACTGGTCAACGGAATTGGAACTTATTCATCAAACGTGCAGAATTGGGGATCTTTCTATGGTCAGTTGGCCAATGGCACTTTGCCCTCTGTATCCTGGCTTGAGCCCATTCAGGGCGGCGGAGACGTTTACAGCCAGCATCCTACTTACAGTATGTTGACAGGTGAGTTGTGGCTTCTTTACACTATAAATGCAGTGATGAATAGCCCAATCTGGAATACAACTGCTATTTTCGTGAACTATGACGAAAACGGAGGATACTATGACAACGTAGCTCCTCCCAGCATCGACGGAAATCAGCTGGGAATCAGAGTACCTTTCTTTGTGATCTCGCCTTACGCCAAAGAGAATTATGTGTCCAGCACCACGCTTAGCCATACCTCGCTTCTAGCTTTCATAGAATATAACTGGAAGCTTCCTGCTCTCAACAAGCTAGTCCAAGACTCAAATATCCCCACAGATTTCTTCAATTTCAACTCCAAATATCCTGGAGGAAATGTGGCCAGACCTCCACTGGCCCTTCCCCCCAATATTGTCTCAATGATTCCTGCTTCCTACGACTTTAACCCTTCAGAATATAGCCACGCTGGAAACATCTCTTCGCTTTTCCCCATGAAATTCCAGATCCCGCTGAACAACATCACGTACAGTTTTCATGGAAATTCAAGCACATCGCTGGGCTCTTTGGGATATGGCGTCAATACTGTGAAAAATGTGTCATACACCCCATTTTATGAGAGCATGTACTCTGTAGAAATTGTATTAGTGGTTGGTTCAGCCGCTCTGTTTATTCTCTCCAGACATTGGGTTGCCGGGAAGAAATGAACAAGAACTATTACGCACAAAAGTATGCAGTAGTGTGATAGTCGGAATTGTTGGCTTTCAGGGTGATGTTTCTGAGCATTCAGAGATGTTGCGGAAGCTTTCAAGGAAGAGAAAGATCAATATCGAGGTCAGGCTCATTAGGAAGAGAGCCGATCTGGAAGGAATAGACGGCATCATAATTCCTGGTGGAGAAAGCACTACAATTTACAAGCTGCTCAGCCAATATTCCATCTATGAGTCCATAAAGAAAAAGATTCAAGATGGCATGCCAGTAATGGGTACTTGTGCAGGCTTGATTATTCTTGCAAAGGACACGAGGGATGATAGGGTCACTGGAATGGGTCTTCTAGATGTGGTTGTGAGCAGGAATGCGTATGGCCGGCAGATAGATTCTTTTATCGATGAGATAGAAATCAAAGGTGTAGGGAAATATAGTGCTGTTTTCATCAGAGCGCCCATAATAGAGGGAGCAGGCGACTTAGAGGTCCTTTCAAAGTATAGGGGGAAGCCTGTAATGGTTAGGAACAACAATATAATTGGACTCACATTTCATCCTGAGCTAACCGATGACACGAGAATCCATGAGATGTTGGTTAGTATAATAGAGGGGGAGGGGTACGTTTCAACTGGAACGGGAAAAGCCAGAGGTTAGGAATATGAAAAGAACACCACTGTATGAAAGACATATAGAAGCTGCTGCTAGAATGACTGAGTTTGGTGGATGGGAAATGCCACTTCAATACACTAGAATAACGGAAGAGCATATGGCGGTTCGGGAGCATGTGGGGATTTTCGATGTTTCACACATGGGAGATGTTGTTATCAAGGGACCGGACGCTTCTAAATTTGCAGATTATCTCCTCCCAAGCCAAGCCTCAGGACTTGAGGATGGAAAATGCACTTATACCGCGTTTCTAAATGACAATGGAATGATGATTGATGATACAATAATTTACCGGAGATCAAAGGATGAATTTTTCTTTGTTCCAAATGCTGGGCCAACAGAATCCATAGTTAATTGGGTAAATCGGCACAAGAAAGATTTCAATGTAGTGATTCTGAACTTCTCGGATGAGATCTCTAGCATTGCACTACAGGGACCGGAGAGTCCAGAGGTCCTTGAAGAAATGGGTCTCTCACTGGCCGATCCATTTACTTTCTATGAAACTAAGATTGATGTAGATAATCCAATGACAAATGAAAAAAGCATGATAATTTCAGGAACGGGGTATACTGGAGAGAAAGGCATAGAGTTTATTCTGCCAAACGGCGTGGCAGTGGAATTGTGGGACAGGCTTTCTCGTTTGATTTCCAAAAGGAAAGGTCTTCCCTGTGGACTAGGGGCAAGAGACACACTGAGAATGGAAAAGGGAATGGTTCTGTCGGGGCACGACTTCAACCAGGATCGATCTCCGTATGAGTGTTCTATTTCATTCATAATGAATACAGATCATGACTTTCTAGGAAAAGAAAAGGTACTCGAGAACAAAGAGTATTCAAAGGAAAGGTTTAGGGGATTCATAATGGAGGACAAGGGAATTCCAAGAGAGGAATGCCAAGTTCTCGTGGATGAAAACGTTATAGGCAAAGTAACTAGCGGTACTTTGTCACCTGTTCTTAAGAAAGGGATAGGGTTGGGTTTTGTGGACAAGAATTACATGAAACAGGGAACAGAAGTCTCAATAGACATAAGGGGAAATAAATACAGAGCTACGGTGTCGCGCCCGAAAATAGTTCCATAAGAAATGCACCCCTCTCCCCCTCAAGTCATGGGGAATTGAGTTGTTGAATCAATTCTTCTTTCTTTTTAATTAGAAAATCATACTCGTATTTATTGTAACCTTGCTGTTCCATGTTTGCCCTTATTTGAGTAATCCTCTCACTGTAATAGGCCAACTCTGCCTGAGCCTTCATGCGTTTTTGCACATCCATTGGCATCTATATCACACGGGAATTCTCTTCAGAGTTTTTACCCTTTCGACGTAAAGTTTCTGCCTTTACGCGAAGTGTTTGCAGAAAGTTCAGATAATAAGAGTAGAATCTCCAAACTCATGCCAGAGGTAACCCCACTCCCTCGCAACGCTGTAAGCAGTTTCTAACAACTCTGGTCCAACAAATGCAGCTATCATATCTAGGTGGGAGCTGTTCCCTGCATGCATGCCTGTTATTATGCCATCCACGGTACTGATTTTAACACCCCCCTTTATGAAGAGGTCTGTTTTTCCATTAAAAACCTCTTCCATTGATGATGTTAACTCACTGGAGGAAATGCCCATATTTTTGAAAGACTCAAGTGCCCTTACAACAGTAGTGCCGAGGGCAATTACCCTTCCGCCATTCTCCTTGGTTTTGGCAATTTCATTTAGAGTCGAAACAGGAATCATATAATTTTCTTCAAGAAGTGTGTCTTCGGTTGAAAACTCACTTGGTTCAAGCGAGCCCAGGTTGCAGTGCAAAGTCAGCTCTGAAAACTTAATTCCCCTCTTTTCCAGACTCTCCTTGACCTCTTTCGTCAGTGGGAATCCAGCGGAAGGGGGTTCAACTGACCCTGATACCCTGGAGAATATTGTAGAGTAATCATCTATTCCTACGGGGTAATGCAAATGCTCATAAGTGATGGGAAAACCTATCTTGGCCGCTAGATCGAAGATCTCTTTTTTTGTCATTTTGAAGTCTGCCCACCAGTACCTTCTGTATTTACCATCCCTGCGGACCAATTTTAGTGTTTTCCCGGATCCAACGATCTCTGCAACTGAATTTTTCTTGAGAAGTGCATTCAAATTCTTTGGTCTAGGCTCAAGTAGTATCAACCTATCTCTTGCGGTGGTGCCAATGTTCACCTTTCCAAAATGCCCAACATCTTTGAAATATACCATTAATGACGCATTTATCAACCCACTGTTATTCGTGACAATGCGGTCTCCTTTTCTGAGATAGTCCGACAGTTTCGAGAATCGGTCAGAAGATATGGTTCCGCTTCTCCGGTCAAGAACCAAGAGTTTCACGGAGTCTCTACTGTATCCCAGAAGTTCTGGAGGAACATGAGACTCACCCGTTTCCATTGAAAGAAAACCCGAGGAGTAAGGCGTTCAAGTCACCCCCAATCTCTTTACAGCGAGTTCGTAGAGCTCCAATGCAGACTCGTCTGGTGCTTTAAGAATCTCAGGTCTATCCTCAGGAAGGGCTAGCGCATGCATCTCTGTGTTCATATCCCCCGGGTCAAACGAAAACGCATATACTCCCGAGTCTGCAGACTCTTCGTTGAGAATGCTTATGATCCGGTCCATAGCTGCTTTGGAGCTGGAGTATGCTCCCCACCCTGGATAAGGAGTTGCCGCAGCATCCGAAGTTATGTGGATTACCTGGGATGGAACCCTCAGGAGCTCTTTCGCTTTGCGGATCAAATTAATGTTGGCAAAGAAATTTGTCTCGAAGGTAGTCCGAAGCTCCATCAGGCCCGTATCTAAAACATGGGGCATTGGAACTGGACCCAGCGTTCCAGCGTTAAGTATGAGTAGATCAACACCATCCCATTTCCGTTGCACTCTTTCCAGGAATCCTGCTACCTGATTCTCTAGCCTTATGTCACAAGACTGGGCTATTAAGGGCTGTTCATGATGTTCTCTCAGCAGATCATCTATTCTACTCTGCCTTCTACCAAAAGTAGCTACTCTCCATCCCTTTTCAAGAAACGTTTCAACAAGAGCCTTTCCGAGGCCCGATCCCCCTCCAGTTATTATCGCCGTTCTATTTTTGTCCATGCCTTAAGAGCTATGAGTATTTTATAAACCTAATTGTTAATATAATTTATAAATTAGAGTTGATGTGCAACGCAAACCCTTCCGATCGAGGGTAAATTCTTAAACCGAATGTACATAGAACTGACAGTGTAAATTGGGCAAGCTGACATCAATAATCCTTGGAGTCATCGCAGCTGATCTTCTGGCTTACTATGTGATTTCCACGGAGTATTCTAGTATTGTAAATTGGTTTGGTCCAGCCTTGGGATTTAAGCTCATAATGATACTTGGTTACATGGGGCTCTTTCTTGGAGACCCATTCAAGTTCCCTCCTGTCCTGTTTTCATGGGTAGCAATTGGCTTTGTTGTTTCTCTTGGAAGCCGTAAGGCGCTAAGATCAGTGGGAGCGGCAATTTCTGTGTTTCTAATCTCACTCGGCATTCTATCCATTACTGCTTATACTTTGATTTTGCCGTCACTCTCAAGCTTGCAGGGAACCTCAATTACAACAGTTGCCGGCCTCTCATCTTTCCCTCCACCTCCGCCCGGGTCGTCGCTAGGGCAGATACTCTCCTCTCCTGTCATAGGGTCTGCCATAAGCGTCTATAGTTCTCTGCTTAGTAATTTGGGCAGCTTAGGCCTTTCAACCACAGGATCAATAAGTCCAGGAAGCATCTTATCACTCATACAACCATTAATACAGGGCCTAATTGAAAACATCATTATCCTACTGCTATCTGCTGGTATATTCGGGTACCTCTTCTCACTTGCAACAGGTGAGCGAAGAAAGAAGAGAAGGAATGGAAGCACACAAACTGCTGCAATTCTTGTCGTTTTAGTGTCATTACTGGCAATCTGTGCGATCGTTCCTCTTACCGAGACAGGCAGACAGTTTTACAACAGTGGTGGCACATCAAATTTAGCAGCGTTGCAAAGCTCACCTGCCAGTGAAGGCGGAAACTTAACTCAATTCAGCAACCAGACCCTGCTTGGGCTCCTAGACCCGTCTCTTTATCAATCCACTTTGCCATATCCCGCGGCACAAAATTCGCAGGGATACTATGAGGGGATAACCAGTTACGTTTCTGGCGATGGGTCAGTTTACAACGGGTACGGGTTTGCGATCGCTTCTAATTCTACTGCACCCTCAGGATTTTTCAACATGCCAGGAATAAAGCAATCAGCCATCACTGCCCTGGTGGGAGTGTCAAACCTGCCGCAATTCTTTCTGGGCCAGTCCGGCCTCAATTTGACATTGCTCTCTTCTTCAACCCTCTCACAGTTTCTAGGTCTAGCGCCCAGGGAAATGCTCCTCCAGATATATCCTGGAAATATCTCTGAAACCTCTTCCTTATCAACTCAATCCTCTGCTGAAGCAGCTTCCGGTCTGTCCACTCAACTTACCAGAGTACTAGCAATAAACATTCCTTTAAGCACAGCTTCAACGGGAGAAATTTCCATCTATCTGTACTTGGCAGGCAATCAGTTCAACAATTTCGTTCAAGGCTTCCACAACTATACCTCAAGTGGATTCCACTCAGACGGATTGATACAGGCATTCAATAGCCAATTGATTTCAGGTGCATTCAACGCTCCAGCTTCGAGCCTTGATGGGAGCCTCCTTTTCTCAGCGCTTATCAACTTCAATGTCCTTAAGAGCATTTTTGGACCCACCGCATCATTTGGAACTCTTCTTAATGGGTCTCAGTACCTTTCAATTGTTGGGGGTGCGACAGTGAATAACTATGCTGTTCACTCTTCCGGGGAACTTAAGAACATAAGCCTTGCAAGCACACTTAGTTATACAAGCAAATTGTTCTTTTCCAAGAATTCAGGTGGCTCAATCGTTGCCTTGGGTCTTCCGACTCTATCGGGAAATTCCACCCTTATACCAGGTGTCAATTTTACCGCCTATCTGCAAGGAAAGAACCTGACTAGCTTCGGAAACCAGAGCATTAGTCTGTCCGGCCTGCCCATTTACAATTCTACAACTGGAATTGATCCAAGTTCCTTGAGTGCACAGACTAACTGGACATTCCCTTCAGATCTGGCAGTGAACATAACTGGATATGATCTGCCAGGCGGCAGCATACAAGTGAACACTACGGTTGTCAACAGCGATACGAGCCCTGTATACAATTTCTATTTGAATGAGACATCCTTGCAGCAGTACTATGGCAGTTATATGGCTAACATCAGTGGAACAACAAGAATTCACCAAACGGTAATCAAGCCAGGTTCTGAAGTCAAAAGCCACTTCACTTTCACTCCAACTGGTGTAGGAGAATATGTGTTATGGAATTTAACGGAGCATTACGCTGCGCCAACGGGTAATGGAAGCACAAACAAAACATTCGACATTCAGGTTGCACCCGCTCAGTTTCAGGTTCAGCCCCCCCTCTTCCTTTATGCATATAACCAGGTCGAGTACCAATCACTATCGAGTTTGACGAGCTTCTTCAACTTTCCCTATCTGACTTACCCTCTCCTTCCCGGCTTCTACCTTTTCGATCTCATTCTCGTGCTGATCGTCTTGCTTGACGTTTACATTGAAATCAGGGCATACAAGAGGTTCAAGGAAAGAAAGAAGAAGCAGAAATCAGGCGGCACTGGCGGAACGTGACCCCTTCCTCATTACTTCACCCTCATTATTATAAATCCGTCATGTCCCTTTGAGCCAACGGTCTGAATTGCAGTAGCCTCCACTTTTCCTGATTTTCCTATGGCATTAACCAATCTTCGTACTCCCAGAACTGCAGGATCATCAGTACTCTCATCTATCACTTTCCCTCCTCTTACGGTGTTGTCAACCACAATAAGAGATCCTGACTTAGTGAGTCTAAGGGCCCAGGCAAAATATTCCGGGATGTTTGTCTTGTCCGCATCTATGAATATCAGATCAAAAGGAGGCAGTTCGCTCTCCAAGAGTTTGGGGAGAGAGTCCAATGCGTTCCCGACCTTAATCTCCACTTTCTTGCCGAGTCCTGCAGCATCAATGTTCTTTCTTGCGACGTCTGCATGTTTCTCGTTTAGCTCCAGTGATATCAGCTTTCCGTCGTCATCCAGAGAACTGGCAAGCCAAATTGTGCTGTACCCTCCTAGTGTGCCCAATTCCAGTATTCTTTTTGAGCCCAGGGTTAGAGAGACAAGCCTAAGGAACATTCCCTGGGTTGGAGTTACATTGATGTCGGGCAATCCCGCCATATTCTGCTTTTCCAAGGCTTCTGAGTAATAACTTTTCAAGAGTTTTTCATTAAAATAACCGTCAACCTTATCCCAGAGAAGATCTGTCATGGCAGTGTAATTGATATAAACCTAAAATGGGTTCTTACTCAACTTCTGATCCCTGGCCTAATTTCCAACTAGAGATTTATGCTTTATTTCTTTACACAGTACCATAGGAATCATAAGTCAGATTTTTGGCAGATACTCCTTTCAATAAGGTGTTAATTCATCCAGGCATGCAAAATCAAGAATTCGACAAAGAAAGGATAAACCACCAAATCATTGATACGTGTGATATATTTCATCCCCTTCCTGGTGGTTGCAATCGCCATTATATTGACTCCGGGACCAGATGTTGCCCTGGTGACTCGCAACTCCCTCAGAGAAGGAAGATCAGGAGGAATTAAGACATCACTGGGAGTGGTATCTGGTGTGCTTGTGTGGGCAGCAGCTTCTGCTGTTGGAATTCCTGTGATTCTTGCCGAGAGCGCTCTTGCATTTTCTGTCTTGAGAATTGCAGGCGCCATCTACCTGGTGTACTTGGGTATCAGCACATTGATCAGAATGAAGAAGGAAGGAGATGGGAGAGTTGCTATTACAGGTCAAGGCACAGCGCTGATCGGGAAAATCAAATCACCCTACGCTCAGGGCGCTCTTAACAACATTTTGAACCCAAAAATGGCCATACTATTTGTAAGCCTCATTCCACAGTTTATAAGCCCCGGGAGCGCGAGATCTCTGGACTCACTTGAACTTGCCCTTCTCTTTGATCTTATGGGACTGGCATGGCTATTGTTCTTCTCTACAGTCATAGCCACTGGGAAGAATTATCTGAGCATTCCAAGGGTAAGAAGGGCATTTGAAGCTATTTCAGGGTCAGTGCTTGTTGCTCTTGGAATATCTATTGGGTTGAGGTTGGATTAATCTTGGATCACATATTGACATTTTTTCACTCCATTTTTGACCGAGTACAAGGTTCTGATAATAATCAGCTAGTTCCTGGAGGTGTCACCCACTGGCCATGAACATCTGCTTCCTCAGAGGGATTAATCTCGGAGGAAAGAAAAGGCTGGGAAAGAGTGAACTGATAAGATCATTTGAACACATTGGGATCGACGGTGTTAAAGTATACCTTCAAAGCGGCAATGTTCTGTATTCTTCCGAAGGACAATTGGAGCTACCTCAAAGGATAGAGGGAAGCATTTTCAATATGACAGGACTGCAAGTCAAAGCAGTTGTGCGATCCCACAAGCAAATGGGGGAAGTCGTCAATGATTGCCCGTTTTCTGTTGCCCAGACAAGGAAAACGGCAGAATTAGCTGGTATACCTGTTCTGCATGTGGTATTTTTTCCAAATGACATAGAAGACAACGATCTGAATGGAATAAGAAAAGTAGTGGGAGAAGGTGAAGAATTCAAAGCAAGGGGAAGTGAGCTGTACCTTTTACTGCCAAACGGAGTCTCGAAATCAAAGTTGCCTCAATATGTCTTGAGGTTACATGAATCTGCAACCATGAGGAACTGGAACACAGTAGAAAAGATTCTAGAAATAATGAATAATTCTGAATGAGGGGAACCACTGTATTGTTAATCGCTTAATTTTTTCGGAAATCGGAATGTTGATAGCAAAGAAAAGTGGCTATCCGTAAGATCAAACTGCACCCTCCTAGAATTCCTGCACTCACCTGTTAGGTTTACGCTTTTTGAATCGATCCCTCATATTAAATGGATGAAACATGATGATGCAGGAAAATGACGAGAAATTAGGACTTAAATATGAATCTGAGGCAGCTAACTTGCCACGATATCTGGGTGCAGTGGGAGCATTTCTGAAATCCAGGATGTTCACTCACAGGCCATTCTTCTTGGCTCATGCCATGACCTTTGGCTGCAATTCCAGGTGCAAGAGCTGCACGTACTGGAAGAACACACCTAGAATGAAAGAGGACATGACTACCACTGAAGTGTTTAATCTATTGGACGAAGCCTACAAATCCGGTCTTAGAGGGTACTACATGTTTGGAGGGGAACCCCTAGTCAGGCAGGATATTGGGAAAATTACCGATTATGCCAAAAAAAGGGGCTTCGTAACAGCTATGAATACCAATGGATCCTTTCTGGTGAAGAAAGCTAAGGAACTAAGAGGACTAGACTATGCTTTCGTCTCGATAGATTACCACGATGATTATGACGATGTTATCAGGGGCAGGGCTGGGCACTTCAGGGAAGCAGTAAGTGGAATTAAGGCACTGCAGGAACAAACCAGCGCAAAGATATGCATTGTGACAACCATAAGCAAACTTAACTGGGATACTATAGAACCTATGGCAAGGCTTGCCAGGAAGCTCGGGGTGGGAATTTCATACAACTCTGTAGAGCAATCCCTGGATTTTGGGATGACAGACGAGACAACAACTCCAAATTTTGAGATAGGCCTTGACCATTTGAAGTTGCAAGAGTTTTACATGACCCTACAAAGACTTAGTGAACTAGGGTACCCCCTGATGGAGACCGGAGTAGTATTGAACGACTACGTAGCAGGAAAACCATGGGTTTGCCACTTTCCAAAGATGTTCTTGTATGTGACTCCAGACAAGAAGATCTACAACTGCGATTACACCTTTGCTTACAATCTTAAGAATGGAAGTTTTGAAGACTACATGAAGAGCAGGATCTTTACGGATTACGTGAAGAAATCAGAAACCTGCAACCTCTGTGTCAGGACTTGCGTCAGGTCATATTCCTATACTTATGATATGAAACCCTCTCAATTCAGGGACCTTATCAGGGAGCGAAACTTAAACAACGCCTGAATAAGCGATAATTACAGTTAAGAAGCTGGTTTAGAACTAACTTACCCAAGTTACTTCAACCACATGAGGCTTCCCGTCTCCTTAATGTTAAATGACTGTGTTCATAAGCGGGTGATGGTTGAATAACATGATAAGAAATGGGTAAATTGACCTCAATAATATTGGGCGTTCTCGCAGCAGAAGTCCTTGCGTACTATCTAATTTCATCTGAGTACTCTACCATCATCAATTGGTTTGGCCCTGTACTTGGATTCCGAATCGTCATCGGGCTTGGGCTCCTAGCATTGTTTTTTGGTTCTCCTTTTGGTTATGCTGCAGTCGCTGCCTCATGGATTGCTATTGGTTTTTTCATTGCCCTTGGGAGCAGGAAGACCCTACGCGCTATTGGATCCGCAATAGCGGTATTCGCAATATTGATCATATTTTTCGCACTGGCAATATACTCCTTGCTGGTATCAGGCCTGGGAGCAAACTCGCTAGGTTCCATTCTTAGCAGCTCGACATCATCTGGTTTTCCTCCACCTCCGCCAGGGTCCTCAGTGGGCCAAGTGCTTACAGCACCTGTGATAAGTTCCTTAGTTGGGCTTCTCACACCAGCTCTTTCTGCATTTGGAATATCTTCTGGAGCAGCAGGTGGATTTACCCTGTCTTCAGTCCTTACTACACTCTTCCTCCCTTTGATTGAGAACTTCATAATTCTTCTCCTTTCTGCAGGAGTATTTGCGTACCTACTTTCCAGATTTGTGGTAGAGAAGAGATGGGCAGTCAGAAGAGGGGGCAGCAAGAGTGCCCTTTCAGTGGTACTTATAGTAGGAGTTGTGGTAATATCGATGTTTAGTCTGGCACAAGCTGATGGAACTTTCTCTGGAAATGGTCCAGCCTCGCAGGCGCAGATCCTGGATTCAGAGATATCAAACCAGGATATCATGGGTCTTGCAAACGTTTCAGGATATGTGCCAAATTGGACCGGACAGCCGGCGGCAACCTCTTCCTCAGGATATTATGAAGGAATCATAAGCTACGTTTCTGGCGATGGGTCGGTTTACAACGGGTACGGGTTTGCACTCTCTTCGAACAGTAGTGCATCTTCATCATTCTATAATATGCCGGGCATAAACAGTTCAATTTTGACAGCTCTGGTAGGGTCCACCGATCTTGCCAATTTCTTCCTTGGAGTGCCCGGGCTGAATGTAAGCACACTAAATTCCATTTCAAAGTATCTGAACTTGGTTCCACAGGAAATCCTGATTCAGTTGTTCCCAGGCAATCTGAGTGAGTCTTCATCATTGGCATCCCAGGGAATTACATCTGCGGGGTCAGGGCTTTCCATGCAGTTCAACCGTGTTCTGGCCTTGAGTATACCAGCCAACACCACTGCAAGTGGTTACATCTCTATATATTTGTACACAGCAGGAGCATCTTACCAGACATTTCTGACTAATTTCAGAGGTTACTCTGTTAGTGGATTCCACAACGATGGCCTCATAAAAATATTTGACTCCAATTTGAACAACCACACTTTCTATTCGGGTCAAGCTAGCCTAGAGGGCAGTGTAGTATTTTCAGCTTTCATAAACTTCAATGTGCTAAGTGAGCTCTCGGGAACAGTAACATCTCTTGGGGGCATCGCAAACGGCTCGAAGTACCTATCTGTGCTTGCAGGCTTCAGCGTCGACAACTATGCATTCCATTCAACTGGTGCATCAACGAATGTTACACTTGCCGATACCTTAGGATACTCTGGAAATATAGCATTCGCCTCGGATTCGTCAGGCTCCCTATTGGCTCTGGGAATACCTTCTCTTGGAAGCAACTCTACACTGATACCTGGTGTCAACTTTACGGTGTACCTGAAGGGATACAACCTAACCTCTTTCGGAAGCAGTGGAATATCAGTATCTGGATTGACAGTCTACAACGCAACAAGTGGAGTAGATCCAAAGAGTGTTAAGGTGCAGACCGGTTGGGCCTTCCCCCCGGACATATCTGTATCGGTTCAAGGATACAGGACCTCGGGAGGGAAAATAGAGGTAAATACCACTGTCAAGAACAACGGCTCAGTGCCCATCTATCATTTTAGCCTGAACTCTTCAACATTCCAGGACTATTACGGCAATTACACATCAGGGCAGTCAGGCTCCCTAGAGATTTCAAGCCTACAATTAGCTCCAGGAGCAATCTTGCAGGGTGCCTACACCTTTACGCCTACAGGAGTCGGGGATTATGTGATCTGGAACATGACTGAACAGTACTCTGCTCCAGTCGGAAATGGCAGCCAGAACGTTTCATTCAATATTGCGGTGCCGCCCACGCTAATACATGTGGCACCGCCGTTCTTCCTTAACGCATACAACCAAGTGGGTTACGATTCCATCCAAGGGATCGGAAATTTGGTGAACTTCACCGCATTAGCATATCCTCTGCTCCCGGGATTCTACTTGTTTGATTTAATCATAGCACTAATTGTTGCATTGGACATCTACATAGAAGTAAGGGCCTTTCAGAAGGCACAGAAGAAAAAGTCCCAGACAGAAGGGAAGGAGCAATAGGCACAAGAAAATAAGAAAACGGTAAAAAGGCCTTGAAAGGGGTTACATGAAAATCCCCCCTCCCTATCTTTTAGCTTTTTTATAGCAGATCAGTGTATTTAAGCTAAAATTTTATAAAGTGATTTCTTTATTACATTTCGATGGATGCTTTTCTCGCTCTGGCATTACCCAGAAGGAGAAAGATAGTTGAACTTCTAGCCAGAAGCGGTCGACTCACCGCCACAAGAATATCCAGCGAATTTGATGTGACAGCGCAGGCTATATCTCAGCACCTCAAGGTACTTTTGGATGCAGATATCCTAGAAGTTGAGAGGAAAGGTCAGATGAGATTGTACTATCTGAACCCAAACTCTATTTCTGAATTGGGTGAATGGGCTTTGCACATACAGGAGTTATGGAAAGCAAGACTGGGCAGGTTGGATGAAGTCCTCAAAGAGAGCGATAGCAACCAGAAGAAGTGATAAAATGTCATACGACTCGAAGAAAAAGGAATTAACAATCTCCAAGGAATACGATGCCCCAGTTGAGAAATTGTGGGCTTCATTTACAGACCAGGAGATAGTTTCAAAATGGTGGGGTCCCAATGGAGTTACAATACCAGTCTGTGAGATTGATCCAAGGCCCGGTGGAAAGATCAAGATCGTTATGTTGGCGGGAGAAGAACTTGGCCCCGCAGCAGGGCAGGAATGGCCCATGATCGGCACCTTTTTGGAGGTAGTCAGAAACGAAAAACTTGTTTTCACCTCTGATGCCATGCAAGACAGAGACGAAAGTAAGACAATGATTGAAACCAAGACAACAATCACTTTCGAGAAACACAATAAGTCTACCATTGTCACGGTGCACGTTCTTGTTACAAGGTCCTCAGACACACCAGAGGCTAAGTTCGCCGTGCAAGGCATGGGTAGGGGCTGGAATCAGCAGATGGATAAGCTTGGAGCAATGATCGCTGCAGCAGTGTGAATTGCACATTAAGAATTGAGAAAGTTGCAGGATCTGGGAAAAAACATAGGGAAAGCTAGCTGGAAATTCCAATCAGATTGAGTAATGTTAATACGCCCTTCATATGAGGTGGTACTATATCGGTAGTCTCCTGCCGATGAAGCAAATGCAAGATGAGTTTGGCCGAAGCATGTCTAAAACAAGGTGATGAGATGAATAAAACAGAGATTGAAAATAGAGAAGTATCCTGGAAAGTGCTCGATATAGAAATATTCGGGACAATTACGAGCCCAGTTGACGATGTATCTCACCCTGGAATAGTGTTGGTGGCGGGAAGTGGTCCTACCGATAGGGATTGGTGCACACCACTATTACCAGGTACCAATGGCAGTGGCAGACTGCTTGCAGAAGAATTAGCCCACAATGGCTTCGTTACCTTGCGATACGATAAGATGGCATCTGGACCACATGTAAAGGAAAACATCCCTAAGTTTTCAGGTAGAGCTAGCATGCAGACACATGTGGACGAATTAGCGGGGGCTGTTTCCACCATAAACTCACAGAAAAATGTTGTCAGGGACGAAATCTTCGCTCTCACTAATAGTGAAGGTGCCATTCATGCTGTAAACTATCAGCTGAACCATAATGGTGCATCATTCAAGGGGCTAATACTAACTGGGGCACCAGGCAGATCTGTTGGCGAGGTAGGAAGGGAACAAATCATAGCACAGGTAAGGCAAGTTCCAAATGCCGACGAGATCTTAAGACAATATGACAAGGCGATTTCACAATTCTTATCTGGCGAGCCCCTTTCGTTGGATAACTCACTGCCTGAAGGTTTGAGAAAATTGCTCACTTCCTTGGAGACTCCTGCAAACTTACCATTCTCCAGGGAACTATGGTCATACTCTCTGTCCGAGCACATTGGTAAGATCAGAGTGCCAGTTCTAGTTGTCATAGGAAAGAAAGACATTCAAGTGAGCTGGAATATTGATGGGAAAGCACTAGAGGAAGCTTTGACAACAAATCAAAAAGCTAGTTTTGAATTCCCGGATAACGCCAATCATGTAATGAAATTTGATGACTTGCCACTTGACAAACTAACAGCCGAGCATGTTGCCACCAGTTATAATTCACCAGAGGCAAAATTGGACGAGGAAGCTGTCAAGGCAATACTATCATGGCTCAGTGAGCGTAAGTGAAAAGCCATCTCCTAGGTCGAGCTCAAGATGGAATTAGAGTAAAGTCTAAGGCTAAGATTAAAGACGGGAAAATGCGGTAGACATCTTAAGCACTTAGGGAACTCACCCTAATGGAAGAGACTAGAATAACTAATTTGAATATGAAGGCAGTGTGATGAAATATGAGTAAGAGTACAGGTTCCTCAGATGAGGGCTTAACTCCATCAGAGGAAATAGATGCCATTATAAAAGAAACCCCAGAATGGAAGGGCAGAACACTATTGGCACTTCGCTCTATTATGTTAAGTATCGACTCCTCAATCATCGAGGAAGTGAAGTGGAAGAAACCTTCAAGGCCGTCAGGAGTTCCAGTGTGGTCATCAAAAGGAATTATATGTGTGGCTGACACCCTCAAGAACTCCATAAGGCTTACCTTCCCAAAAGGCGCCAAGATTAAAGACCGGAAGAATCTGTTTAATTCACGTCTGGACAGCAAAACAGTACGCGCCATAGATTTCACCAAAGATTACTCAATAGATGAGGTAGAATTGAAACAAATCATTCTTGGGGCCATAGAGTTGAACAGAATGGCACATGATTCAAAGAAGAGCAAGTAAACCCCAGGCTATAGAAATGTCTGCCTGACACACATCATTATGATGCGACATAAAATGGACTGGTCTAGAATTTACAGTTCTCTTATTCTTTTGTGGAAAATATCACTCCATCCTTGTCTTAAAGAACCTCTCAGTGTCCTTATCGACAAAATAGACGAAACAACCCTCCATTCCTCGCGACAATAGTATTCTGTAGATGTTCTTCACAAAGTCGATGAATCTTTCTTTTGAGCGGCCTGTTGCCGGATCCTTAGAATTTTCAGGATGGGCTACCCATTTTTGACCGTCCAAGTTGTATTTCAAATCAGGTCCAAAAATTACCCCGACATAATCAAACTCAAACCCTTGTGCTGTATACACACATCCGATTTGGTTGATTCCATTAGGATCGTGCGCCCACAGGGTCTCCTTGGGAATTCCCTCTGCTAACCTTCGTGATCTAATTCCTGATTTAGCGTTCCAAGGTCTCTTAAAGTCACCAATTGAAACATCAGGAATGAGCTGTCCATTCTCCATGGGATCCGACCATTCCCAGCAGAAACCAGCCACCATTCTCGCTTTTTTTCCCATTTCAGATTTTTCCAAAATAGCTCGTTCAAGGAATTCTGGAGATTCAAGAATTCTGAAGTCAAAGCCCTCCTTATTGGACCAGATTACATCAGCGGTTTTTTCAATTCCAAGTGTATTGTTAATCCAGCTTACAAATGTGTCAGAACCTTGGCATCTGAATTGGGCTTGCAGCTTAATTTTCAGAACATCAACCTTCATTTGGTTAGAGTGCTCCTCAATATATTGAACAGTTCCCACCTCATTTGGTCGTATGACTTGTAGATCATCTACAAAAAATACTGGTACTTTTGCGGCTTTTAATATCTGATTAACAATTGGGGTGTCGACCCTGTCCTCTTTTCTTGTGAATCGATCTAGATTTTTGGGCCACATTCTGTGAGCTTCATCAGCAATCACGACATCGACAGCATCTCTTTCAGTTTTTCCATATTTATTGAAATGCATCAACTGTAGAGAACTCTTGTTTCCGAGGATTTTATTCAATGTCCCAGTGAATGCACGTGAACCAGTTACATAATGTGTATTGTAATGGAGTCCTGATAGCTTGCCCATCAGATTCATAGCGATAACTGATTTTCCAGTTCCCGGACCGCCTTCAATTATGATGGCGGTCTTTTTTCCATCTTTGAAACTCTTCTCTACCGCGTTGATTACCATGTCAAAAGCAACTAGCTGTTCATCCAGTAATGTGTATTCGTCTGAACCATGGATTATGTTGGCAATGTGTTCAAGCAACTTCTTGCTGGGCCTAAACTTACTCTCTTCTACGCGGCTCAGGACACCCATTCCCTCGCCTCCTGACAGTTTCCCAACTAGGTATTTACCAAGCCTGTTCACCTCATCTTTCGTGAATACTGGAAAGTTGGTAATGAAAGGTTCGAATTTTGATGAATAAATCTCATCTTCTGGATCATAAGGATAGTTATGCAGGTACGAGCATGCGTTGAGCATTATAGGTGAACTCCCTTCGTAGAAGGCTGTATGGTAGTTCTGCAGATATTCTTTGTACTGCCCAACCTGTACAGATGGGTGAAGAACATCTCTAAGTCCTCCATTTAGAAGAGTTCTTAATTCATGATCCCCATCCGATGGCTTGGTCGTTTGCCATTGCTTCAGTTCTATTATGACTGCCTGATCTTTCCTTAGAGCATCCTTTCCACACACAAGGCAATCTAAACGTTTGGAAGTCTGTGGCAGCCTATATTCAAGAATAACCCCCTGGTCATTTAATTTAGATCGAACAAATATCATGGAGACAGACCTCAGTGAATTCTGCCAGGAATTTACCTCTGATTGACTAGGATTATAATGATACTGTTCTAAGAAGTTATTTTTCAGTTTATCAGCAATCTTGTTATTGTACACATCATCAATAAATTGTTCACTGGAGCCAGAATAGAGTCGCATGTTAAGAAATCTAAACTATATTTCAACTTAAGTTTTTCATGGTTCAATTATTTTGAATTACTAATCAACTGGTTGACATCGCTTCTTGTTTGTAACCTATCTTAAAGTTTGAAAAACCCGCTGAAATCATTAAAATGACAATACCGCCAGTTGATCTATGTGAGAGACTACAAAAATCCGTTGAATTTCTTCATAAATTTCTGAAGGGCAACATTAATCTTCTCTCTAATGGACCGGTCGGGATTTGCTTATTATTTTAAGCGAATACCTTTTTTTACATGAATATAAGAAAACTATCCCTTATCTCATAATGCATAGACATTACTGCACCCGTGTAAAGAATTGACTAAAAGGCAAGAATTATATTGCAATTATACATCAGGTATACAAGGTATATACATGGATTACACAACCATACAGATTAGCCGATCTACAAGAGAGAAACTGAATGGGCTAAGGGCATACAAGAGAATGACATACGATGAGTTGCTGAATGCACTCATGTCACTA
>JBJKSA010000012.1:0-12600 GCA_046704405.1 Thermoplasmataceae archaeon | reverse complement strand
GAAGCCGTCCCTGAAAATAGACATCGTCATTAGGTCTCTCCTAGAAGAGGAGTTTGATAGAACTGGGATGTAAGTACCGAGCTTCGGCGAGGTATTCAGTCCACAGTTACTAACCGACCGAATGCACAATCCATGTTAAAGCGACAAATTGGCTGGCGTTATACTCTTACTCTTAGCGCGTTATTTTTATTTTTACTGTTAATTGGGTCCAATTAGGGAAATTTACGAATAGGTTAGGCACTGAAGTCGTAAATCGTCCCAGTGTAACCAGGCTGAGACTTCATTTTTCTCAGCATGGGAAACACCCCAAATAATTCCAGAGGCTTAATTTCATTGGTTTTTAGATACTATACACGAATTTCGTTAGGTACAATACCAGAATAAAAGTTATTAAAGATCGTAGCGAGACCAATATAAGGGTACTAGTCTTGTCAGAAATAGTTGCCTTCTATGATATGATACTGGAAAACATGCGCAACATGAAAGCAGAAATGGAAGATATGCTAAACAGGACAAATGACTTGGATTCGGAATCACATTTGATTTACCTAATTGGCAGTTTTGATACAATAATGACAAGCATAGTGAAAGCTAGGAGACAGCAACTCAAGAATCCCATGTAGTTTAAAAATACAAGTTTACTATGGAATTAGGCTAAATTAAGGTTCTTCATCCCCTTCACAAAGTTCAAATAAACAATTTGAATTGAATGTTCCATGGTAGAAGATGATGCCCTTTTCACAGCAATAACCAGTACAAGGAAAGAGTCAGAAAATGGGTCACTTGTAACATATGATCTCACAAGTGGAATTGACTTCTCAGATCCAAGAAAAATTGCAGAATCACTCGCGAAGGCATTTTTCGAGAATGATGCCAAGAATTGGTTTACTGTCTCAGGGGATCAAGTGGATTTTAATCCGACCTGTAAGGTGCGTATAGTTCTGGCGGAGGAGCACGGAAAGAAACTTGAAGAAACTGTAGATGACTTCCTGAAGGACATCCAGAAAGAACAGCTATTCCCAAGATTTTCCCAGCAAATAAAGGATGAAGCCTCTAAATCATCAAAGCCTGGCAAGACGTCAGTTCTTGGAATGATAAGCTCCATACTCCTGCACCACTATGACATGAAGGACTATGACGACTATTTCAGGGACGATCTGTTCCTTGATATACTGGATAAACTTGAAATTAGGTCGCTCAATGATGAGGATTTGATGGACTGGAAGAATCTTCCCCTATAGGAAGTAACTTACCTTCACTTGTTTTCTTAGCTTGAGAAATGCTCTTGAAAAGTGAACAGTGACCTATCTTACCGTCTAGCTTTTCAAGACCATCGATCTGGTTCGCATCCGTTTATTCAAAGTTTAATAGTGTTTGAACCTAAATTTTTTGTAAAACTTCCCATGGAAGAGAATATGGCAAAAATTGTGATCACTACAACAGACAGTGAAACAAAGGCCAGAGAAATGGCAAAAACCATAGTATCCAGGAAGAAAGCCGCTTGCGTAAGCATAGTGGGAAATGTTCTTTCCACGTACATGTGGAATGAAAAGATGGAAGAGGATGCAGAAATGATGCTTCTGTGTAAGGTGTCTGACAGCGTTTCGACAGAACTTATAGACTTGATCAAAAAGATTCATAACTATGATGTACCCGAGGTGCTAGAGATAAATGTTGTCGGCGGCTCTAAGGAATATCTCTCGTGGATTGAGGCAAGCTGTACAGATAGCTGATTGGAAAACCTTCTACTTATCTTTTTGAATCAAAGCAAAGACTCACACTGAGAATCCAGGGACAAGACTCTCCTTCCTATCCTCATCTGCCATAATAAGCATGGTCCGTGCTGAACAGGGATGACTGCGTAAACATATTTGATTGTTTGGACAAAAATTAGAAACTCGAACAGAAGAAACGAGTTTAATGTTCAGGATGCTTCCTTCTTCTTGCTGCCGACACTCTTGTTCAGGTTCACCGTAATATCTGCGAAGATCCCTTTTAGGGCATCGTTGACAACTACCGCGGGAATTCCTTCGTCAGCTTTCTCGACCACTTCTGTCACAAGCGGTATTCTCCCAAGGAAGGGGACGTTATGCTCCTTCGCAGCTTTCTCTCCTCCGCCCTTCTTGAATACGTCAATGGTTTCACCACAATGCGGGCAAACCAACCCACTCATATTTTCAACTATGCCGAGGACAGAGAGTTTCAGTTGCGAGGCAAAATTCAAGGCCTTCTTTGCATCCAGAAGGGCAACATCCTGCGGCGTCACAACAACCACTATTCCATCTGAATCCGGAACTAGTTGTGAAACAGTAAGTGCTTCGTCTCCCGTACCTGGAGGCATATCTAGAATTACGTAGTCCATTTCGCCCCACGCAACATCCTCGAGAAACTGTTGAACGGCCTTATGTCTCAGTGCACCTCTCCAGATAACAGCGGTCTCCTCGTTAGGAAGAAGGAATGCCATTGAGATAACCTTCACGCCGTACTTTGTATCCATTGGAATGATCTGTCCTTTGTCGTTTGCGTAAAGCTTCTCCTTGTCGACACCCAGCATCTTTGGATCATCGGGTCCATTAATATCAGCATCAAGTAGGCCAACCTTGAAACCCTGACTAACCAATGTCACAGCAAGGTTTACCGCAACGGTGGACTTACCTACTCCACCTTTGCCACTCATGACCATGATTGTGTGCTTGACCCCCTTGTATTTCTCAGACTTCCCTGGCGGTTGTACCATGGGCTGAGGAGGTGGCTTGTTCATTTTGATTGTTCCAGAGGGCATGCCAGAAAATTGCGACTTACTATTTTAGTTTACCCGGGTATTACTTAATTCCAAGGACTCGCAGATAGTATTTTATACGCACTCTGGAAAAATTATAAGCAAAGATATAATTCTGCACTTATCATGTCCAAGGAGGGGTGCATTTTCTGTGACGATATTGCTGTGGACAGGAAAGCAGCCATAGTCTATGAGGACGATGTTACCCTCGCCTTCATGGATCTTTTTCCTGTGGAGGAAGGGCACACTCTAGTCATTCCGAAAAAACATTACGAGAACATTTTCGACATAGACCCCGTTCATTTTGGACACGTCCAGGAGGTTACCAGAGTCCTAGCCAAAGCAGTACTTAAGGCAGTTGGAGCTGACGCAATCAATATTGGGCAGAACAACGGGGAATGCGCAAACCAGAGAGTAATGCACTACCATCTCCACATAATTCCACGATGGTGCGACAGGAACCTTAACTGGGAAAGAATACGCACTAACCGTGATGAGCTAGGGATTGTTGCAACCAGAATAAGGGAAACATTTAATGAATTCAAGGAAGAGCTGAACCTGTGATTTCAAAATCTTCTGACCGTTTGCGGCTTTATAAATAGTATTTTGCAAGGGCACTGTAGCGCAGTTTTATTATGTGCAAAAATATATATTTCCTCAGGTGAAGACTTGGCACAGGTAGGATTCGCTGGAGCGCTTGCCGTTGGTTTGGGCGGCATTATAGGAGCTGGAATCTTTGTGCTGAGTGGAACAATGATAAGCCTGACCGGGACGGGTGCACTTATTGCCTTTGTCTTAACAGGGTTTGTCGCAGTGATTTTGTCGCTTGAAATGGGTGAGCTATCAAGCTCAATGCCGAAAGCTTCTGGAGCATCCTATTCCTTTGTATACACTGCTTTTGGAAGTGAGTTGGGCTTCATAACTGGGCTATCCTTGTACCTAAGTTTTGTTGCCTCTGTCTCTGCAATTGCACTTGGCTTTGGGACTTATCTGTCATCCATGGTAGGTCTGACTGGTCATTTCTACCCTTATGTTTTTGCCATAATAATGATCTCCGCGTTGATCGGAGTAAACCTGGAAGGCATATCTGAGGCAGCAAAAGCAGATATGTACATTGTATTGTTCAAGGTTGTTGTACTGGTAATTTTCATAATTTTTGCCATCTCTTTCGGAAAATTCCTGACCTCAAACTTTTCTTTCCCCATTAAGGGAGGCGTTCCAGGCATTTTCTCAGCAAGTGTTATCGCCATGTTTGCTTACGCTGGCTTCCAGTCTATAGCCACGATGACCCCAAACATAAAGGGAGGCGGAAAGACTGCTGCAAAAGCCATACTAGCTTCAGTGGTCATCAGCCTAGCCCTTTACATTCTTGTGACTGTTGCCCTGCTTTCGATGGTTCCTGCAGACAGGTTTGGTTACGTTGCAGATCCCCTGAGTTTTGCGCTTGTTTCAGCACATGCACCACTCTGGCTTTTCTATCTTGTGGATCTTGCCGCACTTGCAGCCACGACCTCAGCAACTCTGGCGATGATCATCGCAGGCTCACAGCTCGTATTTCAATTGTCGAAGGATGGCCTATTGCCCGCGTCATTCAGACACACTAGGGGTGATCAGAAGGCTCCAATAACTGCGGTCGTCCTGACAGCAGGCATAGGAATTGCCATAATGTTCGCTGGAAACATCTATGTAATAGCCGCAATAAGTAACTTCGGAATTCTCTTCAGCTATATGCTCTCTGGCTTCTCGCTAGTAAAAATACGAAAGGTCAGGAATAATCCAGAGAAATATGCAAGCATCATGAAAGAATCTGAAATTGCCACGAGCGATGTGTTCAAAATGCCTTTCTATCCATTTCTTGTTATTGTTGGCATAGGAATGCTTCTCGCTTTCTTCTTTGGGTTTCCGCGACTTGCCCTTAGCGCCGGCGTAGGAGTAATTCTAACCGGGCTTCTCGTATATTATGCCCTTCGTGAGGACAAGAACGAGCCCATAGTCAGGCTCAGATTCTTCAAGTGATACGGTCAACTGCACACTGCAAATTCTGAGATAGCCATAGAGCTGAGATTTCATTTCAGCCTTAAATCTAGCAAATAAATGATCAGGGTGGACTTCCCTTCTTTACATTAGCCCTCTTTTTAGTAAATATCCAATGCCACAACCCTTGCCATTCCTCCGCTTGCACCCTTTATCTTGACAGGCATAGCCGCCACTAGATACTTTTTTTCTTCCTCCAGCTGGCCCAGTCCTGCCAGGTCTTCTATGAAGATCATCCCGAGGCTGAGAAGTGCTTTATGGACTCTGAAGTCAGAATGGTTGAAGGGCTCGATGCCAAGTGTGTCAATTCCAATCATCTTTGGCTTGTGTTCTGAGAGGAATTCGATGGTGTCATAACCTAGACCAGGAAAATCGTACTGAAACTCTTTTGTGTATGCTCTCTTCCTGTCCCAGCCAGTGTGGATTAATACAATATTACCGTCATACTCACGTTTCCATATCTTCTTGATAGAACTCAGCGTAATCTCTGTACCATTTAAGTCTGGCCTTATGACATAACCTTCACCTATTAGCGATGAGATTGGTACCTGCTCAAGAGTCATTCCGTCTTCGAGCATGTGGGAAGGAGTGTCTATATGAGTACCGGAATGGGTTGCTGAAAAATAGGTCTCTACCTTGTAACCATCCTTCGGAACGGTCCCGAGAGGCCTCACTTCGACTTGGGGATTCGTCGGCCATATTGGCATATAGGTTTCAAGCGGGACACTCAGATCGTAAAATCCTCTTATCTCCATATTACAAGTAATCTGAAAAGAAAAATAAACCGGACACCGAAGATGTAAAGTTTGATTTTCTCATCTTCATGAACATCCGCCTAGACTACAAGCCTACTGTTAATCATAGGAAAGGCTCAGAGTTTCAGCCCCGGGAATTATACTGCAGCGCACGATTATATACCTGAGAACTGTAATGCCATTGAATTCACTTGAACCATGAAGACCTGAAAATCCCCCTCCAAATTGCTAGGCGTTTGGCTGTTACCAAGCAACACCTTGCGGGAGGTATGCCCCAGGAAGCAGCTGCGGAAGACATAATGAAAGTGATGAGAGATGTAGCATATATCCAATGGGATCCCATCAATATACTGGCGCCTTCTCACCTTCTCTCCCTGTGGAACAGGGTTGGTAATTTCAAGCCCGCTCTCCTTGAAAAGCTAATGTGGGATGAGAAAAGAATCTTTGAGACTTGGACACCAATTGCATCTCTGGTGCTCATGGAAGACTACCCACTTTATCATTCACTGATGAAAAGGTATCCTGAGTCTCTATCTTCCTCTTGGGGTTCGCAGAGAGAAGCGGCAAGAAAATTTCTCACCGATCACTCAGACCTTAGGAAGAGAATGCTTGATGAACTCAGGAATGGGCCTCTTCTGCTAGGTCAATTTTCAGACCATGTAAGCACAAAGAAAAGCGCAGATGGTTGGACGCCTGAAAGCAAGGTTTCGCGCATGCTTCCTCAAATGCACATGATGGGGGATGTAATGGTAGTCGGGCACCAAGGCGGCCAGAACCTCTGGGGCTTGACTGAGGAGTTTCTTCCAGAGTGGGTCGATCGCACTGAACTCTCAGAAGATGAGTTTGAAAGAGAGGCTATACAGAGAGTCATTAAGGCATTGGGCACCGCTTCACCGCGAGAGGTTAATCTCCATTATGTTCGTGGTCGATACAACAAACTAAGAAGGACCCTGAACAAGCTACTGGAAGAGTCCTTAATTCAGCGCGTCAGTATTCCTGAACTTGGAAATAGGGATGAGCGTTACATTCTTGCTGAAGATGCAAGCCTTTTGGGCACACTCGCTTCAGAAGAATGGAAACCAAGAATTTCCCTCCTCCCGCCCTTCGATAACCTGAATATCAGCACTGACCGGACTGATAGGTTGTTTGGTTTCCATTACGTAAGAGAGCAGTTTCTGCCCAAGGAAAAGAGGAAATTCGGAACTTACGTTCTTCCAATTCTCTGGGGTGATCAGTTCATTGGGAGAATGGATCCATACCTTGATGGGAAGAAAAATCGACTGGTCATCAATGCAGTTTACGCAGAGCTTGGGACAGGACCCTTGGGAGATCTTTCACACCTAATAGCGGAAAAAATTGATCAGCTATCTGTATTCCTTGGCGCCAGCGAGACAATCTACTCTTCTAAGGTTCCAGATATTTGGAAGCATAGCCTTAAGTGAGTGAGATTTGGGCTATGCTTTTCAACAAAACAGCCGTTTACCGGCTACTTGGACGAGGTTCCAACTCTGTGAATTTCCCAATTTTCAGAAATTGACTAAGGTTAAGATTATTGGTGAGGTCATAACAGACCCTATCCAATGAATTCAGCACAAATCACCCAAATTCAAATTTACTGTTTTTGCCCTATCAGACATAAATCCATAGCCCAGTTATGAATGCTTCCTATCGCCAGGAACTGGAAATGTAGGGATTAGGATCAGCAATGGCAGATAGCCAAAAAATCGGCAAAAAGCTAAGATTATAATAATCATGTGGGATTGTCACACTAATATCTACCATTTGAGGCAGAAACTGAAGTGATAAGTTATGAAGAGCGTTGAAGACCTCTACAAAAGGGCCCTGGAGTTAAAGAACAAGGGCATGTCGGACAAAGAAATTTCAACTGAGTTACACCTTTCAGTGAATACTGTCACTTGGCTTCTCAGCAAGGATTTTCTTAAAGAATCCAGTGTGCAGGATGTCAAAATTGGCTGGAGGAGCGCGGGAGTTTTTGGGAACAGGATTTACAATCTCGCTGAGGTTATTGCAGATATAATTGAGGAGGAATCTATCAATGGAGAATACGAGATTGACTCCATCCTTGGTGTATCCATCAATGGAATTCCGTTTGCGACAATGGTTTCTTTCATACTCGACAAGGAGATTACTGTATACCGACCACACCCATCGAGGGAAGAAGGGTTCTTCAGCAGCAATTTTGCAGGCGTTAAGGGCAAGAATGTCGTAGTGCTGGACGATGTCGCAAGCACAGGTGAGACTCTGAAACGTGCAATACTCGACGTTCAGAAAGCCGGTGGAAAGGTAGTTCTAGCCGTTGTACTGGCCTCAAAGATGGGCGGAGAAGAAATAAGCGGGGTCAGAGTGAGATCAATACTCAGAACCAGACTTGTGGGAAGCCAGTAGGAAAATCACATGCACTGGGCTGACGCATTCGTTCAGGATCTAGAGGGAAAACAACTCTTCTCAACTGGCATCTCTCCATCTGGGCACATTCATGTGGGCAACATGAGAGAAATTCTTACAGGGGACATGCTTTTCAAGGCTGCAGTCGAAAGAGGACTTGACAGCAGATTCATCTATCTATGTGACGACATAGACCCACTGAGGAAAGTATATCCCTTTCTTCCCCAGAGTTATGCAGAGTACGTTGGCATGCCATTGTACAAGATACCTGCACCTAGGGGCGAAGGAGCCTATTCAGAGTACTTTCTTGGGCCTTTTCTTGAGACACTTGATAAGATAAATGTGAAGGTTGAGGTCATTAGAACTTCCGATCTTTATGAAAAGGGTGTTTTTGCCGAAACAATAGACAAAGTCATAACTAAAAGGGACCAAGCGGCAAGGATTCTTGAGGAGGTTTCTGGGAGAGCACTTACGGATGACTGGTACCCGTACAATCCATTATGCAGCAATTGCGGCAAGATAAACAAGACCAGGGTGCTGTCGTACAAGTTCCCTGAAGTTGAATACATGTGTGAATGCGGCCATCATGGAGTCTCAGATGTAAGGAGGGCGCAGGGCAAGATGCCATGGAGGATTGAATGGCCTGCAAAGTGGCATGCGCTTGGAGTGACTGTTGAGCCGTTCGGTAAGGATCATGGAGTCAAGGGAGGCTCCTACGACTCTGGCAAGAGGATACAGGAAGAGATATTTGGAACCAATGCTCCAAAGCCGCTGGTTTACGAGCACATCTTCCTAAAGGGTAAAGGGGCTATGCACTCATCAACCGGGAACGTAATAGAAGCGGCCGAAATGATTAGGTTCTCACCGCCGCAGACAATTAGATTCTTGATAGCAAGGTCCCAGCCTTCTAGACATATTGATTTTGATCCGTCCAGCGGACTACTCAACCTTATAGACGAGTACGAGAAATATGAGCTCGCTTACAGGGAGAAGAACGGGCTCGATGATGACTCAAGGCGCGTTTATGAGTTGTCAAGGCTGGAAGAGAGCACTGTGAACCTTACGAAGATAGGTTTCAGGCACCTAGTCACTTTAACACAGATATACCCCAAGGAGGAGGATCTCCAAGCAGTATTGAAGAGAACATACAGCGACGTGCCGCGGATCACGCCAGTGATCAGGGAAAATATAGAAGCTATTAGGGAGTGGCTTAAGAAATTCGCTCCAGAAAGCGTGAAATTCACACTTCTCCCCATGGAACAGGTTGTAGATCTTAGCAGTGATGGAAGAGGATTGGTTATCAGATTCCTCTCAGAAATGGATGCGATTGAATGGTCACCTGAGGTGATCCACAACAGTGTTCATCAGATGATCAAGGACTCCGGACTCAAACCTGCAGATGGTTTTGCTGCCTTCTATAGGATTCTTGTGGGCAAGGACAGAGGACCGAGGCTTGGGTATTTCCTGTCCACACTTGGAAAGAACTACACCAGGGAGCGACTTGCAGCGGCAACGGGAAGTAAAAGTTAATTTCTTTTCCCCAATTTAGGCAGCATAACACCATCGGAGGATCTTAGACTGAAGATACTTGTAAACTGTGCATTGCCATATGCGAATGGATCACTTCACCTGGGACATATAGCGGGTGCCTATCTGGGTGCTGACATATTTGTGAGGTTCCAGAGGATGCAAGGGAACGAGGTCCTCTTCGTATCAGGAAGTGATGAGTACGGCACTCCTATTACCTTAAGGGCGGATCAGGAAAACACTTCTCCAAGGAATATTTCAGATAGATATCACAAAGAGCACAAAGAGACGTTCACTAAGATGGGCATAGATTTCGATATCTTCTCACGCACTACTGAACCTGAACATACTAAAACTGTGCAAGAATACTTCCTTGAGCTCCTAAATGAGGGACTTCTTACCGAAAAGCAGATGATTGCTCCCTACTGCCCCGGCTGTGAGAGATTCATGCCCGACAGGTATATCACCGGGACTTGCCCCAATTGTGGATTCGACAAGGCAAAGGGAGACCAGTGTGACGAATGCGGGAAACTCCTTGATCCTCAGGAGCTGATAGACCCGATTTGTGAGATATGTGGGACAACGCCTGAATTCAGGGAAACCAAGCATATGTTTCTCAGGCTCGATATTCTCCAGGACAGAATACTTCGTTGGCTTGACACAAAATCGTTTTGGAAGCCAAACATCCTCTCATTCACTAGAAATTTCGTAGAAGGGGGTCTCAAAGATCGCCCAATCACAAGAGATATTGAGTGGGGTGTGCCCGTACCTGTGGAAGGTTACGAAAACAAGAGGATCTATGTTTGGTTCGATGCCCTAATAGGTTATGTTTCATTTGCGAGACTTTTCTCGCAGAGAAAGGGAGATCCTGCATATTGGAAATCCTTCTACATGGACGCAGAAGTCAGGAATTATTACTTCATCGGGAAAGACAACATACCATTTCATGCAATAGTTTGGCCAGGAGTCTTACTTGGCATCGAGCGAATGAACCTGCCCTACGAGGTAGTTGCAAACGAGTTCCTTCTCTACGAAGGAAAGCAATTTTCAAAGAGTCGCGGAATTGGATTGACGGCAGATGAAGCACTTGCACTGACAAAGAGGGATTACCTCAGGTACTACCTTGCAGCCATTCTTCCCGAGGGAGGGGATGCAAGTTTCTCGCCTGAGGATATGAAAGACAGAGTAAACGTTGAATTCATTGACAAGTATGGCAATTTCATTCATAGAGTCACCAGTTTTGCCTTCAATAATTCCCTTAGTGTAAGGGCCAATGCACTGGATCCTTCGGACGAGGAGATTCTCAAGCTGGCAGAAACCAGGTATGAGAACTACTGTAAAAGATTAGAGGTCTCAGAAATAAAGAAGGGACTTCAAGAGTGGCTTGACCTAGTCAAAGAGTCGAACGTTTACTTTAATTCGTCCAAGCCCTGGGACCTGATTAAATCAGATGTGGAAAAATGCGAGACTAAGATCTGGGTGGCGTACAGGCTTGCCCAATACCTAACCCTGATGATTCATCCATTTGTCCCTGGCTTCGGAGATGAGATGCTTTCAAGGATAGGAGTTTCAGAAAAAGTTGAAGATAAAGGTTTCAGCATCTTGGAAAATTCTGAATTTCGCACTCCTGAGCAAAAGCCCGCGAAACCTTTCGAGAAGATAGAACTTGCTGAAGTAAACCCCAATCCCTTGGATCTCAGAGTTGCCAAGGTACTTGAGGCAATTGATCACCCAAACGCAGATGCGCTTTATGTACTGAAATTGTCCCTCGGTGATGAAAAGAGGCAAATAGTTGCAGGACTGAAGAGGCATTACAGTACTGAAACCCTCAAAGGAAGAAAGATAATAATTGTGAGAAACCTGAAAAAAGCAAAACTCAGGGGCGAGGTGTCAGAGGGAATGATGCTTGCGGCGGACGATGGCGAGCACGTGAAGTTCGTCACTGTTCCTGAAGATATTCCAGAGGGGTCTCCCGTAAGGATAGGAGGGTTTGATTACAATCAAGGCGGGACCGTCGAGGTAAAGGACCTCCAGGCGCTGAGCCTCAGGGTTTCCAGAAACCGGGACGAATTTTTGGTAACTGCATCCCTTCAGGGAAAAAAGCTTCCCCTGAATGTCAATGGCAGGAGGGCCGTGGTATCGGGTGAGAGCAAGGATGGAGCCGTCGTAAAGTAGGAGATCAATACTAATATGATCCAATGGATACGATTTTAGTAATAATTAGTTTATAATTGATATAAATAACCATACCATTCAATCTAATTCCTTGATTTTGGCAGTTCGTTTGTGAAAAAATTTAATATCTGAAATTTAATATCACATCTCCCAATGATTTTTATGACATTCACTAAATTTGAAAAAGCAAGGATTATCGGAGCGCGAGCTTTGCAGATTGCCATGGGTGCTCCAGTGATAATAGATGTCCCAAGTAGTTTGATTGACCCTGTGGATATCGCAATGCTAGAATTTGAGAATAATGTCATACCGATCACCATAAAGAAGCAAGAAAGCTGATTCTTTACAGGCCGAATCCAAAACCCATCGAATAGGATTGAACTTTCCACCCATTACTCTGTTCATATTGCATGAAATCCGTCAGATTTCACAAGTTGTGTTCGTAACATTTTTTCGTGCACAGTGACTGTAAGAATGGTCTCATGCATATAATGGGTTGAGCAAAATTATAACACTTTTTATGATTTTTGCCTAAACTCCAAAACTTACAATAAATCCAAATTGAGCTATAAATTTACGGGTTCACGAAACAGTTAAATAGATTCTAGTTATAGTGGACATTACGCACTAAAAGTGCAGGAAAAACTGTAATATCCAGCTAACAGGCGGGTAAGGGACGATGCTTGTTGCATATGAATGAACTATACCATTCCAAGGCTGGGAAATGTGAGGTTGTGAGATTAAAGCTCACTTCTGAGAGGGAAAGGTGCAAACTATGGCTCGCCGATTCTATATATTTGTGTAAGACAGGAATTAACTCCGGTTGATCCTGCCGGCGGCCACTGCTATCAGGTTACGACTAAGCCATGCGAGTTAAGGGGTCGTAAGACACCAGCGAACCGCTCAGTAACACGCGGATAATCT
>JBJKSA010000011.1:0-141077 GCA_046704405.1 Thermoplasmataceae archaeon | reverse complement strand
GGATTTTCTTTTTGATGGCTCGTACCTCTGAGCAATTTTACAATGAACTTGGGTTCGAAGGCATGTCTAAATTGAAGACAGAGGAACGTACCAATAAAGAGCTTGCCTATCTCAAAGGTTTACTGAGGTCTGGACAACACATTCTTGATTTGGGTTGTGGATACGGCAGGTACACTATTCCCTTAGCTGAGATGGGATATGAAATAGATGGTATTGATCTAACACCAAGTCTTGTGTCTAAAGCGAGAGGTATTGCCAAAAAGCACAATCTAAGCATAAACTTCACCATTGGAGATATGAGATCTCTTCCATTTGCCAGTGAGAGCTATGATGTTATTATCTGCATGTGGAACACTTTTAGTGAACTCTATGAATTGGTCGATCAGAATAGAGCAATCGAAGAGATGCTGAGGGTTCTTAGAAACAAAGGATTTGCCATAATAGAAGTTCGCAATCATAGGATTAATGGAGTGGATCAAAATTATAAGATTGAAGGAATTGATGGTATGCCAAGTTTTAGGCACACAAAGAAAAGTTTGAAAGATCTGATGACTAACTTGAAAATTCTTAATTATAAGGTTTTTGTAGACGTTTTTGGTGGAAGAAATCGATTATTTCTTCAATTCTGGAAAGGAAGTTGAGGTTAATTATGCTCGATAGGAATGAGGTTTCAACGTTTCATTATTTCCAATTAGACAAACTAATTAGAATTCTTCATCCAAATTTTGCTTGCCCCTATATTTAATTTTATTTAAAATTATTAATCCAATTTGTTTCAAGCCAGCCTAAACCAATATTCTCCCACGTTACCAACAGAAAGAAGGACTACTTTCTTGTCTTCATCAAAATTCCAATAGTGAAAATACTCACAGAATTAAACAGAGATTAAGCGGGTCCGGAGGGGTTCGAACCCCCGACCTATGGATTAAGAGTCCATCGCTCTACCTAGCTAAGCTACGGACCCAGCCCGCCATGATAATCTGGTGATTTATAAGAGTTGCACTGTGTCAGCATCTAAGCCGTCTCACTCTCTTTCAGAATCCGTTAATCTTTAAATAGCGTGGTAAGCTATCCCAAAAGGCAACACCATACACAAATAGGGCAATGCATCTATGTGGCATCCCTGGTCAGGCAATGTCTTTCTCATTGCCAATAACGTGTGTAACGGCTTGCAGGTGATAACTAATGGCGACGCCTCATCATCCGAGAAGAGGATCTAAAGGATACTATCCACGCGTACGAACGAAAAGAATGCAAGGCGACATTCGAAGCTGGCCCTTAGCCGATGGCCCGTCAAGAATACAGGCCTTTGCAGGATACAAGGTGGGCATGACTCACGTTGAGATGATTGACTACAGAAAATCCAGTGTCACAGCTGGACAGAGTGTCATTGCCCCAGTTACAGTTATTGAAGTGCCTCCACTTAATGTGGTGGCTTTCAGATTATACAAAGAAGATTATGAAGGGTTGAAGGTCTGTTTTGAGCAATGGGCAAAGAACCCTGACAAAAACCTGTACCGGAGAACAACACAGGCAAAAGAGCAGAAGAAGAAAAAAGTCCCCAAGGAGTTCGACGAAGTCAGGTTAATGGTAAGCACAAATCCGAAAGTTGTAAGCGGTGTTCCCACAAAAACTCCAGACATATTCGAGGTAAACGTTTCAGGCTCAAGCAATGAAGAAAAGCTGAAATATGCCCAAGAAAGGCTGGGCAAGACAATTGCCTTCTCCGATTTTTCAAAGACAGGAAATTTTGTCGATATAACAGGAATAACAAAAGGAAAAGGATTCACTGGCCACGTAGAGAGATTCGGCGTTAAGCTACTGACAAAACATAACAGCAAACACAGGAGAATGATCGGAACTCTCGGCCCATGGCATCCGGACTGGGTAAGAAACACTGTTCCCCAGGCTGGTCAGAAGGGAACCCATCAGAGGACTTTCCACAATATGAGAGTAATCAAATTCGCATCCAAGGACGACAATGATGACATAAATGTAAAGGGAGGTTTTCCCGGTTACGGTCTAGTTAAAAACGATTATGTCCTCATTCACGGCTCAGTTCCTGGGCCATCTAAGAGGTTGATAAAGTTCAGAGACCCTGCAAGGCAGAGAGTAACTTCAGTTGAATCTCTGACATTGAGCTATGTTTCCAGGGAATCAAAACAGGGTGATTAAAAATGAAGTCAAATCTTTACTCAGTTAACGGTGAAAAGTTGAAACAAATCAACCTTCCAAAGGTTTTCGACACCCCACCACGTGAGGACCTGATAAGGAAGGCATTCAGAGCAATATCCCTTTCTCTCAGGGCGCCCTATGGATCGTCTCCCACAGCAGGTATGAGGAGAGTCGGACACAACTCAGGGCCAGGAAGAGGTATTTCCAGAATACCAAGAACATCAGGATCATCAAGAGGAGTTATACTCGCTTCAATGGTTGGGGGCAAGAGTGCGCACTCACCAAGGACCACAAGAAACCTGACAGTGAAGATCAACGAGAAGGAAAGGAAATTGGCAAGATTAAGTGCCATAGCCCTTACTGCTAACAATGACGTGGTAGCAAAGAGGGGGCACAGGCTCCCAGAGAAGATCAAGCTCCCAGTCGTTGTTGAAGACAAAGCTGAGAACCTTATTAGAACTAAGGATGCAGAAGAATTTCTGGAATCACTCGGTCTGATGGACGATATTATAAGAGCAAAGGAAGGGAAAAAAATACGAGCAGGAAGAGGGACAATGAGAGGGAGAAAATACAAGCAACCTAAGAGCCTGCTAATCGTCGGTTCATCACTCGATGCTTTAAAGGCATACAGGTCACTTCCAGGTGTAGAGCTTGCTACCCCGTCTTCATTGAGCATAAGAAAACTCGCTCCAGGTGGGCAGCCAGGCCGACTTGTTGTAATTACAGAAAGTGCCCTTAAGAAATTAGGTGAGGAGGTGCTGTAGTTGGAAGTAATAATAACGCCAATTGCCACTGAAAAGACTACCCTTCAGACAGAGAAGGAGAATAAGCTTACATTCATGGTACATCGAAAGGCGACTCGAGAGGACATAAAGAAAGAGATAGAATCAAGGTTCGACGTCAAGGTTGAAAAGATAAACCTCATCATTTCCAGGTGGGGAAAGAAGGCTATTGTGAAATTAACAAAGGACTTCTCCGCTGATGAAATCGCGGGGAGGATAGGACTCTTCTGAGGTGCTTGAATGGGAAAGCTAATAACAACACAAAGGAGAGGAAAGGGAAGCCTGACATACAGAAGCCCCAGCCATCGTCACGTTACAGATATAAAGCATTCTGAGAACGGAAGCTACAGCATTGTAGACATAAGGCAATCACCCGGCAGGAGTTCACCGCTCCTGGTTATGGTAGATGATTCTGGCAAGAAGCACTACCAGATCGCTTTTGTCGGCGCCCACGTGGGGCAGAAAGTGGATATCGGCGAAAAGGGTGAAACAGCAATAGGAAACACAGTTCCACTTGGCAAAATCCCCGATGGAGCCACCGTCTACAATATTGAGAGCATGCCAGGAGACGGTGGGAAGTTCTGCAGGACAGCGGGAACGGGAGCCCTCGTGGTAAGCCATGGTGCAAATGTAACAGTCAAGCTCCCATCAGGCAAAATTAAGCATTTCCACCCCAGCTGCAAAGCCAGCATAGGTGTCATAGCTGGCACTGGAGCCAAGGACATTCCAATATTGAAATCAGGAAGGAAGATTCATTATTACCAGAGTAGGGCAAAGCGCCCATACACCGTCAGGGGAGTAGCCATGAATGCAGTTAAGCATCCACATGGTGGAGGAAATCACCAACATGTGGGAAGACCTAGCACAGTTGGAAGAGGGACACCCCCAGGAAGGAAGGTTGGTAGGCTTTCGCCTAAGAAGAGGAGGAAGAGTTAATGCCGGTCAAAAAACAGGCATCTGTTAAGTCGATAAAGAGAAGGTCAAGAAAGTCGCAGAAGGTAGCCGCGGGAAGGTCAAAGGAATTCCGTTACAAGGGCCTCAGTCTGGAAGAACTTCAGGAACTTGAATTCGATCAGCTTCTTGAAGTGCTGCCTGCACGTGCAAGGAGAACACTTACTCGTGAATTCAACTACGAGCAGAAAGTGCTCAAGGAAAAGATGGACAGCGGCCAGACAAACATAAAGACACATGTCAGGGACTTCATCATACTCCCCAATTATGTGGGAAAGGTCGCCGAAGTATACAACGGCAATTCATACGTCAAGTTCGAAATTAGGCCCGAAATGATCGGACACTATCTAGGAGAGTTTGCCCTAACGAGGAAGGAAGTCAAGCATTCAGGCCCGGGTGTGGGTGCCACTAGGTCTTCAAAGTTCATGCCGCTGAAGTGATGATATGAAAGGGTACACAGTAACGGAATTTCCGGAAAAAAGCGCCATTGCAAGGGTCAAGGAAGCCGATATATCAATGAAGGACGCAGTCAACATTGCACACTACCTCAGGGGAAAGAGCCTGGAGCTGGTGAAGAACATCCTAGAGGGCGTTGTCAAGAAAGATAGGCCAGTGCCATACTTCAGGTATCTCGATTCTGTCTCACACCGAAAGGGGATGGGCCCGGGAAGATATCCGGTTAAAGCTGCAAAGGCATTCCAAGAGCTTGTGAATAATGCTGAGGCAAATGCGGAATTCAAGAGCCTCAACATGGAAGCACTCAAAGTCAGCCATATTGCTGCTTCAAAGGGAAGAATGGTCAAGAAATACTCCCCAAAGGCATATGGAAGGGCAGGTGCAAAATTCAAGGATCTCATACACCTTGAAATTGTGCTGGAGGAGGTAGAGGAAGAATGAATGAGAGGAAATTCATAAACGAGGCAGTCAAGAAACTCCTTGTCTCGGAATACATTAAGAAGGAAACTGAAAATGCTGGATTCGGAGGCATGGAGATGAAGCGTACCCCCTTTGGCACGAACATCACACTGTACGCCAATAAGCCTGGTCTTGTCATAGGCAGGCATGGCTCAAAGGTACAGGAGATCACAGAAAATCTCGAAAAGAAATATCACATTGAATCCCCTCAGATCGAGGTAAAGGAAATCGATAATCCAGATCTTAATCCTCAGGTCGTGTCAAAGAAGATCGCCCTTTCATTGGAGAAAGGATGGGCCTACAGGAAAGCTGGAAACACCTCTCTTAGAAGGATTGCAGAGAACGGCGCTCGTGGCGTCATAATATCCATTTCTGGAAAAATTTCCGGAGAAAGGGGAAGGATGCAAAAATTCATGACCGGCTCAGTCAAATACTCTGGCGAACCCGCAAGAGCAGGTATGGAGCACGGTTTTTCAATAGCAAAGCTAAAGCTTGGCGTCATAGGAGTGAAGGTTGGAATACTGAAAAGCAACTACAAACTTCCAGATGACTACTCAGTTTCACAGGAGCTTGGTGTATCCACACCAAAGCTAATACAGGAACCTGAACCAGAAAAGGTCAAGCCCCCTGAGGCGGAGAAGCCTGAACCAAAACAGGTAGAGAAGCCAAGACCACCATCCAGGGAGAAGGAAAAGCCCAGAATAGTGGAAACTCCTGACAAGGAAACAAAAAAGCCCAAGGAAGTAGAAAAGAAGGAACCTCAGAAAAAGGAGCCTGAAGCAGAGAAGAAGCCTGAGAAGAAGGAAGAACCTGCCAAGGAAAAGGAAGTAAAAGCTGAAGCGGAACCCCCTAAGGCTGAGGAAGCACAAAAGGTCAAAGCTGAAGAGAAAAAGCCCGAACCAAAGGAGCCTGCAGTTGAAGATGAGCCAAAGAAGGTTGAGGCAGTGAAACCAGAAGCTGCTCCTGCTGCAGAAGAGAAGAAAAAAGCTACAAAGTCAACTTCGGCAAAGGCCAAGAAAACGGCAGCGGGAGAGAAGAAAGCTGCCAAAAAGACAACGAAGAAATCCAGTTCAGCCAAGAAGGAATCAAAATCAACCAAAAAGAAGGAACCAAAGGAGGAAAAGGTAGAGAAAGATGGAACTGAGGGCAAAGAACCTGAAACAGATGAGCAGTGACGAGCTGGAGAAAACACTGGACCAGCTCAGGGAATCACTGCTTCACGAAAGGGCATCAGTTGCACTCGGTGGAGCCCCATCAAACCCTGGAAAGATCAAGTCCTTGAGGCGGCAGATCGCCAGGATCAGGACCGTCATGGGATCGGAGGATCACAAGGAATGAAGGATAAGAACTTCACAGGTATTCCAAAGGAACTCCAGCCATGGGAAGGCTTCACGCGAGACAACCAGGCTGTGAGAATAAGTGTGGACAAGAGAAGATATGGAAAGAATGTCACAATAATCGATGGGATCGATCCGAAGAGCGAAAATATTGATGACATCGCCAAGCTGCTCAAGAAAAAAGTTGCCTCTGGTGGGACCGTCAAGGACGGGAAAACCATTGAGTTGCAAGGAGACCACAGGAATACTGTGAAAAAGCAGCTGGAAAACATGGGATTCAGGGTAGAGCTGATATAGCATGATCAACAGGAACAACGTATACTTCCACGAATGGATAGGTTCGAATGCACAGGTACTCGAGTCGCCCAATTCAAACGAAATGGGCATATCGGGCGAGCTATGCAATGAGACTAAGAACACCTTGCTCATAAGGTCTCCAAGTGGAGAGAAGTCCATCGCAAAGAAAGGCAGAACCTTCGCGCTTTCCGTACAGGGAATGGTGTATGAAATCAAAGGGAGTTATGCGCAGTTCCGTCCAGAAGATAGAATCAAGGAACGAAGAAGAATTAGCAGAATGATAAGAAACGGTGAGTAAAGTGGGCAGAAACATAGGATTGGACGTAAAGCCGCCAGAGGAGGAATGCAAAGACCCAAAGTGTCCGTTCCACGGAACACTCTCGATAAGGGGACAGATAATCGACGGTATAGTGGATTCCGCCTCAATGAAGGGGGGTGCAGTGGTGAAGAGAGCGCACCAGAGGTACCTGTCAAAATACGAGAGGAAAATTACGCTCTTCTCAAAATATCACGCGCATGTCCCGGATTGCATTCACGTCAAGCCTGGCGATGAAGTCAGGATTGCAGAGTGCAGGAAGCTTGCCAAGACGATTTCATTCGTCATAGTGGAAAAGGTGACGAGATGAAGGGTATAGCTGGCAGGCAGCACAGAGGACTTCCTCTAGGGGCGCAGATGCCATGCGCCGACAACAGCGGTGCGAAGATAATCAGCCTCATTGGGGTCAAGGCCTACCATGGAGTTGCAAGGCGAATCCCCGCAGCAGGCATAGGTGACATGTTCATTGCATCTGTAAAGAAGGGGAATCCTGAGATGAGAAGCAAGGTCGTTTACGCTGTGGTAGTAAGGCAGAGGCGGCCATACAGAAGGGCGGACGGCACAATGGTTGAATTTGACGACAATGCAGCTGTTCTCGTCACTCCCGAGGGGGAAGTGCGGGGATCTGAAATTAAGGGACCTGTTGCAAGGGAAGCAGCTGAGAGATGGCCCAGAATAGCAGCCGTCGCATCAACAATAGTATAATGGTGATAAGATGGACAATAAGATAAATGTCTCACTGAGCAAGGACCTGAGAAAGAAGTATGGGATCAGGTCTTTCCCTATTGCAGCTGGAGACGTAATTACAATACGAACAGGATCAAGAAAAGGGGAGGGAGGAAAAGTGGTAAAGGTGAACCATCGCTCCCGCCGTATCACAGTGGATGGTATCACAATTGCGAAGGCTGACGCCAAGCAGGAGGAATACTACATCCCGTCCAATATTTGCAAGATTACAAGGCTGGACTTCTCATCACCGGGGAGGCTCCAGAAGGTCAAGGACCTCGCAGCTAGGAAGAACATAGTTGTCGAGGATGAGCCCGAGCCGGAACCTGAGCTTGAAGCAGAAGAAACAGAAAGCGAAGGGGAAGAGCTGAAGGAAGGCACAGAAGAAGAGACTGAAGAGGAATCAGAAGAGGAGCTTGAGGACGTGCCAGAGGCAATGCAAGAGGAAGAACTTTCTGAAGAAGCAGAGGAGGAAGATAAATGATCAACAAGACTAAGAGACTAATGATCTCAAGAACCGTCAAGATCCCGAGGAAGACGTTCTTCTGGGGGGCAAGCCCTAGGCCTGGAAAGCACAACAGGCATGACTCAATGGCGATCCTGACAGCACTAAGAGACTACCTCAAGCTGGGAGACAAGGAGAGAGAGATTACGAGAATTCTGGTCAATGGACTGGTAAAGGTTGATGGAACTGTTGTTAAGGACCGAAGGTATCCAGTTGGCTTCATGGATCTCATTTCAATTGAATCACTTGGAAGGAGCTTCAGGGTACTGTTCGACAAGAAGGGCGGACTGGTGCTTGGAGAAGAGAGCAAGGAAAATGCTGGCAGGAAGCTCATGAAGGTGATGAACAGATCCACAATAAAGGGAGGCAAGACACAGCTAAGCTTCCATGACGGCCAGGTCATAATCTCAGACAACAAGGAAGTGAAGACTGGCGACGTGGTCCTCGTTTCCGTCCCAGGGAAGAAAATAGAGGAAGTAATGAAGATGCAGCCTGGAAACAAGGCGTTCATAACAGGCGGATCACATGCTGGTAATGTTGCAACAATCAAGAAGATCGAAATTAAGGAGTCATCCCACAAGAATCTGATACACTTCGAGGAAGGATTCTCCACAATCACTGACTATGCCTTCGTTGTAAGCGGATCGAAGTACGCATACAACATACCTCAGATAGGGGGTGCTATAGGCAATGAGTAATCCAATGGAGGAACTAGCCATAGACAAGGTCGTCGTTAACATTGGAGTCGGCCAAGCCGGCGAGAGACTTCTCAAGGCCACGAGGGTCCTTGAAATGCTGACAAAGCACAAACCTGTAACAACGACCTCAAAGAAGACAGTGAGGGACTTCAACATTAGGAAAGGTCTGACAATAGGCACTAAAGTCACCCTGAGAGGAAAGGACGCGGAGGAATTCCTGCAGAGGGCACTTTATGCACGAGAATACAAGGTGCCTCACTACTCATTCGACAAGCAGGGCAACGCTTACTTCGGAGTTGCCGATTACACTGACTTCAAGGGAATGAAGTACGACCCAAACATTGGCATATTCGGCATGGATGTGGCTGTTGTCCTCAAAAAAAGGGGCGGCTACCGCCTGGCAAGGAGGAAGATAGGCGCAAAGAAACTGCCGAGAAAGGTGAGGGTCAACAGGGAAGACGCCATGAAGTTTCTTTCAGAGAAATATGGCCTCCAGGTGGTGAGGTGATCTCATGAGTCAGGTTAAGCTAGAGCCAAAGAGAAAGTTCGGACGAAAAGAGGGTTGCCAGAGATGCGGAAGGAAGCGCGGCTTGGTCAGGAGATACGGGCTGAGGCTATGCAGGCAGTGCTTCAGGGACACAGCTCCAGTCCTGGGATTCAGGAAATACAGCTGAGGTGGCAGGATGAAACATGACCCGTTAAATGATATAATAAGCATAATAAAAAATGCATCAAGGATAGGCAGGAAGGAAATCGAGACAGAACCCGCTGCCAGGCTGATAGGCAGAGTCCTGAAGGTAATGCAGGAATACAACTACCTGAAGTCATTCGAAGTGGTGGATGATAACAGAGGGGGCAAATTCAGGATTACTCTGAGCAACACAATCAACAACTGCGGTGTAATCAAGCCAAGGCTGCCTGTGAAGAGGGCAAACCTGGACAGGTACGAAGCAAGGTACCTGCCGGCTCAGGATTTCGGCATCCTCATACTCTCAACAACAAAGGGGGTAATGAGCCATATCGAGGCAAGGAAGATGGGACTTGGTGGCAGGCTCATTGCATACGTGTATTAGGTGATAAGAGTGGTCAAGTGGGAAGAAGCTGGTGAGGTTGAAATTCCGGATGGCATTACTGCCAAGCAAAGTGGTACGGTCATTACTATTACCGGACCAAAGGGAGAGGTGGTACGGAACCTGCCGGACAATTATCTCAGGATAGCAATCAAGGGAAAGAAATTCAAAATTACAATGAGCAAGAAAAGCAGGAGGAACTACGGGATACTCGGCACATGGATTTCGGAATTGAAATCGATGTGCGAAGGAGTCACAGAAGGGTTTACCTACCACATGAAGGTCGATTACACGCACTTCCCCATGAGGGTATCCGTGAAGGGAAAAAGCGTCGTCGTAGAGAACTTCCTGGGTGAGAGGTTTGCCAGATCCGCTAATATAGTGGGCAGCACAACAAAAGTAAACATAAAGGGAGATCGGCTCACAATAGAGGGAATAGACAAGAGGGAACTCGGGGAAACAGCCTCCAATATTGAGCGTGCAACAAAGATTAGGAGATTCGACCCAAGGGTATTCCAGGACGGAATCTACCTGCTGAAGGGAGGAGAGTAATATGGCAGATGTAAGGCCACACCTTTCAAAACACGATAAGAGGCTGCTGAAGTTAAAGAACGAACAGGCACGAAGAAGAGTCGAATTCCACAGACAGGAATGGCTCAGATACAAGAAGTTCAAGACCGGGGAATGGAGAAAACCAAGAGGAAAGCATTCCAAGATGAGGGAACATCTCAAGAAAAGGCCGCCTGTTGTTGAGCCTGGTTACAGGACTCCCAAGGCAGTCAGGGGACTACACCCCTCTGGTTTCAAGGAGGTCTTGGTGTTCAATGAGAAAGAACTGCATTCCATCGATCCGACCAAGGAGGCAGCTAGGATTGGTGCCCAGGTCGGCGACAGAAGGAAGGAAGAACTTGAGGAGCTCGCTGATGAGCTCGGAATAAGGCTGCTCAACAGAGGTGTCAGAGAATGAAAATAGAAACAGCGCGAAGGATAGCAGCAGAAGAATCCAATTCAGGGATATCACGAATCTGGATTGACACCAACAGCATCGAGGAAGTCTCAGAGGCTGCTTCCAGGGAAGATATCAGATACCTAATGCGGAGAAACGTGATCCAGGTCAAGCAGAAGAAAGGGAACTCGGGCCTCAGGCTCAAGAAGCGGATTATCCAGAGGTCAAAGGAGCGCAGGCGTGGACCCGGCTCAATCAAAGGGAAGAAGTATGCAAGATTTCCGAGAAAGCGCCGCTGGATCAAGACTATAAGGCCACTCAGGGATGAGCTGAGGACTCTCAAAGCTGACAAGAGAATCAACGATGAAACTTACAGGAAGATGTACAGGGTGATCAAGGGAGGATCAATAAGATCTAGAGCGCAGCTGAGATCACACCTCAAGACAGCAGGCCAGCTAGGTGATGAGAAGTGAAAACACCAAGAGTTCTCAAGAGAAGAAAGACGGGTCAGACAAACTATCACAAGAGGCTCAGGATGGTAGCCTCGGACACACCGAGGTTTGTAGTCCGGCCAACACACAGGGGAATCAGCGCGCAGGTGATATCGTATGCACCTGAAGGTGACAAGGTAATTTCAACAGTCACTGACCGGAGCCTTAAGAAGCTCGGAGTCGAGGCAATGGGCAACAATACGCCTGTATCCTATCTCGTGGGCTATGCCGCTGGCCTCAAGGCAAAGAAGTCCAAAGTGAACAATGCGATCCTTGACACTGGGAGATACAACATCACACCCGGTGGGAGGATATCCGCAGCACTCAAGGGATTCATAGATGCCGGTATTGAGATACCCTACGACGAGAAGATATTCCCAGCTGAGGACAGGCTCCAGGGGAAACACCTCAAGAAAGCAAACGTTAACGTAACGGATGCCAGAAAGAAGCTGGAGGGATCACTATGACAGAAGAATGGACTCCAAAGACACAACTAGGAAAACTGGTGGCAACAGGGCAGATCAAGAGCATGTCGGAAGCACTGAGGACAAAACTACCTCTCAGGGAATACCAAATCGTGGACTACCTCCTGCCTGAACTGAACGATGAGATTATAAACGTCGAGAGAGCCCAGAGAATGACTGACTCGGGAAGAAGGATGAATTACTCCATCACTGCAGTCGTGGGGAACGGCGACGGATTCGTCGGAGTAGGAATGGGAAAGGCAAAGGAAGCCGCCCCTGCAATCAGGAAGGCAATCAACAACGCAAAGATCAAGATAATTGAAGTCAAGAGAGGCTGTGGGTCTTGGGAATGCGGCTGTGGAAGAGCTCACACGCTTCCATTTCAGGTAGTGGGGAAGTCAGGCTCTGTTGTCGTAACACTAAAGCCCGCTCCCAGAGGAGTTGGAAGGGCAGTGGGGGATGTTGCCAAGCTCATTCTCTCAATGGCTGGAATAGAAGACGCCTGGGGTTTTGCCACAGGGCACACAAAGACAACAGTAAACTACGCACTGGCAACATACTATGCCATTGTCCACACTGCAAAGGTGAAGATAAATCCGGCAATTCAGCTCAGTACGCCAATTTACACAGGAAGTGTTGCAAATGTTAGCAGTAATAAGGATTAGGGGCAGGACTGGAATCAAGCCTGCTGCGAGGAAGACAGCTGAGCTGCTCAGGCTCAACAGGATCAACCACATGGTGATTCTAGAAGACACTCCAGTGACAAGAGGCATGCTTAACCGAGCCAAGGATTATCTGACCTGGGGCCCAATAGACCAAGACACACTCGAGATTGTACTTAAGCACAGGGCTATGCTCTCCGGGCACAAGAAGCTTGAAGAGGGCGATCAGCTCGGCGAAGTGACTGGCGTTAAAACTTTCAAGACTCTGGCAAAACACCTGCTTGAGGGTAAACTCAGCTACTCCAAGCTTGATGGAGTGGTCCCGCTGTTCAGGCTGAACCCTCCCAGGAAAGGCCTGGAAGGTATCAGGAAGTCCTATAACCAGGGTGGCTCCGCTGGAGACAGGGGAGAGAAGATAAACGAGCTCATAAGAAGAATGACAGTTCCAGGAGTTGATCTCAATGGTTCGAACTAAGACCAAGAAGATGAGAGGCGGGCATTACGGAAGAGGAATGAAGTCAGGCCGCGGAAAGGGAAAGAGAGGAGGAAAAGGCAACGCCGGCCTCCTGAAGCACAGGTGGATATGGACACTCAAGAATGACAGAAATCACTTCGGCGTGCACGGTTTTACATCTCACCACCCCTCAGTGAAGGATGTTACAATCACACTCAGGGACCTTGCAGAATCATATGATGATTTTGAAAAGAAGGGTATTGTTACTGGAAAGGAAAACGAAAAGGTCATTGATTTAGGAAAAGCGGGAATCACAAAGCTCCTTGCGACTGGCGAGTTTCGGGTAAAGAGCAAGATACTCGTAGACAAGGCTACAGAAAAAACAATAAGGAAGCTTTCAAATCACGGTATCACGGTAGAACTAAATGGCAACGGAAATCCAGCGGAATAGGGGAGTTGTCCTACCAATACTGGTAGTATACGCGCTGCTGCTCACCGGATTCTGGTACTTTGGCCATTTCGGCGCGGGCCATCTTGCAGTTGCTGGTGCGATTCTTCTGCCAATTTTCTACATTCTATATCTTGTAGCTTCATACGTTGGGCCTGAGAAAAGCAAATTATATGGGCTGGAGGGCCTCACCTCCAAGCTGCCGGCGATCAAGAAAGCCTCCGGGCATGTGCAGTTCAAGTGGAAGCTCGCATGGACTGCCTCCGTCGTAGTCCTCTACTTTGTTCTGACCAACGTGTACATTTACGGACTTAACGCGTCACAGAGCATTGATGTATTTGCATCTTTCAGGGCCATCTTTGCCGGTGCACAGGGTTCCCTGATGGATCTGGGCATAGGCCCGATCGTTACAGCTAGCATTGTTATGCAGCTTTTCGCAGGAGCGAAGATTTTCAACATAGACCTTCACAATTCAAAGGATAAGGCAATGTACCAGGGGACACAGAAACTCCTGGTTATAATAATGATATTTGTGGAAGCAATTCCACAGGCTTTTGGATACCTGGTTCCCGATCAAGCCTTGGTGGCAAATCTAAACGGAATTGTTCCAGGGTATGGCAATTTTCTTGCAGAAACTATCATTGTGCTACAGCTGTTCTTCGGTTCATATCTCGTATTCCTGATGGACGAAGTGGTGTCGAAGTACGGCATAGGATCTGGAATATCCCTCTTCATTGCTGCGGGCGTCTCCCAGCAGCTGGTCACTGGAACGCTCAACTGGCTACCTGCGTCAATTTCACAGGCACTGTCGCTCCAGAACCCTCCAGCCGGGGCAATACCTAAGATGCTCTATATCATAATGCACTCCAGCAGCGGTTATATCAATTCAAACGGAATAGTGCAGATACTCTTCCAGCAACCCAATCCCATGATAGCCTTGATCGGCACGCTGCTCATATTCTTCATAGTGGCATACTTCCAGAGCAGCAAGATCGAACTGCCGATTGCTCATGAGAGGGTAAGGGGTGCAAGGGGAAGGTATCCACTTCAACTATTCTATGCTTCAAATATACCAGTAATCCTGGCTACTGCGCTGCTTGCAAATATTTCCATGTGGACACTTCTGTTCTGGTCTTCGCCAGTGCTAAGCCATGTGCCTTTGCTAGGGCATAATCCACTGCTGGGGGGTTATCCCACAGCGCAGCAGGTTGCCAATCTAGGGATTTCGCATACAACCCCAACCTCAGGATTAGCATTCTACCTATTCTCTCCCAATGGCCTTTCAGACTGGCTCTTCCCAATATTGAGCCCTGCAAGTGCCCCTGCCATATTGCTTGGGCACTCTCCTCTGCAGGAGGCAGTCCATATAATTGCTTTCCTCGGCTTCATGATCATTGCAAGTATAATCTTCGCCAGATTCTGGATTGAAACTACCAACATGGGTGCTGCATCTGTTGCCAAACAGATACAGTCAAGCGGAATGCAGATACCCGGATTCAGGAGGGACCCCAAGGTCATGGAAAGGGTACTCAACAAGTACATACCCGTGATCACGGTATTCAGCGGAGCTGCCGTCGGGGCACTTGCAGCAGGGGCTAACCTGATCGGCACTGTTGGCAATACAAGTGGAACTGGGCTGCTGCTTGCAGTGGGCATAGTGATACAGTTCTACGAGGCAATGGGAAAAGAGCAGCTCATGGAGATGCACCCTGTCATAAGGCAATTCTTTGCTGGAGGATAAATGAGAGTTGTAATGTCCGGCGTTGCGGGAGTTGGAAAATCTACAGTACTAGATCTTGTCAAGAAGAGCACTGACTATGACGTGATCAATTTTGGCACCCTTATGTTCGAGATGGCCAAGGACATAGGGCTTGTAGAGAACAGGGACGAACTTAGGAAATTGCCAGTAGATACTCAGATAAACCTGCAAAAGAAGGCTTCCAACGTCATCGGTAAGATGGAAAAGGTAATCGTCGACACTCACATGTCAATAAAGTCACATGGAGGATTCCTGCCCGGGCTTCCTGAATGGGTCATCAGGGAATTGCATGTGAGCGCTTACTTCGTAATTGAGGCAGATCCCAAGCTCATTGTGAAGCGCAGATTGGCGGACAGCTCACGCACACGGGACGAGGCAAGGGAGGAAGATATTCAGACACATCAGGAGATAAACAGGTACTATGCAGCTGCATACTCAATTTTCACGGGTGCCACAGTGAATATAATAGATAATCCTGAGGGAAAACCTAACATAGCAGCTGGTACTATCGTATCGAGGCTGAGAGCAAATGACTGATACACAACAGGCCAGGACTCCGCAAGAAGGCATGAAGAAGGGCATGCAGACCCAGATGCTCTATATGATGAGTCTTGTGGTCTTCGTCATAGTAATAGCCAACTCAGGAATAAGGAATGTCATTGGCACCGGTCTCGACTTCGTTTTCATGCCCGTGATTGGGTTCGGCCATCAGTGGCCAGTAATTACGCTTTTACTGGCAGGCATGCTGATTGGCCTCATTACATCCATTCCAAGGTATTTTTTCACCGACTGGGTAAAAATGGGCAAGGCACAGAACAGGATGAGGGTATTCAGCCAGACTATGCGTGACGCGTACAGGAGTGGACAGAGGGATAGAATCCAGAAGCTCAGAAAGATGCAGCAGGAAGTAATGCTCGAGCAACAGCAGGTCCAGATGAACACCATGAAGCCCCTCATGATCTTCAGCATTGTGACCTACCTGATCTTCATATGGCTCTTCACATTCGTTGGTGACCTAACATATTCGATTGCTGCATTCCCCTGGAACTTTGACGTTAATCTGACAACCAGGCTCTTCTTTTATATATACAACTGGATTGTGGTCTACTTCCTGGCTGTCATGGTAACACAGTACTTCGTGAGCATGGTAATCAAGTGGATAGACTTCTCCCGCAGGCTAAGGAGTATTGAGAGCTACCAGCCAGAATGAGAGTCACAATCAGCGGTCCAATCGGTTCCGGAAAATCCAGTGTGGGGAAAAAACTTGCCTCTCTATTGGGCTATGAATTTTATTCCGGCGGAACATTCTTCAGGCAGCTTGCATCGCAGCATGGCATGACACTTGAAGATTTCAACACATACGCTGAGAAGCATAAGGAGATAGATCTGCAGCAGGATGATCTTATCCTTGACTTCATGCAATCCCATGACAACGTAGTGGTGGAATCAAGGCTTGTGGGATGGCTATGCTTTTCCAACAATGTGGAATCATTCAGGATTTTCCTCGACGCACCGTTCACAGTCCGCGCACTGAGGGTCTCTGGGAGGGAGAATATTGATCATGAGATCGTGCGTAGAAGGGTCCATGAAAGGGAAGCATCAGAGCTGAAGAGGTACCGTGATTTCTATGATCTGGACTACAGGGAGGGGAGGTTTTACGATCTTGTTATTAATACTGAGAAACTATCTGTAGACCAGGTCGTGAAAAGAATATATGAAGAACTCAGACTCGCGGGAAAGCTTCAGAGCCACTGACGGCTTCGTTGTCATAGACAAGCCCAAGGGCCCCACGAGCCATCAGGTAGATCACTGGGTTCGAAAGATACTTGGTGTCGATAAAGTCGGGCATATAGGGACTCTGGATCCCAATGCTGTAGGTGTCCTTGTAATGGCTGTGGGAAAGGCGGTCAAACTTATAGACATAGCGCACGAGGCACCCAAGGAATACATATGCGCCATGAGAATTCATTCCGATCTGCCAGAGGAAAGAATCAAGGAGGTCATGAAGGAACTAGAGACTGAGGTTTACCAGATTCCTCCCATGAAATCAGCTGTTGCCCGGGAGGTTCGGTCACGCAGGATCTATGAGCTAGAATTGCTCGAAACGAGCGGGAAAATTATACTTTTCCGCGCAAAGACTGATTCCGGGACCTATATCAGAACCCTTTGCGTGGATATGGGGTATCTTTTGGGCACCGGTTCTCAGATGTCAGATCTTCGTAGGGTCTCGACCGGAGTCTTCAGGGAAGACAGATATATAGTTACGCTTCAGGACCTCAAGGATTCTGTTGACCTAATGAAGAAAGGGGACGACAGAATGCTCAGGGAGATATTTCTTCCTTTGAATTACCTCTTCAAGGATATGCCAAAAATCGTGGTGAAGAAATCTGCCATTGAAAATATTGCGCACGGGGCAGATCTCTATCCTGGTGGCATTAAGTCAATCGCTGGCGACCCCAGGAGGAAAGATAGGGTCTGTGTGCTGTCAGAGAATAACGATTTGATAGGTACAGGAATAATGCTGGTCAGTGCCTCAGAAATAAGCGACCTAAAGGTAGTTGATTTCGACAGGGTGATGGTTGATCCACATACATCAGGCAAGAAGGCCAAGTCTCAAGCAGCCAAAAAGGAAAGGAAAGTGGAGGTATTTCATGAGCGGGAAAGAAAAAGTGAAGCGAGAGGAGCCCCGAGAGGTAAAGTGGTACGGAATTCTGGAAGGAAACCATCAGGTAGAGGAGTTCAGGGGCCTTCAGGAAAAGTACCTAGAGATTTTCGACGACCTGAGGGAAGGAAAGATACCAGAGACGGCTCCTTCAGGGGAAAAGGTCCCGGAGCTCAGGGAACTGCTGATAGAATACGGAAAAAGAAGAGTAAAGGATGAGTTCTCAGAGGACCAGTTACTGATCAAGCTTTTCGGGCTGAGGCTTGAGCTGGACAGGATCATAAACCTATACCTTGAGAAAACTACTGTTCTAGAGCATATTTCTGGCTTTCCGGAATATGGCAATGATCCATGCAGGTTTTTCGCACTGGTCTCAGCAGACACTGAAGATGCGTCTGTCAATGCGATTCTGAAGGAACTATCTGAAACTGGGCTTAGGCTATGTTCCCTCAGGACCGACCTGGCAACTTTCATAAACGGACGCATAACGAAGGTTATGCCCAATACTTCAGCTCTTGCGGGGCCAGATCTGGCCACTGAGATACTTTACCTTGGCGGTGGTCTCAGGAACCTCGTGAGGTACCCTGCCAGCACAATTCAAGTTCTGGGGGCGGACAAAGCTTTGTTCAAGCACATGCGAACAGGAACACCTCCGCCCAAGCATGGTGTGATCTTCAAGTATCCAGGCATGTCATCGCTGCCCACGAAGAGAAGAGGGCGAGTCTCAAGGACGCTGGCGAGCAAGCTTGCACTGACGATCAGGTCGGATTACTTCAAGGCAGACGCAGATGTTGATTCCATGAAGAAAAGAATCAGTGAAAGAATGGAAGAAAAGAAGCCCTAATAGCTCTCCAGTTCTGTCTGCGTGACCAGTTTTTCACCTGGCACACTTACAGGATATCTGCCAGTTAGGCATCCAAGACAGAGGTCATTTTCATCCATTCCAATGCTTTCAACCAGTCCGTCTATTGAGGTATACCCTAAGGAATCTGCTCCGATCTCAGCCCTGATTTCCTCTGTTGTTTTGCCTGCTGCTATGAATTCTGTCTTTGTCTTCATGTCAACCCCGAAATGGCATGGAGCTACGATCTCCGGAGAGCCGGAACGAACGTGGACCTCCTTTGCCCCTGCACCTCTCAGTATCTTGATAACGTGCTTGAGTGTATTTCCCCTGACAATGCTGTCCTCAACAAGGACTATTCTTTTTCCTTCAACAGCTGACTTTATGGGGTTGAGCTTTAGCCTGAGGGCATTTTTCCTGGCATTCTGGGAGGGCATGATGAAAGTTCTTTCAGAAAACCTGTTTTTTATGAGGCCCTCAGAGTAAGGAATTCCAGAGGCGTTGGCGTAACCTAGAGCTTGTGCTCTTCCGGAGTCTGGAACAGGGATCACAATGTCTGCTTCAACAGGAAATTCTTTTGCAAGTTTCATCCCTAGCCGTATTCTGACGTCAAAAACCTCTATCTTGTCTATGACGCTATCCGGCCTTGCAAAATACACGTACTCAAACATGCAATGTGCTGTTCTTCTGGCAGGAGTGGAGAATAATGTAACAGGGCCGTCTTCAGTTAATTCCACTACTTCGCCAGGCTTTACATCTCTGATAACCTCTCCGCCTAGCACGTCGAATACGCAACTCTCTGAAGCAACGATATAACCAGTTCCCACCTTTCCAAGGATCAGAGGCCTGAATCCATTGGGATCGCGCATGGCAAAGAGCCGATCGTTTATTATTAACGCAACAGAATAAGCTCCCCTGAGCTTTTCCATGGAAAGCCTCAGCCCCCTGTGAATGCCACTGTCTATGACTTCCTTTGAAAGTACGTTGAGGAGAACTTCAGAGTCCGAGGAGGTAAGAAAGGTCATGCCCTTTTTCTTCAAATCTTCCCTGAGTTGATCAGCATTCACTATCTCCCCGTTGTGAGAAAGTGCCATATATCCAATTGAATTTGATACCACAAAGGGACCCGCGTTTTCCAGTGTCTTTGTTCCTGCAGTGGAGTATCTTGTGTGACCTACCCCGATTGGTCCCTTAAGGGAACCACCATTGGCGAGATAAGCCTCGCTGAAAACCTCAGAAACAAGGCCCATTCCCTTCTTGACCTTAATGTGTTCGCCATCAAAGGAAGCAATTCCTGCACTTTCCTGCCCCCTATGCTGAAGTGTTTTTAGAGAAACGAGTACGTTTGCAAATGCGCTGTCAGCTCCTTTATAGCCGACTACAGCGCAATATTCACTTGGCTTTTGCCCATCTAAAGGATCTGATTCTCGGGCTAGGGAATCCACAGTGAGAGCACCTCTTCTGCCTGACATGGTAAGAGTGTTGACCACACCTCCGGCAAGTGACGTGAACCTTCTTGCTGCCCATCTTTCCCATTACTGCTGTGCCGTTGCTCATCTGTCATCACCCTTTGAAGGAGAAACAAAAATGACATTGTCTCCACGTACAAGGAGTTTTTCATAGACTCCTCTGCTCTCTCCACCAATAGTCTCGCCAGCGTTCTTGATTACGAGATTCATGTAAATGTCATACCCTTCAAGGATTCCAGAATATCCTCTGTTACCCTTGACGTCAACAAGGACATTCTTGTCGATGGAACTCTTCAGGACGTCCATTGGTCTGAGGACGCTTGTATTCGTTCTCGGCATTTAGATTCAAGGCTTGATTGATAAAACCTATTTAAGGAATTGGTGAAGTTTTATTCGCTCTCCAGAGACAGTTAGACCCTTAGTACGGAGCCAAGTTCAGCCCCTAATCCAAAATCGAGAGCCCTTGTGTTTATCTCAAGAACCTTTCCTGAAAATCTCTTCCCAAGTGCCTTCATTGTGCTTTCCCTGTCAAATGGAAGTATTCCGAGCTTCATAGCAGCTCCTACCATTACAGTGCTTACTGCTCTCGAATCTCCCGCTTCAAGTGCAAGTGGTAGTGCATCTATCATTCTTACGTTGAGGTATGAAGAAACTTCAGAGAGCATCTTGTCGAGATCAGGATACTCCATTCCTTTCATGGTCAGCGCCACAGGAGAGACTCTTTCGTCATTTATAAGGAGCGTGCAGTCTTTTCCTGCATTGCCCGCTGCTCTTACGCCTTCCATTGGCTCAAGAGCCAGTATCAGGTCTACCTCTCCCTTTGGGATTATTGGGCTTTTAGCGTTACCAATCCTCACTTCAACAGTCACTGAACCACCTCTCTGAGCAAGACCATGTATCTCGGACATAACTACATTAGCACCTGCAGCGAGTGCGGCTTGAGAAATTAGGGTCCCCGCCGTAACAACGCCCTGTCCACCGACACCAGCGACCACTATGTTGATTTGCATATTATGCCACCTCTATTGCCCTGTACGGGCATACGTAAGGTTGAGCGCATACTCCACAGCCATCGCACTGAGTCGGGTTGATCTGAACGTCTCCCCCTGAAATGTACATGGCTGGGCAAGCAAAATTCTCTACACACTTCATGCATTTGGAACATTTATCCTGATTGATTTTGTACGGGTGGATGCCTCCCTCTTTCCTGAGTTTTCCATCCCTCAATATGGCACATTCTCTCCTGCCGACTACGACAGCCACGCCCTCCTGTTTGAGAGCTTCTGTCATGGTCCTCAACGTCGCACCTAGATCATATGGATCCACGGTCCTTACGTAAGGAACTCCAATAGACTTGGCCACAGATTCAATTGAAACTTTCCGTTCCGCCCCTTTGAAACTCTCACCAGGATTTGGCTGCTGTCCAGTCATTGCAGTAGTCCCGTTGTCCATTACAATCAGAAGAAACTTCGCATCATTGTGGATTGCGTCAACAAGTGGAGGTATGCCAGAATGAAAGAATGTGGAATCTCCGATAAAGGATATCACATGGTTATCCACTGACTTTGAGAACCCTATTGCAAGCCCTTCTGACGCTCCCATGCATATCATGGTGTCAGCTTCGTTAAATGGCTCATAGAAACCCAAGGAATAGCACCCTATGTCTGAGGTGTAAATTGGGTTCTCAATCTTCATCATCTTTACTGCCCTCTTGACGGCAAAGTATGTCGCCCTGTGTGGGCATCCAGGGCATAGCACGGGTGGTCTGGGGGGAAGTTTTAGGGTACCGTGGAATGTTTCTTCTAAGTGACGGTCAAAGTACATTATTCTGCTCAGCCCCTCAGAAACCACTTCATAATTGTATTCGTATTCAAAGGGGAAATTCCCGTCTAGCTTTCCGTAAATCTCGTTGCTGAGGCCATTTGCCTGAACAGTGGATCTAAGCTTCGTTTCAAGATAGGGATCTAGCTCCTCAACAACTACTATTGTTTTATTGCTCTCGAGGAAATTTCCTATAAGCCCTTCAGGCAGAGGATTCGTGAGGCCGAGTTTTAGCATTGATACATCGAGCCTATTTTTTGACACGACATCATGGACCACATTATAGGCCTCCCCCGAAGTAACGATGCCCAACTTCGGCTTACCATATGTTTCTATACGATTCAACGGTGAGTCGTCATGGAGCAGAGAAATTTTCTGCATCTTTTCATCGAGCTTCTTTCTGAGGGGGCGGGCATTGACTGGCAGCGAAACATGTGCAGCCACATCCCTCTCGTAACTTCCCTTCGATAATGCAGGTCTCAGGTTCCCAAGTTTTACGGAGCTCCTTTGATGACTTACCCTTGTTGTTGTTCTAAAAAGTACAGGCACGCCTTCCTCTTCTGACAATTCAAAAGCCAAAACGAGAAAGTCCTTTGCTTCTTGAGGGTTTGAGGGCTCCACCAGTGGAATATGGGCCATCTGTGCAAAATTCCTGTTGTCCTGCTCGTTCTGTGACGAAAACATAGAGGGGTCGTCTGCAGTCATTATAACCATTCCTGCTTTAACCCCGGTGTAAGAAATGCTCATTAGTGGGTCAGAAGCAACGTTAACTCCAACATGCTTCATGAACACAAAGGATCTCAGGCCTGAAATAGAGGCTGCGTAGGCAATTTCGAGTGCGACCTTCTCGTTTACAGAAAACTCGAACTTCATGCCTGCCTCTTCTGCTACCTGATAAAGGGCATCACCCACCTCGCTTGACGGTGTGCCTGGATAGGTTGCAGCTACTGATACCCCTGCTTCCAGTGCGCCTCTGGCAATAGCCTCATTTCCAAGAAGAAAGAGGGATTCTCCTGGAGAATTTATAAGAATTTGGGGTTTTTGAACCATTTTCCTCACTTTTTAAACCCTTAGTGTCTTATTAACCAGTACCCTCCAGCCATGGTAAAACATGGCATTCCATTTTTCCCCTAAAATGCGGCCTCTGCTTAAGGCGCAACTTTTTAAGACGGACAAAAGAAAAAAAGTATAGTGTACAGGCCCCCCACTTCTCTATTTGGGAAGAAAGGGCGTTCAAATGCCTTCCTCAACTTTTAATAAACGCTTTTGCTTATTTAGTTGCCGACGGACTGAGATATGAAAAAATTGGAATCTATTGACCAGGAAGAATTAAGGAAAATGCTAGAGGGACAAGACTATATTGCAGATGACCAGACTGTTATGTCGGTTTTTCTTGCCCTCAGGCTTAAAAAGCCACTTCTACTGGAAGGTGAACCAGGCTGCGGGAAGACAGAGCTTGCCAAGGTACTTAGCAGAGCCTTGAATACTGAACTAATAAGGCTACAGTGCTACGAGGGGCTTGACGCCAATTCCGCTGTTTATGAATGGGACTACATGCGCCAGCTTATGAAGATAAAGATCGAGGAATCAAGAAAGAGACAGGAGGATCTGGAGAAGGAGGTGTTCAATGAGAGGTTCTTGTTAAAGCGACCGTTGCTCAATGCTGTCCTTCATCAAGGAGAGACTCCGCCAGTGCTTTTGATCGACGAAATAGACAGAGCTGATGAGGAGTTTGAAGGGTATCTATTGGAGTTCCTGGCAGAGTACCAGGTTACCGTTCCAGAAATTGGCACACTCAAGGCAAAGCATGAACCCATTGTAATTCTGACCTCCAACCGCACTAGGGAACTTGGCGAGGGCCTGAGGAGGAGATGCATCTACCATTACCTGACTTACCCTCCCGCGGACAAAGAACTCCAGATAGTAAGGAGAAAGGTACCCGGGATAGAGGATGCAGTTTCTAGGAAGATCATTAGCGTTATAGAAAAGATAAGGGAAATGAAGACCATTTCTAAGAAGCCTGGAGTCTCTGAGACAATAACATGGGCGGAGGCTGTGGGAAGCCTGAACTCATATCAGTTTACAAGGGACTTTGCAGAGAGTACTCTTGGATGTATTATTAAGAGCTCTGATGAACTCGACCATTCAAGGGAAGCATTAAGTGAATTTTTCAAGTGAGTGAAGATGCAGAAATCTCCAGATTCCGGATCTTTTCTGATTCGCACAATAAACTTCTGCAGGTTCTTGAGAGAAAGTGGCTTCAAGATCTACGGAGATAACTCAATTGATATAGCGAGAGTTCTAAGGCACATTGATTTTACGAACACACTTGAACTTCGGAACGGTCTGAGAGCACTTCTTGTGAAAAGTGCAGAAGATTACGAATTTTTTGACTCTCTTTTCCAGATGTACTGGCTTGAAGAGCAGGGGGAGGAACAGTCATCTGGGAAAAGAAGGCAGAAAGAGGACCAAGTCAAAGCTCAAAATGTGAATAGGACAAATGCCAGGGGAAGAGGGACAATAGAAACGGAAAGAGAACATGGTTTTGGCATTAACATGGAAAGAAACCAGGGAGGCGACCTTTCTCTCGTATCAATATACAGCCCTGAAGGTTCACAAGGGGGAACCAGATTCAATTACATACCCCTGGAAATAAGGCAGAAAGTAAGGAGGAGGATTAGAAATTTCTCTAGAAAAATGGCCACCTATCCCGGTGTAAGGGACATCAGCTCCTCGAAGGGAGCGATCTTTATGAGAAAGACAATGAGGGAGTTTGTCACCAAGGACGAATTAGCTAGGATAAGAAACAAGAAGAAAAAATTAACAAAATCAAGGATCATCCTGCTTGTGGACATAAGCGGATCCATGAGTTCGCAGAAAGAGGGAGCAATTCTTCTCATGCATTGCTTGCTTAACACCATTCCCAGATCCAGAGTCTTTGGATTTAGCACTGAACTCTCAGAACTTACTCCATATTTTCGTGGGAAATCTATTGGCGCAAGCGCCAGCCTCCTCTCTGAAGAGATAAGGCATTGGGGAAGCGGCACTAGGACAGGAGAGGCATTTGGCGAGATTCTGGAGAAGTACTGGTACCTCTTGAACAGTGACACAAATCTCATAATACTAAGCGACGGCTGTGATATGGGCGACAGCGGCACTCTTTCGAAAAACCTGGAGCTGATTTCCAAGAGGACCTCAAGCATCGTCTGGATTAACCCGCTCGCGGACAGCCCCAATTTTGAGCCTAGAACTGGAGGTCTAGTTGCAGCTCTTCCATTTGTCGAGGCGCATTATGGATTTCTTGAATTCATAGAGTTGAGTCCCGACTCAATTTCAGGATAGCTGTGGTCAGATGCCAAGGAGCGCTCTTCTCAGTTCCTGAATGGCCTGATCCCTGCCATGACGTAAAAGAAACCAAAATGTTTTATTTTGAAAGTATTTGGTTTAGTGTTATAGAATGCTGTCACCAGATGCCCTCAAGAGGATTGAAGATCTAATGTCCAGTTCCACGGAGTTTATTCTTGCAGTTGTTGTGAGGACAGAGGGCCCAACGTCCGCAAAGCCTGGTTCATGGGCTGTTGTGCACCGTGACGGCACAATAGAAGGCTGGATTGGCGGCAGTTGCGTACGTCCTTCTGTATCAGATAGGGCGAAGCAGCTCTTTGATGGAGGAACTCCAGTTTTACTCAGGTTCAGCCCTTCAGCCGATCCCACTCTTTCCATTCAGGGAATTGAGGAAATTCCAATGACCTGTTCAAGCGAAGGGACCATGGAGATATATCTAGAACCTTATCTCAAGAACAGTCACATTCTCATTATAGGGAATTCGCCCGTGGTCAACTCACTTGCCTCGCTGGCAAAGCTTATGAAAATCGAGGTTTCTGTTGTCACACCTGATAGAAAAGACTCAGGCGTGCCTGATGTCGAGGTCAGTTCGGCAAAGTTGGATGGCCTGAACATAAATGTCAACACTTATGTGGTAGTGGCTACCCATCAGAATTTCCCCATGATATCAGACACAGAGATACTGGAAAAGCTGGTGGATTCAGGCGCAAGGTACATAGGGTTTGTCTCAAGCAGGAAAAGGGCTGAGACAGTTCTTGACCAGATGCTTCAAGACGGAATTCCAAGGGAAAAAATACTCAGAGTAAGGAGCCCATCAGGAATATCTCTTGGTGACAAGCTTACCCCAGAGGAGATATCTCTAAGCATCATCTCAGAAATAGTAGGAATAATGAAGGGTGGGGACTTCTCACCAATAGAACCGGCAAGACTTGGTGCCTCAGCGACACAGTTCCCTAAGGAAGTTGGAAAAAAAGAAAGGGATCTGGTATGCGGGATGAAAGTCAACATTGAGGCTGCTAAGTACACGACTGAATATCAGGGAAAAAAGTACTATTTCTGCTCACCCATATGCAAGAAAGAATTCGAGGAGGACCAGGAGAAATTTGTGAATGCAGCTTAATAGAGTGCTGCTAAGAAGGGCAAAGCGATGGTTGGTCTCAGGAACATCTTTGATAGCTGTGGGAGCCTTACTGAGCTTGATTACACTGATTCCATATATTTCTGCTTTGATTTATAACGCTACTGTGAACAGTGCTTTTAGCGGCCTTCATGGGGAGTCCTTGGCTGGGCCGATCTTATTCGACATGCCTGGACTGAATTTTCTGCTTCTGGCATCGGGCGCAGTTCTTATTGCATTTGGTTCTGTGATTCTCCACAGTGGTATAAGGCAGTACAGGAAATTGCAATCTCTAAGACAACTTACTTAATTCAAAACTTTGAGAGTAAAAATGGGTGGGAATGACCCCCTGAGTAAGGGGGAATTGTGCTTTGCACTCACTCCTTAAGGGCCACGCCCTTTTCGTTCAATATTTTCCATATCTTCCAGGGGTGCAGGGGCATATCAACATGAGTAACCCCAAGGTGCGACATTGCATCTACCACTGCGTTGACAAATGCTGGGGGTGATCCGACTGTAGGCGATTCGGCAACTCCCTTGGCACCGATTGGGTGGTGCGGGGATGGGGTCACTGTCCTGTCTGTATCCCACACTGGTGTTTCAACAGCTGAAGGTATAAGATAGTCCATAAAGTTGGCGCCGAAGACGTTTCCCTCCTCATCATACTTTATCTCTTCCAGAAATGCTGTGCCGAAGCCCATGGTCAATCCGCCCTGAATCTGTCCTTCTACAATCAGGGGGTTGATTATATTCCCGCAGTCGTCTATTGCAACAAATTTTCTCACTTTGACCTGTCCGGTTCCCCTGTCTATATCCACTGCACAGATGTAGCTTCCGAATGGGAAAGTCATGTTTGGCGGATCGTAGTATGTGACTGCTTCAAGGCCCGCTTCCATCCCCAGTGGATGGTTTGTGTAAGCCGCAAGCGCAATGTCCTGAATAGTCTTGGAGCGGTCAGGAGCTCCCTTGACAAAGAACTTACCCTTCGAGTACTCAATGTCCTCCTCTTTGACCTCAAGGAGGTGTGAGGCGAGCTTCTTGGCCTTGTCCCTTATTTTTCTTGAGGTCACAGCTGCCGCGGCACCTGCCGTCGGGGTACTCCTGCTGGCATATGTGCCTAGACCATAGGGACAAGTATCTGTGTCACCTTCTTCGATTATTATGTCTTCAATTGGGATACCTAGTTCCTCTGCTATAATCTGAGCATATGTTGTTTCATGACCCTGGCCCTGAGACTTAGTTCCGAATCTGGCAATCACTTTGCCTGTTGGGTGTATTCTTATTTCAGCACTGTCGAACATTTTCAACCCCAATATGTCAAAGTCCTTTGAGGGCCCTGCGCCTACGATCTCCGTGAAAGTGCTTATTCCAATTCCCATGAGTTCCCCTTTCTTCCGCTTCTCTTCCTGCTCCTTTCTCAGGGAATCGTAGTCGATCAGGTCCATTGCTTTCCTGAATGCAAGTTCGTACTGACCGCTGTCATATGTCCATCCAAGAGCGGACTTATAGGGGAATTTGTCTGCCTTAACAAAATTCTTCAGCCTCAGCTCCGCAGGGTCAATTCCAAGCTTGTGAGCCATTATGTCCACTATGCGCTCTATTGCGTACACTGCTTCTGTTACCCTGAATGAGCATCTGTAGGTAATTCCACCCTGGGGTTTGTTGGTGTGGGCACCGTCAACTTCCACATATGCATTCTTCAGGTCATATGATCCTGTGCAAATGGTGAACATTCCAACAGGGAATTTGGACGGATTTGCGTCTCCAAAGAATGCACCATGGTCAGTGATAGACTTTATTCTTAGAGCGGTGAGTGTACCATCCTTTTTGGCTGCTAGTTCAGTCTTGATCCTGAAGTCCCTTCCAAAAGCTGTGCTGGGAAGATCATCAGATCTGTCGTTGATCCACTTTACGGGATGGCCCGACACAATGGAAGCCACCACTGCAATAATGTAACCAGCGTACACATAGACCTTCCCTCCAAATCCCCCGCCAATATTTGGGGAGATTATGTGTATCTTGTTTTCAGGTATCTTTGAGACCATTGACGCCACAGTTCTCACAGCGTGAGGCGCCTGAGAGGTCATCCACAGAGTCAGCTTTCCCTCAATCGGCTCGAAGTTTGCCACACATCCCACAGTTTCCATGTATGAAACATGTATTCTCTGGTAGTAGAAGTCTTCAGATACAACTTCGTCCGCTTCCTTGAATGCTTTCTCAGTAGCTTCCTTGTCTCCGGCATCCCAATGGAAGACATGGTTGCTTCCCTTGTCGCGACGAACAATGGGGCTATCTTTTTCGAGGGCCTTTGCGGGGTCTGTAACAGCTGGCAGCTGCTCGTATTCTACGTCAATCAAGTCAATGGCATCGGCTGCGATATATTTGTCTTCTGCAATTACGGCAGCGACTTCCTGCATTTGGTATAGAACCTCCTCCGTGGGCAGGACCATCATCTTGTCGTTCATGAGTGTGGGTATCCAGTCTAGTCCAAGCGGAACTAGGTCTTTGCCTGTTATGACCGCTACAACTCCAGGAAGTTTCTTTGCCTTTTCCGTATCAATCTTTTTTATCTTGGCATGGGAAAATGGGCTCCTCAGGATGCTCATGAAGAGCATTCCTGGAAGGTTTACATCATCGACATAATTACCCTTCCCCTGAATGAGCAAAGGATCTTCCTTCCTCTTGACGCCATGTCCCATTCCGTGTACAACCGTTTCTTCTACCATTATTTTCCGCCTCCCACTGCGTGTTGTGCCGCAGGAGCTTCCTTTCCCTTCACCGCGGCGTACTGGATTGCTTCGACTATCTTCATGTATCCTGTGCATCGGCACAGGTTTCCGGATATTCCCTCCCTGATGTCGGTCTCAGAAGGGTCAGGATTCTTTCTCAGGAGCGCATAGGCTGAAAGCATTACACCTGGCGTGCAGAATCCGCACTGAAGGCCATGCTTCTCCCAGAAACCTTCCTGTATTGGATCAAGCTTTCCTCCTGTGGCAAGTCCCTCAACGGTCATAATCTGAGATCCGTTGGCCTGCACTGCGAGGACAGTGCATGACTTGACATTCTTGCCATCCATAATTACTGTGCAAGCCCCGCAATTTGAAGTATCACATCCTATGTGAGTGCCTGTAAGGTGCAGGTCATCTCTTATCAGATGGACAAGCAGTTTTCTTGGCTCAACTTCTGCATCCGTCTCTTTGCCATTTATTGTCATATTGACTTTCATCTTCTCTGCCATTAACTTTTCACCTTCCTCCAATGATTTCCATTGCTTTCTTCGCAGCTCGAACGATCAGGAGTTTGGCCATTTCTACTTTGTATTCAGGCGGCCCCCTGAGATCATCGACAGGTTCTGCAATTCCAGAGACAAGTTCTGCAGCCTGCCTCAAGTTGCTATCATTCAGGTCTTTCCCATTCAGAAATTTCTCGGAATCTTCTGCCTTCAATGACATTGCGCCTAGGTTGGTCAAGCCAATTCCAGCTTTCTCGCACTTTCCATTGTTTAACTTCACCTGGACTGCTGCTCCTGCTATGGCGTAGTCCCCGGCCCTCTTCTCCAGCTTCAAGTAGTATCCAGCTTCGTCCTTGCTGTATTTCGGAAGCACTGCCTCTACCATGACTTCATTTGGCTCAAGTGCGTTTTCAAAAGTTCCTAGGAAGAAATTTCTAGCGTCTATAGTTCTTTTTCCTTTTGGGCCCTGAACTACAAATTTTGCATCCAGGGCAAGCATGACTGCCGGAAGGTCATTTCCCGGGTCGCCATGGCAGATGTTTCCACCAAGAGTTCCTCTGTTCCTCACCTGTGGATCCGCTATCACCTTGACTGCACTGGCAATTATGGGATAATGCTCCCGGATGCTGGATGAATCTAGCAGCTCATACAGATTCGTAAGGGAACCAATTCTTGTCTCGCCATCTCCCTCTTTGATATAGTGGAGATCCGGGATTCGTCCTATGTCTATCAGGCATTCTGGTCCGGCAAGCCTCATTTTCAAAAGTGGAATAAGACTCTGCCCGCCGGAAATGATCTTTGCTTCTTCCCCGTTCTCAGAGAGCAGTGTAATTGCCTCAGAAAGTGTCTGGGGTACGAAGTACTTAAAAGATGGGGGTATCAATCTAGCGTCACCAGAAATATATGTTCAGTGCAATATTTAAGGGTATTGAATATGGAATATTCTTCCATATATCGACTGCGTAAAGCGGCCATGAAGTGAAAGACAGGGGAGTTCAAGAACTAGTTGTTTCTCCTTAAATTTGACCACAATCAATGTTGGACTTATTATGGCCAAATAAATGGATTTCTTCTTGAGGAAACCATATATACGCAATGTAGGCTACTAATTACTGTGCACGATGCATCTTCAACACTCAGATCGGAGGAAAAAGGAAACATAATAGCTGGAACTGTTGCCATCCTCTTGGGACTTATCATAATGTACATTTACACACCTGCCGCAGGGGTTGGTGTGAGCTATGTCGGAATTGTAGCCCTTTGCCAAGGCGTGACGAATTATGATCTTTACAGGACTCCGAGTAAGTATAGAAAAGACCTCTATGTTGCATCATCCGTCATTGCCATTATCCTAGGCATAATTATAGCTGCAAGTTTTCTTCACAAACCATCTGAGTCTTTCCCGGTCACTCTGATTGCCGTCTTGATAACTTCATCCGGAACAATGATTCTTTCAGGTCAGGTGTTAAGGTCAGGCAAGATAAACTACAAGATTCTGCTGTATTCGGGCATCGGAATCTGTGCCCTTGGAACATCGATCACAGCTCTCATGTTGCTGTACTCTGAGCATCTTAACATCTCCGCTCTTGCCTTGTTTCCGTCCATCGCTGGTCTATCCATGCTTTTGGCATCGATGTATGTCAATCGATTTGCATCTAGGGTAGGCATTAATTTTGGCGCTATCTGAGATTCTTCCTTAATGCCAGAAGTTGGACTAGTCTAACAAAATTATTTTTATACCTCTGGGGTTTAGTTTCTTTGATGGATCCAAACCTGAAAAGAAGACTTCCGCAGACCATCACATTCTTTCAGAACTTCCTCGTGATAGTTGCGGTACCTCAGCTTATCCAGTCTGGAACAATTTCATTAGCCCTAGGTCTATTGATAGGCGCTATTTCTGTGCTCATTTCTGTCTCACTTCTATCCTTCCGGTTAAAGGAAAGTGCACAGAAAAAGGCTGTAATGAAAATTTACGTAGCAATTGCAGCAATTGGCCTGGTCTTAATGGAATCCTTCATATACACCCTCTCTGGTGTTAGTTCGGCATACGGATATCTTGTGATCGTGCCCATAACAATTGCAATTTTACTCGCACCAATTTACCTTTATTACAGGTCCTTCAGAGATCCAAGACTTGACGGGCTTTCTCTTAACCAAGATCTTACTGACAGGCTTTCAAATACCTTTACCCCTGAATCAGTGTCCGGCCATGAAGTCTATGAATCTGAGAAAACGCTAAGGGGAACCAGATTTGCAACCACGACAGACGGAAGGAAATGGAAGGTTCTCGTAAGCAAGGATGCACTTGAAGATCTGACATCTGATGAGTTGTATCTTCTAGCGGTCAGGAAATATCTGGAAAAATCAAATAACACTGCAATGAGGCTTATTTGGATTATTGCAATCCTAATTGCTGCTTATGTCGACGTCCTCATAGTTTTGTTTTGGTTGACTCCCCACCTCCCACCTGATTACGCCATAATTATTCTGGGGATCACTGCGGTTACTGTAGTTGCAATTTTCCTCCTGCCCTTTGAACTTATGTTTCTTAGCCTAAGGTCAAGTATGAAAATTGACAGGCTTATTTTGGACCAGACCGGTAAAAGCGAGGAACTGGTTTCACTGATCCGCAAAACGACAGGGCCAAGCGATGCATTGAAGGCGAGAATGAGTGCGAGGCAAATTGAAAGAGGGCAACGCCGGTCCAACAAGATGATAAACAAGAGGATAAAGAGAATCAAATCCAGGCAATCCGAGCCGGTCAGAGGAACATGACCCTTTAAGTCACAATTCTTTTGGCAAGAGTCTCTATTTCACTCATACGCTTCACTGACTATCAAAAACTTATATTCTTGGTACTAATACGAGAGTTACGAGCCCAGCGCATATGATGCGCAACTGTTCAGGCATTACCGATGTGTAACCGGTGTTTAAACATATATAAAAGTCTGATATCTGGGACATACATTCAGGAGTAGTGGAAATATTTGAAAATCCCCAAGAAAATTAGCATGTACTGCCCTTGGTGCAAGAAGCATACTCAACACACCACGGAAAGGGTGCGAAAGAAAAAAGCCAGTGAGCTGAAGGCAGGACAGAGAAGATTCAGGAGAGTCACATCAGGATATGGAGGATTTCCTCGACCAAGGTTTGAGGGAAGAGAGAAACCAACCAAGAGGGTTGCCATAAGATTCAGATGCAATGAGTGTGACAGGGCTATCACGCCGCCCACGAAGAGAGCGAAGAAGTTCGAGATAGTGGAGGCCTGAAAATCTTGGCAGAAGGAAAGTTTGAAAAGGCAAAGGGAGCTGGAAATCATTTCGTAAAACTGAAATGCAAGGATTGCGAGAATGTCCAGGTCACTTACGCCAAAGGGTCAAGCGTTGTTACCTGTAACATCTGCGGGGCAACTCTGGTTCATCCCACAGGTGGAACAATATCGACGAATGCTGAAATCGTTGAGGTAATGAAATGAGGAAAGATCTTCCCGAAGTCGGTGATCTCGTAGTTGTTACGATAAAGAACGTAAAGAATTTCGGTGCAAATGTCAGGCTTGACGAATATGTAGGAAAGGAGGGGTTCATACACATAGCTGAAGTTGCCACAGGTTGGGTCAAGCACATAAGAGATCACTTGAGGGAAGGTCAGAGAACAGTATGCAAAGTCCTGAATGTAGACACGCAGAGAGGCTACATCGATCTCTCTCTGAAGAGGGTGAACGACCATCAGAAGAGGGAGAAAATCTCGCAGTGGAAGAATGAGCAAAAGTCTTCAAAGCTTCTTGAGCTGGCAGCTGAGGACTTGGGAATAACAGTTGATGAAGCAGAGGATGAGTTCGCTACTTTCTTGAGGAAACAGTACGGCTCACTTTATGAAGCATTTGAGGAGGCCGCTGCCGAGGAAGATTGGCTGCCGGAGAAAGAAGGAAAGTGGAAAGAAGTAATAATTAGAATAGCTAAGGAGAATGTTGTCCCACCTTGGGTTCAGATAGGTGGATTCATAGAAGCTTATTCCCTTGCTCCTGATGGAATTGAAAAAATTAAGGAATGCCTGAATTCTGCAAGTTACGAAGGCGTAAACATTCAGTATGCTGGGGCACCAAGGTACAGAATAACAGTAAGGGACAAGGATTATAAGTCCGCAGAGGAAACACTCAAAAAATCTATTCAGAGTATAACTGAGACCAGTAAGAAGGGCAATGTTGTGCTAGAGTTTACAAGAAATCCATGATCTGTTATGCGATCTTTAATAAGAAAATGCACAGTTTGCGGGAAATACACTCTATCAGAGGCATGCCCGGCATGCGGTGCTAAATCCGTGTATGCACTGCCGCCCAAGTATTCTGAGAGGGACAGATTCCAAAAATTCAGGATAATCGAATTAAGAGATGATCTAAATGGAAAAAATAATATTAAACCAGACTAAGAGACCGAGATTGAACAGTCCTATCCTAATAGGTGGACTGCCCGGTATAGGCAATATAGGCAAAATCGCCGCTGAATACCTGATAGACAAGCTTAAAATGGAGAAGATGGCGGATCTTTATTCACAATACCTGCCTCCACAGGTATTCATAGGGGACGATGGCTTGACTCACCTGGTCAAGAATTCTATTTATTACAAGAAGCTCACAGGTAAGAGCGATTTGATGATACTAGTCGGGGACTTCCAGGGTACCACTCAAGAAGGACAGTATGAGCTTTCCTATATGGTGCTGGAACTTGCGAAAAAGTTCAATGTATCTGCAGTTTATACACTTGGTGGCTACAGCACTGGGAAGATTAGCGAGACGCCGCGCGTTCTGGGAGCCGTAACGGACTTGAGCCTTCAGAATACCCTCGAGGATGGAGGAGTCGTCTTTCCAAAGGGTGAACCTGGAGGCGGCATAGTTGGTTCAGCAGGACTCATGCTGGGCTTGGGAAAAGAGCTCTTTGAGATAAATGGGGCATGCTTAATGGGGGAAACTTCAGGCTATTTTGCGGACCCCAAGGGTGCCAGGGAAGTCATAAAGGTGCTCTCTAAACTACTGGGCATTGAGATCGATCTCAATGACATAGAGGAAAGAAGCAAGCAGATTGAGGAAATTACTGAGAAGATGCAGGAAGACGTCCAGGGCAAAACAAAGGGAAAAGAAGACCTCGGTTACTTTGGATAGTCGGTTTCCATTAACCGAAATCAGTGATCTATCCTGAGGAACATCTGGACCTTATCATAATATTTCCCATTTCTTTTAACTGACTTTGGCAGTAAGCCTATTTCCGAGAATCCAAACTTCTTGTATAGGGCAATGGCTGGCTTATTTACTGAAAGTACGGACAATTGTACGATTTCAAATTTTCCCCTGCAACTCTCGAGCGCTGCACGAATGAGTTCGGTTCCAACTCCCTTTCTTCGATGCTCGCGGCCAACTATTATGCCCAATGTTCCCTTTTGATCTATTTCGGAACCGGGTCTTTCCCTCCTGATAACACAAGCTCCAACTGCCTTTCCACCTTCCCCCGCAACCACCGCCATAGTCTGTCCTCTTAGACAGGCTGAATATGGCCCAGAAAACCACTCGACTTCTTCGTGATACTCAGGCTTCCTTTCGTGGAATATTACGCCCAGGTCTGGTGTGTCTATCGCAACTTCATCGTAGAATGAGTAGTAATTATTCACAAGATCGCCGAAGTCATTCCACCTTAGGTCGCACATCATGGATTCTTACCTAATGTGGGTCGGTAGTGCATTAGTCCATGCCATTCTTCTTTTCTCGGCCATCTCGTTCATACTATCATTTTCAATCATCCTTAGACCCAAAGGGTTTCCCCGGGTACAAAACGATTTTTTTGCAGAACTTTGATCCAGGGAAGTATTTGCAGGATCATCGATTAATTCAAGGTTTTTTACATAAATCACTCCAAAATCAATTTAAACTGAGACCGATTAAAGCCCAGAATGAGCAAGACTCAACTAAAGGGTTCGGAGCTCAAGGAAGCATCGATTTCTGAGTTTTTTGAGAAAAATAAGCACATCCTGGGGTTTGACTCGCTTCAAAAAAGCCTTTTCATGATAGTAAAGGAAGCCATCGACAACTCCCTTGACGCATGTGAGGAATATGGCATTGTCCCTGAGATATTGGTCAGGATATCCAAGATCAGTGGGGATGTCTACGAGGTCCAGGTTGACGACAACGGGCCAGGAATAGAGCGGAAAGAAGTGCCTAGGGTATTCGGCCAGCTTCTCTACGGCTCAAGGTTCCATTCCATAAGGCAGTCCAGAGGCCAGCAGGGAATAGGAATAACTGCTGCGATTCTATACGGGCAAATCACAACGGGAAAGCCTTCTATAATAAAGTCAAAGAAGATAGGAGAAGATGTGGCTGTTGAGGTCGAGCTCGGAATAAACGTAAAAGAGAACAGGGCAGATATAATCAAGGAAAAACCTGTCATTTGGGACATTGAGCACGGAACAAGCGTTACAGTAAGAGCCAAGGGGAAATACCAGGTGGGGAAACAGTCGGTTTTTGAATACCTGAAGGAAAGTGCTGTGGTTAATGCAAACATGAACTTGACATTCATAGATCCAGAAGAGAAGAGATGGAACTTCAAGCGGGTCGTGGAGGAGCCATCCCATAGGGCAAAGGAAATCAAACCCCACCCGCTGGGGCTTGAGCTCGGAGAGATAAGGAGCATAGCGCATACTTCCAGGGAAAAGTCCATCCTCAAGTTCCTATCCGCAGAGTTTAACAGGGTAAGTGACAGAGTTGCTGGAGAGATACTTGAAGAGGCCAAAGTGGATGGCAGCAAGTCTCCCCTGGACCTAACGGCAGACGACATACATCTGCTCATGGGGGCGTTCAAGGAGGTCAAGTTAATGCCGCCGCCTACTGACTGCCTCTCCCCTATAGGTGGGGATTTTCTGCGCAAAGGGCTAAGGAACATTTACGAGGAGGCTCACCCTTCATTCTACTCAAAGCCAGTCTTGAGGCCGGTATCTGTCTACAGCGGGAACCCCTTTTCTGTTGAGGCTGCCGTTGTGTACGGTGGGGAGTTGAAGTCTGACGAACAGATTCGAGTTGTGAGGTATGCGAATAAAGTACCTCTTCTATATCAGGCTGGCGCTTGCGCCATCACAAAGGCCATATCTGAAATGGACTGGCGTCCATACGGTCTTGAACAGAGGCAAGGCTCAGGAATCCCCTACGGCCCCATGATTGTCTTAGTGCATGTTTACGGAACTAGAATTCCATATACTTCTGAGTCCAAGGAAGCGGTAGCTAACGTCGAGGAGATTGTAGAGGAGATCAAACTGGCCATGAGAAGTCTCGGGCGAGGAGTGAGGAAGTATCTAAGAAAGCAGCAGAAAAGGGTTAAGGTGAAAGAAAAATTCCGCCTGGTGCAGACACTCTTGCCTGAAATTGGAAAGAAGTCTGCCCAAATACTCGAAGAGGACGTACCTGACCTTGACTTAGTTCTTTCCAAGATCGCCAATGTAGTCTTTGTTACTGAAGAGACTGAACCGTACGAGGGGGGCATTCATGTGAAGATCATTCTTCACAACTTCACACAGAAAGAAAGATCCATGACCGTGTACGCAGATCCGCCAGTGGGAGACATAGAAGGAGCAAACACTTGGGAGATCGCCAGCCTACCTCCCGCAGATCAGCAAATTGTATCATTTGATGTTAAGGGGAAAATCATAGAATATCCAGGAACTGACTACTATTTCACCGGGATAGACTCAGTATATGTGCAGGGGGCTGAACCGCTTCCAGCCGATTGGAACATGGAATCACTGACAATAGAGGAAGATACTGGTGAAGAGGAAGAGGAGGATGACTTGGATGACGAATGAGACAGAAACGGCACTGAAGGGCATTGTGAGAAATATCCTGGGAAGCCTCAGGGAAGGTGAGATACCTGAGCTGGAACTCCCTTCAAGGACAAGGGATAACATCGTTCTTGATCAACTTCTTTCGGTTTGGAAATACGGTGATTCGACAACTAGAAGAAGCGCAAAGTCACTGGACGGAGCGGAATACCTTGTCAAGTTCCTACACGTGATTGACTTCATAATAGAAATGGTCAAGACAAACAAGTCTTCGACACTAAGGGAGATGTACTACATTTCCGAGGGATGGGATTTGGCCAAATTTGCTTCGCAGGGAGAATCTGATCTTCTTGCAGAGGATCTAGAGGTCATTAGCAAGCTTCTGAGGGAGGATTTTAAACTGCGTCCAGAGGAAAACGGGGCAAGTATAATAGGTGATATAACCATAGAGGAAAAGAACAGGAAAGGTGAATTCAAGACGATCAACTGTAAGGATGATGTGGGTGACGGAGGTTACACCATTCCTTACAATGTCGAAAATGAAAAATTGCACCTGAAGAGCAACAATGCAAAGTTTGTCATGGCATTGGAGACGGGTGGTATGTTTGACAGGTTGGTCGAAAACGGTTTTGATGAGCGCTTCAATGCAGTACTCGTGCACCTGAAGGGGCAGCCTGCGAGGAGCACGAGGCGTATGCTGAAAAGAATGAATCAGGAACTGAAACTCCCAATCTATGTTTTTACGGATGGTGATCCTTGGTCCTTCCGCATTTTTGGCTCCATTGCATACGGGGCCATAAAAACTGCACACATATCAGCTCATCTGGCAGTACCAACAGCAGAATATGTGGGAATAACGGCTTCCGACATCTTGAATTACGACCTTCCAACAGACAAGCTTACAGACAAGGATATAAATGCACTCCAGAACGAGCTTAAGGACCCAAGGTTTCAAACAGAATTCTGGAAAGCGGAGATCGAGACCATGCTTTCCATATCTAAGAAAGCAGAACAGCAATCACTTGCAAAATATGGATTGGACTACGTAACAGAAACATATCTCCCCGACAAACTCGGCGAATTGGGTGCTATGTGAGGTGATTCGATGAAAGTGGCTCTGGCTCAAATAAGCTCAGGCAAGCAGAAGGGTGGAAATCTCAAGAAATCGATAGACATCGCTAAGAAGCTCGAAACCGAGCCCCCTGACATTCTCATATTTCCAGAGTACCAGATGCTGGTCCCTTCATATGATAATCCAGAGGATGCAATATCAGAATCCGAGCTAGTGACAGAGGATTTTGTTAGTAGCTTCATACCCATAGCTAGAGATTCCAGAATGAACATTCTGCTCAATATAGTGGAGCGGAATAATGGCCATTTGAAGCCCTTTAACACATCCGTTATGCTTAATGACATGGGTATGATTGATGGTAAGTACAGGAAGAAGCACCTTTTTGACGCCTACTCTTTCAGGGAAAGCAAGGTCTTCACTCATGGCTATGGCGCACTGAATCCATTCTTCACGGAAAAATTCAGCCTTGGCGTTCAAATATGTTATGACCTGAGATTTCCTGAAGCATCTAGGCTCCTGAGATTGAAGGGCGCAAACATACTCTCCTACCAGGCCGGATGGTTCAGCGGCGAAAGGAAGCTGGAGACGTGGATCAACCTGCTTAGGACCAGGGCAATGGAGAATGGATGCTTTGTCCTTGGGACGGCACAGACAGGTGAGACATTCACTGGACACTCTGCAATTATCAGCCCGTATGGCGACATAATTAAGGAGGCCGGCGAGGATGAAACGACGCTCACTTGTGACCTGGACATGACCCTAATCGAAGAATACCTTAGAGAGGTTCCCGTGCTTAAACAAAGGCGCACGGATATCTATGACATCTATGACGTTGGGAAGAAGTTATAGCTTGCTGAGGAAGGCGCGCATTTCAACGTAGTCCTCAAGAAGGTAATCTGCAGCTGTTTCACCTTCGCCTACTTTTATCCTTAGGGCATCTGGGTTCTCGATAAATGAATCTTCGTCAGTGAGGTCATCCCCTGCTATTATTGCCTTGGAGCCGTTTCTAATTTTTCTTATGGCAATGCCCTTGTTTATTCCAGGGGGCCGCAGCTCGACAATGTTTTTTCCCTTATACACGTCCATCTGATTTTCAGAGCCCATTCTCTCCACTGCATTCACAACTTTGTCTCTTGTGCCATCATCACTGATGTAGCCAAGATGAAACAGAAGATTCCCATCCTTGTTGTATAGCCTGAGGCCTTCAAATTGCTTTTCAAAGAGTTCCTTGTTGTTGTAAATCCTATCACAGATATTTCTGTAAAGGTTAAGCTCCGGAATGTTGTCTGTGACATTCTCGCCTTCCATAATAACTGCTCCGTGAAGTGCTATTATGCTGTACCGTGCATTAAGGAACTCCCTTATATCACCTAGCGACCTGCCAGTTACAATGAAAAGGTCCCATCGGCTTTTGAGCCTATCCAAAAGCTGAATCAGTTCATCATCAGGTACACAATCCTCTGGATTAGGCATTATTGGAACGAGTGTGCCGTCGTAATCTAGAAACAGTTTCCCAGATCGCTTCAGAATGTCTCTGGCACGTGATACAAGCTTATCTGGTACGGACATAATCCGACTCCCTCCGCCCACCATTTGTCTCCTCTGCATTCATGCTTATCTCCCTAATCCACCAGTCCAGATTCCTGCTTAGGACATTTTCCTTCATTACGGAAAGCCTCCTTTGAACTTCCTCCTTCCTCATGTTCAATGAATAAAGAAGGGCGTCAGCCATTTCTGTGATGTTATTCGGATTTACGACCAGTGCACCGCCCCTAAGGTCGTACGAAGACCCCGCAAACTGTGAGATTATAAGAGCCCCATTCTCTGTGACTGACACGAACTCCTTGCTTACAAGGTTAAGCCCGTCCATCAGCGGTGTTATAACAGCTATGTCTGCATGACTGTAATATGACATTAGTGTGCGGTCCGAGATCTTCCTAAACATGTATATGATTGGGGCCCAGGATATGTTTCCATATTCCCCGTTCACTCTTCCAATTGTCATCTCAAGCTCCTTCTTGAGAGCCTGGTATTCAGTCACGGAAGTCCTGCTGGGGGTGACGATCATGACATAGGCAAATTTGCCAGAATACTCCGGGAACCTGTCCAGCATATTTTCTATGGCGAGCACACGATTCACTAGCCCCTTTGTATAGTCGAGCCTGTCAATGGAAAAGATCATCTTCCTTCCTTCCAGTGACTTTACGCGCACATTGCTCGCATTTTCTCTGCTGTAATAAGAGGTATCTATACCCAGAGATATAGAATGAAGCCAGTTGTTCCCATTCTTATTGATCTTAAGAATCCTCTGGACAGAACTCCTGAAGTTGTTTGTATAGAGCGGGGTGTGGAATGTGATCATGTCAGATTTCGACATACTTTGCAGAATCTCCTCCGACTCAGGGAGTATTGAGAAGAATTCACTGGCCACCCAAGGAATGTGCCAGGTGAACATTACAAAATTCCTCACGCCTGCTTTCCTAAGCATTCCTGGAAGCAATGTCAGCTGGTAATCGTGAATCCATATCTTCATTTCTGGGTTTAAATGCTTCAGAATTTTATCCTTGAATTTCTCATTTACCTGCCTATAGTGCCTGAAGCCGTGGGGGGTAAACCTAATCCTTTCCCTGAAATAATGAAAAAGGGGCCATAAGGTTCCGTTTGAATAGTCGTCATAGAATCCCTTCTTTTCCTTTTGATTGAGGATGATCCTAACGATCTTGTAATTCCCCATATTTTCAACCTGGTAGTCGGCGTCTGCCTTTCCGTCACCCCAGCATATCCAGACACCCCCTTCCTTTTCAATGAGGAATTTCAGGGCCGAAGCTACTCCTCCCACATTCTTGTTTGTAGATTTTTTGTTGTGGGACTTATCATGAGAGAATGGGCACCGGCTTGTTACAATAAGATAAGTCACTAGTATTCTATCCAGTCCTGATATTTAAGCTGTTCTGGTTTATGTCACTGAAAAGTCGCCCCTAAACCTATGCTCCAATGAATCTTCTCTAGGGTGAGTCGCAAGATTAAATTTTGTCCCCTCCTCATAAAGAGGTGCAAGGACCGAAGATTGCAGCGTATGTTGGGCAAGCTTTGGATGAAGAAAAGCATATCTGGAATGCGAGCAGGGAACCTAAAAGTGGGCATGATACATCAATTCAAGATACGAATCCGAAAGACATCACTTATTAGGTCAATCCTATTTATTCGCGTCCCAGTTAGAAAACTGATATGGAAGATCTTGTCAAACTTACTGTTGCAGCCAGCTTGCCACTTTGGGCGGCCATTGCAGTAATTGGAGTCTTTGCGGAATATTTTGCGGGGTTAGAAGGCATAGGCGTCATGTTTGTGATCATAATTGTAGTGGTTGTGGTGTGGAACAGAACCCTGGCGTCCTTCTCGGAGAGAATGTATCCAGGCAACAGCAGGGGACAGCAAACAAATCCATACGAATCCAGGCTGAGGGGCCTGGAGTACAAAGTGGACGAATTCAACAGAAAGATGAAGGAATGATCCAATGGAAAGAAAAGAAGGATCTGCCTACAGAAGGAACCTGACCTTTGCAACCGTTGCAATTGTGATAGCATCAATCGTCATAGCATCGCTTGTCTACATCCATTATTTTCCAGAGATAGTCTCCATTGCACCTTACCAGAAGTATACGACAAACACAACTCTCGAACCCCCATCTAATGAATATTCATTGTCCATTGTGGCAAATAACTCGAACATTGAAGTACATCAAGGATCAAGCAATGTGATTTTTGTTGAACTAACTGCCACAGGTTGGGCTCGTCTTACCTCTACCAATGTCTACATATCAACAGTGACCAATGGTACCGACATCGTCATATCTATCAATACTCCCGAAGCATTCTATGCCAATACTGCTGACACGTTGGTATATCTTCCAAACGCTTCAAACGCTTCGGTACTTTCACTGAATGCTCAGAACGGTAATCAGGAGCTTTATGGGCCACTGCGAGCCTCAAAATATACCATATCAACTGCTAACGGAAATATTGGAGCAACGGGCGTAGAAAACGGTTCTCTTTCAGCATCCACAGTCAACGGAAATCTCAACGTAAAGGCAACCCACCTCCAATACTTCACGGGAACAACGGTCAACGGGAATGTACAGCTTACGGTTTCCTCTGCCATTGAAAATGGGACTTTTACCCTTACCTCTGTGAACGGAAATCTTGACCTAACCATGGCGAAATCATCCAGAGCCTACATAGACATGTCAAGTTCTAATGGCAATATAGCAACAGATAGCCTCATACTGGACGCTGCAACGAGCACAAATCACTCCCTTCAAGGAACGCTCAACGGTGGAGGTGCTACCATTACCATGGAAACGACAAATGGAAACATGAAGATTACAGGAACCTAGCCGACTGGTGGGAAGAGAAAGTGATTTATAACTCAACAAAATAAGGGGACTGTGACGACCATAGTGGTGGGGAAACACCCGGTCTCATTCCGAACCCGACGGTAAAGTCCACCACGTTCCGTACGCGTACTGTCTTCCGCGAGGGGATGGGAAATTCGGATCGTTGTCACACTTTGATGATCACAAATACGGGAAACCGTATAAAGTGGTCATTTTTATTTGAAATTGAAAGTGGGTAATTTACCGCCAAAAACCAAGCGACTGCATTTGGTCAGAATCTTATTCTCCTCTCGTCGAGTTTCCTCTGATGTATTTTCTTGAATGTAGTTATGACTGGCCTAGCAAATAATTGAAGGCTTCCCAGTATGAACAGATAAATCCCAGCTGTTGAGTTGTATCCGGGGAAGAATTCGATGCTTCCCACTAGAAACTCAATGCCTATTGCGAAGTCATTACCAATGCTGAGCCAGTCATAGGCTATGCTCCGTTTCCTTCCCTCTCTGCTTTTCCGGACAAAGTTTCTCAGGGCTCTGTCAACGGTCTCGCTCTTCAAAAATTGCCTGAAGTTGATAAGCATCCAGAGGAGGCCACCATTCCTGAGAATTTCCAATATACCGTTGATGAACTCTGACCTGAATGAACTCTCAAGAGTATTGATGAAATTGAAGGAGCCGTTTCCATAATAGCCATTTTTTATGATTAGGGCAAGTTCATTGAACCAAGGATAGTCTAGGTATCTGTCCAAATTCTTCGCACTCTCTGCAGTGCCTCTTAGTTCTTCCTCAATCATCGAAGAGGCAATTCTGCTAGAGAGGAAGTCGTCAGATGTTACTGCAGATATGAGTACCCTCTCTTCTGGAGTGGAAGTGAAAGACAGTTCCTGATCGTAGAAGGAACCAATTATGGCCATTATCAATGTTTTCTGAAGATAGGATACCAGGGCAACATTGTAGGCCAGTGGCACTCCCTTGACAATTTCAAACAAAGCCGTGTAGGCTTCCTTCTGGGTTGAGGGGTCAAGTGACGTTTCTATTCTCCTAAGTATCATGAAGGGTTCATCGTCCTCGTAACCATGAAAATAGCCCAATTCGCTCAAGGAACTGCAAACGCGCTCTACTTCTTTGCCCAACAGCGGTGAGAATACATTCTTTACCTCCCCCCACGTTATTCTTGTGTTGTAGTAACCATCGTGAACCAACTTGCATGCTAAGAGAAAAATCGACTGGTCATTGTCCAACTTGTCAACCTCAGTAGTATTTCCGCTCATTTTAATCCGCTCTTCTCAACATAATACTTATTAACCTATCCCACATAAAACAATTGTTGGCAGTAAAGTAGCAGAGCCGTGGCGTAAGAATGGTAAGTGTCAAATACTGCTTATAAATCATTTCATGACCAGGGCGTCATAATTCCGCTCCCCTCAATCCTGTCTGGATACAAACTTGCCCGGTTAAAGTGGCGGTCTAGGAAAAATTCTCTGGTTAAGACGAAGAATGATAAGGAGAGAAAATGTCAGCGAACTCCAAGAATTCGGTTGAGGCCCTAATTGAGCTTTCTAGGACTGACTGTTGGGTCACTAATCTCGTAAGCCAAAAGGACCCGAAGAGTGAGGTGAAGAGGCTTAAGATTGGGTCAGAGACAACGATGCATAAAGTCACTTGCACAATCGACCGCGATGTCATGGTATCAAAGATGCGTGAGCTAAAGGGAGTCATAACCAAGGTTACTAGGGAAGGCAAGAAATCCATATGGGCAGAAGGTGTCAGCTGCACTGCTTGCAAGTTCATGGCAGACTCTGACATGGCTATTCTCAGTAACAAGGCTGCCGATGCAAACCACATACTTTACAGAGTCCTGGTGAGTTCAAGGAGGAAGCTTGACGTAATATTGAAGGAAATGGAGAAATATGAGCTCGAGCCCCGCCTTATTACCATAGAGGAGGGAGCAAAGCTCAATCTCACTGACCGCGAGCGCGAAATCCTGATAATTGCTCTCAAGAAAGGGTATTTTGAACCGGACAGGCAAACCTCAATGAAGGAAGTCGCCGAGAACCTAGGTGTTTCGACATCCTCGCTAAGGGACGTTCTAAGGAGAGGACTCAAAAAGATTGTCAAAAATTACTTTGATAACAATTTATAAAATCTATCTGGGAAGGTTTAGTGCTTTGCCTTGAACTTTCCTTTTACCAGTAAAGTAACGACACTGCCAACCAGAATTCTAGCAGGATCGAAGAAGGACTTCCACCTTAGCCCAAAGTCTTCGCTGCTCACTTTTCCCTTCAGGGAAAAAGTAAAAGACCCGCTACCGGACGGCTCCATCTCTCCAGTTAAGGTAACCTGCTTAGTTATTTCCTTAATTGTCATGTTGCCGGTAACTTTGTACGGTTTTCCTTCTAGATGCTCAATTTGACTGGCTGCAAATGTTATTGCTGGGTATCGGTCGCAGTCAAACATTTCCTTGCCTCTAAGGTTCCGATCCCTCATTCTGTCGTGTGTATCAATGCTGTTCGAGTCTATTTCCACGAGGACGGAAGTGCCGTCTGGTACCTCAGGGTCTCCGTTGAGGGAACCCTTGAACTTCAGGAATCTGCCGTATACATTGGTCACAACCATGTGCCTGACCTGGAACTCAATAGATGTTTCAGCGGAGTCAAGCGTCCATGACTGGAGGACCTTTTCTCCAGATTTCATCGTTCTTTTATCCTTATTCATGAAATAAACCACAGACCTAATTCTTAAGGAGAGCCGACCATCCCATTCCACTTTGGCAATTTATGTGAGTGTGCATTTGAGAGTTTATTGTTACAGCCTCCCAAGTGCTGTCAAATTTCCAAGAGCTGGTTTTTACACCAGCTCGAGTGTCCCTGTCATCCATCCAGGCGTGCTCATTGCTCCGCCCCATCCAGAGGAACCGCTTCCACAAGCTGCTTCACATTGCCAAGTGTAACTTCCAGACCCGAGTACAAATGATGCATGAACAACACTGGATGGTGGGATTGGAATGTTAACCAGCACAGAGTTGCTCGAGGAGAACACTGTGAATGTGTGTGCAATGTTTGTGTCATTCACTGATGATACGGTTGCACCTCCAGTAAGGCTTATCCCATTACTTGTCTGGCTCGAGTTCACATTAGTGTCATTAATTATGTTGACTGTGTTTCCCGTTGTTCCAACTACTGAGGAGTACTGGCTTGGAACAGGGGCAGGCCCATCATCATAGTTTATGATTGTGAGGCTTATCTGCTCATTTGCCGGCATGTTGATCAATGCACTTGACTGAAGCGTCCCGTTGTTGAGGACATAGAATGCGGGTTGGTCACCTACTGTCTGATTGAATATGTTGTTTGTAGTTATGACAAGAGTCATGCTGTACACATCAGATGTAGGCACGTTCTTCTCATGGAGTTCGGCATTGGCTATATTGTATGAAATCCCATATGCTGCTATTGCCACAATCGCAACTACAGCAACAATGTATAAGCTCCTACTTATTGGCATGATTCATCAAGCGAATGATTTGACTGAGCGATAATAAAGGGATTCCTCAAATATGATGTTAACAAAAAGGCAACATTTCTTCCTAAGAACGCCGTAACAGCATGTCTTAAAGCGGATTCAAGTAAATTGGACCCTTAATATTGAGGTTTGGGCGTATTTTAAAGGATTTCAGGATATTGCTTAAATTAACTAGACTACTCGTAAACCCGCTAAATTTACCATTCAACGTGCATTTTGGCAAAATTTCCCTAATATTTGAGGCACCCCATTCTTTTGATACCCGTCATTATAGATTTAGGGATAACAATGAGTGAAATTGGAAGACATGAGAGAATTTACAGAAGAGGTCACAACATAACATCCTACAAGAAGGAGCTTGGAGAGACAAGCGCCGTTGCAGAACAGGAAGAATCCCTCGACACTAACCTGCTGAAGCTAGTCTTCGTGAGCATGGTTGCAGCCGTGGCATTTGGACTGTCCATACTTGCAGTTACATTCTAAGGAAGCATTTCTCTTTTTGAATTGCTTCCTCACCTCTTAACAAATTCTTCAGGGTTAAACAAATAGCTTTTGAAATCTCTCTCGGCATCTTGCCTTTGAGACTGAAGTATCTCCAGGAATTCATTTATTTTATCTGCTGCTAGACCTTTCATTTCTCCGCTAAGCATTTTTCCGGACCGGTACTCTTCTTGTATTTCCTTGGTCCTCTTCAGATCAGGCTCTAGCATCCTGAAAACGTTGAACGCAAAGTCCACATCCGGGTTTGCGCCATATTTTCTCTGTTCCTCCGCAGTGTCCCTGCCACCAGAAAAAGCATATTTCATCAATTTTTTTCTTACTGTCTTTGGAGAATCGTCCAGGTAAATTCCTGTTGTCAGGTCAGATGATGACATCTTTCCTGCTCCCTTCAGGGACGGTATAAATTTTGAAATTATGGATGAGGGCTTGAAATAACCCAGTTTCGGTAGCACATCTCTAGATAGTTTGAAGTGGGGGTCTTGGTCAATAGCATATGGAATGAGGCAACGTACATTACTTCCAGTGAGTTCGGAAAGAAGGAATGCGGGAACCGACTGAATGCTGGTAAAAAAGAACTTTCCAATATTATCGCTGTCTGAGAACCCAAAAATGGCCTTAACTGCTGAAGCGTTGATGTGCCTTGCAACCTTGACTGCATTATTGTAAAGGAGCCCCGAATGCTGTGAATCCACAAGAATATGCGTCTTTTCTGGGTTAAAACCAACACTGAGAATATCCAAGACGTTTTCCCTGGTGTACTTAGCGAGATCTTTCTGTCCCACATTTCTGAAAAGAAACTTCTCGTCGTCTGTGATCTGTATTATAAGATCTACGTTGAACCTTTCCTGAAGCCACTTTGTGAATAGGAATGGAAGTATGTGCCCTAGATGCATGCTTCCTGAGGGCCCACGCCCAGTGTAGAGGTAGAACTTTTCTCCCTTTTCGTATCCGTCCAGCACCACATCCAGGTCTCTGTGAGCATAAAATATTCTATGCGCGAGAAAAGGATGTACTTCACCTGCATCTTTTCCTATTCTGTCGACCATCTGGTCATCGATGAGCTTTGCGCCGAATTCATTGGCAATCCTGTCGTAGTCGGTTTCCTTGAAATCGTTAGATACTTCCCATGGGGTTATTTCCGGCTTTTCAGTCACTCGAGCACCTCATCAAGTCCTAATGTAATATCAGATTACTATTGTGTCGCATTGCCAGCATTGACCTTCATGAAGAGGTCCTTGTCCATAGTGCTTTTCAATGAGCCAAGGTTCTCCGGTCTGAATATTCCGTATTCTGTGATGAATCCTGTCACATACTTTGCAGGAGTGACATCAAAGGCGGGGTTTCTAGCCCTGCTCTCCTTAGGGCCAATGTTTCCACCATTAATCTGCAGTACTTCTTTTTCGTCGCGCTCTTCGATCGGAATGTCATCGCCACTGCTTATTGAAAAGTCAAAGGTACTTCCGGGGGCCGCAACATAGAATGGTATGCCGTTCTCCCTGGCAACAACAGCCTTTTCGTATGTGCCTATCTTGTTGGCAAAGTCCCCGTTAGGAGCTATCCTATCCGCTCCTACTATGACTAGATCTACTTCTCCCTTTCTCATGTAATGCCCTGCCGCATTATCCGCTATGATGGCATGATCAATATCTTCCTGTGCGAGCTCAAAAGCTGTTAGTCTTGCTCCCTGGAGCCTCGGCCTGGTCTCATCCACAAATACGAACAGATTCTTTCCCTGTCTCTTCGCATATCTCATGGGAGCCAGTGCAGTTCCCCAGTCCAATACTGCCAAGGCTCCAGCATTGCAATGAGTGAGTATCCGGCCACCATCAGGTATCAAGTCATTGCCGTACTCGCCTATCTTCTTGGCCCTTCCCGAGATCTCATTGGCGTATCTTTTTGCTGCCCCGAGATCAAAATTGTTGTCTTCCATGAATTTTATGGCCCTGAAAAGGTCGAAAGCAGTGGGCCTGGTCTTGGAGATCTGTTCAACGGCTTGCATCATGTCCTCATTATTCAGTTTCGCCATTGCAAGGCCAAATGCCGCAGTCACTCCTATTGCCGGGGCACCTCGAACAACCATATCCTTGATCGCAAAGACAATGTCCTTGGTATTTGTGGCCGTGAAAATTTCCACTTTTTCAGGTATCTTTCGCTGGTCAATTAGCTTGACAGTGTTATCGTGGTACCAGACTGCGAAAAGAGTCTTTATCTCGCCATCCACGTTAATCTTCATAATTCAGCATGCGATTTCCATTAAAATTGGTATCGCATTCAGACAATATCAACAAGATCCTCGTACTTTGGGGGCTCTTTTAAATCCCCAAATGGGGCATTCATGTAACCTTCAGGCTTACTTTCATTTAATACAAAAAGTCTGAACATGTAGTTGTGAAATGCCGGAACCTCCTGCGTTTTCATAATCTCCATAATTCTTTTCACCTTGTCCTTGCTCTCCTGAATATTCCCCTCTTCATGGGCAATTCTTAGTATGTTGAGTGAAAAGTTGGAAGTTGAGCACACCCCTCCAGTGGCACCAAATCTGAGGGACTCCTCCAGAAGGTGGTCCTTTCCCTGGTACACTTCGAGACCTTCTATGGCAGTAAATTTCCTGAACGCATCTAGGTCACCGCCGCTGTCTTTTATTCCGGTGATATTGGAGTATTTTGCCCTTAGTCTGGCTGTAAGTTCAGGAGAAATTGTGTTTCCAGAAAGCTGCGGATTGTTGTACAGGTACAACTTTCCGGAAGTGCCTTCCGCAAGGGAAGAGAAATACCTCTCCATGCTTTCTTCTGAGTACTTGTGGTAATATGGGTTAATGCTAACGAACCTGTCGTATCCAAGATCCTCGGCATCATGCAGCATCTCCAAAGTCTCTTCCATATTGTTCCTTGAGATGTTTGCAAACATGGCTAGCCCAGAGGATTCGTTGAATACTGCCCTAAGAACCCTGTAATGTTGCCTGTATGAAAAGGATGCGCATCCCCCGGTCGAGCTTGCGGCAAAAAGGCCATCGAATTTGTTTGTCTTAGCGTAAGAGATTAGTGCCCTTAGTCCCTCGACGTCCAAAGAGTTCCTCAGATGAGGTGTTATCATTGGTATTACTAACTTCCCGACCATGGTGGGGATACCCTCTAATCCTTTATAAGGAGTTCAGATGTCATGTGACTCGCAGAACGAGTATTATCCAAGAGAATCTTTGACAATGTTTATATTCTGATAGTCAATCAAGATTCCCGGTTAAATTGGGCCCGTAGCTCAGCTAGGTAGAGCATCTGGCTTTTAACCAGGTGGTCGGGGGTTCAAACCCCTCCGGGCCCGTGGAGGATGAATAAATATGGCAAAATTCAACGTGTTGCAGCACGAACTTGTTCCAGAGCATCATTTGGTAAAAAAAGAAGATGAAGATAAGGTTTTAAAGGAGTTGAACATTGCAAAAGACCTGTTGCCAAAGATTAGCAGAAATGATCCGGCAGTGAAAGCGCTGGAGGATATTCACGGACCTCTAGAGGAGGGCAGAGTGATAAAGATAGTCAGGAGGAGTCCTACTGCTGGATATTCTGTTTATTACAGGGTCATAAGTGGTGATATTTACAAATGAAGGAGCTAGTCGATCTTTTTTTCAAGAATGAGAGTGTGGTGAACCACCAAATCGAGTCTATGAATTACTTTGTGGCCACAAAGTACAATGCCGACAATGGTATGCAGAAGATTGTCGACGAAACCAAGGTCACTGATGAGGACGAACCCGGTGTGATGACACTGGATACCGCAAAGACCGGAGGAAGGGACATAAAGATTTACTTCGGCAGGCAGAAAGAAACTGGTCGTTTTGTCGGGGACCCGACCATCTGGGTCGAGACGCCCGAAATAAAGGAAGCCTCAGGTGCATCTAATCAAATTACTCCCAACGAAGCAAGGCTCAGGGACCTAAACTATATGGCGCCAATAACGCTCAAACTGAGGATTGTAGACGATGGCGTAGAAAAGGACCCTGAGATGATCAAGATCGGGGACCTGCCCGTTATGATCCGATCCAGGGTTTGCACACTTTCCGGAACGAACCTTGACAATTACATAGAAAAGAACAATGGGCCAATCAATGCTACAAGGACAGAGAAGCTGCAATATGTTGGTGAGGACCCGAATGATCCTGGGGGTTATTTCATTATTGGCGGATCAGAGAGGGTTATAGTCTCACTCGAAGACCTTGCTCCTAACAAAATTCTTGTGGAGCTTGAGGAAAAGTATGAATCCAAGGTCGAAGTTGCTAAGGTTTTTTCCCAGAAAGGAGGTTTCAGGGCGCTCACTTCAATGGAGAAGGGAAGCGACGGAATACTGAACGTATCCATTCCAAGCGTTGCGGGCACTATACCACTTGCAATACTCATGAAGGCACTTGGTGTCGAGAAGGATGTCGACATTCACAATTCAATTTACAGCGAAGTTCAAATGGAGCCTATAATCTACGCAAACATAGAGGAGGCAAAGAATCCTAAGATCTTTCCTCCGAATGGCGTAAATTCTGGCGAAGATGCGATATCATACCTGGAAAAGAGGTTTGCAGCAGGGCAGGCCAAAGAATTCAGGGAGAAGAAAGTCTCCCAGATGCTCGATAAGTCTCTGCTCCCTCACCTTGGAGACAGCAAGGATGACAGGCTAAAGAAAGCACTGTATCTTGGAAGAATGGCAAGATCACTCCTTGAATTGAACCTGGGGAAGAGGAAGGAAGATGACAAGGATCATCTTGCGAACAAGCGAATAAAGCTCGCAGGTGACCTCCTGGATGAACTCTTCAGGAACGCTTTCCAGTCAGTCCTCAAGGATTTGAAATACCAGCTCGAGAGGACTTACAACAGAAAGAAGGGAATTCGACTCAGGCCAGCTGTAAGGCAGGATCTTCTGACTCAGAAATTGTTGCATGCAATGGCAACAGGTAACTGGATTGGAGGAAGAACTGGGGTATCACAGCTGCTTGACAGAGTTTCAAATGTCAGCACTTTGAGCCACCTGAGAAGAATAATATCTCCGCTGACTAGATCGCAACCACACTTCGAAGCGCGAGACCTGCACCCTACTCAATGGGGGAGGATATGCCCCAATGAAACACCTGAGGGCCAGAATTGCGGACTGGTAAAAAATGCAGCACTTATTATCAATGTAACAGAGGGAGTGGATGAAAACATTGTCCTTGAATTCCTGAAGGGAATGGAACTAAAGGAAATTGCAGGAGAGGACGTAAATGCAGGAAGAGTCTACCTAAATGGAGATTTCGTAGGATATCATGACGATCCAGAAGGGTTCACCTCCCTCATAAGGGAGGAAAGAAGAAAAGGAAAAATCTCTGACGAAGTGAATGCAAGATTTGAGCCTGAGACCAGGGAAGTCATTGTAAATTGCGACAAGGGAAGAATCAGGCGCCCGCTCCTTGTAGTAAAGGACAGGAGCACTGTGGTGACACAGGATATGCTCAAGAAATTGGAGACAGGGGAATTCACAATAAAGGACCTCGTCAAGAAAGGGGCCATGGAATGGATTGACGCAGAAGAGGAAGAGAACCTCTATGTTTCAATCTATGCTTACGATTTTCCAGAGAGGTGCCCATCTTGCAGCCGATACCTGTACAGGAGCAAGCTCTACTGGACAAATCCAGGAGAGGGTGCAAAGATAGAACTCGAATGTGAGCGCTGCGGAGAAAAGTTCGAAGGAACTAACCTGCTTGAGGAAGACCACACTCATCTTGAAGTGGACCCGTCACTGGTTTTAGGGGTTGTTGCCTCAATAACTCCATATCCGGAGCACAACTCGTCCCCGAGAATCACAATGGCTGCTGCAATGACAAAGCAGTCAATTGGCCTTTCATCAACCAATTTCAGAATTAGGACAGACACCAGGGGACATGTCCTTCACTATCCTCAGATGCCACTTGTCAAGACCAGAGTGATGGATTTCATAAGCTATGAAAAGAAACCTGCGGGCCAGAACTTTGTAGTTGCAATTATGTCCTATCAGGGATATAACATCCAGGATGCACTCATATTCAACAAGGCATCAGTCGAAAGGGGATTGGGAAGGAGCACCTTCTTCAGAACATACACAGCAGAAGAGCGCAGATATCCTGGAGGCCAGGAGGACAGGTTCGAAATACCTACGCATGATGTACTCGGTGCCAGGGCTGAAGACTTCTACAAGAATCTGGATGAGAATGGGATTATTTATCCTGAATCGAAGGTAGCTGGCTCCGATGTCCTGATAGGTAAGACTTCACCTCCCAGGTTCCTTGAAGAGGGCGGAGACAAGCTCGGCCCCCAGAGAAGGAGGGAATCCTCCATTACCATGAGGCCAAATGAGCAGGGATTTGTCGATAACGTTATCTTGACAGTTTCTGAAAGCAACAGTCGAGTCATCAAAATAAAGGTAAGAAGTGAAAGAATACCCGAGCTTGGGGACAAATTTGCTTCCAGGCATGGCCAAAAGGGAGTAATCGGTGCTGTTGTACCGCAAGAAGATATGCCATTCACGGAAGAAGGTCTGATTCCTGATCTGGTAATCAATCCTCACGCCATTCCTTCAAGAATGACAGTAGGGCATATTCTGGAAATGATAGCCGGAAAGATCTCCAGCAGAAAGGGCGAGATCATGGACGGAACCATATTCAGTGGAGAGCCTGAAAGAAGCCTCAGGGAGGGCCTGACAGACAACGGTTTCAGGTATACTTCCTCCGAAGTCATGTACGATGGTGTCACTGGAAGGAAGTTCGACGTGGACATATTTACCGGAGTGATATATTACCAGAAGCTGCACCACATGGTTGCAGGCAAGTTCCATGCAAGATCCAGGGGGCCTGTGCAGATACTTACAAGGCAGCCCACAGAGGGGAGATCCAGGCAGGGAGGTCTCAGGTTCGGAGAGATGGAGCGAGATACACTTATCGCACACGGTGCTGCAATGGTGATCAAGGACAGGCTGTTGGACCAGAGTGATGGCACAATCCTGTATGTCTGCGGAAATCCTTCCTGCGGTCATATCGCAATTCTTGACAGAAAACGGGGGACAATGAAATGCCCTGTTTGTGGCAACACTGGCAATATTCATCCAGTAGAGACGAGCTATGCCTTTAAATTGATGAGGGATGAGCTGAGTTCAATGGGTGTAATGATGAGACTTATTTTGGGGGATCTTAAATGAGCAGCGGAATTTCTAAGAGGATTTACAGGATTCAGTTCGGCCTCCTTGCACCGGAAGAAGTAAGGAAAATGTCACAGGTAAAGGTCATAACAGCTGACACCTATGACGATGACGGCTATCCCATCGAGCGTGGCCTGATGGACCTTCACATGGGAGTCATTGAGCCTGGTCTCAAATGCGCAACTTGCGGAGGAAAGGTCGATGAATGTCCAGGACATTTTGGCCACATTGAACTCGCCATGCCCGTTGTCCACGTTGGATTCATCAAAGAATTGAAAATTTTCTTGGATGCGACTTGCAAGAGCTGCGGAAGGATCAAGCTCACAGATGACGAGATAAACACCTACAGGGATAGGCTTTCCCAGTATAACCTATCATCATCGGATCCCGAGGTAATAGGGATCACTACAAAGAAGATCACAGACGAAGCAAGCCAGAGGATGGTATGCCCGCACTGTGACACACAACAGAGCAAAATAATTTTGGATAAGCCAACTACATTCAGGGAAGAGGGGATAAAGGTAACTCCCAAAGAGATAAGGGAGAGACTGGAAAGAATACCCAACGAAGATCTCGTATTTTTTGGCTTCAACCACGAAGTGGCCAGGCCGGAATGGATGATTCTCACAGTTCTGCCAGTGCCCCCAATAAACGTTCGACCATCCATAACACTGGAAACAGGCGAGAGGTCAGAAGACGACCTGACTCACAAGCTGGTAGATATAATAAGGATAAGCCAGAGGCTCAGGGAGAGCCGTGATAATGGCTCACCACAATTGATTATTGAGGACCTGTGGGATCTCCTCCAGTTCCATGTAACTACATATTTCGATAACCAGACAGCCGGAATCCCTCCGGCAAGACACAGATCTGGGAGAGCGCTGAAAACTCTCGTGCAGAGGCTCAAGGGAAAGGAGGGAAGATTCAGGTCAAACCTATCGGGAAAAAGGGTCAATTTCTCTGCGAGAACAGTGATCTCACCTGAGCCGTTCCTTTCGATAAATGAAGTTGGGGTACCGGAGAAAGCAGCAAGAGAGCTCACAGTGCCAGTGATAGTCAATATATTCAATCTAGACACCGTAAGGGAACTTGTCGCAAGAGGGCCAGAACCTAGAGACGAGTTTGGCAAGTATCTGGCAGGAGTAAACTACATAATCAGGCCAGATGGAAGGAGAGTCAAGATCAGTACACTGAATGCAGAGGAGAACGCACAGAGAGTAGATGTTGGATGGACAGTTGAACGGCAGCTAAACGAGGGTGACATAGTTCTGTTCAACAGGCAGCCCTCACTTCACAGGATGTCTATGATGGGGCACACTGTCAGAATCCTTTCTGGGCAGACATTCCGTTTCAACCTTGCTGTGTGCACACCGTACAATGCCGACTTCGATGGAGATGAGATGAACCTTCACATCCTCCAGAAAGAGGAAGCAAGAGCAGAAGCAAGAATCATCATGAAAGTTCAGGAGCAGATCATGTCACCCAGATTCGGCGGGCCCATCATAGGAGGAATTCACGACCACATTACCTCAATGTTTCTGCTTACACATGGAAACCCCAAATTCACAGAGGCAGAGACTATACACATTCTCAGTTACGTAAATGTTGATGGCATGCCAAAGTTTGAGGAGGAGAAAGGAGTCCGCTATTACAGGGGAAGGGATATATTCTCAATGATTTTGCCTGAGGGGCTCAATATAACATTTCCAAGCAAGCTATGTGCATCGGCCAAGGAAATATGCGAGTACGAGGACGATCCTGCAGACAAGAATGTCTACATAACAAATGGAAACATGCTCCACGGAACCGTAGATGAAAGCGCAGTTGGTCCTTTCTCAGGTGCAATTATAGACAAGATATACAGGAAGTACGGGCCTGCTGAGACATCAAAATTCATAGACAATATGACAAGACTTTCCGTCGGTCTGATCTCACTGAAGGGCTTTACCACCGGCATTCTTGATTATGACATACCTGAGAACGCTGTTGACAGGATTGAAGAGATCTCTGTTGAGGCAATCAATAAGATAAACAAGCTCATAGATACCTACAGGAAAGGCCAGCTACAGCCTGCGCCAGGAAGATCTGTAGAAGAGACGCTCGAAATCGAAATTCTTTCAGTGACAGGAATCGCCAGGGACGAGTCGGGAAAAATAGCTTCGTCCTACCTGGGTCTAAGCAATCCATCAGTCATCATGGCAAGATCAGGCGCAAGGGCAAAGATGCTCAACATCTCTGAGGTAGCAGGAATGGTAGGGCAGCAGTCAGTCAGAGGAGGCAGACTCAACAGAGGATTTTACGGCAGGACTCTTCCCCACTTCAAAATAGGCGACATAGGTGCAGTTGCCAGGGGTTTTGTGAAGTCATCATACAAGTCGGGCCTCAATCCACTCGAGTACTTCATGCACTCCATCGGGGGCCGAGAAGGTCTGGTGGATACTGCAGTGAGGACATCAAGAAGCGGATACATGCAGAGAAGGCTCATCAACGCATTTGAGGATCTGAAAGTTGACGATAAGAGGCAGGTCCAGGACACTGTGGGTGCTGTAATTCAGTTCAAGTACGGAGAAGACGGCGTTGACCCCACTAAGAGCGAATCTGGGGAGACAGTGGATGTAGATTACCTGGCCTTTGACTCAGAACTGGAGGTGGAAGAGTGAATTCTCTCCTTTGGAAAGACACAAAAACCAGGGCATCGCAGCTCAGGAAGAAGTCTCCATGCGACTATGCTGTGGACTTTGACCTTAAGGGAATATCGGCCGACGACGGCTATATCACTACAGACAAAGAGAATTTCCAATTCTATGTCAGATTTACTGGAATATCAAAGTACAAGGAAGCCGAAGGACAGATCCAGAAGAAGAAGTCCGGTCTGAAGCACATAATACACATAACAGAGGTTGTGGACATCGATCCTTTGCCCGTATCAGAATTCAAGAAAGGAAAGCAGAAACTCAAGGAAGTCGAGAACTTTGACACCGGTGAGAGGCAGCTAGTAAAGTTAGAAGAGAAGCCAAGCTACATGGAAACGCTTGACAAGGCGGTCAAGGATGTGCTTGAGGACGCAAAGAAAGCTGGTTTTGAGCTTCCCCTTTCTGTTGCTGAAAAAGCATCGAAATACAAGCAGAAGATGAAGCCAAAGGTTTACAAGAGATTCCTAGAAAAGATAAAAGAAGACCTGCAGAGAAACAGCATAGATCCACATGAGGCTGTAGGCATAATTGCTGCTCAGAGCATAGGGGAACCGGGCACTCAGATGACCATGAGAACTTTCCACTTTGCTGGTGTAAGGGAAATGAATGTGACCCTGGGCCTTCCAAGGCTCATTGAAATAGTAGACGCAAGAAGGATCCCCTCAACCCCGTCCATGACAATATACCTAAGGGAGGAGTTCGAAAAGGACAGGGACAAGGTCATGGGGGTAGTGAAGAAGCTTGAGAATACAACTATCATTGACGTTGCAGACATAATAACAGACACGGGCGAGATGAACCTTTCCATTGTTCCTGACGCTAGAAAGCTCGCTGACAGGCTTGTGGAGAAAGGGGACATATTGAATGCGCTCGAAAGGGTGAAGGGCATATCAGTCATAAGCGGCCAGAAGGAAGCAAACATCATGATAAAGCCTACACAGGAGTCATTCAAGAAACTTTATCAGGTTCAGGAGCAGCTCAAATCTCTCACCATAAAGGGGATATCCGGTATCAAGAGGGCAATTGCCAGAATAGACAACAGGACTGAAACCTGGACAGTCTACACGCAGGGATCGAACCTCAAGGAGGTCCTTGACCTGGATGAAGTAGAGCCTAAGAGGACTTACACAAACGATATCATTGAAGTGGCAAATGTCCTTGGGATCGAGGCAGCCAAGAATGCCATATTCCTGGAATCACAGAGGACGCTTTCAGAACAGGGGCTCGAAGTGGACCAGCGTCATCTTATGCTGGTGGCAGATATGATGACCTTTGGAGGGTCAGTTCGGGCCGTTGGAAGGACTGGAATATCTGGTAGGAAGAGTTCAGTCCTGGCGAGGGCAGCTTTTGAAATTACAACCAAGCACCTTCTGAGAGCAGGATATCTCGGTGAAGTCGACCCTCTTACTGGAGTCGCAGAAAATATTATAGTGGGTCAGCCCATAACTTTGGGTACAGGAGCAGTAAACCTCGTCTACAAAGGACTGAAGAAATGATCGGTGTGAGTTCGCCAGTAGCAGAAAACCAACATTTTTCTTTTTATTTCATGGATTGGTAAATCAATGAAGGAGATGACTGTAGACAACAAGATGATGGGGTATATCGCCCTTTTTGAGAAATTGGGGAAGATAGAACTCCGAGAGTGCCTTGAAAACGAGGACATGATACTCTTCATTGTTGGCGAGAGAAAACTTTCAGAACTTTTCAAGAGAAATCCAAATATAATTGCCAGCCTGAGGGACAAGGTAAATAAGCACATACTTGTGGCAGAATCTTCGCGGGATCTTGTGACATTTGTAAGAAACCTGTTCTACAGGTTTGGCGTCAAGGAAATAGCCCTCAACTGGAAACAGGGGCAAATTGACATTTTGGTTGGTGTAGAGCAGAGTGAAGTGGGAAAGGCAATTGGCAAGGAAGGTCGCAATATCAAGCTGATGAAGGAAGCTGTATCCAGACTTTTCAATATCAGAAGCCTGAACATAAAGCAGTAGTTCCGCTGGATCTAACCTTACTTTGAGTAATACAGGCTGATGAAGTACAGCGCATAGGCCCCAAGGAAGCTGCCCCCCATCTGGGCGGAATTTCCTCCGTCTGAGAAGCCGGACAGAACAAAGAGCAAGCCCCCTATGGCTGCCGAGGCCATGGAGAGGAGTGCAAGGCCCGCCGATATTCTTACACCTTTTGAATTTGAGAGCTTGAATGAGAGGGCGAATACCGCGACCGCCAATCCAAGCAACAAAATACCTTCGTACGCGTGATACTCCAGGGGAAATCCAAGGCTGCTAACTCCGTTAATGAATCCATTGAAAGAAAATGCAAAGGGTTGCGTGCCGTTTGCCGGAGCTACGAATATGTTTACATAATCTCCAAACCACTCTTGAACAGAAAGTATGACTAGGGTGATCACAACAAGGATTCTGTAACTTCTGGCGGTTCTGATTTCATTAGAAATTGAATTGCTCATTTATCACATAGATAAAGGAAGCGAGATAATAACATTATGAAATGGACAAGTTCTGTTTCATTTAACTAGGTGGTAGTGATTCCTTTGCTCAACGGTTTTTCCAGATGGAAAAGGGCATATTTCTCCAAGGACCGGCTGTCATGGCATGATGTCCGGAAAACCTGCTTTTCAAGGGTGCAAGAAACTCTGTTTATACGTAAGTTATATTTATCGTGTCATAATGAAGGGCTTGATGCCTAGACAGCAATCGCAGAACAGTCGCAATCAGGATGAGGGTGAGGATCAATTCGTTAGGGTTCTCATGCCTAACAAGAAAAAGGGGGAAATGTTTGGCATTGTCGAAAAACTGTCTGGCGCCTCTAGGCTTGAAGTAATGTGTGAGGATGGTTACACTAGGAATTCACGGATTCCAGGTAAAATGAAGAAGAGAATGTGGATCCGGGAGCACGATCTTGTGATTGTTAAACCCTGGGAATTTCAGGGAGAAAAGGCTGATGTTGTTTACCGTTATACACAGACGCAGGCTAATTATCTGAGTAGAAACAATCTTTTACCCGAAGTAATTAATATATTCAAGTAAGGATGGATTCTGAAAAAAGCGCCCTAAAAACGCTCATAGACTCAGGGGAATTTCTCAATAGGCTGAACGTAGACAAGAAGACATCAGACCTTGTATTTGACGAGAGGACGCTCAAAGCACTTTATGAAATCATGCACAGGGAATCCATTGAATTTATAGACTACCCAATCTCTTCGGGCAAGGAATCGGTGGTATTCAAGGCGTACAGGAAAAAGAGGCCTGTGGCATTGAAGGTTTACAAGATGTCCACTCTAAGATTCTCAAATATAAGCAAATACATCGAGGGAGACTACCGTTTCCAGAAGGAGAGCAAATCAAGATCAAGGATAGTATATCTTTGGGCCAAAAAGGAATACACAAATCTTGTTGCCCTGAAGAATGCTGGGGTACACTGCCCAAAGCCCATTTCCTATCACAAGAATCTCCTTCTCATGTCATATCTGGGAGAAACAAACAGCCCGGCTCCGAGCCTAAAGGATTACTCCGGGGATATAGCCCAGCTTTTCGATCAGATCGCAGCAGAAATGAAGCTTATGTTCAATGTCTCCAGAATCGTACACGCTGATCTCAGTGAATACAACATTCTGGTTCACCGCGGTAAGGCATATTTTATAGACGTTGCACAAGGGGTCTCCGTGGAACATAAACAGGCTAGATTCTTCCTAGAACGTGATATCTACAATATATGTGCATTTTTTTCAAAGAGGGATGTTGAATGCAGCAGCAAAGAACTCCTTGATTACATCCTAGAAAATGGCACAAGAGGTGAAGGGAACAAAACTTAAGTTCACAATGTAATAGTAGCGTAACGCCATAGGAGTCACAGGCAAGTGCTCTCTTATGGGGGATAAGGCGAGAATGGACGACGGTGGAATTGGAAACATCAAGATACCTGCAGATAGAGTGCCGGTGCTGATAGGTAAGAATGGTGCGACAAAGAGAAGGATTGAGAGGCTTGGCGATGTCAAGCTTGAAATAGACTCAGATACAGGTTTGGTAAGTGTTGTCCAAAAAGGAGATCCAATTCTTTCATCAACCAGTGTTGGAGTTGTTCAGGCAATTGGACGAGGCTTCAACCCAGATAAGGCATTCAACCTTTACACAGATACCTACCAGTTAATTGTTATACCTCTGAGGGAGTTTGCGAAGGCGGGCTCAAAGAGGATTGGGCAGATCAGGTCCAGAGTCATAGGCAGGAATGGCCGTACGAGGGAGATTATTGAGGAGCTTACCTCAACTTACATTTCAGTCTACGGTGACACTGTATCCATAATAGGGGACTACCTTTCTGTGGGCTATTCAAAGGAGGCAGTGATGAAGATACTCAATGGAAGCAAGCACAAGACTGTCTACAAATATCTAGAAAATCTTTCCAAGGAACTGCACTTCAAAAAAGTGGAAGAAACCTTTGGTTAAGCGCCTCAATACTCAAACAAACATTATATTAGGAGTTGGAATTACCGAGAAGAAGCGGGGTGGGGTAGCTAGGAGATCCCGACGGGCTCATAACCCGTAGATCAATGGTTCAAATCCATTCCCCGCTATTTCTATAAAGTTAGAATTTTTTTTCTAGATTAGGTAGGGCGCCTGCCATTACTGGCAGTATTGTGTGCAGACCTTCCCTACTAGGTCGTCGAAATCTGAGTCGCCCTCCGGTTCAGCGACTTGCACATTATAGTATTGTAGCTTTTCAGTTGTATAGCGACCGATGGAGAAAGCCTTCCTTCCTTCTCCAAATATCTGCTTTACATATCCGGTGCTCTTACCCTTCAGCAACACATCTACCTCAAGCGCTGAGGTGAAAATAATCCCAAAACAGTTCGGGTCCTTGAATTTCTCGTCAGTGAAGCCTGCCGCAGGGCTGACCTCATAGGCGTTTACGCTAAGGAACTTAACTCCTCCAGCTTTCAGCCTGTCATCAAGAGACTTGTTTGCCAGGTTGCTTCTAAAAAGAAGAATCTTCTGTCTTCTTGCCTTATCCCACAGTAAGTCACCGAGCCCGTTAGAATCTCTTTCACTGGCAGTAAAGGCAGTTCCGCCGTTGGACTCTACAGCCTTTGCTGTAGCTGGCCCAATGCAGTAAAAAGTCTTGACAGCCTCCCCCAGCTTGGGCTGGATTTTTGAGAAATACACATCAGCACCGTGTGAACTTGTTAAAACAACTGCCTCTGGTCCAAACGTGGTAATCTGCTTTATTGTGTCTTCAGGGAATTCTTTGTCATGAATTTCAGTAAGCGAAAGGTTTACAATATTAAAACAGCACGAACCTCCCCTCTTCTTGCTGACCTTTTCCTCCGGTCTTGTAGTAAGAATAAACTTTCCACCTTCAGCTCCGCTTTTTCCACCCGAAACGGTATCCGAACCTTCCCGGGAGCGTTCTCTTAATCTCTGAAACCAACCTCCCTGCTTCTTCTTTTCTTCTGACATCCGATTCATAACTCCTGCATTCCAGCGAACTTAATGAATAGAATGTAGCAGAAATATGATATAAGCTTTCACTCGGAGTGCATAGTATGCCAACGGGCATAGAACAGCCAAGTTGCAGCCCTGTCACAAGCTCTCTCTCAAACTGGAATGCACCAAAAGTCGGCTCGTCATTTATGCCCTTCATAATGTGCGAAATCTGAGATCCTCTCTTTGTCACTACAGCAATTATGCCTTGATTTGGGGCCGGAGGGAATTCCCGCGTATCTAGAACGAAATGATTCACTTCACGCTTCATGCGCTCCAGCGCAGCCAAAGCGATGACAATACCGTCATATTCTCCATCATCCAGTTTCTTTAGCCGCGTATCTATGTTCCCTCGAATGTCCTTTACCTGCAAGTCACCTCTCGCAATCTTTAGTGAAGAAATTCTCCTGATGCTTGAAGTGCCTATAACAGCTCCTGTCCCTATCTCAGAAAGGCTTTTGTTCGATACAAAAGCGTCATTGGGTGAAGCTCTGGGGAGCACAGCCGATATCTCTAGATCATCGGGCACTTGAGATGGTATGTCTTTGGCGCTGTGGACCGCGGCATCACACTTTCCTTTGGAGACCAGCGTATTCAATTCCTCAACAAACACCCCTACCTTGTTCATGCTGTAAATGGGGGATTTTCTGTCGACATCTCCTCGTGTAGTATGAGTAACAGTTTCTGATGAAATTCCAAGGGCTGAAAGGGAAGATCTAACTTGTTCTGACTGAATCAACGCAAGTTCGCTGCCTCTCGTCGCAATTCTAAGGTGCATTTTCTACTTCCAGGACTTATCTAATGCCTCAAGAGTAATTCCAATATCTTCCTCAGAGTGCGCGAAACTCATGAAATTTGTTTCGAACTGGCTAGGTTGCAGATACAATCCGTGCTTAAGAGCCTCAGAGAACATTCTGAAGTACTTTTCTCTATTACTTGAAACAGCGTCACGGTAGTTCATGACATCTCCAGAGTGGAAGAAAATCTGAAACATCGGCCCGGTCTGGTTTACTGTCACTTCTTCCTTCTTTTGGGAAGCCATATCGCCTATATTATCAGCAAGCTTCTTTGTCTTTGAGACAATTGAGGAGTAGTCCCTCTTTTTCAGTATGTCAAGAGTGGCATTCCCAGCAGAAATGCATAGCGGGTTTCCTGAGAAAGTGCCCGCTTCATATACTTTCCCAGAGGGAGAGATTTGGTCCATTATGTCAGCTCTGCCTCCAAAGAGACCTATCGGGGTTCCCCCACCAATGATCTTACCCATTGTGGTCAGGTCTGGTTTCACTCCTATTATGTCCTGGTACCCGTGAAAGCCAAATCTGAAACCGGTTATGACCTCATCAAATATCAAAAGAGAAGAATACCGATCGCATATTTCACGCAGGCTTTCGAGAAAACCATCTTCCGGTGGGACAACTCCAACATTTCCAAGCACAGGCTCAGTTATGACTGCTGCAATCTTGTCTCCTACCTCAGAAAATACCTTTCTGATGCTGTCAAAATTGTTGTACTCACCCAGGACAACGGTTTTCGAAATCTCATCAGGCACACCGGGTGAAGATGGTGTCCCGAAGGTAAGAGTTCCACTTCCAGATTTTATGAGGGAATAGTCGTGGGCACCATGGTATCCGCCCTCCATCTTGAGTATTAGGCTCTTTCCAGTGTATGCCCGTGCCAATCTCAGGGCATGCATTGTAGCCTCCGTTCCAGAATTTGTGAACCTCATCTTCTCTATGGAAGGAACGGCGGTCTGAATCTTCTCTGCAAGCTTGATTTCCTCCCCTGAGGGGGCGCCAAAAAGGATCCCGTCCTCAATACGCTCCTTCAGTCGCTCATTAAATTCGGTGTTTGAATGCCCCAGGATCATTGGCCCAAAACCTAGGGAATAGTCAATATACCACTTCCCGTCTTCGTCCTCTATTCTTGATCCTTTCCCGCGGCGCATGAATATAGGGTTGGGCTCGTAATACCTTACTGGGGAATTTACGCCGCCGGGAAAATACTTGAGGGATTCGCTGAAAAGAACGGAGGAACTCATCGGCAGTAATCTCAGGTGATGATAAATTTGTTTTGGATTAGTATGCTGCCTTCCAGATCTGAAGGAAGAAGCTTGTTTCTATGCCTCTTCAGACGGCCGAGTTAGATTCCTCTTTCCCAGATCGATCCAGGTGTAAATCATAGTAGGGACAGCTATAGCGATCATTACCATCAGAACTATGAAAGTGCCAAAGTCGAATGGAATCACACTGCTGAACCCGAAATAATAAAGGGGTCCCATAACAACGAATACTAATCCGCCAAATAGCAGAACTCGCGCGCCTACCAGCCTTCCGAATATGGATATCCTCTCTTTTCCAAATCTCTTGCTGGATTGAAGTGCACTGCCGAATATTAGCCCTATGAGCATTAAGACAAGAAAGGTGCCGAAACCGAAGAGTGTTCCGGGGAGCCAGCTTATTTGCCACAGCCCCAGTGATGAGATATAGGGGAGCGTCACAAGGTAGATGAAAGTGGAGAAAAGTCCTGTATCTACCCCGAATCCAGAAATGAAACCGTGTATTATTGTCCAATGAATTGGAACTGGTATCTCATCCTCTTTCTCGATGGTCTGCTCCTCATGCGCGTGCTTTGCAAGATCCTCGTCTGAAAGTTTCATGAAAGGATGAATGTGTGGAAACTTGTTTTTCAAGATTAGATAGCCGGCTATGGCCATTGCGATGCCTACCACTGTATATACGGGCCCGTTTATCTTATCTGAAGAGGCAAGGAACCCTGCAAAAGCAAAATAAAATGCTGTACTCATCATCGCCCGCTGGGCAGTAAAGGCAAGTGAAAAGAACGCTCCTGCCTTCACTCCCCCTCTGCCTGTAGCTGCGCCTACTGAATATGAAAAGGTTATTGGCCAGGTATGCTCGTCTGGTATTACGCCATGGAGCATTCCGAGACCAAGACATCCAAGCAATAGATAGAGAAGGCTATCTGAAATCATTCAGTTATCACCCAGATTGTCATCGCATGGCGCTATATCCTCCCCATGAGGACAGGTGTCCGGATGTCCCATCGCTACGCATACACTGTCAGCGGTCTTTTTGCTAACTGACATGTCGATCTCAATGGCTGCTTCGTGTATTTTGCCTTCATCTAGGACTGAAGCTAAGAGAATTTCAACAAGCCTATGCCTTCTTCTGTATTCTATGAGACAATCTTCCCCTGCTTTGGAAAGCTTGCTTTTTCCGCTGATTCTCTCTATTAGGCCAAGTGATTCAAGTGGTCTCAATATCTCCAATGCAGAAGGGGGTTTTATTCCCATGCTCATGGCGATATCTTTCAGAGGCATTGCACCTTTGGATGACTGCCATTTCTCAATAAGCCTCAGCGCCAAGAGTTGCCTCCTTGAAATTCTCTGGAGTACTTCCATCAATTAGTGTCATACTAAGTTACTATTTAACTATTAGTAATGTACTAATTTTTTATCGAATCTGTAGGAGGCCTGAATATATGATCGCGATGGGCTGTAAATGAAACTTCGTAAATACAACACTCGGATTCAGAGGTGTTGCGCTGCAGATGTCTTGTTCTGAGCAGGGAGGAAGCTTCCTCGAAACTTCCAGAACTTCTGAGGGCAGGTATGGTGGAAAAAAAACTTCGCATAAGAAGCAATGCTCTCTCAGTCCTCGTCCCGCTGACAGAGGATTATGAAGCAAGCGACAATGATTCCACTATGGAGGGAGATTTTGAGCTGAGAGAAGCTCACACGCCTCCTCAGTTCCCTATATCAAATGAGCTTGAAACTTTGGGCATAGACCTTGCGTTCGCGCCCAAAAGGTGGACGATACTCGGTGACGCATTGATTGTGAAATTCCCAGAAGGAAGTGATAAACACAAGACGACGATTTCAAGAGTTCTTGCAGGGGCACTGAGAGTAAGCTCAGTATTCGAAATGACTGGAGGAATTTCAGGAGAATACAGGGAGCCCCGTATCCAGCTTTTGTATGGTCCAGGCGGGTCGGTAACTCATAGGGAGAATGGCATACGATTCATGTTTGATCCAGCAAAGATAATGTTCTCTCCAGGAAACGTAAACGTAAGAACATCTATGAGAGAACTGGATCTGGAGGGTAAAAAAGTAATAGACATGTTCGCGGGTATAGGGTACTTTTCCCTTGGAATTGCCAAGTATTCGTCTCCCTCAGAAGTCCATTCTTGTGAATTGAACCCTGTGTCATTCCATTATCTGAGGAAAAATATAGAGCTCAACAAGCTCGATAGCATCGTAAGGGCATATCAGGGAGACAGCAGGCTTGTTATGCCCAAAATGAAGGCGGACGCTATAGTTATGGGAAATTTCCAGTCAGGTCAGTACTTGCCGCATGCCTTGTTGAGGCTAAGGGACGGTGGTCTAATATTGATGCACACACTCGTTTCAACTGACAGCTTGTTGAGCTCAAAGTACAAAATTCTGGGAACCCTAAAAGGCTGGGGGAGGAGGGGCTCTGTGCAGAAAGAAGTGGTCGTGAAGTCATTCGGTCCACATGTTTGGCACGTCTACTACGAACTTATTGTCGAGAAGAACTAGTCTACGAGAAGCGTATGCAGCCGTGGAATTTAGTATATTCTTACCTTAGATGCCAGCAAAAGATATAAATAGGCTCGGATACTAATTCAAATCCCAATGAATAGGCGTAAGAGAGGGCCGCGAGGCAAGAATAGTATAAGAAATCAAATGAGAAATGTGAGAGAGGAAAAGCAGCGAGGCAGGGCAAAGCGATTGGACATGCGGAAGAGTGAGGAGTTCAATTATATGCTTGGTCAGGCACTTGATGATCTGCCGGAAAGCACAAAAGGGGCTATTCGCGGCGGTGTTTATTCCATAATATCAAAGAAAACTACGAAAGATGCCAAAGACTACATAAGTGAAAAATACCGCGAAGGTATGATAGACTCTGAGACACAAAAAAAACTTCTGGACTTGATAGTTGACTACAGCAAATACAGGTGACTGTACTCGATACAATTTTAACAGCCACTGACCTTCCCAATCAATGGATGACCTTAAGGAAAGGGTTGAAAAATATCTAAAAATCGAGGAAGAAGCCCTGTCGAAAATGGTTGTTATAGCGCCAAAGGACTCATTTTTGGAATCTGTCGCACAGGATTCGCTGAATATGATCAATAATTATTTTGAGGATGCCAAGCACTTTTACCGGAGCGGAGATCTTCTAAACGCATTCGCTGCATTGAACTACTCCTATGGATGGATAGATGCGGGCGCAAGGCTGGGAATTTTCGACTCTGGGGGAGATCACAGACTCTTTACCCTGTACAAGTAATTTCTGGCACCTGGAATTGAAGAAATCTTTAATAATGGTATAAAAATCACTCAGGACACCCAACCCATTGTTGCACTGGATTTGCCCTAAATATCACAGTGACAGGAAACAAGTTGCTGAAAGCACTAATATAAGTTCGCAATAAGGGTTCATCACGACTAAAGGATGGTCTAATGGCAGAAAAGAAGAAATCTTCAGGGAAAGGTAAAGAAGAGTCTAAGCAGCAGGAAGCTGAAGACAAGGATTTCCTTTACATAGTACGAATTGCAAATAAGGATCTTAATGGTGAACGTAAGGTAAGGCTGGCTCTGGCAGATGTCAAGGGAATAGGAGACAGGTTAGCTGGCGTGATAGTGCAGGAGCTGGGCCTTCCAGCAAAGAAGAGACTCGGCGACTTATCAGAAGATCAGATAGAAAAGCTCAGAAATTATGTAGAATCAAAGGAATATGAGGATCTTCCCGATTGGATGATGAACCATAGAAATGAGGTCTTCACAGGCGGTGACTTCAATCTTGTCACGAATGATCTTGAAATGCAGATACAGGACGACATAAATTTCATGAAGAAAATGCGCTCATACAAGGGGCTTAGGCATGACAAGGGCAAGACAGTCAGGGGACAACGAACTAGGTCCAATGGCAGGCGCGGGCTCTCTGTCGGTGTTATAAGGAAAAAAGAGGGCAGATAATAACTGAGGTGAACCTATGGGAGATCAAAGTTTTCCACATAAGAAATATTCAACTCCGAGGCATCCTTGGGAAAAACAGCGAATAGATGCTGAGAAAGAAATAGTGAGGAAGTACGGACTTAAGAACAAAAGGGAACTATGGAAAGGTCAGGCAGTATTAGACTCTTTCAGGACACAAGCGAGGGAGTTGCAGGCAAGACTCAGGTATAATGACCCTACTGCAACAGTGCAATATCAAAACATGATAAAGAGACTGGCAAGATTTAGCCTTCTCAATGAGGACGCTACGCTTGACGATGTACTTTCCCTGACAATAGAGGATGTTTTGGAAAGGAGATTCCAAACTGTGGTTTTCAGAAGGAATCTTGCCAATACACTGAAGCAATCCAGGCAGCTTATCACTCACGGTCACGTTTCTCTTGACGGTCGCAGAACAACTATCCCGAGCCTATTGGTAGAAGGAAAATTTGAAGACAGCATTGTCTACAATCAGGACTCGGTACTTCAGGATGAGATGCATCCCATAAGGCAGGTTCTACTCGGAAATAAGGAAACTGAGGAGGAAGAACCAGCTGAGGAAGTGAAAACGGAGGAAAAGACTCAAAAGCAACCAGCAAGAGAAAGGCCTCTCAGAACCAAGCCAACCACGGAAAATAAAAAAGATGAAAAGTCTGGAGGAAGGGGCGACAAAGGAGACGATAAAAAGTGAATAAGACAGGAATCGCACATATTTACGCCTCACAAAACAATACACTTATTCTGGTCACAGATCCTACTGGCGCAGAAACTATTGCAAAAGCAACTGGCGGAATGGTTGTCAAGAATGACAGAGATGAGTCTAGTCCATACGCTGCAATGAAAGCGGCCGACCTGATAGCCGAAAAACTAAGGGAAAGAGAGGTTACAGATCTGATAATCAAGGTAAGGGCACCTGGAGGAAACAGATCAAAAATTCCCGGACCGGGCGCCCAGTCAGCCATAAGGGCACTTTCAAGAGCAGGATTCAAAATTGTCAGAATAGAAGAAGTGACACCAATACCACATGACGGGACAAAGAAGAAAGGCGGAAGGAGAGGACGGAGGGTATAATGCCTCTTAGAATTATTGAGTCCACAGACAGGTTCATAAGATTCTCTGTTGATGGGATAAGCCCTTCTATTGCCAATGCACTGAGAAGGACGCTCATCAATGATGTACCAAAGCTCGCCATAGAAAAAGTACAGTTCCATCATGGGCAAATTAGAGACACTGAGGGGAACGTCTATGATTCCTCCCTCCCCCTTTTTGATGAGGTGGTTGCCCACAGACTCGGCCTCATTCCACTTAAGACTGACCTTAAGATGAATTTCAGGGACCAATGCCAGTGCGGTGGCAAAGGATGCCCCAACTGCACCGTTACGTACTCCATTAACAAGCTTGGTCCAAGTGAAGTCCTATCATCAGATCTACAGGCGGTGGACAATCCCGAATTAATACCCTCGGATCCAAACATACCGATTGTCAAGCTCAGTGACAAACAGGCCATGCTTGTGAGTGCTGAAGCAATAATGGGAAGGGGGAGGGAACATGCCAAATGGCAAGTTACCTCCGGGGTTTCTTATAAGTATCACAGAGAGTTTATTGTAGACAAATCAATCGCCGAGGACTGGGAATATTACAAAACAAGTTGCCCGGATGCAGTTGTAAAGGAAGACAAGGAAAGCATCACATTTACTGACGATTATCCATTCAAGCCTATTATTCAGCTTTTTGAGGCAAAGGGTGTTAGGATAGTGGAGGATGACACAAAATTCATCTTCAAGTTCGAGACTGACGGTTCCATAAAGGCAGTAGACGCTCTAGACTATGCGCTAAAGAGGCTACCGCAAAGAATAAACACTCTGCTTGACAGTGTGGTTTCGACCGACTAGAAACACATTGTTTAGAATCCACAATATTGAGCCAGCTTCAGAATGTTGTGAAGTTACTGTAGCTGGTGTGTTCAATATGGGCCATTCTGAAATCATTGCCTTCATTTTGCAAATTTGGTCCGAATTTACCCTGTTTTAAACACTTTCTTATAGGATGTAATCAGAGTTTTGTTTGAGTTGTTCTAAGGTTAGGGTCGCCTGAAAAAACGAGGCATGCTGGAAATTCTAAGAGATCAGTTAAATAGACTCCGAAAATACACTTCCCATTGGACCCTCTATTCCACATATTTGAAGAAATAGGAAATTCCATAATAGACGCAGCAAAATCGATAAAGGTAAAGGAAGATCGGTTCCGAGTAACTGGAATGGGGGCAGACGGGACTGACACTCATTATATTGACAAGATAGCTGAAGACATCTTTATGGAACATGTTGAAGCAAATGATCTGCCCTATAACATAGTAAGCGAGGAGCTTGGAACACTTGATAGGGGATACGACCAAAATCTCGTCGTGGACCCGGTTGACGGGACTTTCAACGCTGTGAACAGAATTCCATTCTATTCAATTTCAATTGCAGTTGGAAAAAAGGACATTGATTCAGTGACCCATGCATTTGTGATGAATCTGGGCAACAGTGATATTTTCCGCGCAGAGAAGGGAAAAGGGGCGTACAGAAATAATCATGAAATTTCTGTTTCAAAGAGAAAAAGGAGAGTATATGGCCTAAACCTCTCAGGCGAGATAGACAAGATATCAAGGAATATTATTAATGGCGCCTCAAGAACGCGTATTATGGGTTGCGCCTCACTTGAAATGTGTCTCGTAGCCCAAGGAGCTATTGACATACTGGCCTATTCTGGCAGTAGCTCGAAGTTAAGGAGCGTCGATGTCGCAGCTGGGGCACTTATCGTCAGGGAAGCTGGCGGGGTTGTAACAGATGAAAAAGGGGATGAGTTCAACGCTATTAACGAAGTCACTACAAGATTCAATATAATCGCGGCAAGTAGCAGGCAAGCCTTGGAAGGAATATTATGAAGGTAGGTTTTGTTATTAAGAAAGACTGCGAGAGGTGCGCCCTCGTTGTAAAAAAGATTGAGGAGATGCTCCCTGCTGACTGGAAGACCGTTTATGACGAGGAGACGTCCAAGTACTTGAACGGGAATCACGAGAAGCTGGACAACATATCTGCTGACATAATCATAACAGTGGGGGGAGACGGAACAGTGCTGAGAACCATCAATCTAAGTGATATACCAATTCTTGGTGTGAACATGGGTAAACTGGGATTCCTAAGTGAAGTGGAAATCGGAGACGTAGAGAAGTCTATCTACAAGCTTGTAAGAGGGGATTACAAGATTGAAGAGACTGAAAGGATCAAGGTCATAGTAAATGGGGAGGAAGTGCATAATTGCACGAATGAGGTAGTAATACACACAAACAGAATATCGAAGATAAGGAAATTCGGCCTCTATGTAAGTGGTACCTTCATAGACAATGTCGCCTCTGACGGGGTCATTGTGTCCACTCCTATTGGATCAACTTCGTATGCATACAGCACGGGTGGTCCAATATTGTCCCCTGGAATCAATGCAATGGTGCTGACCTATATAGCGCCCTTTGCAATAAAGATCAGACCGATGGTAATATCTGAGAAAGAGGAGATATCCATCAGGCTTAGAGGTAAGGACCAGGATTGCGTACTCATTTTTGACGGCCATACAGAATATCCTGTGACATCAGAGGACGACATCAGGGTGAGAATTTCAGATAAGAAAGCAAGATTTGTCACCATAGGATCCTTTTATGAAAGGATGAGACGAAAGTTGCTCAAGAATGTGGTCAATTAGAAAGAGAACCCTCCGGATGATCCTGGAGGCGTCAATGGACTCCTATCCCAACGAATTTGGAGCTTTGCTAAGGGCTGAGGACAAGCTGATCTATGAGATAGCAATAATGCCAGGCACAATAGGAGGAGACCATCACACCATATTTCAACTTTACAACAAGCCCATTGATTTCAGTATAGTAGGTTCTGTGCACTCCCACCCATCAGGAGTTATTGAACCGTCAGATGCGGATCTGAATATGTTTTCCAACAGCGGGCCGGTTCACATCATTGTCGGTTTCCCATACTTGTTGGAGGACTTCTCAGCCTATGATAGGCAAGGAAGAAAAATGGACCTCAAGGTGGTATGATGTCAGAGTTCTCTGCCAGTCTTTCCGACGTATCTTGATGAGGGCCTGATTATCCTGTTTCCTTGAAGCTGCTCGTTGTAGTGGGCAATCCAGCCATATACTCTTGAGGCTGCGAAAAGCGGGGTGTAGAGGTTCTGGTCGATGCCCAGCATATGCATATAAATAGCAGCATAGAAGTCAAGGTTGGCAGGCACCTTTTTCTTTTCCCACATCCTGGTTTCTATTGCCTCAGCAATTCTGAACATGTGTGCGTCTTTGTCCATCTTCCTTATCTCTTCCTTAACAAACTGTGCACGTGGGTCCTTTGTCTTGTAAACTCTGTGCCCAAAACCCATTACCTTTTCGCCCTTAGCAACCATTTCGTCAACGTAATTTATTGCCTCCTTCTCGTCCTTGAATCCAAGGAAAAAGTCTAGAATCTCCGCGTTTGCGCCACCGTGTAAGGGCCCCTTGAGCGTTGCGAGGGCTGAGACTACGCTGGACACTGGATCAGCCAGAGTGGAGGCCGTCACCCTGAGGGCGAATGTTGAGGCATTGAACTCGTGTTCCATATATAGAATTACGAGTTTGTTGAGGAATCTAGATTTTTCTGGATCATGCTTCCCTGTAAAGAGATAATACAGTCCTTCAGCAAAACTGCCATCACTAGATGGGAGGGGATCCTCACCATTTGATATTCTGAAGGAATCTGATATGATCCTGGGGAACTTTGCAGCCAACTCCATTAGAAGTTCCTCGTCGGAATCTGATTTGTAAGGGTAGAGAGACACGATTGATCTAAGATTTCTCATCACATCCTTCTCTTTCAGTATTCGCATTATTTCTGTGACAGAGGAGTCCAGAGATGAGAACCCTCTAATTCTTTTCATAAATTCCTGACGTTCTACATCTGACGGAAGCTTGTCATTGATTATCAGAAACGCAACATCGGCAGCATCAACCTTTGATGCAAGTTCTATTGCCCTGTACCCGCGGTAGAGAAGATTGCCTGAATCATCAGTGGTTGCAATGGCAGTCTCATCTACAACTACTCCAGCAAGCCCTTTTGGGACTTCAATTCCACTCATTCCTTCACCCTTTTGTAATTGAATATCTCATTATCATCTTTTTCATAGTCGTAGTATCCTATCACCCTGTAATAGTCCTCCCTGGTCATCAGCTTGTCAAGGAACTTGTTCTGTGTGCCGTCTCGATAGAGGTTGGCATACGCTTCCTGCACAGCCTTAAGGCTTACTCTAAACGCTGTGAGAGGAAAAATCACCATGCTGTATCCTATCTCCCTGAATTCTTTTACAGTGAGCAATGGGCTTTTCCCAAATTCTGTCATGTTCGCCATCAGAGGGACGCTCATTTCAGTTGAAAACTTCTTGAATTCATCTTTGCTCTCAAGAGCTTCGGTAAAGATTGCATCCGCACCTGCCTCCACATACTCCTGAGCTCTTTCAATAGCACTGTCCAAACCTTCAACAGCACGCGCGTCAGTTCTTGCAATAATCATGAAATCTTTGTCTCTTCTGGCCGAAACTGCTGCACGGATCTTTCTCACCATTTCTTCCCCCGGAACCAGTTTCTTTCCTGAGAGGTGCCCACATCGCTTTGGAAGAACCTGATCCTCAAGGTGAATGGCTGCTACACCTGCATCCTCCATCATCCTTACAGTCCTGGTGACATTCATTGTTTCACCAAATCCAGTGTCAGCATCTACTATTAGTGGGAGTGAGGACACACTCACTATTCTCCTTGCATCTTCTATGACTTCTGAGAGAGTTGTCATAGAAAGATCGGGCAGTCCCATATTGCCCGCTACACCGGAACCTGACATGTAGAGTGCCTTGAAGCCTGCCTTTTGTGCAAGTATTGCAGAAACTCCATTAAACGCTCCAGGAGCTACAACTATGTCTTCTGAAACGAGTCTTCGTAAGTCGCTGGGGCCTCCGTTTTTATTGTCTCTAAGTATCGACATTTGAAATCGCCTCCATCAATTCCGCGGCACTCCTTTTTTCGAAGGTTCTCGATATTTCAACAACCTCCTTGGCAAAATCCTCGCCTCCCATCCTTGTTCCTTTTTTGGTAAGGTCTTCCCAAGAATATGGGTTCTTGTGGTGCCCCTTAGGTATGTCAACTTCCTTGCTGAACTCTCCAGAGTCGGTTCTGACTGTTATCTTAAAGGGAAGGTACTCTGGATACATTGAATCGAATTTTTCGGTCACCTGGTACCTTGACTTGTCGATGAGGTCATGAATCTTTTTGTCAACGAGATATCTTTCACTGTACGTTTCAGGGATAGGATCACCGTATAGCAGGGAATATGCAACGATAAATGGCATGCTATGATCGGCAGTCTCCTTTGTCTTTGGCCTCAGTTTCTCAGGGTCCTTTATTATGATCTTATGAGCTACTGAAAATGTTTCAACATCAATGCCCTTAATGGGACTGTCTATGTCTCTCCTAATATCTGAAGCTGCTTCTGCAGCGCTCATGGCATGATATTCGACTGGGTAGTTCTTGATCATTGTTCTCATAATTTTGTCCTCTTCCAGTTCCAGTGTAAAATCCCCTGATACCTGCTTGAAAAAGCCCATTTCTCCTTCAAAGACAGGATAGGGGCCCGTAAAACCGTTGTTTGATAACATAGATGCGAACACGCTGTTCCGAGATGCGTTGGCTGCGGTGCAACCCTTCCACATGCTCAGTTCACCCGCTCTGGTCTGCCTCAGGCTTATGTTGTTGTTAATCCCCAAACTCAATGTATTCTCAAATTTCTTCGCATCCTGATGGAGCAAGTGAGCAAGACCTGAAGCAGCAGATATAGAAATGTAGGTTACATGGTCCCATCCCAGGTCCCTTATTGAAACGGCATCAGCAAGGGAGCATACCACCTGGTAAGCAACGCCTACAGCGTCAATTGACTCCTTACCATCAAGATTGTTGGACTCAGAGACTGCTAGTATGGGTGGTATATTGTCAGATGGATGGAGCGCCTCCTTGGAGAGGTAAGTATCATTGTAGTCCAGATATCTTGTCATGGCCCCGTTTATAAAAGTGGCCGCATCTGATGATGCTTTCTGCTTGGTGAAGAATACAGTTGCATTATTTTCCGACTTTACTGGTAGGAGAGCTTTCTTGATTATCTTTACAGGCTCTGAATTTCTTGCTCCGAAAGAAGTGAAGATTGAGTCAGCGATTCTCTTTTTTATCTCATCCTTCACTTCAGACTGGAAACTGTGTTCCCTGATTTTATTTGAAAAGGTGAAAATACTCTCTGCTATTCTATCCATGCTGGTTAAATCCCAAATTCGTATAAAAGGGGTTTTGAGTACCCACTTCATGAAAATGTAAGACTGACTGATACATCAAATGGAATAGAGAAAGTTATAGAGAAGCTCTCCGCACCAAGTGCAGTTTTAATCTTGCCAAGAATGTCTTTAAATTTTCTGAGGAAGGATGTTAGTAGACTTGCGGTTCTGGGTCTATCCTTGGTGGCCCTGCAGGAAAATCCCACCAGAGACAGAAGATGGCTGTATGCCTTCTCAGGCTCTTTTAGAACCTCACTTTCTATTTCTTCCATCTCTTGCTGCATAAACTTCATCCAGTGCTCATCAGAAGCACCGAATACCTCCATCAACTTGGTTTCATCATGTTTGAGCCAGTCCACGAAGGATTCTTTTATCTTGTCCTCAATATCCATGACTTACTCAGGAATACAACCCATAATATCACTTCGATATTATCCAATTATATTCAGCGGCCGTATGATACATACTTTTAAGCTTGATTGCATATCTAATTTGCAATGGCAAAAATTGTGTGCCCGGAGTGTGGGCACAAGAACAAGTCTACCGACATGATATGCATGAAATGCGGTTATTATCTCGGAGACATGGGTGCACCCTCGTCACAATCTGGTCAGATCTCAACTGTCCCCGAATCTAACACTCCCCCACAGGAGGAAAGAGCACCAAGTACATCAAGTACATCTTACACTGGAACGGGAGATGTCATAAAAGTGCAAACAAGAGGGAGTATATTCAGTATATTGCCAATGGTAATATCTATAGCAATTCTAGGTGTTATATACTACCTCATTTATGAACTATCATTTCCAATATACTACGTATTACCAGTGCTTGTAGTTCTGTTCGTGTTGCCAACTTTCACAAGAAGACTATCTTTTCCAATAAAGTTCACACCTAGCGGGTTCAGTGTCCCCAAAGGATCTAGTTCAGTCGAGTTTCAATATTCAAACATTGACAGCGCTGTTGTAGAGGCTCCGATGAGAGGGATTCAATTGGTGAAACTTTCGCTGAAAGAAAACAGCGTTGTCACGCTGGACTTCGATCAGATGATGTCCATGCGGCAGTTTTTAATGCAACTTCAGAGAAGAAGGATCCCCATCTCTATTCAAAGGCAGCAGCCTTCAAATGGAATGATATGAAATAGGAACAATGCGCATGTTTTGCAGCTTCCCACGTGTACAAACTTCTCAAATAGGAACACTTCCAGTATTCCTTTGATGTAATGGTCTTATTGAGACAAGATAATATACGAATAGCCGTACTCTACTATGGGTATATGAAAATACGGCTTGTTCTGGATGCTGCTTACTTGGCTCTGCTAATGCTTGCAATTCTGGGATTTGCTTATCTGCAGTTACTCTCACATTCGCACGATATAAGCTCTCACGGGTACTTATACGAGGAAACTTACCTAGTTTTTTATCCCTTGATAATGTCATTCGTTCCTGGAGCTTTGCGTTTATTCTATTTGTCGCGTGAGAAAAAAGCTCGACAAGTAGCATAGATAGGGGTTTTGAGAACGGTCTGACTTCACGCAATATAGTGAAATGCTTTTAAGTGGAATGGGACCGCTGAGATTTGAACTCAGGTTACCAACACCCCAAGCTGGTAGGATACCAAGCTACCCCACGGTCCCTTCACGAAAACGGAAGGACTTCATCAATAAGATCGGTGTGAGAAAGTATCATCCTTCTGCAGCAGTACCGATCCACATGGAGATCGTCCAGGGTCTTGACGATCATATCAGGAGTGGGCTTTTTGCCACCAGCTGTCATTTCCGAAATCTTCTCTTTAAACTCCTTGTAATCTGAGGCAATTACCTTGCCGCAACTAAAACATCTAACCGGAATTATCAAGAAATATCACCTGTATGATTTCTGCTTTTTGGAGCGAGCTCCTTTCCCTTGTGGCTTCTTTGGCATCTTCCTTCGTATGTCATTTACTAGAAGAGTCCTGTCATATTGCCTGTACATATCTTCAATGGAATCATCCTTGAAAAACTGCACTATTCCCTTGGCAATTGCAGTCCTTGCAGCGTCAGCCTGGCCTGTATTTCCGCCACCTGACACTTTCACTTCTATGTCAACTTCATTAATCCTGTCGCCGATCAACTTCATCGGTTCCATAATCTTGTCCTTTAGTAAGAGCACGGGGTGAAATTCCACTGGGCTCCCATTTATTGTGATTATTCCTTTGCCTTTCCTGGTGATTGCCCTAGCTACCGCAGTCTTCCTTTTCCCCGAAGTACTTATAAAATTGGGTGTCTTCATTCACGCACCTTCTGTCCCATTATCTTTGAGATCTCAGCAAGTGTGACAAATCCATTAACCTTTTCGTTCAAGAAATCTTCAGTCTTGATGAAGTCCTTTTCCTTAAACTCAGAAGGAAAAGTTGCATATACTTTGCACCTTCGTAGTGCATCCTTTCCCTTGGTCTTTTTCTTGGGAAGCATGTCTCCGATGCTTCGCCTCAGGATCTTGTCCGGTGTTCTCGGATAGTATGGCCCCTTCCTCACACTTCCAATATCTCTCATCCTGAGGAACTTCTGGAGCACAAAATCTCTACCACCTGTAACTACAACTTTCGATGCGTTTACGATTGTAACCTCCTCTCCATTAAGGAGAGACTTGGCAACAAATGTGGAAAGTCTACCGTAAATTGTATTGTCAGCATCGATGTAAATCATTTCTCTACCTCAGTATTTTGACGTTTGTCCCCTTAGGGTTTTCCCTAACTACTTCAAGGATATCCTTGTAGGAACCACCAGCGTCGCTCACTTTCTTTCTCGCTTTCTCGCTTGCCCTGAGAGCAGACACTGTAATTTTCTTATCTATATATCCAGAACCGAGTAATGAGCCGGGCACAACAACAATGTCGCCTTCAGATATGAGGCGGCTCACTTTGCCTACATTGATTGAGGCATATCTCCTGTCTCCTCCTGCCAGTCTAATCGCAATGTCCCTCCAAATAGGAGCCTGATTTTCTCTTGAAACTTCATTCAGCTCCCTAATGAGGTCCTTGAGGACAGGATTGTTCTTTCTGTTAACTTTGAGCGACATGTATATCAGTTCTAGCGCGTTAATGCGAGTTGACTAATAAAAGTTTCTTGGCTTGTTTTAAGCGGCATTTCAAGCTCCTGGAGTTGTGGAAATCATTTTTCCAACTCACTACTATCGAGAGAGTGGAGTAGGCTCCTGATTACTCCCATGAGTTTGTAGAATTCTGAGTCAGTGAGTGATGACCTAGCAATTATCCTCCTCAACATGACCATAGTGTTTTCTCTTCTATAGTCAGGATATCCGCTTTTTTCAAGCAATTTCTCTATTCTTTCTATGAGCTTTTCCGCCTCTAATGCATTCACTTCTCTTACGAGATCGGTACTGGTGAGGTCTGATCTCTTGGTCATTTCATACAAAATCACAGACACAGCGTGAGAGAGGTTAAGAACAGGGAAATCTGGATTTGCGGGAATGTGAACAAAGTAATCACAAAATCCCAGTTCTTCATTGCTGAGGCCATCAACCTCTCTTCCGAATGCAAGCGCAATCTTCCCACTTTTCCTGGAGGCCGCTTCCCAGAATTCTGGAGGAGTTATAGGTATCCTCCTGAACTTTTTGTAATTGCCAGTTACTATGCTGGAGGTTCCAGCCACGATGTTGAATTCCCTTGCTGCTTCTGAAAAAGTGTCAAATCTCCTCGCATTGAGTAAAATCTGTTTACCCTCCATAGACCTTGAGATCGCTTCATCGTCCACTTCGCGGAAATTTACTAAAATGAGGTCACTTAGGCCAAAATTTCGAAGGAGTCTTGCAACAGCACCTACGTTTCCCTGGTACTTGGGCTCCACAAGTATCACGGAGACCTTTTCTGAAAGTTTCTTCAAGTTGTCCGGAGTAAGATTCATCAACAAAAAAAGCTAAGAGGGAGCTTCCTTCTTCTCTTCCTTTTCCTCTTTCTTATTATCCTCTTTTTTCTCTACTTTCTTACTTTCCTTCTTCTCTTTGGGTTCTTCTTTCTCCTTTTTCTCTGTGTTACTTTCTTCTGCGGGAGCCTCTTCTTTCTTTTCCTCTTCCTTTTCGTTGGTGTACTTTTCAAGGAAAGTAATTCCGATACCCTTGAGGCTCTGTCTCATGTCGTTTACAATCCTGTATTTGGCCTCAAACCATGCGGGATCAAATTTTGCTTCTTCCGGTATTGTTATGCTAACCTCACTATTTTTCATCTGGAATTCAAACTTGTCCGAATCAATAGTGTAGTTCATGTCTATTACTGCTTTGACCTTTTCGAGATTGTCCTTCAGGATTTCCTTAATTATATATTTGTAATAGACCGGCTTTCCCGCCCATTGGTGGTTGTAGTCAACAAGTACCCTTCCAGGAGTGACCGAAATGATGTGCCCCGTCCTGTTGTGAAGATTAACTTCCTTGCCAACAGCAGGCTCGATGTTATGCCTCTGAAATTCACGCATTGTATGAACCTTTATGTTTTTGGTATCCCTGATTCCGTAGGCATTGGGGGCCTCTATCTTTATCTCAGTTTCCTTTCCTGTCGCAGCTGTCTTGAATGAATCATTAATTTCTTGAAATATCTTATCTGACCCAACTATAAGGACGGCATCCCTGTATCGAGTATTCTCATCGTAAACATCGTGGTCCTTCGCCACCTTTTCCTGATTTGTGGCCACCACTTTCTTGTCGTCACCGACCATCATTGTGAAGTCGAGTTTGATAAAGTCACCGTCTTTCATCTGTTTTCACCGATTCGTTATGCTGTTTGCCGAGAGCGCAAAAATCTATTTAAACGTTCAGACAAACTGCTTGGAATGCGGACTGCATAAGCATAGCGCTTACTTTCTAGGAGTGCATTGGTTCCGATTTCCCTATCATGAATATGTATAGGTCGTGTTATCATCAACTTTCTTTAGCAGTGCCTTTTGGTATTCCACCATTCTCTCCAACCTGTTCTGATCGACTTTGAAGTCAAGTTCTGGGGAGTCAGGCAGCAAATCGTTAGGGTCAGCAAGTTTCCTCCTGGCAGATTCCAATATATAGGTTGCAAAACCTATCCTCATCTCATTATCGGTCAGAAAAATTCTAAACATCTCTATAAATTGTTCTCCCTTATTTCCGCTCACAATCACTTCTGCCTTATTTTCTGGCTTGAACCTGAGGACTCTGCCCTGGCCAACAAACCATTTGGATACCTCATTTTCAAAAAATACAGTTGCGAATATCTTTGCCAATGTTCTATCGTCATAGTTTCCCATGATGCCGCGAAGATCATAGACGACCTTATCGCCACCTACACCTTTTCTTCTGTTGTATAAAATTTGCTCTTTGAGCTCAGTCAATTGCTTCTTTCTCAACACTCATGTACTTATCGTATGATGCATCTTATTATTTTTGGCAGGTAACCGGCAACAGCACTTTTATCATAGAAACGATGACTTCGCTTGAAGTGAAAAAGTGGTTAACTTCAAGTTGTAGATCAAAACCTTTTCAAATTGACCTTAAATAGCCTTACTAGTTATCTATTTAGGGATCCCAAGGGTAATTATGTATTCACTTCTAGGAGACTATTGCACAATTTTATCAAGTTCAAAAACTCTATGAAACATGAGACATTCTCTAGCGAACATTTAAATATGCACTGAATTTAAGATATCTCAATGGAAACAGGAGAGATTTCTGGATCAGTTGGCTACAAGAAAGATCTTAGGTTGATCCATCTTGTAATGCTCAACTGTATGGGAATGATCGGCTCTGGTTGGCTGTTCGCTTCATTCCATGCAGCGAGTTCAGCCGGTCCATTGGGTTCGATTATCGCCTGGATCGTGGGGGGAATTTTTGTATTATTTATATCCTTCACGTTTATGGAAGTGTCACCCATGCTTCCGAAAGCGGGTGGTTCCACCTACCTTGCGGAGTTTAGCCATGGGAAAATGACAGGTTTCATAGCAGGCTGGTCAGGCTGGCTGTCGGATGTAATGACTCCCCCTGCTGAGGCTCTCGCAGTGGTGACATACGCATCTTACTACCTTCCGCAATTGATTGTTGAGTCAGGTCCGAACACAGGAACAGTGACAGTGTATGGTTACTTAGTTGCAGGCATTGCGATGGCAGTAATGTGGTTCTTAAACACCTTCCGTGTGAGGAGATTCGGAGACATTACCACTGCTATAATGGTATGGAAGTGGGCAATACCGATTATTGCAATTATAGGAATAATGGCATTTGCATTCCACCCGGCAAACTTCTCAGCTTACGGAACTTTCGGAAACAGTGGCGTTCAAGGAATTCCACAGGCAGTTATCGGTGGAGGTATAGTATTCTCATTCCTCGGATTTAGGGGAGTGGTGAACATGGCGGGAGAAGTCAAAAAGCCAAAAACAATTGCTTCTTCGATCATAATTGCTGTTATAACAGTAACATTGCTCTATATATTCTTGGATATCGCTTTCGTTGGTGGTATAAACTGGTCGGCAGCTGGAATCACAGCAGGTAACTGGAGTGCTATTTCAACTTCTAACCTCATAAGTGGACCATTCGCTCAAGAGGCATCTGAAGCTGGCCTTGGAATACTGGCAACGTTGCTGCTCATTGACGCAGTCATATCGCCTGGTGGGACTGGAATTACCTATGAGGCATATCCTGCGAGAATATTCCAGGCAATGTCTATAAACGGATATGTGCCAAAAGTGTTTGGCAAGCTCCACCCGAAGACATCCATACCATTCAACGCACTTGCACTGTCTGCAATACTTGGATTTGCATTCCTATACAAGTTCCCGTCATGGTCTTTGATTATAGGTATACTGACTACAACATTGGTTGTCGCATATCTAGTCGGTCCAGTTTCCGTGATGGTTTTCAGGAAGACAATTCCTGGAGTTGAAAGACCTTACAAGTTGCCAGGAGCAAAAGTCATAGCACCTATAGCTTTCGTGCTGTCCTACATAGCCATTTACTGGTCAGGCTGGCCACTTACATGGCAGGTAGCAGCTGTTGTGCTTGTCGGGCTTGTGATATACTTCTACTACCACGCAAAGTCCAAATTTGGAACAAAACACGTAACCGCAGGCTTGTGGTATGTAGCTGGTATCCTGGTAGTCGTGGCGGAATCATATATAGGCCCCTCATTGGCTGGCGGACTCAATATAATTCCGTTTCCGTTTGACCTGATATTGGTGACTTTGACTGCCTTGTTCTTCTATTTCTGGTCACAGAGAAGTGGTTGGCTAACCCCTTCATTAGAGGCAGAAACGAAGAACATGAACTCCAAGAGCTGAAAACGGTCATCTCTAAAGCCTCCATTAGAGGCTAAAAACCATTTTTTTATCTTTTTTTAATATTTTCTAGTAGTTTTTTCACAAGCCATTAATTCTAATGTCTCGGGGATTGTGTAACGGCTTCTGGCAAACTTTTTATCGCATCTTGTACTCAAAAAGTATGCAGATGTTTATAGATGGCGAGTGGGTAAATTCCAACAGCGGCGAGAAGCTCAAGAAATTTGACCCCTCCACGGGGGAAGTGCTTGAAGAATTCCCTGCCGGAAAGAAAGAAGATGTTGACAGGGCTATAGACGCAGCAGAATCATCATATGAAGCATGGTATGAAAAAGGATCACTTGAGCGTTCCAAAATTATATACAGGGCCAAAGAGCTCATTGAAAAAGGCAGAAAGGAGCTTGAGGACATAATCGTTTCTGAAAATGGGAAGGTAGTCAAGGAAGCGCAAGGAGAAGTTGATGGTGTCATAGACCAAATTCAGTACTATGCTGAGTTTGCAAGAAAGATAACTGGAGATATAGTTGAAAGCTCTGTGCACGACAGGAAGATCTTCCAGTACAAGGTTCCGTACGGAGTTGTTGTAGCTTTAACCCCCTGGAACTTTCCAGCTGCAATGGTGGCCAGGAAGCTTGCTCCCGCCTTAATGACAGGCAATTCGGTAGTTCTCAAGCCAAGCAGCGATACGCCTGGCTCTGCAGAATGGATTGTGAGAAAATTCATGGAAGCAGGTGTACCGAAGGGAGTACTGAATTTTGTAACAGGCAAGGGGTCAGAAATAGGTGATTATATTGTTGCCCATAGGAAGGTTTCACTCATAACCATGACCGGATCGACGGAAGTGGGGCAGAGGATAATGGAGAAATCGGCTAACAACATGAGCAAACTAATACTGGAACTGGGTGGGAAGGCACCTTTCATGGTGTGGAAAGATGCGGACATCAAGAATGCACTAAAAGGGCTAATTTGGGCTAAATTCTGGAATGTGGGCCAGTCGTGTATAGCGGCTGAGAGGCTATATGTCCACAACGATATTTACGACGATTTTATGAGTAAATTTGTGAAAGTAACTGGGAACCTCAAGGTGGGTGATCCCCGCACTTCAGACTTAGGTCCACTCATAAACAGTGGGGCTTTGGGAACCACTGAGAAATTCGTGGAAGAGGCATCGGGTTCTGGCCTAAAAGTGCTCGCTGGTGGAAGGAAACCCGAACTTCAAGGGAAATGGAAAAACGGATACTTTTACGAACCGACAATCATCGGTGAGACCCCTCAGGATTCTCCTTTATTCCAAGAAGAGGTTTTTGGCCCAGTTATAGGTGCAGCAAGGGTAACAGAGGTCGAAGACATGCTCAACAAGGCTAACGACTCGAAGTATGGCCTTTCTTCCTATTTGTTTACGCGGGATCCTGACTTGATCTTTCAGGCCTCAGAACGGGTGAGGTTTGGTGAATTGTACGTCAACACACCAGGGCCGGAGGAGTCACAGGGATACCACACTGGATTCAGGCTAACAGGCCAGTCTGGGGAAGGCTCCAAGTACGGTATAGAGGAATATTTGAAACTGAAGAATGTTTATATTGGTTATTCCGGAAGGGAATTGCATATAGACACAGTGAGGGAGGACTTATTCGACTGATAATCAGTCGTTAATAATTCCTGTTCCACCGTCTATAGAAACATTCGACCCTTCGGCAATATCCTTTATAATTTTAGTGTTAAAAACGAAAGTCCGCTTCTTGCTTGAAAGAAAGTCCTTGTCTTCATCGGATATGTCAATTGTAAAGATTATTCCCTTGAACTTTGAAGAGACTTTTTCCCTGTCCCACGTTCTATCTGACACAAGAAGAATATCGCCCTTTCCCTCGTAATTGCGGGTCAGTGTACCATGCAAAGATGAGCCCATAGGATATCCCCTTCCAGCGAATGTTCCTACGGTCATTACCCTTACGTCATTTGTACCGCCGAAGAGGAAATATGGAGCGCCAGAAGTAACTACAATTCTGTCTCCCTTGCTAAAATGGTTGTGATCCTCAATGTATGAAACTGCCTCTATGAGATCAGATGTTTCCCTGAACCTTTCTGGCATTTGAATCGGAACAACTCCACGCAGGAGGTTCAACTGCCTGCCTATGCCTCCCTCGGGGACCGCAGCATAGATCGGCACATCGGGCCTAACTGCAGATATCATGCGTGCAGTATTTCCAGTCTGTGTGAACGCGAGTATGGCGTCAGCTTTGATCTCTTTCGAGATTATCTTAGAGGCTCTGGATATTGAATAGGCAATCCTGTTGCCGAAGAATTCATCGGGCTCTTGGAATGCGCTATGTGCACTTTCGACATAGCCCGCAATCCTGGAAAGGTATCCAACAGCGTCTGCCGGATGTTTGCCAATTGCTGTCTCTTCAGAGAGCATTACTGCGTCTGCGTTATCAAGTATTGCATTAGTGACGTCAGAAACTTCCGCCCTAGTCGGTGTGGCAGACTCTACCATGGATTCCAGCATCTGCGTTGCTACTATTGTCGGTACACCATGCCTGTGGGCTTCCAGAATTATTGTCTTCTGCGCAAGAGCCACATCCTCAAGGGGCATCTCAACACCTAAATCACCCCTGGCTACCATTACATAATCCGACACTTCACTAATGGATGCAATATTATCGAATCCGCTCTTTGTTTCTATCTTGGCAACTATGGCGGCTCTGTCCTTAGCATCGTAAAGCAGGCGCTGCAAATGCGTTATGTTGGATCTATTTTGGACGAAGGACAGTGCATAAAAATCTGCTCCACATGATATCCCTTCATTAAGGAATTTTACGTCTCTGTCTGTCAAGACACCTATGTCAAGGTATCTTCCAGGGATATTGACCCTGCTCCTGTCTCTCAAGGTTCCCGCCACATCGGCTTTCAAGATTGCAGATTCGTCCTTTATCTCTTGAACGGTGAATTTGACCTTTCCATCGCTCATAACAACCTTGTCACCGTTCTGCAGGCTGCCAAAAATTGACTTGTAGTTTATTTCAATATCGCCTTTGTCACCACCCTGGGGAACCAACTTATATTTGGAACCCTCGATTATATTGAGGGTGCCGCCATCAAAGGCTCCAGTCCTAAGTTCTGGTCCTTTGAGGTCTATCATTACTCCAACGTTCGATCCAAGCTCAGAATTGATGCTTTCAACCGTCTTCTTCACATTTGAGATATAGCCGTCCTCTATGTGGGCAGTATTTATCCTAACGCAGGAAAGACCGTTACCGATCATTTTCCTCAGAACATCAGGCTTATCGCTGCTGGGACCTATGGTGGCAACAATCTTAGTCTGGGCCATGTATATGGTAGCGTCCTGTCCGTAAAATAAATTATTCACTCTTCATTGGATTTTGAACTTTGCCTGTTGATTAACCTACTCTAGGAGAGCATATTTCATACTTAAGGCTATTTTACAGCTGTTCTCCAACAAATTGTGAGTCTACAGGCTTCGTCATACTCCAGTCCTTATAAGGCAATCAAAACACGATGAGGAGAAAACTCACAGTGTCTTTCCCAGTGCAGTTGCCACTGTTTTGACTTTTTCATACATTTTTCTGTAGGCATCAAATGAAAGTTGCTGTGCGGAATCACTTAATGCGTGCTCAGGATCGGGGTGAACCTCGACCATAAGTCCATCAGCGCCGGCGGCCACACCTGAAAGTGCCAGGGGCTCTACGTACCTTGCAAACCCAGCAGGATGACTTGGATCTACTATGACAGGAAGGCTTGACTTTTCGTGAATGACAGGAATTGCTGATATGTCTAGCGTGAACCTGGTCGAATTCTCGAATGTCCTGATCCCCCTCTCAACTAAGAGAACACGCTCGTTCCCTCCGGAGGTTATGTATTCGGAGGCGCTCAGGAATTCGGAAACAGTCACTCCAAAGCCTCTTTTAAACAGCACTGGCTTGTCGAGCTTGCCAACCTCTCTTAGAAGTGAGAAATTCTGGGAGTTGCGGGAACCAATCTGGATAATGTCAACATATGTTTCAACTAGGCTCAGATGCTCAGAATCCATGACCTCTGATACTACTGGCAAGCCAGTTATCTCCCTCGCCCTGGATAAATTCTTAAGCCCTTCTTCTCCCAGACCCTGGAAGGTTCGTGGCGATGTTCTGGGCTTAAAGGCTCCGCCCCTGAGAACATGTGTTCCAATGCCCTTTAGAAACTCGGCAGTGTGAACAATCTGATCCTCAGATTCTACTGAACAGGGACCTGCTATCATAATAAACTTCTGCCGGCTGAACAGCATGTTGTCGAGGCTGCTGGAGGAGATCATAATAGTCCCCTCTCTTCTAAGACCTGTACAACGTTATCCCCCTTGAGTATTGAAGAGCCGATTAGCAGTCCGTCATAACCATCGAAACTCATATCCCTGGTATTTTGGGAGTCCAATCCGCTCTCGAGCACTAATGGAATTCCGCTTTCCCCCATGAGTTTTGCAGCGTCCCTCTCTTGCCCCTCCATTTTCATGGTCCTAAGATTTCTCCTGTTGTACCCCGCAATCACATTATGGTACATTGGTATTTTCTCTGCTGCTCTAAGATCGTGAAATTCTATCAGTGCACTCATACCCAGTTTGTCTGCTACCACTGCGAGTTCCCCGATCCGTTCCTTGGCCAGGAAATCCGCAATCAGGAGGACTGCATCCGCGCCTGACAAATAAGCATCATGTATCATGTTTTCGGCCTCAAAGAAATCCTTTGCAAGCAGGGGAATCTTGTAATCCTGACATTGAGTGAGATCATCCCATGAGCCAAGAAATCTTGTTGGCTCTGTGAGAACACTGAACCCTGCCAGCTTGGAGGCATCAATTCCATCGAAGTACTTTCTAGGGTTGTTCTGTTCTTCCTGCTTGAAACCTGATGGTGAGGTTCTCTTGAACTCCACAATCAGACCTAACTTTCCCTTGCTCGATTTATTCTCAAGAGCCTTCTTCATGTCGATCACTCCCCTAACTCTCCTGCTAGAGGTAAGGGTCGATCTTGAAGCATTGTTCTTGTAAATTGTTTCCACTACGTTCAATTAGATCCCCAGGAAATTGTTCAATATGGTCTCCCCATACTCCGAATAGTAGCTTTCAGGATGAAACTGTATGCCATGCAGGAAACCATCCCTAGAGTGAAATCCCATAACTGCCTTATCTGAGTCAGAGACTGAGTCAATACTAATGCCATCTCCCGGCTCAATCTCAAGGGAGTGGTATCTTATTGCCTTGAATTTTTTTGGCACGCCTCTGTAGAGGGAGCTTCCATGGTGGGAAATACTGTCAACATCTCCGTGCATGACTTTGCTGGACCTCTTAATGTTGCTGCCAAGGTAGTGGGCTAGAACCTGATGCCCGAAGCAGATCCCCAGCACTTTCTTTTCATTGAAGTTATCAAGGAACTGAAAAATCTCGCCTCTATCTGAGGGATTAGATGGGTTTCCAGGGCCCGGGGATATGATAGCGGAGGAATATGAACTCAAATCCCCGAGTCTGGAAATTCTGTCATTTTCAACTACATCCACCTTTACGCCACTTTTTTCAATTGCCTGCACTATGTTGAATACGAAAGAATCGTAATTGTTAATGATCAACACTTTCACTTCTAATACCTCCAATTACTGTTTCCGCCTTTGATCGGAACTCTCTTACCTCTTTTTCGGGGTTGGAATCCATGACAATTCCTGCCCCTGCCTGTGTATATGCTTTCCCATTCTGAATGAAAACGGATCTGATGAGCAGGGCAAGATCCATACGATCTTGTGTGATGGTCCCAAGGCCGCCTGCATATGGACCCCTTGGTGAGTTTTCGTAATGATCTATCAGCTGCATTGCTCTTATCTTTGGGGCTCCGCTAACTGTTCCTGCTGGGAAAAGGCTCTTTATGACGTCGTAGTTGCGCTTTCCATCCACGAGCATGGACCTAACTGTGCTGACTATGTGCTGTACGGAGGCAAACTTCTGTATCTCCATAGATTTTACAACATGAACACTTCCAGGAACAGACACGACGCCAAGGTCATTTCTTGCTAGATCGACAAGCATCCTGTGCTCCCTGAGCTCTTTGGGATCAGACAGCATTTTGTCCGCAAGCTCGCGGTCTTCGCTATCATTTGCACCCCTTTGAGTAGTACCTGCTATTGGATGCACCTCTAGACTCTCTCCCTCCCTTGAGACTATATTCTCTGGAGAGCTCCCAATTATCTCGAACTCCCCAATTTTAAAATAGAAGACATAGAGAGACCTGTCGTTTTCCACAAAGTGCTGAAGGAGCGAAATTGGCTCAATATCTGGGACATTAAATTTTCTTGAAAGTACAACCTGCAGGAGCTCACCAGCAATAATCCTGCATCTTGCCTCCTCTATCTTTTGAAGCAGGTCTTGATCAAAGAATGCCTGAGTTACTCTTTCTCTTGCCTGAGGAAATCCATGCCTGACAATGGTTCCCTTAAGCTGCCTGTCTGGAACTATGGATGCAGCAACAGGCCAGGTTGAGCGCTTGATGCTGTGGAGCGGATAGAGTTCTTCAACAGCGTCGTATCCTATGTATAGGGGAAGTTCAGAGGATCCAGTTTCCATGGAGAGCCGTTCCATTTGATCAAGAAATTTCTCAAGGCCTGCATCTGCTGTTATGGGCTTGGAGTTGGAGAGAAACAACTTTTCTTCTCCTAGGGTCTTGGTTTCACGGTCAAATTTGCAGAGATAAGCGAAATTCTCATATTCCTTCTTATACACCTCCAACTCCCTATACAGCATCAATTTCCTCCACGGTCCTGAAAAATTGCCTCAGAAGTTCAGGATCTTTTTTTCCGGGGTATTGCTCTATGGAACTGCTGACATCTACCATAAGAGGTGCTGTGTGGATCAGTTTCTGTGCATTGAAGGGGGAGATCTTTCCTGCAATTCCAGTTCTTACAATTCCCTGGATTTGCTCAACTTTGTCAGCATAAGTTGATATTCCTTGTTTGTGTTCAACAAGCACTATTTCTGCCCCGGCCTGGTAATGCAAAACAGCTTCTGATGCTGTGCTAGAGGGGTCTCCCAGGTAAATAACTGAAATTATCTGCTTTCCAGTTTCTCTTTTTACTGAAGTGACAGTATCGGCGGAATGAGGGAAATGGAGCTGCACTAGGTCTTCATCAAAATATCCATCCATGACTGCTTCAAGAGAAGTATAAACAGCTGCGACTTTCATCCCGCTCTCATGTATTCTTGAAACTAGTTCAGGGGTGCCGTGTCTTGCATAGCTGTAATCAAGCACTACTCCAATTATGTCAGCTCCCAGTTCGTCCGCTAGGATGGCATCCTCAAAGTTTGCTACTCCGCATATCTTTACTAGCAGGTCCTCAGGATACCTCATTGATTTCTATTCTCCCATCTGCCAGTTTTGCGAGATGTCTGGCTACAATCCCATCGCTTATGGCCTTCATCGCAGTTCTATAGGCATCCCTGAAAGTTGGTGCAATTCCATTTATCACTAGCGCAGGTGAAGTGTTCAATGCTATGAACTTCGACGAGCTTCCATTCTTACCAGTCAAACCTTCCAGAGTCAACCTAAAACATTCTTCTGGGTCTGCGGTGGTAACTTCTTCGAGATCTACATGTGCACCCGATAGTTCCACAGGGTCTATGGTGATTTCCCCAATCCTGTCATTGACTTGATAACCCTTAGTTAAATCTGACGGTGAGATCTCGTCAAGCCCGTCTTCCGAGTGGAATACAAATCCCTTCTTCCTTCTTCCAAGCAATACCTTCGCATAGGGAAGTGCGGCATCTGGATCAGAGGTCCCTATCACTAGAAAATCCGGGTCAAATGGGTTAGTAATAGGTCCCATAAGGTTGAATACAGTCCTGTGCCCCAGCTTCTTTCGCACATTGGTGAATTTTGCAAAACTATTGTTGAAGCGTGGAGCAAATGCGTAAAGGAAATTGTCAGATGCCAAAGTCTCTAAGGGAGTTTCTAGGCTACGATTGAAGTCATAGCCAATAAATTTCATGAAATCTGCACTTCCATGCTTGCTGGTGAAGCCAGTATTCCCATGTTTAGCAACCTTAACTCCCATAGCTGAGGCGGCAATAGCTGATGCTGTGCTCACATTGATTGTGTTCTTTCCATCCCCTCCCGTCCCAACGATGTCTGTAAGTCCTGGTATTTTTCCCACTGTAGAATGCCTTCTTAATGACTCAGAAAATCCAATAAGCTCTTCTGTAGTTGATCCCTTGAAATGCATGCTGCTCAGAAAAGCTGCCCTCTGTATGTCCGTTGCAATATCAGAAATTAGAAAGTCCATCAACTTTCCAGCTTCCCCGGAACCCAGGGAATGGCCATCTATTATCCTGTGAAGCTGGCCCTCAATTTTCATCTAGCACACCTCTCATTTTCGTCACAAAATCGTCAAAACCCGAGAGATCCTTGCGTTCCAGCAACTCAATAAGGGCAGTTCCTATGGCAATTCCGTCAGCTCCACATCTCACAAGGTCCTTCACCTGTTCCACTGTTCTAATGCCAAAACCAAAGTTGATCTCCCTGGAAGGCAGAAGTGCCTTTATCCTTTCTGCTACCTCTTCAATGTCAAAAGGGACATTTATGCCAGTAGAAGGCTGAAGGCCATAGTAGATCCAGGAACTAGTCATTCCAGAAACGCTTTGTATCACTGAGTCAGGCGTAGACGGATTGAAGAATGGTATGAGTTCCAAGCCATGATCCTTGATCTTCCTGGCAACCTCGCTTGCTCTTTCTTGAAAGTCTACGAGCAAATCAGGCAGTATAAGACCGCTGAATCCGTTTTCACTTAGAAATTCTAGAAAATCATTCAGCATGTTGCTTACATCAGAAAAATAAGTTAGAGAGAAAATCTTGATCTTTTTGGCTGCCATCTTCTTGAATATTTCTGCCGCATCGTCATCCCTGTAATTTTCAAGGGCCATCCTGTGCGTGTTCTTGATACCAGGGCCGTCATATAGGGGGCTCTTCGAAGGAAAGCCAAATTCAACGTAGTCGACTCTATCTGAAGAGATCCTGTCAATGACACTCCCTAGAGTATTTTGGTCAGGATAACCCAAAGTGAAGTACAAAATCAGTTTTCTCTTCATTTATCAATCACCAAATATCGAGAGATCCAGCAGGCCGTGCCCACTTACATTCATAACTATGGTCTTTTTGGCATTCTCCGGCTTCTTGGTGTATTTAATTGCAGATGCAATGGCATGGCCAGATTCTGGTGCCGCCACAATTCCTTGAGTGCGTGAAAAAGTATTCAGTGCGTCAATTACTTCCTTCTCATCAATCTCGTCATGTTTCACAATGCCTTTCTTCATAAGAATTGAAAGGCTTGGGGCAGCGGCGTGGTATCTCAGGCCACCGGAATAGATGGGTGGCGGAACAAAATCTGCCCCTAAGGAATAGACTTTCATCGAAGGAAGTATACCGGCAGTATCCAGCCTGTCGTATTTGAATTCCCCCTTTTCAAACTTAGGGACCTCTCTGGCTGTCGAGGCTATCATGTCAACATCTTTCCCATCTCTAACAAAGGGGTAAGTGAACCCCCCAAAGTTGCTCCCTCCTCCGACGCAGCCAATAAGTGCGTCAGGAGATTCCCCTTCGATCTCAAGCTGTTTCTTAGTCTCCAGGCCAATGACACTCTGGTGTGTCAAAACTGAGTTCATGACACTTCCAAGAAGGTAACGGTAATCATTTGCAAGGGCGTATTCTACTGCTTCACTAATGGCAATACCAAGTGAGCCTGGATGATTGGAATCCTTCTTTAGTATAGATTTACCAAAGTCGGTCTTATTTGAAGGGCTGGAGAATACTTCTGCACCGTAGAGTCCCATTATCTTCTTTCTTAGCGGTTTCTGATTGTAGCTTACACCGACCATGAATACCTTGCAGGGCATTCCATAAAGTGAAGATGCCAGTGCAGTCGCCGTTCCCCATTGCCCTGCCCCAGTCTCGGTTGAAATTCCCTTGACTCCTTCGAGAGAAGCGTAGAATGCCTGAGGTATTGCTGTATTGATCTTGTGTGAACCTGTAACAGTGGCACCTTCGTACTTGAAGAATATCTTTCCCTTGAAATCGAGAAAGTCTTCCAGGTTACGTGCCCTTACTAGTGGGGTTGGCCTCCCTATCTGAGCGTAAGCTTCAAGCACCTCTTCTGGAATTTTCTGAAATCGCTTGAACGTAAACTCTTGCTTTAGGACTTCCTTGGGAATGATCTTATTGAGAAGCTCAATCGAGGAGAAGTCGTCGCTGTTGTCCCTGGGCGGAGCCATTTGTTCAGGCAGATCCGGTACAATGTTGTACCACGAATCAGGGACTACCTCCTCTTTCTGCGCTGTGATCATAATTCGTGTAGTAATGCTAATTATATAAGCATTAATGTTAATTATCTATGTATATAAATAATAAATTACTCCTTTACTGCTTTGTGAATCACAACCGTTCCTAGACCCATGTGTCTTTCCTCCAATACTGAAAAACCTGACTCTGAAAGAATTTCTGTCATCCTGGATGGTGTGATAAAGTTCCTTACTGATTCAGCTAGGTATGAGTATGCATCAGATCTCGTCAGGAAGTCTCCGAGCCTTGGAACCATGCTGTAGAAATATATAGAAAAGAAGCTGCCGAAGACATGATTTTGTGGTGGATAGATGTCAAGGTTCACAAATATGCCGCCGGGCTTGAGCACTCTCTTCAATTCTGCAAAGTACTTTTCCAGATCAGACAGGTTCCTGGTGAGAAAACATGATGCAGCTCTGTCTATTGATGTGACTTCAAAGGGCATCTTCTCAGCAGATCCAACTACAAATTCTACTCCGCTAAGTAGTGAGGGCCGAAACATCTTCTCTGTAATGTCCAAAGAAATTATGCGGCAGTTTGAGCAGGTTTCTTTTATCATCTTCGTGAGTTTTCCTGTTCCTGCCCCCGAATCTAGAACTACCATCTCATCTGATAACTCAAGAGACCTGATTACCCGTTTTCTCCAAGGCTGGTCCAGGCCGAAGCTCATAATGGAATCCAGAAGGTCGTACTTGTCCTGTATTGCTTCGAAAACTTCCCTTACACGAGTTTCCTTCACGACCATAATTGCACCGGGACGTGAGCTCTCATTCTTCCATCACTGCAAACTGAGCGTGCGGCACACCGTCGATATAAATGACATTTTCTTCGTCAATGAAACCTTCCATCATTGCTATCTTTACAACCCTGCTACCGACAAGGTTTGCAATTGTACACAACTTCATGGATGAAATAAAGGTGTCCTCTGAAACCTGGACATCTCCGTAGAAGTCCTTCACAACCCTTAGATGAAGCGCCCCTTCCCTGAGCTCTCTGCCTACAACATCAGTATCTGCTGCAGCCAGCAGGGTCTCTCCTTGTGTCTGCATTAGATTCATGTTTATGCTTTCTGACATTCAATCACGGCTCACCAGATCTATTGTCCTGTCACTGGGAGAATAAATCATGCCGCTCTTCTTCATATTGTTTATTATGGACGTAACTCTGTCTTTCGCTATTCCCCTTCCCATAGCGGCTTCGATAACTGCCTGAACAGCAGGCGCTTTCTTGCTCTCTCTTTTCAGGTCGCGAATTATATCGTGAACAGTTTCAAGCTCACTTCTCTGGCCAGAGCTCATTCCTGTCAGCAGGATATCTATGTCAACGACGCCATTTGTCATTGAAACATCCTTTAGGTAAAAATCAACGATCCTCTTTGCAAGCAGTGCATCCTCTGGCGTGACAATGGGTGAAAGCCTTGCCTTAGCAGCTGCCTCTGCGAGCCTTATTGTAGATTCTAGCTGTCTCGCAGTTATCGGGATTGATTCTCCGCCGGCATTTCTAGTGTCTACATATTCCTTCTTCAAAATCTCTATTGCATCCTCTGTGAGCCTTGGGAATATCCTTGCCTTGGCATATGAAACATACTTCCGGAGTGTGTCCTTGTCTATGGGTGCCACCATCTCCTTTTCCTCTTCTATATCTGCAGAGTCTATCTTGTTGCTTTCTAGGCTCCTGTATATTTCTCCCACCCTGTGTGCTGTGAGAATGTGCAAAGCAAGCTTTTCGTCTCTGTCTCTGCTGGGCTGGTCTATGATCTTGAAGATTACGTCAAATCTTGAAATAAGTGGTGGAGGAAAGTCAATCTGGTCAACAATTGGCCTGTTCTGGTCGTACCTGCCAAATTTAGGGTTTGCAGCTCCAAGGATCGAGCATCTTGATTTAAGCGTAGCCATTATCCCTGCCTTTGAAATAGTAACAGTCTGCTGCTCCATGGCTTCATGCATTGCAGCGGTGTCTCGGTCATCCATCTTGTCCAACTCATCTATTGCTGCAAATCCATTGTCGGCCAGGACAAGGGCACCTGCCTCGAGCGTCCACCTGCCCTCTCCAAAATCGTCTCTGACAGCAGCTGCAGTGAGTCCAGCAGCACTAGACCCTCTACCAAAAGCGAACACTCCACGCGGTGACACCTCAGCCATATATTTCAGGAGCTGAGATTTTGCAGTTCCGGGATCGCCTACCATCAGGATATGAATGTCTCCCCTCATGGTAGTCCCGTCCTTCATTGTCTTTCTTATCCCGCCGAACATCTGAAGTACCAGGCTGGTTTTCACCATCTCCATACCGTATATGGTGGGGGCAATCGATCTGGCAAGTTTTTCAATTATGTTGCCATCTTTGGACAGCTCAATGATCTTCTTCTCGTCATCTTGGGTAACTCGTACAGAGTCAACTTCTTTGCTGTCCTTCCTGAAGTTGATGCAATAAACGTAAATGTTGAACTCAGTCAGCGGTACGGCACCTGCTCTCTTCTGCTCTGCCTTAAGTACACCATATACGGTGACCCTGTCACCGGGGAATAGGCTCCCTGTTATGTCATCTTCCAGAATCACAGTAATTCTCTGTGGTTGTGCTCCGCCATCTAGGGTCTCAGGATTTTCCTGGATCTCTATCTTCTGAACATCTACAAATTCAGACTCCGATGTATCAAGTTTAAACCTAGTCTTTGGCCTTTCGGTGTCACAGTGCTGACACTTGGAAGGTTCGTCTAACCTTCCTCTTTCCTGAGCGGTGTTGTTGATCCCACCGCACACTGAACACATGAAAGCGGCTATCTGGAGCCGAGGAAGAACTTCTGTGTTCTTCCTTATTATTCCACTTACGCTGATGAGTTTGCCAACATTCTGGCTACGTATGTTTCTTATCTCGTACTGAACATCCTGCTCAGGTATCTCTGACAGTCGTATGTTGACTCTTCTTGAGTCATTTATCCTTGAGGGATATATGTCTTCTCTAATCACATCTTCCCCCAAAGAGAGGTATATTTCAGGATACTCGATCAAGTTGCTAGAAAATTCATTATCAAAGTCAGTAAGCTCAGTGAAGGAAACTTTCAGCGACTTCTCGTCAGGATATAACTCGCTCAGCTTGTTTATTTGGTCCCTGTACCCAAATTCGTCGAAGAAAACCCCCCATTTTGCGCGAACTGCATCAACCTCGATCTCATTTGGAGAAAGCATCTATTCCACCATGCCACAGACTATTAAGGAATTTTGCAGCGGGACTAATTGAATATGCATCAATATTTAATATACAAGCTATATCACTTACCAAATGCCGCCGTAGCTCAGCCTGGCAGAGCGCGTGCTTGGTAAGCACGAGGCCGCGGGATCGAATCCCGTCGGCGGCTCTTTTAAAGGAAACAAAATATTTTGGCGGCTTAGGCAAGCTAACCCTAATTGATGCACTGAATTTATCCACATCTCAAATAAATAAGGGCATCATAGGGGAAGAATTAAATCTTGATTGAGCAATTCCAATCTTGAGTGGAAGTTGGCCGTTTCAATATTCGAGTTTTATCTCTATCTTGCAATTGCGTTGATTGGAGGATTCTGGCTAGGAGCCTGGGTTCAAAGGCTCTTTGTGTGGTACCCATTCGGATCGGGCCCTCTTACTGGAAGAGAATCCATGGTAGGAAAAATCGCGACTGTGGCATTTGTCAAGCCAAACTATTTCGAAGTTGTTTATGATTCACGTATTTGGAAAGCCACATCACTGGAAGGAGTTCCTGTTCAGAAGGATGAGAAGGTCGTCATAAGGGATGTTCACTCGAATACGCTCATTGTAGAACCTATTGGAACACGCAAGGAAGACAACAAATAATCTTCCAGATCAGTAGAAATAGATCATAGTGGTAAAGTAAAGCGGTATGAGTGGGTTATCAGGTCTAAGACCACTTGTACACATCTCCGTAAATGACACATTTTCGGATCGCCTCCACCATGCTTGTAGGATTGGCGATGCCTTTGCCTGCTATATCGAAGGCAGTACCATGGTCAACTGAGGTTCTGAGGAAAGGTAGACCAAGGCTTATACTGACTGTTTTGTAGAAACTGAACATTTTCGACGCTATGTGCCCCTGATCGTGATACATGGCAAGCACAATGTCATACTTACCACACGAGGCATGATAGAAAACTGAGTCCGCGGGGAAAGGACCCGAAACATCTAGCGTGGTTCGGGCTTTCTCTATAGCAGGTACTATTTCATCGAGTTCTTCCATGCCTAGATGGCCATTCTCTCCGGAGTGCGGGTTCAAGCCTGCGACCGCAATCTTTTTTGACTTAATCCCCATAGAATTAAGCGTTTTTTCTGCTAATAGGATGTACTTGTATACTCTTTCCTTCGTAACTAGCTCACAAGCGACTTTCAATGGAACATGTTTCGTGAGAAATAGAATCCTGAGGCTCCCAACTTCAAACACAGTTAGCACTTCAGGAGAATTGGTAAGAGATGCAAGCATTTCAGTGTGATCTTTGTAGCTCGAACCTGCCAAAAGAATTGCTTCCTTGTTGATCGGTGCAGTGCAGAGAGCTTTGATCTTGCCATCAAGTGCCCACTCTGTTGCCAGCTTTATGCTCTCCATCGCAACCCTCCCAGATTCGATGCTTACCATTCCAGGCTGGATATTCTCGCCAGGGACATCTACAAATTGGACATTTTGAAACACTTCATCTTTTCCGGATATCTTTTTCCAGGTTTCCTGGAAATTATTCCAGTCACCGTAGAGCACATATTCATGTTTGGACATTTCACCATCAAATAGCGCTTTGGCGACAATCTCAGGTCCAATCCCCGAAGGATCACCAAGGGTTATTCCAATTCTTCCATCTAATTTACCTGTTCCACTCAATGCATGAGTGCATTGGAAAAGTATTGATATTATTGCTGTATGGCAATGGCCCCTTAGCGCATATTTAAAGCAAGTATACATTGTCTATATATAGCAAATATAGTAATATATATAGGATATATAATAAATAGATGAAGCATAAATCCGTTTCTCGCATCACATACTCATGGGTGATAAAGTTCCACCTAAAAGAGAAGAACAGTCAGGCAGAGACGAGGTTCTGGAACAGGTCAACAAGGCAAAGACAAGCTCTTTTCACTATAAGACCTGGCTGATCTCGGGAATGGGCTTTTTCACCGATGCATATGACCTTTTTATTATAGGTACAGTCCTGGAAATATTACCTCTAGCCGGATGGAATATTACTACCGCGGAAAAGGCTCTGATTGGTGCTATTTCTCTATTGGCAGCCGTCATAGGGGCGACAATCTTCGGGAGACTTCTTGACAAGATTGGAAGGAAAAAGATTTACGGAATAGAATTAGTTATGCTGATCGCAGGAGCTCTAGGTAGTGCTTTTCTGACTCCATTCAACGGCGTATACGAACTCATTGCATGGCGGTTCATGCTTGGTGTTGGAATTGGTGGGGATTATGCCACAAGTTCAGTGATTATGGCGGAGTACTCTAACACGAAAACAAGGGGGAGGTTCCTTGGTATGGTATTTTCTATGCAAAGTCTAGGGCTTGTAGCAGGTCCCCTCATTGCACTTGCTTTCCTGTTGCCTGGTGCACCTCTCTTCCTGACTTGGAGAATGCTGCTCGCCCTAGGTGCTGTTCCTTCGGCCATTGTAATATATTTCAGAAGGAAACTTCCGGAAACTCCCAAGTTCTTGCTTGGCGTCAAGGGAGATGTACAAACTGCTTCAGAGAGTTTCAGTAAAGTTTCCGGCATTAAAGCTGGTGTAATATCTAAGACGAAAAAGAGTATAGTTCGGCTCGAATGGAGAAAGATCTTCACTGACAGAAGACTTCTCCTAACTCTTATAGCAACCTCTGGGACTTGGTTTTTGATGGATTGGTCCTTCTATGGAAACTCCATAATGGGAGGTCCGTTGTATCAGACACTTGTACCAGCTGGAATCAGTGGCCTGCACGATCTCATTGCAAAAACTGAACTCAAAACGCTCATATTCGGTGTAGGAGCGGTGCCAGGCTATTGGATAGCTACTTTCACTATTGATAGGATAGGAAGGAAGACTATCCAGTCAGTGGGTTTTGGAATGATGGCTCTTCTGTTTGGAATTCTGGCATTTAATCCCGGCCTGGCGGCTGCCCAGTATATAACAACATTTCTAGTTATATATGGATTGAGCTATTTCTTCGTTGAATTCGGACCAAACACAACTACATTCATCTATCCTCCAGAAGTTTTTCCAGTTTCTGTCCGTGGTTTCGGTTCAGGCATCTCTGCAGCAGGGGGTAAAATAGGGGCATTTCTTGGTACTTCCGTAGACGCGTTCCTTTATGCCAGAGCAGGAGGAATAGGCGAGGTCATGATAGTCTCAACAATCCTTTCTGCAATCGGCTTGTTTCTGACCCTTCTCATACTTCCTGAGACAAAGCAGAAGGATTTGGAAACAGCTTCACAGGAGAATCGGTTCTTGGTTGAAGGTTCATAACAAAACCAAACCCAATTTTATATAGAGTCCAATATGGGCATATTGAACCATCTATAGACAGTGGATGGAATTTCCCCTCCATTTTGACCGAGTAAAGCTAAACAATGCCTAAATACTTGTTCTGATAAGGAATCATTGAATGGTGGAAGGTCTTCTGGGCAGGAATGAGCGCCTATTTTCATTCATCTGGAAATACTTAAGGCATCACAAAAATGCCCTAATGCTCATAATACCGCTGTCATCGGTCTCTATATTTTTCAGGCTGTACATACCTGTTCTGATTGGTCAGGCCGTAAATTCGGTGAGAGCACAACTGACCAGCGGTACTGGAGGGAGCTTGTCCGGGGCAGTCCATATTTCTCTAATAATCATACTGATATCTTCTGTAGCCGCTGCAGCGCAATATGCAGTCTCATACGGGTCAATGTATACTTCGCACGCTTACGCCAGGGAAGCAAGAGATGATCTATACAGTTCCATGCTGGAGAAGAATTTCAAGTTCTTTGACTCAAGTGGCTCTGGCGACCTTCTTTCCAGATTGACCATGGATGTAGAAGCCACCAGGAGACTCATTTCTGTGGGGCTATCTCAATTCATGACAACAGTGTTTATGATAATCATTTCAGGCTTCTTGCTGGTCTCTCTTGGCATTTATTATTTCTTGGTTTTTGCCGCACTTATACCCACTCTACTGCTAATAAGTGCTTTCCAGCAGAAAAAGCAGCGTCCTTTCTGGAGATCTCTCAGAAAGAGGTACGGGTTCATGGGCGATCACCTGCAGGAAAACCTGTCTGCCCACCGGGTAGTCAGAAGCTTTAATGCAGAGTCCAGAGAAGGTAGGAAATTCACAGGAATTACGCAGGGATATTTCTCTGATTATGACAGCATTTCAATGATCAGGGGGATCTATACTCCGCTTCTTTCCCTTATTGTAAGCCTTGGCGCAGCATTTGTCATATTCGAAGGTGGTTTGCAGGCCATTTTTTCAGGATGGGATGTCGGAAATCTAGTTGCTGCAATCTATATTTACTCAATGCTGCTCTTTCCAGTGACGTTTCTGGGCAGAATAGGTGCATTCATCGAGAACGCAAGATCAGGAATAGAAAGAATAAAGGAAGTTGAAATTGACGAAAGGCTGGAAGACTACGGCAAGGAAAGCAACGGCGACGGTCCAACATCCAATGGCATTGAATTCAAAGATGTCTCTTTAGACAGGGGCGGCATGCGTGTTCTCAATGGGATTTCTTTCCAGATAATGGAAGGAGAAACAATAGGGATCGTCGGTCGAACGGGTTCAGGGAAATCTTCCCTAGTGGACCTGATACCTAGATTCTATCTCCCCTCAGAGGGAAATGTAAATGTTGGTGGGATGGACACCGCGACAATAAACCTCAAGTTTCTGAGAAGATTTGTTGCGCTCGTACCGCAGGATGTAGTGATTTTCTCAGGTACCATCAGGGAAAATGTGACTCTTGGAGACGGATCTGTTGCTGACAATGACGTGATAAAGGCTCTCAAGACCGCTTCAATTTATGATTTTGTCGAATCTCTTGATCAAGGTCTTGATACGAAAGTTGGGGAAAGGGGAATTACACTTTCAGGAGGGCAGAGGCAGAGAGTTGCAATAGCCAGGGCTATTGCTTCGAACCCAAAGATCCTGATATTGGATGACGCTACTTCATCCCTGGACGCGGAAACTGAATCCAACATTATAAACTCGCTAAAGGAGACAGTAAAAGGATTGACTACTATCACAATCTCACATCGCCTGTCCACTATGAAATTGGCAGATAGGATATTTGTCATAGAAGATGGGAGACTGATCCAGTCTGGCCCAATGGATAAACTTTCTTCTGAAACCGGAGAATTCTCTAGGATGTTTGTGGGGGCATCGCCCAATGAATGACTGGGATCTTAACGATGCAAGGGAGAACTATGGTTCACTAAACCTTATGAAACGGATGTTAAGGGACTTGCTCAAAAATAGGATTGGGTCTGCCAAAATAATCGTGTCGTTGCTCGGTATTAGCGGTGTTGGAATGATTGCCCCTCTGGTCTTAGGTTTTGCAGTCGATTCAATCACTACGGGCGCCGTTAAACTCCTACTTTTGTTTGCAATTCTGTACGGCGGGCTATATGTCCTAAACTATGTCGCAAGGAAAGTGCAGATGCGGAATGTGATGGTTCTCGCCCAGTGGTATATAAAGGAATTAAGAGACAAATCTTTCAGGAGACTGCAAAAAGTACCAATATCATTCTTCACCGAAATAAAAACTGGAAGGATCATAAGCAGACTGACAAACGACGCAGAGGCGCTTAGCGATTTTCTTACCTTCCAGGTAGCTCAGGTTGTTTCAGGAATGACAACAGTGGTTGCTTCAGTTATTATCATGAGCATCCTTGACCCATCGCTAACCCTGTACTCCATAGCGGTGATACCAGCACTTTTCATCTTCTCTTTCTCAATTCAAGGGAAAGTCAGGAAAAGGTACCTCAACACTAGAAGGGCTATAGCAACCCTGACTGGAACAGCAGCTGAGGATATTTCTGGAATCAGGGCAATAAAGGGCTTCGCAACTGAGGACCGTATGAACGCAAGGTTTTCAACCCTCAATAAAAACAATCTTGATGCCAACCTCTCCGCCTCCCGCCTCGCCTCATTCTTCAGCAGTATTGTTAGAATGATAGAGGCATCTGGAATAGCACTTGTGATATATGCTGGTGCCGGCCAGGCCATATCTGGGGTCATTTCGGTAGGACTTTTGGTAGCATTCCTTTCTTACGTTCAGGGATTCTTTGACCCTGTGATTCAGCTTTCCCAGTTCTATAATTCCTACCAGTCTGCTACCATAGCCTTAGGCAGGCTTTACCAGATAATAGACTACGAGGAGGAGGCTGACAAAGGGCGACACGTGATTGAAAATCTTTCAGGCGGAATAACATTTGAGAATGTTTCAATGAAATTCAACAACAGCTATGCTCTGAAAGATGTCTCGTTTACAATAGATGCCGGAGAAAAGGTGGCCATTGTGGGACACACCGGTGCTGGGAAGACAACACTCGCAAATATGATACTGAAGTTTTACCATCCAACATCAGGAAGAATATCTGTAAACGGCATAGACCTGGAGGACGTAAAGACAGCAGGGTATCGTGACATCACTGCAGTGGTGCTGCAGGAACCGCTTCTCTTCAAGGACTCAATTATCGGCAATGTAAGGTATTCTAAACCTGAGGCGACAGATGAAGAGATAGGCAGAATATTCAAGCAATTTGGCCTGGATGACATCTTCTCTCCTCTGCCAGACGGACTGCACACAGAAATTGGAGAGCGTGGAAATGGCCTTTCCGAGGGGCAGAAACAGGCGATCTCCATCGTGAGGGCAATTATCAGGAACCCTCAGCTCATAATCATGGATGAGGCAACTTCCCAGCTTGACCTTTTTACTGAGCGCAGGATTCAGGAAGCGCTGGCCAAATTCCTTGAGGGAAGGACAGTGATTGTGATTGCGCACAGGCTCTCGACAATATCGTTTGCTGATAAAATTGTAGTCCTAGATCATGGAAGGATAGAGGAAGAGGGTGAATTCAGGGAACTGATATCTCACAAGGGCCTTTTCTATAAGCTGTATGAGACGCAAAATGTACTTGCATCGTGACTTCTTTCTGAGAAGGAGGTCAGTTATTCTTCTCTCTGTCCCTGTAAAGTGGAACTGATATTGCGGCCAGGTCTGATCCTTCCTGCAGTCCCCTGACTATCTTGACTGGGCGCCTCATAGTCTTGAATTCTTCCTTTATGGCAGCATTGAGGGGACTGAATAGCTGGCTTCCAGCCCTTGCAATACCGCCACCGATAATTACGATCTCAGGGTCAAGGATCACAATGACATTTACCAGGCCCACTGCAAGGTAATAGATCGTCTCCTCTATCATAAGCTGGGCGAACATGTCTCCCCTTTTCTTTGCCTGAAAGACTTTTGCAGCATCCAATTCATAGGGTTTGACCTTGGAGAGAATCTCAGAGTCCCTCACCGCATTGATATTTTCACTCACGCGCCTTGCTATGCCTCTGCCCCCCGCAACAGCTTCCAGGCATCCTTTTCTCCCACATCCGCAGGTGGGCCCGTTTGACATTATTACCATGTGGCCTATTTCCCCGGCAAGTCCGTGGGTCCCCCTAAACAACTTGCCGTTGACAAATGCGCCGCCGCCAATTCCTGTGCTTAGCGTGACATATACAAAATTATCGACACCTCTGCCAGACCCAAAGAGGGCCTCTGCAATGGTGGCAGCCGTTGCGTCGTTCTCAAGGCTTGCTGGAGCGTCAAAAAAGTCTTCAAGGGGCTCTACAATTGAAAAGTTGTTCAGACCAAGAATATTTGGTGAGGAAATTACCCTTCCCTTTCCGGAGTCAACAAGGCCTGCAAAGATTACACCTATCAAATCCGGTTTTTCAACTTCTGCCCTTGCAAGTGCCTCGCTTCCCATGCTTTGCAGTTGTTGCGTTAGTCTTTTCTTTCCCAGGTGCCTGATTGTAGGTTTCCTTACTCTAGATAAAATATGGCCATCTTCATCACCAACGACGGCGGAAATCTTGGTGCCACCGACGTCAAAACCCAGGATGAACCTAGTCATTACTGCTGATTTTTTTGTACCTTATAAATATGAGCGGACGGGTGCTCTCAGACCTTTTTTACACGCAGTGTGAGCCCTTCGATGCCAAGAACGACCACTGTCTCATTCTCTTTTATTGTAGTACCGTCATCACTCACTGCCTTCCAGCTTACTCCTTCTATGGATATCCATCCCTTTGGAGAAAGTTGCTTTTTCACCGTCCCTTTCTGGTCTAACAGACTTTCCGATCCTGTATACCTTTTCCTCTTAAGCGATCTTACCACGTATCTCAGCAAAAATGCAACAATTACTGCCAATATGAATGTTACTGCTGCGAAGAAATAGTCTGTCGGCCCGTACGGGTATGGAGAATAGCCAGGATTGCTCGAAGAGTATGGTGCTGCCAGCAAAAATGTCCCGACGAGACCTACAGCCACACCAGATACCAGTGCAATGCCATGTCCTGTTTTTACTTCTATAAACATGATGGCTACGCCTAGTATCAGCAAAATTAAACCTACAATTGATGCACTTATTATCTCAGCTCCCAGGAATCCCAAGAAGAGGAGTGTTATCCCAGCCACTGAAAGAACCACAGTACCATGGAAGAAATCAGCAATTATGGCTATTGCTCCAAGCAAGATGAGTATCCCGTCCACAAAGGAATTACTAAGGAAACTGATAAAATTGTCGTAAAACGAGGGGTAACTTGACGCGGTGCTGTAACCGGAAAGGTTCAGTGAATTCATGAAAGAGGTCAGGGAATCAGAAAGCTTTTCGGCTATGCCTATGTTTACTGCAGTCTTGGCATCATAGGCTGTGTTGTTGGCTACCATTGATGTGGCAGCGGTAGTATTCCTGCCGTGCGCAGATGCCAGGCTCACCATAAGCGCTTGCATAGCTGCCTGGGTATGGTTCTGCTCGAGTGAGGTTCCTCCCACAACTATGGGTGTGGAGGGTCCAATGTACGATCCATTTCCCATTCCTATGACGTCAGTTGCCATTGCAACGTAAGATCCTGCCGAGGCTCCATTGCTGTCGGGCGGTATGTAGGTGTAGACAGGAATTCCTCGCGCTTCAGTCTTGTTTATTGCCTGGACCATGTCCAGCATGCTAATGAGGAGCCCACCAGGCGTGTTCATCTCTATAATTGCGGCTTTTGTGGTCTGGTTGTTAAGTGAATTAAGAGTACCGGCTATGAAATGTGCTGAGCCGGGATCTATTGCCTCATCCAGATGAAGTACTACCACTTCCTTCTGCTGCGCATGCACGGGGATGGCAGATGCTAGCAATAGCACAGCAAGCGCAGCAACTGGCAAGTACGCGAACCTCGGATGCACAATAAACAGACAGTTATTACGGTATTAATCTTTTACTTTCCCTAGTTGCCCTATCACACCAACAAGGAAGCATCCCCAGACATCATTTATAAAGATGGATGACTTTTCGCAGGCATGGAGAGGAACCTTATCAGCGATATCAAAAGAAATGACCTGCAGGACGAGGTTGGTCTCGCAGTCTGGGTGCAGGATGTCAGGGCACTCAAGAATATAACATTCCTTACGGTAAGGGACAGCACGGGTTTGGCTCAGGTTACGATAAAGAAAGGCACACTCAAGAACGAAGAAGAAATAAGCAACATGAACAGGGAATCGGTAATATATGTAAGAGGAAGGCCCGATAGGAGTTCTGCATCAAAACTAGGCTTGGATATTGTTGCCAGTGAAATTACTCTCCTGAACGAATCTCTTGCGCCCCTTCCTCTTGGAATTGATGACCCTGTTGAAGCAGATTTTGACACACGGTTGAACAACAGATTCCTCGACCTGAGGAAGCCAGAAAAGTCCTTGATTTTCAATATCGAAAGCACGCTTCTCTGGGGAATTAGGTCCTATTTTAACGGTCAGGGATTTGTCGAGGTACATACACCAAAGATAGTCGCCTCTGCAACAGAAGGCGGGGCAGATCTTTTCGGTGTGAAATACTTTGAGAAGGATGCATACCTAAACCAGTCCCCGCAACTATACAAGGAAATACTGATGTCATGCGGATTGGACCGTGTATTTGAGGTTGGGCCTGCCTTTAGAGCTGAAGAACACAACACGACTAGGCATCTCAACGAATTTACTTCGATTGACATTGAGGCTAGCTTCAGTGATCACCAAGACGCAATGAAATTCCTTGAAAATGCCATAAAAAGTGGTGTGGAAGCAGTCAAAGAAAGGCATACAGAGCAATTAGAAAAGATGGGGCTACATCTCGAACCAATAACCACGCCCTTCCCCAGAATTACGTACGAGGAGTGCAGGAAGATAGTAGGCGATGCGGGCCTCCATCTGGACTTTGGAGATGACCTCTCCACAGAACAGCTAAAGGTAATCGGGAAGAAATACAAGGGATTCTACTTCATTACTGACTGGCCATCAAAGGTGAGGCCTTTTTACACAATGCCCAAGCCTGAAAATAGTTCACTTACCAACTCATTCGACCTGCAATTCGCAGAACTAGAGATAACGTCAGGCGCTCAAAGGGTTCATGAACCTGAACTTTTAGAAAAAAGGTTCTTGGAAAAGGGCTTGGACCCTTCCCAATTCGAGTACTACATTAAAGCTTTCAAATATGGAATGCCTCCACACGCTGGATGGGCAATAGGACTGGAGAGGCTCACAATGATCCTGTGTAACCTTCCCAATATCAGGGAGGCAACTCTATTTCCTAGAGATAGGACGCGAATTGTTCCTTGAGAAATTTTTCCTCTCTTTTTCACCTTCTTCAAAAACGTCTCTCTCGAGTTCTTCAAAGCTGGCTGTGTCATCTAGGTCAATGAGATCAAAGACTTTCTTCCTTGCCATAGTTGACCAAATAATTATACTTAATTATGGTATTTAATAGTTGCTACCGTAGTATATGCGAAAATCGAACACTACTTAGGTTTTACACCAGATTAGGTGGAACTCACTTTACCGTTGTGATTCCACTACCCTGTCTATTCACAAGTACAACAGTAGGCTCAACCACGTACCGAGATTTTGACACCCTGGAAATCGAGACTAGTGCGGTCTTTTTTGCATTGTCCTTGAAAATCTTTCGAATCTCCCTTACCAGACTTTTGTTGACCATTAGCTCAACATATATGGGGGAGCCCATGTGATACCAGGTAGCTATAATGGAACCCTCCTCTGTTTCTTCAACGTCTTCGCGGTCGACTTCAAAATCAAATCTCTGACCCACTTCAATCTTCAAGTTGTCTACCTGATATGACCTAAAAAACCAAGTTATATAAGGTTTTTTTAGTTTGGCACTCTCGAATTTTCGTATTCCACATCATCAATAATATTATTGAATCATCGCTGGACGAAGTTTTAAGGAGGTCCGTGTTAAACAATAACATTACTGAGACTAACCCAAGGGGTTGAGACGGAAGTGGTGACAAGTATACGATTTTCGTATTTAAGCTTCATGTCAGCTACAGGTTTCACTGCTTTTCTACAAGCTTAATTCCAAGCGCCCTTTCCAACTTCCTCGCTGTCTTTATGTCTGGCAGCAGCTCACCCCTTTCTATGTTGGACAGAACATTTTTTCGCTCGAGGATCTTTTTTGCTAGGTCTTCCTGAGTCCAGGAGAGTCTCGCCCTGGCCCCCTTAATCAGATCTGCATATTCGGGAACTATGTCCAATTCCTCAATGCTAGTCTTCCTTCTTGGGGGAGGACTTCTGGGTCTTTGGACCGAAGTTGGCGCCCTGGCAGGTTTCTTCTCAGGAATGGTCACTGTAATATTGCCAGAGTTGCCCGGCTTCAGCTTGTCATAACCGTGAGAGGGATCCAGGGGTGTGCCGAATTTGGCGCATGAATCGCACACATTGAGAATTGCATGATCGATCCTCACCTTGTTGGCCTTGTTGATTTTCCTGCCACACATTTCACATTCCATAACTATCCTAAAGAAAATTGCATTCGTAATTTAAAACTTTGACTGTGGTTTGATAGACTTTGGAAATGAATGGGACCCAATTTTATTAATTGCCCGACCCTATTCCTAAATGTGCCATCAACAGCTGCAGTCAACGGCAGGCTTGTTATTCAACATCGGAACTACTACACAATTTCTGAATCGCCCCGTAGCGTATATGGGGAAAAGATCATTAGCAGAAAGGGAGAGTACCTGAGATTCTGGGACCCAAAGAGAAGCAAACTTGCAGCGGCTTTGGCTAAGGGGCTCGAGCACTTCCCCTTTTCGAAGGATTCAAAGGTTCTCTACCTTGGGGCTTCTACTGGCACAACTGTAAGCCATGTCTCTGATCTGTGCAACACAGGCAAGGTGTTTGCTGTAGAATCTTCCTATGAGCCCTTTGTCAAGCTGATAAAACTTTCTGAATGGAAGGAGAACATATACCCAATACTGGAGGATGCAAATTACCCGGAAAAGTACTCTTTTTTCCTTGATAATGTAGGGGTAGTGTATCAGGACATTTCACAGAGAAACCAGGTACAGATATTCAACAACAATTCTGAGCATCTCAGTACCGCAAGAGAGGCAATCTTGGTACTCAAGATCAGAGCAATATCTTCAAGGAAATCGGAGAAGCAGATACTCAACGAATCCTTGGAAGATATAAAATCGTACAGGATAAAGGAAGTTGTAAATCTGAAGCCTTTTCACAAGTCCCACTATCTTATCTATATGAATAGATAGTTGCAATGGTTCATTTAGGAACCGAGCAATTACCTCTTATGTCCACTGAAGAATTTTTTGGTAAATACGCTTCTGATTATGCCAAAAGTGAATCCCATGCCAAAGGTTCGGACCTGGAGACAATGGTGGAACTTGCCGACCCTTCAGCGAGTTCAGTTGTTCTTGACCTTGCAACAGGAACAGGTTTTACCGCAGTTGCTTTCGCAAAGAAAGCAAAATCAGTCACTGCTATTGATATGACGGATGAAATGCTCTCAGAGGCAAAGTCCTTCGCAGAGAAAGAGGGAGCGGACAACATAATTTTTGTCAAAGGGGACGTCGAGAAACTTCCCTTTGGGGATGGGACGTTTGATATAGTGACGTGCAGGAGGGCAGCGCACCATTTTTACGACAAGGCAAAGTTCATTTCTGAGGCCCATCGTGTCCTCAAGACTGACGGCGTTCTTTCCATTTCGGACATGGTCTCACCTGAGGGTGATCTGGAGAGATCGTACGACCGCATGGAAAGATACAGGGACCACTCCCATGTCGGAGCTGAACCAATCTCAGGATGGAACCGCCTGTTGGAACAAGGAGGCTTTAAGGTTGTAGCTGTGAAGAGCTACGAGGACCGTATGACATTTGAAAAATGGATTTATCCGGTCCCGGGGGAATCGCAGGACGGGAAGGCCAGCTGGAAGTTTCTTGAAAATTCATCACTTGAATTTAAAAGGATGATAGGATTCAGGGAGGAAGAGCAGTCTTTCATAAAAAGGAGGGCTGTATTCCTTGCAGGAAGAATAGGGATCAACTGAAAGTCTTTCGAAGTGAGATGGGAGCTAAATGAGCACAACGGCAAACCCCCTTGAGCTTGAATTATTCAAGGAGATTGGTTTCATCAGGAAGAAATGCGAGAATTGCTCAATGTACTTCTGGACATCGAGCCAGCAGAGAAAGACTTGCGGAGATCCCCCATGCGACAGCTACACATTTATCAAGAACTCTCCTGTCAACAGGAAGTACACCTTGGATGAAATGAGGGAATCTTTCCTCGGATTCTTCAGGAAAGATCATACTGAACTCAAGCCTTACCCAGTAGTCCCCAGATGGAGGGACGATGTGCTGCTGGTAAACGCCTCGATATATGATTTTCAACCACAAGTCACTTCAGGTGTTGTCAAACCACCTGCTAACCCCATAGTCATGTCACAGCCCAGCATAAGAATGGTAGATATAGACCTGGTAGGAACAACTGGGAGGCATCTTACGACATTTGAAATGATGTGCCACGATTCTTTCAATTACCCGGGAAACCAGATATACTGGAAGGAGGAAACTGTTAGGTATTGCCATAACTTCCTGACACAAGAGCTTGGAATTGAGGGTCATCTCGTAACCTACAAGGAGAAACCGTGGTCAGGTGGAGGCAATGGGGGAAACGCTTTCGAGGTACTGGTAAATGGCCTCGAAGTTGCTACACTTGTTTTCATGGACAAGAAAGCTGACCCTGACGGAGATACCATCATAGACGGCCTTGCTTACTCTCCCATGGAAATGCAGATTGTCGATACTGGATATGGCCTTGAGAGACTAACATGGCTTTCACAGGGAACTCCCACAGTGTACCAGGCAATATATCCTGATATTGTGGAGCATGTGTTAAGGAATTCTGATGCTAACCTAATTGATCACAGGGTTCTTGAACTGACAGTTCAGAATTTTGCTAGATACGAAGACAAATCCGAAAGTGAAATTCTCAGGCTCATATTGCCCAAACTGGCAGAACTTGACTCCGGAATGTCAGAAGAAGAGTTTACAAGAGATTTTCACACCTTAAGATCAGCATTCGTAATAGCAGATCACGCCAGGACTCTTCTTCTTCTCTTCTCCGACTATGTAATACCCTCCAACATTAAGGCAGGATATCTTGTAAGGCTCCTAATTCGAAGGTCACTAAGGAGTATGGAGCAAATCCATTACAAGGGTGACATTGGCTCCCTGATAGAAATGCATTGGGACAGCCTCAAGAATATAGTTAGTCACTACCCTCGGGAATTTGCCGAGAAAATGCTGGATGCAGAGGCTGAGAAGTACAGTGAGACACTAAAGAAGGGAGTGGGAATTGTCAAACGGCTTCTTTCAAGACAATCCTCACTTTCACTTGATGATCTTGCGAAGCTTTATGACTCATCCGGACTGCACCCGGATTTTGTCGCATCAGTAGTGAAGGAGGAAACTGGCAGGGATATGTCAATTCCAGATGATTTTCACAAGCAAGTGGTATCTTTGCATGACACACATGCGGCTTCAGTCAGAAAGCAGCAGAAATTTCCGGAAATAAAGACAAGGCCGCTCTATTACGATGATGTCAGCATAATGGACTTCAACGCACTAGTTCTTCACTCAGGAGATGGATTCATCATCACAAACCAGACCGCTTTTTATCCAGAAGGGGGTGGACAGCCTACCGACCTTGGTTACTTCGTTTACAGAGGCAAGAAAATAGAAGTCGAGAAAGTGGTGAAGATCGGAGATACCATTGTGCACTGGATCAACGGGGAGATTCCAGAAGGATCAAGAATAATGGGCCATGTTGACAAGTTCAGGCGTTCCAGGTTAATGGTTCATCACACTGCGACTCACCTTATCCTTGGGGTTATGAAGGAGGTGCTGGGCCCACATGTTTGGCAGTTTGGCGTACAGAAAGGTGTAGACTCCTCCAGGATAGACATCACACATTACAGGAAACTCTGTCAGGAGGATATTGCAAGGATTGAGCAAAGATGCCTGGATTATATCAGGGAAGGGAGGGCTGTAAGGGTGAAGAATGTAGACTGGAACAAGGCCATTGAAAAGTATGGTTTCACCCTTTTCCAGGGCGGCGTGCCACTTTCTCCCAAACTAAGGATAGTTGAAATTGAAGGCGTCGATGTTGAAGGTTGCGGAGGCACCCATGTCGCCAACATCCATGAACTGGGCTTTCTCAAAATAGTGAGTGCTGAAAGCATACAGGAAGGAATACAGAGAATAAACTTTGTCGCAGGCGATGCCGCTCTTTCCTATTTGCAGACCCTGTACTCCACTTCGCGTTCTGTGCAGTCGCTTTTGGCCGTGGACATCAATGAAGTCCCAGAGAGGCTGGAGGCCCTGAAGAAAGAGAATATATCACTGAAGAAAGAGAAGGACGATCTCCTCAAGGAAAAGATTAACGAGGCGATGAATTCCGCTACCGTAATCGAATATTCTTGGGGATCGGCAGCATTCCTTACTTGCACCATGGACAACCTTGGCATGAATCTCCTCACCAAGGCGCTTTTTTCAAAACCCTACAAGATTTCATTGGTGAGAAATGAATTAAGCAGTGGGAGATACTCATACACGCTTTTAACAAAGGGCAAGTTCAACTCCCTTGAACTCATGAAGAAAATAGTGGGCCCTGATTCAGAGATATCTGGAAAAGGAAACTACCTGACGGCAAATTCTTCGCATTTGTTGAATGAAAAGTTAATAAGGGGCATTTTTGATGAGACGAAACCTTAGTCATGATCAGTGAGAAAGAAAGAGAGCAGATCAAGAAACTTGTCTCCAAGCAATACGACTACAGTAATCTGACATCTGACAAGAACTCCCTTACTTTTATTATAGACAGTCTGAGCGATTATCCTGAAGAAAGGTTCAATCGCCTCGTAGACGAACTTGCCGAGATGGGTTTTCTTTGTTTCACCTCTTCCCCACTGAAAAATCAGATCACCGTTGTAAGGACTCCTGCGTCACAGAGGCAGTACTACCTCATCAGAGTGATTCTGCTTATAGCATCTCTGGCAAGCTCGATCTATGTAGGTTTTCAGTACGTTGTTGGTTACACAGGCTCCAATTCGGTGCTGGGGGCACTGGCTTCCTCTCTTGTCGAGTTTACTCTCCCGTTCTTCCTTATTATTCTCTCCAGGGAACTCACACGTTTCTTTGTCATGGCCAGAAATGGAATGACTTATTCTCTCCCCATCTTTGTACCAGACCCGATTGGGCTGGGAACTATGGGCTTTATCAATACTCCGAGGCAAGCATTTAGGAGCAGGCAGGCCATGATTGAGACAGGCTCAGCATCCCTGATCGCGGGGTTTATCTCTTCCGCAGTAGTAATTTTCATTGGAAGTTTCTATTCTATAGCCAATCCTCCTGCGATACACAGCATTAATTCCCCCGTTCAATTACTTAGCTCACCTCTTGTTTTCCAGATACTCTTCGACAGGGTAATGCCTTCACTGGGAATTCTCGATCCTATGGCTTTCGCCGGATGGATTGGTTTGGTGGTCAACTCATTTAACGCCTTTCCTGTTGGATACCTCGATGGAGGTCTTGTCTCAACAGCACTATTGGGCAAGAGGTCAGTCTATCTTTCCTATGTCTCTATCGCTGCCATGATTGGTCTTGCTTATCTTTATCCTCCATGGGCAATACTTGCAATTTTTGTTTTGCTTCTCGGAATTAGGGGCCCAGAGCCTCTATTCAATGTCTCTAAAATCTATGTTCCGGGGAAGGTTCTGGCAGCAACAGCCTTCATAATTCTGCTAATAGGGATGGTCCCATTTCCTTACCACATTGTAAACAGCAATTTTGAGGTCCAGATTCAGAACCAGGATACTGTGATTATCAATGGTACCCATCAGAACGTAACGTTCACCGTGGTGGTCTCTAATAGCGGAAAATCTGGCATAGTGCCTGCGTTCACCACGACTCCCTTTACACAGCTAAGGACGCAGGGGCAGAGTAAACCTATAGGTCTGGGGAATAGTGCAACTTACAATCTCACGATACCGTTCTGGAATGTGAATCGTACAGGCATCTACAACTATACCATAACCACCTCTTCGGGAGTAGTGAGCAAGTCCCTTCCCGTAAGGGTGATACTCATGAACCTGACAGATACGTTGTACTTGAGTGAGAATCCATATTACACTACCGTTTTTGACAACCAGACAATAAACATTACGGAATGGAACTACGGAACCATACCTTTGCGGTTGAATGTTATCTCATTCTCTGACCCAGGGCTCAATTATTCACTAATTGGATCGAATATTTCACTACCATTGGGGGGGACAGAGCTCACTGCCTTTCCGATCACGTTGACCGAGGGGCACAGCATGCAGCTGACCATAAGGGCATTATCCGGCCAGGGAAACATTACAATTGTGACATACGACAAGAACTATACGGGTACAATTGCATACATAACTGTCAAACCACAGCCCAGAGGTTCCACACTTGCCCACAACACGATAGGCCAGTATGGAAAAATATACTATTCAGAATAACATCTGATACCGCTTGAAGATTGGATTCATTGTCAATCCGCTCGCGGGGTACGGTCTTGCATCCAACATGAAGGGGTCCGATGGAATGGTACTTCCTTCCCCGGATGTATCACAATCAATTAAGAGGGCTGAGAGGTTTATTGACCTTCTTCCCTCAAGGAACTTAGAATTCTACGTTCCTGCCGGAGTTATGGGAGAAAGAGTTCTTTCGGGAAATGGAAATTTCCAATTTGAAATTATATCCACAGCCAGAGAACCTTCCACCGCAGAGGACACAGTGCGTTTTGTTCATGAACTCTGCAAGCATGAAGTTGACCTCTTGATTTTTGTTGGTGGCGATGGCACAGCAAGAGATGTGCTTTCTGCAAACGACTGTGGGCTGCCAGTCTTAGGCATTCCGGCTGGTGTAAAGATGTACAGCTCTGTCTTTTCAATAAGTGTTGAGTCTGCAGCCCGCCTTGTAAAGGATATCCTAGCTGGGGTTGCTACAGGCACAAACATGTGTGAAGTTGTAGACATAAACGAAGAAAAATACAGGAAAGGGCATCTAGAAATTCGCCTCTACGGCGAAATGAAAGTACCAGCTTCCCCAATGATTGTTACTCAATCGAAGACTGAATACGCAGGCGTAGATTTTCAGGGTGTTGCAGAATATATCGCTGAGCGCATAGAACCTGGCAGGTGCTACATAATTGGGCCAGGATCGACTTGCAAGGGTGTAATGCCTCAGGGGGCAGCAAAAACCAATATCCTTGGCGTTGACATTTTCATTGACGGGAAGGTGGTTGAGAGTGACGTAGACGAGAAAACCATCTTCGACTATGCATCCAGATTTGACTCCACGATCATCGTTTCGCCTATCGGAGGTCAGAACTTCCTTTTCGGAAGGGGAAACAAGCAGATCTCTCTGAGAACAGTTTCTGCCGTTGGATGGGAAAATATCTGGGTCATCTCTTCGCAGGAAAAATTGCGAGAAATGGCAAATCTATATGTAGATATTGACAATTCACCGGATATAAATATACCAAGGTTCATAAAAGTGCTGTACGGATATGGGCGTTATAGGATGGTTCGCGTAAACCGCTGATGGACATGAATATAGGATTCTTCACTGAAACATATTACCCTACACCCGATGGCGTTTCGCACTACCTTCGGGACGTAAAGAAAGAACTGGAGGGCATGGGACATGACGTTTTTGTCTTCACGTTGAGCGGTGACACCAAGGAGAAAAATGTATTCAGCACCCTGACTGTGCCGCTTTTCCTCTATAAGCAATACAGGGCTCCAGTTAGCATCTTCCCCTTCGGGCTATATAGGAAGATGCTGAAAACAAAGCTAGATGTGGTTAACATACACAGCTCATTTTTCATGGGTACACTTGGCTACAGAGTGGCAAGGGCAAAGAATATCCCAATAATCGCAACATTCCACACTGATTTTTCCAAGATGAAGGAAAGCATAAGTATGCCACTCAAGGATCTTTTCTTCTGGATCTCATGGCGTTACAATCTTTTCCTGTACAGAAGATGCAACTTGGTTGTCTGCCCGAGCAACATAGCTGCCGATATTATGCATGGGGTTGGCATGAAAAGGGTAGAAGCGCTCTCCCTTTTTGTGGATGGAAGCACATTTTCACCATCAAGCAAGGGAAGTAGCGGCAAGACCATACTCTACGTAGGAAGGCTTACAAAGGACAAAGGTGTGGACAAGATTGTCAAGCTTGCCGACAGAATGAAGGAAGACGGTGACTACAGATTTTCAATATCCGGAGTAGGACCTGAGGAATACACCATCGAGAAATTGATCCACAACCTGGAACTAGGGAAAAACGTATCCCTAAATGGATTTGTCGATGAAAATGAGAAGATACGGCAACTCCAGGATTGCTACCTTTTTGTTCATCCTTCGGAGTCAGACACTTTTGGAATCGCAGTCCTTGAAGCCTTGGCTTCAGGCAAACCCGCAATAGTTTCAAAGAATTTTCCCTTGCTGGGATATTGTGACTCTGGCGATTGCGGAATGGTGCCCGTTGACTTCACTCAAACTGAGGATGTGTACTCTGCCATTAGGGCACTTTCTGAAAATAAACAAAGGTACAAGGAGCTCTCGGAAAATGCTGCGAAATTTGCAAGGGAAAAATTCAGCCCAAAGAGGCATGCGGAAAGACTGGTTGAGATTTACACAAACAACTCCGCAAAATGAGCAGGGGAATCATAATTCATAATATACAGGGAAAGATATGGCACTGCCTTCCATGGAAACAGACCAAAGGTCAAGGACATTCGCGGAACTTACACGTTTCATATACAAGTCTCCACATTGGAGGAACTTCCTAATTCCTATTGCTGCCATTTTCGCCTTTGATTATTTTCTGGTCAGGAGGATAGACCTGCTCCTAGTGGGTATAATAGGCTCTTTCCTCTTGGTGTTAATACTTGACGAGATCTTTGTCAAGGTGGCCAAGTTTGTATTCCCGTTCAGGCGAATTCTGTTTATGGACTTCCTGTCACTTGTCATTTGGTCCATATATTTCTGGATTCTCTACGCCATACATTTCACTAGCATAGAGAATCTCATAATGATCTCGCTTTCCTCGGTTGGGCTAGTGCGTGTCATAATTCTTTATGGCTACTATTCAGAGAACAGTTCAAAGACTATCTTTCCCTCTCTGAATTATACCTATGCCGGTGTAATCATGCTATATCCCGTGGTCCACAATTCACTGGGGTTAGTTGCATATTTCCTTTCGTCCCTTGTCTTCGTTGCTGCAGGAGCAATATTTGTCAAAAGATCAACAAGAAAATTCCAGGAAGAATTTCAGGAAAGCCCGACGGAGATGATCAAGTTCTTCCTGAATTATAGGAGCGCCAAGGACTCGGAGAAAATAGGGCAGAAATTTTTCGAGAAGATATACAGCCACAGCAGGAAAGTCCCTGTAAAGGTCATGGACATAGTAACTTCCGGTGGGAATAGAAAGGCGGTCCTGGTTTTTCCTTATATTCATCCAGGTCCATTTGGAAGAATTGGGTCCAGTGATCTTCCTGAGAGGCTTCAGCTTAGATTGAAGGACTTGGGTGCAGATCTCCTGGTCTTCCACACTACTACCACCAACAGCAACAACTGCCGTGGCGACGAAGATATCGACTTGATCGCAGACGCAGTCAGAAAGGCTCTGGACCGTATGAAGTTCTCAAACACCATGTCTAGGTTCAAAAAAATAACTGTTGGCAAATACGTAATTTCTCTTCAGAGAATTGGAGAATTTGCATTTTCTGCTCTTGTGCCAGAAAAGACTCCTTTCGATGATGTATCACTTTCAGAGGGGCTCAAGGTTATAGACTCCCTTAGAAAGGACTCAGTAGAGGATATAGCACTTATTGATGCGCAGAACCACTTCACGGACGGTGTCAGGGAACTAAAGGAGTGTACTACTTTCATTCCGGCAATGAAAAGGGAACTGTCCCGAATGCAGCCCAAGTTCCCCGCCAGGATTGGTTATTTCCGTACTACCGCCACCATGGATGGACTTGCCTCAATGGGTGTACAAGCCATTGTCCTTAACGCGGGAGATCAGTACCAGGCAATTGTGCTGACCGATTCCAACAACGTGACTACTGAGGTGATAGAGAAAGCCCGTGAGCTGAGTGCAAAGGATGTCGAGGGGCTGGAAATCTACACTTCAGACAATCACGTAGTGAATGCAGGAACACTTGACATGAACCCCCTCGGGTCCAGGTGCGATCCCGTCAAGCTTGCGGAGCTAATTTCAAAGACCGTTAAGCTCGCGAAGGATGATGTCGAAGATGTTCGTGTTGGAATGGCCTCAGAGACTGTGAAAGTGCACATGGGCGACGAGAACACATTCCAGAATCTCATAGATGTGGTCTTTTCATCGATAAGGACAGCCAAGTACACAATCATGGCGGCTATTCCACTGTCCATGCTTACTTCCATAGGGCTTTTTTACCTGTTTCTCCAGTCCTTTTAGTCCAAGATTCGCGGAATCTTTCCGGATTGCATCATCAAGTCCGCCATTACAAAAGAGGTCAATGTCTGGACAACAGGCACAGCTCTTATTGCTATGCACGGATCATGCCTGCCTCTTACAGCAAGTTTGTCCGGTTTTCCTGTGGCGATATTAACAGTCCTTTGCTCCTTCTTTATGGAAGAAGTGGGTTTCATGACTACTCTGAACACCACAGGCATGCCATTTGTGATTCCCCCTAAGACGCCACCATTGTTGTTGCTTTCTGTACGTATTTCACCAGAGTCGTTGAAGTAAATATCATTCGCTTTGGATCCCTTCATCGATGCCAGGGAGAAACCTGCCCCAAACTCTATTCCCTTCACCCCCGGTATGGAAAACATCAGGTGGGACATCTCGCTTTCAACCGAATTGAAGAAAGGTTCACCAATTCCCTTTGGTACGCCTGAAACTACGGTTTTGATGGTTCCGCCAGTACTGTCTCCTTCTCCCATTAGTTTCTTGATAAAATCAGATGCCTTTTCGTCAGTTGACCTGTCCGGGATCCTGCTGGGAAAATTATAGGCTTCGTCCCTAGGTACTTCATCTTCGCCTGGGTGGTAGAGGATATCTCCAATTCTATCTATGTAGGAATTCACGGAAACATCAAATTTACCGATGAGGTTGGTGGTTATTGAACAAGCAGCTACGAGAGGAGCAGTCATCCTGCCAGAAAGAAACCCGCCTCCCCTGTAGTTCCTGTGGTCTCCATATTTGTAATAAAGCGTGAGGTCTCCGTGTCCAGGTCTGGGTAGATACTTCATCTCATCATAGTGGGATGATATACTGTCCTCATTCCTTATGAGAATAACCACTGGACCACCGTCGGTATAACCGTCTGTTACGCCGGAGGCAATTTCCGGATTATCTTTTTCTTTTCTTTGGGTAGTAAGGCTACTCTGCGCAGGTCTTCTTCTCTCAAGAAATTTCTTCATGAATTCGATGTCTACCTTGAATCCCGCAGGAAATCCGTCCAATATAGATCCCACTAGATCCCCATGGGAACTACCGAAAACAGTAAGTCTTAAAGCGTTGCCGTATGAGAATGCCACAGACACGAATTACTGATCGCCTAAAAAATTATAAGTCCTTACAAGCTTAACAAAACAAGCAATCAATGGACAGACGGCCCTCCAAGATCACACATTGTCTGACAGAAGACTATTCGGCGGATGTCGTTTATGTAGGTATGGTTGTAGGGTTATCTGTATTTCGTATGACATATAATTGTTACAGAAAATAATTTTAAATACATCCTATCCCATTCATGGATATGGAACTAGTGGCAGACGGTAACGTAATAAGATCGTTAAACAGGAGCGAACTTCGCAGGAAAGTTCTGTTCTATTTGCTGTCGATCTATCCTTACCGCTCATACCTTTCAGAAATATCGAGAGCTATAAAGTCTGACCCTTCCAACGTGAAGGGATGCCTTGAGGGCCTTGGGATCAGGTACACAGGAGAAGAGTCTCTTGTTGGTCTTGGCCTTGTAAAGGTGGAGCAGTCAAAGAATGGTTTCAGATATTTCAAAGTGAACATGGAGTATATTGAGGATGTGAAAGCCCTCAAGAACATGTTTAACCAGAGAAAAGTTTTCGCTGTCGAGATTGGCTAATCTTTCTGTCCGTCTCCACTTCTTCCCTATCTTATATTTTATAAAGCCTTCACATTAGCATCGCGGTATTTTCGTAATGATTCATTAACCAAGCATTCTGCTGGGATACTGCTTAATTGCGTGTAGAAAATATATAGTAAAGATTTATTTATGAATTTTAAATGAAGTATTGTGGTCGAAGAAATAGAAGGCGTAGAGCGTTGGGTGGCTAAGAAACACATTGATAGTACAAAAGATGTGCAAATACCCAAAGTTCTATTTGATCAAGTTATAGGGCAGGACGATGCAGGGCAGGTAGTGAAGAAGGCCGCCCTTCAGAAGAGGCACGTTCTGCTTATTGGAGACCCTGGAACAGGCAAATCCATGCTTGCACAATCCATGGTCGATTTTCTCCCCAAGGAAGAACTTGAGGACATTATGATACTTCCAAATCCTGAGGACAACAACAGGCCCAAAGTCAAGACTCTGCCTGCAGGAAAGGGCAAGGAAATTGTAAGGCAGTACCAGATAAAGGCGGAAAGGGAGAAGAAGGACCGCTCAAGGGGCGTCATGTTCATCATTTTCTCTGTTGTGTTCCTGGGCATAATTGCAGCAGTTGTCCTTCAGCAGTGGACTGTCATCTTCTTTGCAATAATGGCTGCCGCTTTCATCTACATGGCACTTGCATTCAACCCGGCAATGAGAAGCGAGAAGGCACTAATACCTAAGCTTCTCGTATCACACACCGGCAACGACAAACCGCCATTCATAGATTCAACGGGCGCACATTCGGGAGCACTCTTGGGAGATGTTAGGCATGATCCCTTTCAGTCAGGGGGCCTGGAAACACCCTCTCATGACAGAGTAGAGGCGGGCAACATACACAAAGCTCACAAAGGTGTCCTGTTCATAGACGAAATGAACCTCCTTAGGCCCGAGAGCCAGCAGGCACTTCTTACTGCAATGCAGGAGAAGAAGTTCCCAATTTCCGGCCAGAGTGAGAGAAGCGCTGGCGCAATGGTTCAGACAGAGCCAGTTCCATGTGACTTTGTGCTCGTGGCCGCAGGCAATCTCGATGCGGTGCAAGGGATACATCCTGCCCTGAGGTCCAGAATCAGAGGCTACGGATACGAAGTGTATGTTAATAACACAATGGATGACAACGAAGATAACCGCACTAAACTGGTCCAGTTTATAGCCCAGGAGGTTTCTAAGGACAAGAAGATCCCTCATTTCGATACTTCGGCAATAATTGAGGTTATCAAGGAAGCCCAGAAACGCTCTGGCCGCAGAGGAAAACTCACCCTCAGGCTCAGGGAAATGGGAGGTCTAATCAGAGTGGCCGGAGATATTGCTATTTCTGAGGGCGCTACCATAGTGACATCCAAGCACGTAATAAGGGCGAGGTCGCTGAGCAAGCCTCTGGAGCAACAAGTTGCAGACAAGGCCATAGAGATTAAGAAAGTGTACAAGACATTCCTCAGTGAGGGCCAGGCAATCGGAACAGTTAACGGTCTCGCAGTAATGGGAGGATCTTCCGGAATGGCAGAATTCACTGGAATAGTCATGCCTATTGTAGCAGAGGTAACTCCGGCACAGCACAAAGGAAACGGGACAGTAATAGCCACAGGTAAACTGGGTGATATTGCCAAGGAAGCAGTCCAAAATGTGTCCGCTGTCTTCAAGAAGATGAGTGGGAAGGATATCTCAGACATGGATATTCATATCCAGTTTGTCGGGACCTACGAGGGAGTTGAAGGAGACTCAGCCAGCATATCTATTGCGACTGCAGTGATATCAGCCATGGAAGATATTCCTGTTGACCAAGAAGTTGCCATGACGGGCTCCCTTAGCGTTAGGGGTAATGTATTGCCTGTTGGAGGAGTCAGCGCCAAGATAGAGGCAGCTATAGATTCTGGTCTGAAGAGAGTTATTGTGCCTGAGGCAAATATGGGCGACATAGTTCTCGATCAGGAACATACAGGGAAGATCGATATTATCCCGGCAGCCAATATACAGGATGTGCTTGAGAACTCGCTGGTACCGTCACCCGAAAGGCAGAAATTCTTTGGAAGAATTGCTGAGTTCCTGAACGCTAAGAAATTCGCCCCTCCTAAGGGAAGGGCAGGAACTAATGTCGCGTGAGATTATCAAGTGCTTTAGGACCATAAACCAAGTTGATGTGTCGGCAATAAGGGAGTTTTCAAGGTCAACTAAGGACTTTTTTGCCCTACTTGATTACTCAAAGGTAGTATCGGCAACTCAAATCAGAGCAGCGCTTGAACATACAAGAAGGCACTCGGGGAAAAGAGTGCGTGACGATACGGCAATTTTCATGATGTTCATGTCGGGAGAACCACAGATTTCAAAGGCTATAGGCGCGGTCGGGGTGAGAAGTGACTCAAGCTCTATCGTTGCAGTTGCAGTTGATTCTGAGGATATGGAGAGATTTGCTTCTAGGTTTCCAGACATAAGAGAGGACAATACATTGAGCATTCCAGAAGACTCTCTTGTGAGGGACAAAGAAGTGTTTACCAACATTGTGAAGGTTGAGCTCGGGTTTTTCTGATTCTGCATTAAAAAACGTTCTGACAAAAGTAAATTAAGTGAACTCCTTGACACTTAAGCAATCATTCTAATACCTAATGTCACAAAAGTTAGTCTTATGACCAGTTCTTGAAAGTCAAGAAAATGAATCATATGCTCATAAATGTTGATATTTTGATATTATGTATTTAAGGCATGTCAACAATATGGAACATTTTCTCATATAGTCAACCATTTTTATCTGAAAAAGGAGGGATAAGCCTTATATATATTCCTTTGAAATAGGTACATAATATGAAGCTATCCATGAGAAGCGTAAAGTATATGCAAACAAAAAGAGAAAAGGCAGACAAAGGAAGCATACGCGAAGTAGGGTACTATTTCACCAAGGAAAATCAAAAGGTTAACGAAGTCACACGCCGAGGTAGGGGAATTATTGCAGAGTCTCTATCCTATGTCACCGATGAGTCATATCCCATATTCAAGGCAATTTGTTCGAAATTCTTTGAAAAATTTTCACTGCCAGAAAAGATTGTGAAACATAAGGAAGACGGTGGGATGTTTTATTCGCTGCTATATGGGAAAGAGAATTTAGTGGAGTCTGAGATAAAAAGTATAATGGATCGCAGCCAAAATGCTGAAATCCTCAATGTGGAAAGTTTCTATAAGGAGATAGTAAAAGGGTGATGAGCATGGAAGAACCGATATCATTTGCAAGAAGATTCAACCAGTTCAAGATTTCTATTATGAGAAGGAATGTATCGGACAGGACCTTTCTCCAGTACTACGACGAACTAAACCGGTTCCTTAACCTTCCAAAGGAACTTCAGATCAAAGCACTGGAAGTCTATCAGAATGTCACGAAAAAGGACCTGATGAGGGGAAAAGATTTCAGGTATACCGTTGCTGCATGCATAATTGCGGCCGCACGAGAACTGAACTCATATGTGGCGCCAAATTCTTTTTACGGCAAGTCCAAGAACAAGAGAGTCCCGGACCAATTAAACCCCGTCCTGGTCATGAGAACTTACAAGAAGATTCTCGAACTTGAGCCAAAGTACAAGAAGGGGATTCCTGACCATAATGCTGTCATCTCCTCTCTGGGGAAGAAGCTGATGTTAAGTGAAGGAACAGTCCAGTTGGCGATGGACACCTGCACCAGTTTCTCAGAATCCCTTAGAAAGAGGTCAAAGACCTTCAAGCCATCTGCAATTGCTGCGGCAAGCCTGTACCTTTCATGCCAGAAAAGGGGGGAACTTAGGACACAGGGTGAAATATCAAAGTTTGCAGGTGTATCAGAAGTAACAATAAGGAATGTCCTGAGGGACCTCAATAAACAAATAGCTTCGTAAAATGAAGGGAAGATGCCACGATCTTTCCTTGCATATTTTGGTCATGTAAACATTGACGTTTTAATCAGAATACCGTCTTTCCCTAGGGTTGGGTCAGTCAATGTCACCGCCGTTTCTGAGAATTTCGGGGGAACTGCTGGGAATTTCGCCATAGTGGCGAAGAAGCTAGGGTATGACTTTGATCTGTACGCTTCAGTCTCAGGCAAAACGCACGGAGAATATCTCACATATCTAGACTCTCTGGGAATCAATACGGGGCATGTTGACATTGCGGAAGATGGCTATGGCCCCATATGTTATATCACTTCAGATGGAAATGATCAGGTGGCGTACATGTACCAGGGCCCAATGGACACCTGGGATCCAATACGAAAGTTTCCCAAGGGCGAAGAATACCAATGGATTCATTTTTCGACAGGACCACCGGAGACATATCTGAAACTCTTTCCAATGATAGGGGGGGCCAGGGTGACTTTTGACCCAGGTCAGGAAATACATTACAGGTACAACAGAACGAGCGTAGAGAAATTCATTGAGCGTGCGGATATGGTTATCTGCAACGAGGCAGAGTTGCAAAAAATGAAGGAAATTACAGGTAAAGGGAAAGAGTGGATAGAGGCATCCGTTGGCACAGTTATAATCACCCAGGGTTCTGACGGTGTCACAATTATGCAAGAGGGGGAAAAGGAGCATTTGTCAGTTCTTCCTGCAAATGGAGTATATGACACTATTGGAGCAGGGGATTCTTTCAGAGCCGGGCTATACTACGCGCTTTCAAGAGGCATGAGGGTAAGGGATGCGGTTTCCATGGGCATCGTAGTATCATCAAAGGCTATCGAGCATTCAATTGTTGAATTCGCTATGACCGGTTCGGAAGCGGAGAAGATACTGCAAGAGAATAGGGGCCAAATTCAATCGCACTAGATTCCGGTTTGATTCAACAACATGGTGCATCTTATTTATTTGCAAAGGAATCCCTGTTAATGGCAATCTATGAGTATGATGGCAGAAAACCGCAAATCCATGAAACAGCTTACATTTTTCCAAATGCTACTCTGATTGGGGACGTGAAAATAGGCAGGGACACATGGATTGGCCCGGGGGCAGTCCTTAGAGGAGATTACGGATCAATAGAAATCGGTGCATTTTCTGCAATCGAAGACAACTGCGTCTTACATGCCAGACCAGGAGAGAAAACTCTTGTGGGAGACCACGTGACAGTTGGTCATGGCGCAGTTATACATACTGCCACTGTTAGGAACTGGGCTGTGCTAGGCATGCATTCTGTCATTTCTGATTTTGCGGTCATTGGTGAATGGGCTGCTGTTGCAGAAGGGGCAGTAGTGAAAAACAACGGAACAATTTCAGATAGAAAGGTAGCAGTAGGCATTCCAGCTAAGGAAGTAACGGAAGTAAGTGACAGATACATGGAAATATGGACAGGTTACAAGTCGAAGTACAATGAATTCTGCAGAAAATACCGAGAAGGACTTGTGGAAAAGTAAACCGAGAAGCTTTTTATCAATAGACCACTTTCTGGGTTGTCATGCACAACGAATTAAAAATCAGGGACATCAGGGCTCGAAAGATCCTTGATTCTAGGGGAAGGCTCACAGTCGAAGCTGACATCATTCTAGACAACGCGTTCGGGCGTTGCTCTGCCCCTGCCGGTGCTAGTACTGGGGCTACCGAGGTCATTGCTTTTTCCAATAAGGGAATAGATTCTGCAATTGAGTTCTTCAACTCAAGCGTAAAGTCTTCGCTTATCGGGAGGAATTCATTGGATCAGAGAGGCTTTGATCAGGTCCTCGTGGAACTTGATGGAACTTACAACTTCGGTGTGCTTGGCGGTAACCTAGCAACTGCACTTTCTATTGCCAATGCCAAGGCAGCATCTAATGCACTTGGTCTGCCTCTATACTCGTACGCTGGCGGAGCCTTTGTGAACAAGATCCCTCTGCCCCTTGGCAATGTGATAGGCGGGGGAAAACATTCCAGAAACGGAACTACAATTCAGGAATTTCATGTGGCAGCTAGGGGAGAAACCTTCCTAAAATCCATGACGGTGAATGCAAGCATACACAAGAGAATAGGAGAAATGTTAAGCGATAAGCTTCCCGACTCAAGTGTAGGAGTCGGCGATGAGCGTGCATGGACAGCTGCCATAACGGACGAGGAGGCAATAGACATTTTGAAGAGTGCTGTGAGTGAAGTATCCGAAGAGACTGGAGTTAAGGTCGACATCGGAACAGATTTGGCAGCCACATCATTCTATGAAAAGGGAAAGTACGTTTACAGGAATTCAAAGAAATCAGAGGATGAGCAGATCGACTATGTGAAGTCCTTAGTAAATGATCACGGCTTTGCTCTTGTCGAGGACCCTTTATACGAGGATGCATTTGAAGGGTTTGCGGAAATAACTAAGGCAGTGGGAAACAAGTGCCTGATTGTTGGAGACGACCTCTACACCACCAATACAAAGAGGATTCAGAAAGGTATTGAAGAAAAATCAACAAATGCCGTTCTTATAAAGGTGAATCAAATCGGAACACTGACCGCTACATATGAAGCTGTAGACCTTGCAACTAGAGCTGGGATGAAGAATGTCATTTCACACAGAAGCGGCGAAACAACGGACGATTTCTTAGCTCACTTGGCAGTTGCATATTCCTCTACCTACATCAAATCCGGTGTAATCGGAGGGGAGAGGCTTTCCAAACTAAACGAGCTGGTTAGAATCGAGGAAGATCTTCCGCGCTGAATGCATGCTTAACATAATTGGCTTGGGTCTAAGAGGATCAAAGAGCATTACAATGGAGGCGCTTGATGTCATCAGGTCCTGCGACATAATTTATTTTGAGAGTTACACCTCCATTTCTCCGGATTCCACTCTGGATGAGCTGAAAAAACTCTTCAAGAAGGAAATCAGGGAAGCGGATAGAGAACTTGTAGAATCCGAAACCAGGATCATCGCCGAATCCAGTAAACATAAAGTGGCCTTGCTTGTAACCGGGGATCCCCTGACTGCGACAACACACAATCAGCTTAGGTTTGACGCTTTGGAAAAGGGGGTTGAAGTCAAAGTTTATGAAAACTCCTCCATAGTTAGTGTATTGCCAGGTTTCCTTGGCCTCATGCATTACAGGTTTGGCCCTCCTGTTTCGATACCCTTCGTCTCCGAATCATTTTTTCCGATCAGTATCTATGACAAGATAGAGAAGAACATATCCATGGAGATGCATACGCTTCTTCTTCTCGACCTCAGAGGGGGAAGGACAATGCCTGTTCAGGAAGCCTTAAGGATTCTGGAGGAACTTGAAAGAAAAAGGAAAAGGGGAGTACTCGAAGCGGACAAGGATATCTGTGTTGCCATTGGGGTTGGCCACAAGAATCAAAAGATTGTATTTGGGACAATTGGCTCCATAAAAAAGAGTGGCTTGGACGGGTCCCCTGCAGTCATAATCATACCTTCCTCTTTGAATGATACTGAGGAAATATTTCTTAATAGGTTCGCTGAAAAGTCATAGCTTCAAGAAGTCAGAGACAATTATCCTGACCACATCTCTTGAGACAGATAGCCTTTCTGCAACCTGATCTTCGTCCAGTGTCTCAAGGAAATTTGAAATTACTGTACTCAGCAGATTGTCAAGATTCTCCCTGGCAACCACACTGTTGATGCTTTGGGTAATAGAATCCTTGCGTGAAAGAAGATCAGCCCTTTCCCTCATCATTTTGTCAAGCCTTTCGTTGACATCCCTCAGCTCTTCTGTCAATTCCCTGACTGTCTTTCCAGAATCCTGCACCATTTCCTCGTCTTTATAGTCGAGCTCATACTTCTTTATCTCAAAGAAGCTCCTAGAATAATCTATGACTATGGTGGAAAAATTAGTTGGTCTGTAAATCTTTCTCGGTGCTCCGCTGTTGCTTGGGGTTAGCCCGGAGGAGCTAATGAGTTGGGCGCGTTCAAGGAGCTCGAGTTGCTTGTTTATTGCTTGTTGTGAAACACCGAGCCATTTGCTTATCTCCAGTGCGTAGGATTCTTCGTGAATAAGCCTCTTAAGGATTTCCCGCCTAGTGTTGTTCTCTAGGGCGGTCAGGAAGAGATCCAGATCGTCTTTGACCATTGTTCCCCCGATCTCATCACTCGATCTTTATGGTCTTTCCCGAACTTTCCTTGCTCTTCTTGTTTAGCGAGAGGTCGAGTATTCCGTTGACAAACTTTGCCCTTGCCGAATCTGGCTTAATCTCGTAGTCAAGGTCTATACTCTTATGGTACTTTCTAGTCCCTTCCTTGACACTAATTGTAACATTCCCCTCTGAGACCTTGAGGTCAATATTTTCTTTCGAGATGCCCGGAAGCTCAAAGGTAAAGTATACCTTGTCCTTGTCTTCATTGACATCTGTAATCGGCTCCCTGACATCCTTTTCCTCGACGCTGGCCCTTTCCCTGGTCATACCTGGCAGATTCCCGAATTCCTGGAAATATGGCTTGCCTTCTGGGCCCATCTTGTACGTGAAGCCATAAACATAAGGGTTCTGGGTAGCAAAATTTGGATCCTGTAGCATTCTCTCCCATACCCTCCTCATTCTTTCATTCATTCTTCTAAAATCGAAACCAAACTCGTTGAACATGTCTTCAAAGAAGTCGTCATCCCAATTTTCGTGTTCTCTCTTGGCCATATTAATCACCTATGTTGACAACCAATAGTTGTCAACTCTGAATTGGTATCAATTATTTAAGTCTTTTTCCAAAGTATGTAGGCAAACAATTCTATATGTTTGTTGAACAGCTGCAATAACCTAAACTGCCGCTATAACTGAAGCATTATTAAATAATCAGATTGCACTGATCCACCATTGGAAATAAATAGACCAACCTGGGATCAGTACTTCATGAGAATGGCCTTTCTTGCAGCTTCGAGGACTAATTGCACTAGAAGGAAAGTAGGTGCAGTTATTATTAAGGAAAAGAATGTGCTTGCTACAGGTTACAACGGCCCCCCAGCAGGTTCCGCGCATTGTGATTCTGCTGGATGCATCAGAAACATCATGGATGTTCCATCAGGTGAGCGGCACGAACTCTGCCGGGGCCTGCATGCTGAACAGAATGCTATTATACAGGCAGCTGTGCATGGCGTGAGCATCAAGGACTCCACCATGTATGTTACAACACACCCTTGCGTTGTCTGTGCAAAGATGCTGATCAACGCCCACATCAGCGAGGTCATTTATGCAGAGGGTTACCCTGACGACCTCTCAAAGCTCATGATACTGGACAGCAATATTGTGATGAGAAGATTTGAACTCCCGGAGTCTGAAATAGAAGTTATGGTAGGTAACTTTGCAAAAAATGGACCGGGTGAAGATTAAAATAGGAAATGGAATAACGGTAGAAGATGAGCATACCCCTTGCCAATTATGTCATAAACCTCGTAATACAGGTAATGGAAACCCTGGGATACCCCGGCATTTTCTTATTGATGCTATTGGAAGGTATGCTGCTCCCTGTTCCTTCGGAAGTTGTCATGGCTTTGGGCGGATTTCTTGCCTTTTCAAGCGGACTACCTCCAGTTCTTGGAATACCTGCCTACATAGTTGTTCTAATCGCGGGGAGCGTAGGCAACCTTGTAGGGGCTTTCATAGCTTACCTTATAGGTGATTACGGCGGAATACCGCTCATCAGGAGATATGGCAAATATGTCATGCTCAAACCAGATACCGTAGACAAGGTCCAAGCTTGGTTTGAAAAGTATGGGCCAATTTCAGTTTTTCTGACAAGACTGGTGCCTATTTTCAGGACATTTATTTCAATTCCTGCTGGAATTGCAAGAATGAACAGGAAACTGTTCCTTACTTACACTTTCCTTGGGGCTGTTTTGTGGGACTCATTTCTTATATATCTAGGCTGGAAGTTCGGGCAGAACTGGCAGAATATCCTTGGAATTTTTGATAAATACACATACGCAGCAGTTGCTGCATTAGCAGTACTCTTCTTTTATTGGCTTTACAGGGCACTCTCCAGAAGAAAGCAAAAAAAAATTAAACAGGTACAAGCGCAGGGCGGGAAGTGAACCTGGGCCATAACTAAAATTGGCTCTAAGATTTTCCTTCCTTCACTTCTTTGCTTAGATCTTTTAACCCTCAAGAAGACTGAGAAAGTTTTTAGTTATATCTCTTGATTCCTGACCCGAGACTATGAGCAGTCAATCTGACAGTAATTTTTCAACCATTGAAACTGATGTTCTAATAATAGGTGCCGGGGGCGCCGGCATGCGTGCGGCCGTTGAGGCATACGACAATGGCGCAAGTGTAGTAATACTCTCCAAGTCTTTGCTTGGCAAGGCACACACAGTTATGGCAGAAGGAGGAGTCGCCGCTTCACTTGGAAACGTTGACCCAAAGGACAACTGGGGAATACACTTTGCTGACACTGTTGTGGAAGGTGTTCACCTTGGAGACTGGAGGCTTGCGGAAATCAACGCCAAGGATGCACCAGACCGCATCTATGAGCTTGAAAAGTACGGGGCCATGTTTGACAGAACACCCGAAGGAAAAATTCTTCAACGTGCATTTGGAGCACACACATACAGAAGACTCTGCCACGTTGGAGACAAGACTGGCCTTGAACTCATAAGAACTCTTGAGGATCAGGTACTGCACAGAGACATTAAGGTATATGACGAAACAGTTGTCTCAAAATTGTTCACTCGAGACGGCCGGGTTTCTGGAGCACTTGCTTTCAGGATGAGAAACGGCGAGTTTATAGCTTTCAGCAGCAAAGCAATAATTCTGGCCACTGGAGGAGGTGGAAGATTATTTAAGGTTACTTCGAACTCTTGGGAATCAACAGGCGATGGTTTTGCACTGGCTTTTGACGCAGGTGCCACCCTAATGGACATGGAAATGGTACAGTTTCACCCAACAGGCATGGTGTATCCTCCAGGGGTCAAGGGGATGCTTGTAACAGAAGGCGTAAGAGGAGAAGGAGGCATCCTGCTCAATTCGAAGGGGGAGAGGTTTATGAAAACATACTCTCCCAACAAAATGGAACTTGACGCCAGGGACGTTGTAGCAAGATCCATCTATAATGAAATTCAGGAAGGTAGAGGGACAGAACATGGGGGAGTTTATCTACAAATACATCACAAAGGCAAGAAATTCGTTATGCAGAAGTTACCAGGAATGCACAGCCAGTTTCTTGAATTTGCAGGAGTTGACATAACTAAGGAGAACATGGAGGTAGCCCCTACTGTGCACTATTACATGGGCGGAATTAAGATAAATCCAGAGGACAATCAGACAACTCTTCCAGGGTTGTTTGCCTGCGGCGAAGCTGCAACCGGCTTACATGGTGCAAACCGTCTAGGGGGGAACTCGCTAATTGACCTTCTCGTGTTTGGAAGAAGGACAGGAATGTCTGCAGCAGAATTCACAAAGGGCAAGAAGGCTCCTGGCCTGGATAATACAGAGGTAAGTGGGGAAATTTCTAGATTGATGTCTTTCCTAAACAAGAAAGACCCTGTAAATCCATACGACCTTGTGAACGAACTCCGGGACAATATGTCTGCAAATGCTGGAATAAGAAGGACTGAGGAGGCATTACAAAAGGGTCTTGCCAAGGTGCTCGAGATTAAGAAGAAATACCCCGAAATCGGAGTTGGAGGGGGAGTAAGATTCAATCCGGGCCTTATTGCGTGCTTGGAGCTCCATAGCCTGCTCACGGCAGGTGAGCTCCTGCTAAGGGGCGCAATAGAGCGCAAGGAGAGCAGGGGGGCACACTTCAGAAGCGATTATTCAAAAATGAGTGACGAATGGAAGAAGAATATAACCTGGAGGAAGGAGGGCGACGAACTTAGGATGGAATTCCATGTGATGCCTTCTCTGCCTCCGGAAATGGTAAAAATAGTTGGTCAAGTGGAGGGGCATACCCAATGAAGGAAGTTACATTTTCAATTTTTAGGAAGGACCCGTCTGTCAGTGATGAAGAAAAGTACGTGGATTACAAAGTTCCTATGGAAGAGGGGATGGTGGTTCTTGACGCGGTTCACTACATTGAGAACCACTTTGATCCAACGTTGGCGGTAAGATGGAATTGCAAAGCTGCCAGATGCGGCTCATGTTCGGCGGAAATCAATGGATTTCCGCGGTTAATGTGCAAGACTAGGGTGGAAGAGCTTGGAGACAAAGTGAAAGTGTCTCCCATGAAGGCTTATCCTGTCGTCAAGGACCTGGTTACCGATGTTTCAAAGAACTATGACATAGAAAGGAAAATCCCGGCTTTCACCCCAAAGAAAGGTTTGACCGACCCCTGGTTGGTCGATGAAATGGATGTAACTCGTTCCATGGAGTTCAGAAAGTGCATAGAATGCTTCCTTTGCCAGAACATTTGCCATGTCATACGAGAGCACGAGTCCAACTACGTTGGTCCAAGGCATATGGTGAAAATAGCTTCTCTAGAGACTCATCCTCTTGATGACGCTGATAGGACTGAGTTCCTGCACGAAGAAGGAGGAGTGGGATATTGCAACATCACCAAGTGCTGCCAGGAAGTATGTCCTGAGAAAATACACATAACGGACAACGCAATTATTCCAATGAAGGAGAGGGTTGTAGGCAGTTATTATGACCCAATCGAACGTGCAATAAAGAGAATGAGAAGAAAGAAGGTGAAACAGTAATGGTTGAGAGAAATACCGGCATATACAGGATTATACCCAGGGAGCTTTGGGAACCAAATTGGAGGGTATGGACTTTCGTCATAATGCTAATACTATCGGCAGGCACACTGGCAGAGTTTCCTGTGTCGCCCTTTAAGGGATACATCGACCCGTTCTACTCGCCAACAATCATAGTTCTCCCATTTGTTGGACTTTTCCGACTCACCTGTTATGCCTACAGGAAAGACTACTACAGGCATGTATTTGACCATCCAAGAAGTTGCCTCACTCCGGCCAGGGCTGAGTCCGCACACAAGGGATACAGCGGTGAGACGACCCTTTTCGCTTTCAACAATTTCCACAGGTATTTCCTGTACGTTGGAATTGCCATCATCCCGTTCTTCTACTATGACTTCGCTACCTCTCTGTTACAGGGCGGAGACTTTATGCTAAGGATTGGAAGCATACTGCTGCTGCTCAATGCGATATTCATTTCTTTATGGACATTCTCTTGCCATGCCTTCAGGCACCTGACAGGAGGAAACGTGGATTGCTACAGCTGCACATCATCACCTGGATTTAGGAAAGGGTTCTATGATGGACAATCAAGGTTGAACAGGCACCATGAGCTCTTCGCCTTTCTGAGTCTTGCATTCATTGTAGGTGTTGATTTGTATCTTAGGGCACTTTCAGCAGGTTGGCCCCTTGACTTCACGTTCTTTAGTTTCCATCTGTAGGTGATGAAGTATGGAAGATCTTGGAAGAAAAAAATACCTTGGAACCGGGCTGAGATATCCGCTGTTTTTCATTGGTGTGATCATCATGGCTCTTGCGGGAAATGCATACAAATTCACCTCTTTTCCTGTAAAGGGGGTAGAAGTGTTGGTTGGAATTGGCTTTGCTCTGTTTGTAATCTCTATGATCCCAGGCAGCAGTAAGAAATAAACTACACCATTAAACTTCTATTTGCAAACTGGAAAATTATTTCCCATTTTCTAATTTCGCTTTGTGCCGACCTGTCCCGCAAAGAATTACATACTACTTTACCTTCCCTAAAGAACGTATATGTCAGACATGCCAGAAAGAATTCTTTTGGAAACCCTTAAAATGAGGAATTTTAACTGTCTGATTGCTCAGCATGATGGAAAAGTTATAATCGGAATAAGTCATCGGAATAGCAACGATGCGCTCTGGAGGGCTAATCTAAATGGATCTCCCGCGGATTGTTTCATCCAATGAGTCATTCTATCCGCATGAAGGGGGCGCTGAGACCCGTTCCTTTGAAACATTCAAGCGCCTCGCGAAAAAAGGCTTTGAAGTCAAAGTACTCACCAATGGATTCACCGAAATACCTGAACTTGATGGGATTGATGTTGAATTCGTCACCGATCTAAAACCCTCCAAGTACTTCAAGGTAGACTCGAGATATTTACTTGGCGCTATGAGATTTGCATCCAGTGTGCGGAAAAGGCTCAAGGAACTTCAGTATTTTGATATATTCAACTTCGATGAGTTTCCCCTGATACATGCGCTTAGTGGCACTCAGGCTGTAGAAAAGAAGAAAAACACCTTTTTTACGTGGCATGAGGTTCTAAGGGACTACTACTACTCGAGGAATGTATTCTGGCGCAAAGTGGCAAACTGGGAGGGACTGGTGTACAGGTACATCAACAATCATATTGCAGTTTCTGACAAAGTCTCTGCCCTGCTCAAGGACACCTATGGCTCAAATAAGAACGTCTCAATTATAAATAACGGTGTCAACACGGCAGAATACAAATGCAACGGTTCAAAGGAATGGGGGCAGATCCTCTACGTGGGGAGACTGGAAACGCACAAGAGGCTTGACATGCTAGTCAAGCATGTAAACAAGCACAAGGACCTCAACCTGAAGATTGTAGGCGACGGCAGCCAGCTTAATTCTCTGAGAAAGCTGGTGAATGGAAATGGAAACATAACATTTGCAGGGCACATACCTCACGAAGATCTGGTAAGAGAGATTAAGAACTCATGGCTTTTCGTTATGCCCAGCTACAGGGAAGGATTTTCGATCGCCTCTCTCGAAGCAATGGCGGCGTCTGTGCCTGTAATGGCAATGGATGGGCCCTTTAACCTAGCAATAAACGAAGTCATAAGAGACGGATATAATGGAATCGTTTCTCAGAACTTCGAGGACTTGATCAGAAACATAAGGAAACTCTATAGCGACGAGGAAAAGTGGAAGCTGCTTAGCAACAATGCAAGGGAATTTTCGACAAGGTATGACTGGGATACAATCTCAGACAAACTGGCTGATCTTTACCTCAGTGTGGTAAACAATGAAGAGGCTTCATGCTGAACTTGCGTTGGTTTTCTCTCTTTCATTTGCTGTAAGGATTATTCTATTCTACCCTTCATTTGTACAGGGGGGGGATCTTGGCCAGTTCGCAACCTTTGTGAGGGAAATGTACCTCAATGGAAGCTTGATTCCCTCCTCCAACTCCTTGTACTTTCCAGGAACACAATATATCTACCCGCCCCTCTCATTTCTGCTGACAAACGGAATTACATCTGTGATTTATGCCCAGTTCAACGCGTACGGTGTTATGAAGACACTCCTGATCCTTGGAGCAGCAGCCAGCAGTGGAACTGCCACTCTGATCTATGGGCTTTCACGCAGTGGATCTGTAAGTGTAAAAAACTTCATCTGTGGAGCTGTGGTGGTATTCTTTACACCTGATCTCTATGCTCTTTCATGGGGCGGGGATCCTTCTGTCATAGGAGAGTTTCTTTTCATACTATTCCTCACCTTCCTGCTTCAGAGGAAACCCGGTAAAGAAAGGTGGATAATAGGCTCTTCTCTTACTCTGATCTTGATCGCCTTCACCCATGATCTGACTTGGTTTTTCGCAATTCTGGCTCTTTTGGTTCTCACAATCTATGACCTGACAAAGAATGGCCCAGTCTTGGCCCTTCGTGACATAATCCCCCTGGCGTCCGGACTTCTGGCAGGCTTGATATGGTGGCTTCCTAGGGTTGCATTTGTGCTTGATGCCTTAGGGGCATCTGGCAGTTCGGGCTACGGATCACTGAATCCAGTCTCGTCCGCGCAGACCTATCTTATTGCCTTCCTGCCCTTTGCATTCGCAATAGTATCCATGGCTGTCTATTCACTATACAGATCCAACATCAAGTTGTCAAAAATCAAGTGGGATCCCTTTGTACTTGCAATGTTTTCATCCTTCACATTTCTGATATTTCTGCCAAAATCACCAACTTTAGCAGCCAGAATACTCTACTTCGGAATCATTACCAGCACTATTGTCGTAATGAGAATGTTTGCCGATACATCCGGCCCAGTTGGCGGGAAGAGACTTGCTGGATATGGCAAGGGAAAACTTGCTCTGCCGATCTTGATCTTAGTAGTCATCGTTGCAGCTACCTTGCCTCTCCAGTTTGCAAATGCACACTCTAGCACAAACTACTACAAATCAGGGTATTACCAATATGACCCTGAACTTCTCACTTGGGGAGAGACACATCTGGACAATGGAACTGTGGTTGCGCCGAATATTGGAAATTACATAGCGGCTGTGGACGGTGCTCCTGTGATCGTCTATGGAAACTTCCTGGTGGGTGGAACACAGATAATGCAAAGGGATATTGGTATACAAATAGTGACAAATCCAGCTTCGTCAAGCTCTCTTCAGTACCTTAGCGAGTATAATATCACTTATGTAGTGGTATCAACTTCATATCTAAATTCAAGCAACACCACTTTTCCTGGATCGCTGTACTCGGAAATCTATTCTGACAACTATTACGTTGTGGAAATGTACAAAGGAACAGGATAGAATAGGTCTCTGTAAGGTTAAAGACCGCCGAACACCCTTTTCTGCATTGACTTCGGCATGAACTTGGCCATTGTCATCAACCTGCCAATGGACTTTGCACCTTTTCTATGCATTCTCCTGTGCAGATCGTGATGTTTCAACAACCAGGGGCGTATCTCATTGCTCCAGACTTGCTGGTACCTATCTGGATTATCTGCCACTACAGCCTTCCCAGCCTCCTTGCCGCTCCAGAATGCTCCCTGGAGCCCTCCTGCTGTAGTGTTCAGGACAGCGTTGATCATATCTCCAGTATAGAGCCTGTTGCCCTTAACCACAGTTTCGACTGGTGAGCCGAGAGGGATTTGGTGCGCAATGGTGCTCAGTGGTTTCCCCTTGACCTCCGGGAACTGATCTGTGAATTTCGAAAGAACCTCTGCAGGACGTGACTTTGAAATCGGGTAGTAGCACACGCCAATCTTGCGTGTGCCCTTAGTATCTGCAAAATCCCAGAAATAACCGCCAGGTGCCTTGTCGCTGAACCACAGCAACATTTCAAAATCTTCTCTTTCTGGAAGTTCTCTAACCTCTTCATATGCAACCAGGACGCTATCCCGGCTGAGCTTCTCGCCAAATGAGGATTGAGGACCAGCAGCCATTACTACGTATTTTGCTGTGAGCTCCTCATTTTCAGTTTTTACAGTATGTTCATTGATGGTTGATACCCTGGTCTTGAGGCGAATGTTCAGTTTTCCTCCAAAATCCTTAGAAAGGAACTTCTCATAGCTTGTGAAGTCGTACACTAACCCTACTGGATGATCATACCTCAGGGAAATACTCTTCCCATTGTCAGTTTGGAACTTAATGGCATTAATGAATGATCTCACTATGCTCTTCTCTGTGGGCATTCCTATCTTTTTCACCCACTCCATGGATACCGCGCCAGTAGACCTCACTGGAAGCCCGATCTCATCTTTCTTATCCAATATCAAATATTCTGCTCCACCTTCCTTTAGAGCAGCTCCAGCGGAAAGGCCGGCGGTTCCAGCCCCTATCACAATTGCGTCGTAATCATAATTCATGATATTGCTGAAGGCTATCTGTAAAGAAATATTAAGTTTGGGGACTGACAGGTAATCGTTCAGGGTCTGCAAGGTATTTTATTTATATTTGAAACCACAGTTGAAGATACTCTTTTTGCAGTCGCGACTCCATGGACAGTTTGTTCTAAAGTCTAATCAATCCACGAAATCCTCTTCCGGCATAGTAAGAAGAAGCACCATTGTGATAGATGAAGACATTTCCATAGCGACGGTCGCCGAATATGGCCCCACCTGCCTTCCTGATGTCAGCAGGTGTCTTAAGCCAGCTTGACGTCTTCCTGTCAAACTCCCCATATTTCTGGAGCTCCCTATACTGTTCTTGGGTCAGGAGTTCAATTCCCATAGAATTGACAAGATCTTCGACACTTTTTTCCGGCTTAAAATTTTTCCTTGCCTCAAGTGCGTTACGATCATAGCACAAATTTCGGCGGTGCTTTGGGGTTTCTTCAGAGCAGTCGAAGAAAATCAACTCCCCGCTTTCCTGTACCGACCCAACAACATCTGGCTCTCCACCTGTTTTTTCCATCTCAAGTATTGATCGCAATTTATCAGGATTAGAACTCAATCTAGCTTCTACATCGTCCCATAGTAAACCTTCGTGGCGTTGCATGTGCTTGTGGAATCTATTTTCTAATGTTTTCATTAGCTCTCGTTTCTCATCTTGTGAAATGCCCTTGATTGATTGATCACTTTGGGCCATAGCTATAAAGAATGGATTTTGTCTTAATTTTTGCGGTGGCTGGTAGAGCTTATGCTCCAAAAGGAAGCGTCAATTTGTGATATCTGCAAGAAACCAAGTTAGATGAGGCGCCAGAGAAATTGTTAAGTGAATGGTTGGAGGCTTGTCTTTGCAATGAAGTGCCTGAAAAAGTGAACTTCGAAATGTTGTGCGGTATACTTTCTTTCTCTTCTATTGTTATATACGTAAGTGAGTTGATTAGTATTACCGATCTGGAAAGGTGAAGCAATGAAATATGTGTTCTTGTACATAGGTGGAAAGGTACCCGCAGAAAAGAGAGAAGAAGTTGTGAATATGTGGAGAGATTGGCCGACGAAAGAGTTGGTAGGTGTAGAAACCGGGAACGGAAAGAACGTATCAACATCTGGCGTATCAGACGGCGGATTAGATCTAAGGGGCGTTTCAGTAATTGAGGCGGCCACTTACGATGAAGCACTGGAAATCGCTAAGAGATGTCCAAGCATGCCATATGGGATGAATGTGGCTGTTTTTGAAGAACCTGTTCATTGATAATTGTGAAAATTCTTGGAAACTGGGAATCTCAGGGAAACAGGAACCGACCATTGGCCGGTTATAATGAACAAAAGTCGAGCTGATAATTTCTAAAATGCGCAGGGGGTGGTCTATTGCGAGAGCCCCTCATTGTCCTATTCTTACTTCCGGTACCCCTCCCAAGAGTCGACAAAAAGTTCATTCATAATCTGAGTCTTGTTAGAGGCGAGGTCTGTCAATTTCTTGAAATGTCTGGAATGGTCAGGGTCGTTCACCAAACTGAGGTATTTTGTTCTGAGCGCTCTGGAGGGATAATGTTCAAAAAGTACCCAAGTCTCTTCATCTTCCTCTGATTCAATTGCCTCTTCAACACCCCTCCAGCCATCAAACTTTCCTTTTGGTAAGGGATAAACGATATAATGTTCGGAAGCTATGCCCGAGTCTTTCTTATATTTCTCAAAGTCTTCATTACATTTCAGAAAGGCACCATGATTCCTTGTAGGGACCTTAAAAACGAACATGACGCTTACCGCAGAATTTCCATTTCTATATTTTGCGTTACCTTTTTCAACTGGATCCATAGAGCCAATAACAGCTTCTTCTTTAAATATTGAATAGGGCATCAAAGTATACTAGCATAAGCTCGCCTATTGGTTCCCAAAAATCATGACAACTCCTCAGAAAGGATGCCAAATAACGAGATCCTCTTTCTGGTCGAGATCCAAGGCATTATAGATAACCGACCGATGAATAGTAAATTACTCGGATTAAGAAAGAAAAATGACTTCTCTCTACCTAGTCTTTTTGTCAGTAAATGCTGGTACTTACTTTGATTTAATAAATTCAGAGGAATTCAGCGGCTTTCTGAAGCACATTGAGTATGTCAGATCCATGTGAAGGAAGCAGCGACACGGCACCGGTTTTGTGAATGAGATCTTTGACATTGCTGTGAGCCAATTCATATGGGGGACTGGTTACCTCTGACGGGAACCATTCAGGGGCCACTTGCATTTTGCCTTCAGCAGAGCCTATTACCAAATCTCCTGTAAAAAGTTCTTTATGTTCAGTGAGCAGAGCAAACTCATTCATGGATGGCATTCCGATCTCATTTTTTCCTGGCACGCTTAACCTGAATGCTTCTAATCCAAGCACCTTTCCACCATTATATTCTTCGGAGTCTGTTATCTCCTCCTTGATCCTTAAGGCCAGTGGGTCAACATCATCCGAACTCTGATCTGGAAGCAACAGGCGAGCTCCTGTTTTTCTTACAATTAATGCAGCACCTCTAGAATGGTCAAGAGTAGTCAATATTACTCCCTCAATTTTCCCCAGGCGTGATACGGAATCGAGAAGACCAGGAATGTGTGGAGGATCTACTAGGACGCAACCAGAATCTCGCACCAAAATATGTCCAATCATCAACCAATCTGAACTTGGATCAGGAGTCTCCCATTTGAGTAAGTCTCTTCGAACTGGAGTCAACATAGATCAGCCACAGTCAGAGGGATTATAACTCTTGCGCAGGAAATGCGCTTCCTTTGTTGCCCAATCAAGAATATTGCACAGCAAACTGGGCCATTATGTATCATCCTGATTCACAGTCTTGAAGAAAGGTTTCTTAGAATAGTTAAGCTCCCAATCTAGGTCTGCCTGTAACACTAAACTCGGTAACAAACCGGCAACAGGATTTTTGAAATTTTAAGCAGCAAAAGTCAAGGGAATTTGCACAGCGCTCATCATCAAAGTGGGCCCGACCGGATTTACACTCAATATCGTTTAGAAATATTATATACTGTATCCGGTTATCTTATTGATAATCATGGGCAGAGGACAGAAAAAATACATGGAATTGAGAAATGATAAAGACATAATGCGCTGGTTCCGGGAGGTATGCAGCGGTTCTCAGATCACCGGCAATGTTTATCTCAGGAGATTGGGGTCATTCTGTGAACAGACAGGAAAGACACCTCATCAGCTTCTCAAAATGAATGATCTGAGATTGTCAAACCTGATCTCAGATTTGGTCAGAGACATGGAAAATAAGGGATACTCTGGTGGATACACGAAATCAGTAGTAAAGAGCGTCAAATCCTGGTTGACCTTCAATGGGATACATCTTCAGAGGAAGGTTAAGATAAGGAACGCAGAAGATACTCCAACGCTGACGGAGCCTATACCTGATAAGGAAGGGTTGAAAAATATCCTCAATGCATGCGATGTGAGGCAGAAGGTAGCGGTATCTATGATAGCATTCACCGGGATAAGATTGCAGAGCTTGGGAAATGCAGAGGGAAACAACGGTCTCAAACTGTCTGATATTGAGGATCTTGTCATCGACAGAGAGGAGGTCAGTTTCAACAAAATACCGGCAAAGGTTGTGGTGCAAAAGGAGCTGAGCAAAAAACACCATGAGTATTTCACTTTTCTTGGAAAGGAAGGATGCGACTACCTGCAAGTATATCTTAATC
>JBJKSA010000010.1:0-54280 GCA_046704405.1 Thermoplasmataceae archaeon | reverse complement strand
ACAAAATACCGGCAAAGGTTGTGGTGCAAAAGGAGCTGAGCAAAAAACACCATGAGTATTTCACTTTTCTTGGAAAGGAAGGATGCGACTACCTGCAAGTATATCTTAATCAGAGGATACGGGACGGTGAGGAACTGTCAGACGATTCACCGCTCCTCACCAAGTCGAAACTCAAATTGAGGAATGAGAGACCATTCATCACCACAATTAAGGTTTCAGCACTCATAAGAGATGCAATAAGGACAGCAGGATATCAGAACCGTCCATATGATCTCAGGAACTACTTTGCGTCTCGCATGTTGATGGCGGAGAGTGAGAGGCAGATAAGGAGGGATTACAGGACATTCTTCATGGGTCATAAGGGAGATATTGAGCATAGATACACTACTGACAGAAAATTATCAAACGATCTCATTGAGCAAATGAGAGGGGCATACGGCAAAGCTACTGAATATCTGGAACCTACACCTAAACCACTATCCGATAAGGATAAAGAGACACTGGAAAAATCCGTCACCGCGACTGTACTAAGGAAAGTGTTTAAGTTCTCAGACAGCGACATTGAGGACCTTCTAGAGTTGAGTGACGAGGAATTGCAGAAGCATGTAGCAGACAAGATAGGCAGGTCAGAGGACAAAGAGAAAATAAAACAGAAAGAAGAGTCAGATCGCAGAGAAATAGAGGGCAGGACAAACGGATCACGACAAACAATCGTACCAATGAACCACGTTAAAACCTACATTTCAGAGGGTTGGGAGTATGTTAAGGACATCAATGATGAGGCAATTGTGAGATTGCCTGAGAACTAGCGCCTGTTCTCATCGTCCAATTTCACAGCCCTACGATACCATTCCTCCAGGGCTTCTGTCTTTTTGCTGCTTGGTTTGGGGACTCAGTGGCAGCTCCTCCTTTATCCTGTTGAGCTCTAAGGATGCCAAATCAAAAAACAGTTCCCATTCTGTTTTCATAGGCTCAGGCTTTCTTTTCCCTTCTGAAGAGCCAAATAACATTTCGAGTTCCATCCGCTTCCATCCTGCACTTCCTGAAGGGTTAGCAAGCATGAATTTACTGTAGGACGGATCCAACTTTGAGCATGCCTTGGCCAGTTCGAAATACAGGTAGCCATCAGCATGTTCCGTTGTCAAATACAGATCTTCGTGTTCAGTCTCTTCTTTCCTGATTACCGCCATCCGCTGAAGTTCCCTGAGATGTCTGCCGATTTTTCGGAGGTCACTCTCCTGCAGGTAATCGCTTATCGCGTAGCAATCAGATCTGGGATAGTCTCTAAGGAATAAGACAATTACGGGCCTTATCTTCAGAAGACGTAAGAATGACATCAGAACAACATGCAATGTGCTTACATTAAGATTACAGTAGTATTCTATTCTCATTCGGAGATAAAGATAGCCATTTTTTGAAGCGATTGGGAAAAGATAGAAATGTGTCTTTCTTGTACCACTCATGCAGATACCAGTAATTTTCAGAAGAAGACTGAGGAGAGCAGGAAATAGCGAAGTAGTTGCAATCCCGCCAGAGCTTTTTGAATCCCTGGGATGGAAGGATAGAGAATTTGTTGCCATCAGGATCGTGGATGATACGGTTGTTCTCAGAAGAATAATCGTCGGAGTAAACGATGACCATGATTGATTGGAGTGCGCTTAAAAGGGAGGACGCGCAGAGATTCAAAGTTCAACTGTGGTCCCACATATTAACCCTAGAGGATGAATTGACAGTAGAAGACTCGATTAGGGAACTTTTGAGATTACGAAAAATGGCACGCATGATCGACAATGAGGAAATCGACTGATGGAAGATTGAAAAGGAGGTGACCCACGCATGAATGAGCCACGAAATAGTAGTGTAAATTCAGATTTTAACTTTTTCGCTTTTGGTGAGTTGTTCAGTCATACCGGCACTCAAGAAGGGGATGGTCAATAATGCCGGAAAACACTGACAAAAACAAAGATACCGATGCTAAAGACACAGAGGAAAAGAAAAACACTAGCGACGAGGATCTAGAGAGACTAAAAGGCAAGAAAGCGGGACTCGTCGTTCCCAAGCCGGACGCAGAGTTAGTTACGGATGGTATTGTTGAGGTTAGGGATTACCGAACGTATAATCCCCTTCACGATTTCATCTACATTAACGGAGAAGCATTTGCAATCCGTTCCATACTGGTTCACAACGTGGTTGAAAAAACGGAAAACGAGACGAAAGTAGTCGAAGTGGAACTAGACTATGCATGGCGAACCTATTACACAAACGAAAAAGGAGAATTGCGCATAGTTTGGGGTGACAACTTAATCGGCGGTAATTTCATTCTGCCATTGTTCTCTGCTGATGAATTCCATGACAATGCTACAAAAGGACTTCTCAAGCACCGGTACACGCTAGGAAAGAGGGATCTAATGAAAGTCCCCGAGATAAAAAAGGTATTCCAATGGACAGAAAATGCAGTTAAGTCCGTGCTGACAGTCCCAGACGACGAAAGAAAACTCCTAGTGTGTTGGATTATTGCGGCACATTTTCACAGAGTTTTCAACCAATTTCCGCCGTTGATATTCAAGAAGACTGGTTCGGATGCAGGAGGTACAGTCGGATTAGTCGCATGCTCACTAGCGCCTTATCCGGTAAGCATATTCGACCCCACAGAGGCAACGTTATTCAGATTGGCACAGATGGGCTTTTCCGAATTGATAGACGAAATTCACCCCGAGGACAGGGAGAAAATAAGGATACTGAATCTTATGCTTGATGGATCGTTCTCAAAGGACGCCACCATTCCCAGGGCAACAGGGCAAAATTTTTCGGTCGAACCTTTCTCACCTTACGGACCAAAGGTGTGCATTGACCCCTATGTAGCGATGGTTAAGTATTCAACAACGTCCCGATCAGCCAGGATATATCTGAGAAAAGATCCAATCCGTTCAGAAAGGCCAAACATGGGAGAATTCATCGATAAACACCGGGGCCTTGTCCAAAGTCTTTACGATCTCTTTTTGCCTTATGCCCACAGAGTTAGGAAAGCCTACGACGGAATAACTGAGTTCAAGGGGAGACCCCTACAGGCATTTTCACCTATCCTAGCAATTGCAGAATTGGTCGACTGTAAGTACGCAGTAATGCAAACATTGCAGTCGTTAGTCGATGATCTGCAGATGCAACGCGCAAACGATCCGATCAAATTTGTACTGAGATCGGTTTACGAGTTCTTTGTAGAGGTGAGAAAAGACATAGAATTTTCGGATTTCAGCCGCTCTAGAGACAAGAATTCATACCGCATGGAATTCGCAAAGTTGCGTGAAATCCTAAAAGAAAGAGTATTGGAAATTCATCAGACAGACGAATCTAGCACGTTCAAGGACGGCGTGGAATACACGAGTAAGCGACAGTGGCGAAAGATACCCACCGAATTCATATACTATTTCGACGGTTCGAGGTTCAACGAGATTATCAGGTCCAACCTTAAAAAATGGGTTGTCCAAGTGAGGGGAGACAGGGATGGGCTAGAGTTGCCAGCCAATGTCGATGAAGGTTTTCCGATAGATCCTTTGTTGGACGAATTGGAAAGGGTTTTAGAGATCAAGAACTCATACAAAGACGCAGAAAAAGAGGATGCCGCGGACGATGACGACGACAGTAAAGGAATTCCGGAATTCGACATGGACTGAGAACATTTGAAATACAGTCTCTGCACACTGTACATTCTCTGAGATAATGTATTTTACGCATTCCACAGATTTCAATGTACAACGAATGTACAGAAAATTTGGAAATGTACATTCGCTTTGAACCTAGAAAAATGCGACTACAAATTATCTGAATGTACGAATGTACGTTTTTTGAAACCAAAGCGTAGGGGGTATGTAGGTTCCTAGTTCTCTCATAATATATACTATACTTTACTTTATTTATTATACATTTGTACATTCATGCATTCTGCACATAGTATCTGGCTGATCCACCATGAATGTACAGTGAATGTACAAGAGAAAATCACTGTACATTCGCAACATAGAGAGACAGTAAAATAAAGGATTTCAGACAATGTACAGTGAAATGGAACCAACGTTCTATGGGTTCTGCTGTTATTCCATAAGGTTTTGCATAGCAATCAAAACTAACTATGGTGCTAGCATGATTTCCTTCTGATAAATCACTGAAACACTGCATTTGGAATGAAAACCATTAATTTGAAGAGCCAACAATCATTTCTTCGGTATGAATACTGTTGTATACTCTATTTTGGGAGCAGTCCTTGCAGGTGTAATCTCCACGTTTGTTTATGAACTAATTAGGGTATCCAGAGAACATTGGATACTCTACCACAGACCAATCCAGTACAGATACACCAGTCCTGATCAACTTCAGTACTCAAATATGGCAACAAATTTTCAACTGAGATTTTACTTACGGAATAGAACAAAAGTATCGTTGCCAATTCTAATTTTTCCTTCTGCAAATGGAGTCAAGTACCAACAGAAGCCAATTCAGTGGGAAGGAAGAAGTCAAAAATATGGATTACAAGACATTACCTTATCGCCAGAGGAGTGGGGGAATTTCTATTTGGATGGGACGGTGATCAATAATAAAAAACCAACAACAGTTTCGATTGACTTGGAAGTTGAAGTTCCAAACCTCAAGAACCGTGTACAAATGGAAACGTGTAGCACTGTCTTAAAGTATGCCTAAGAACCACTCAAAGAACTGTCCCTGTCTTTTCTCTGAGAGTCCATACAATCCAGAATTCCTGAACCATCCTTCTGTGAATTCGAATAAGGGTTCCTGATCTCCGCGGTTGAGCTGGTGGGATTTGCAGATTTTTATAATTGAATCTGGAATTTTCGCTACAATTGTAGCAAACTGAGAAACGTATTGTCTTGATATACCCAACTTCTTTGCAGTTTCCTCCTGAGTCATTGTCTCAGATTCTTTTCTTACAATGTCACACCAGTCAAACACATCAAGGGGAGCGTAGGCGTCCTTCATGTTGTTCACTCAAACGGGTACAGATGATCTGGATATCCCACTTCCAAAATTGGACCGTATTTCTTAAAACTCTTTTCGATGCCCTCGTGTGTGGCAGCAGAAATTTCAATTATCCTGAAAGCCAATTCATCCTCATACCTTTTAATCAACCTATTGATTGCTTCATGAACCTGTGGTCCTGATCCGTGGTATCCACTTGAAGAAGCATTAATGAAAGAAAATACGTTAACCACCGGAATGCCTAATGAAGAACTCCATAAAACTTTTGGAATACAAGACAAGAAGAAGTTGTGATCAGACTCTTTGGGCCCATCGTGCCAGTCAGTCCTAAGTACATTCACTATGCTTTCTTCATTTCTGGTTGAAATTAGCCCTGCAAGAACTATGGAAAAAGTGTTGATTATTTCGAATCCCCAAGTAGATGGAAAAGAACATGGAATCAATTTAAGCCCAAATTCTCCATGTTCTTCGTCTACGTGTTCCTTGCCGAGAATCTCCTTTCTGGTATCTATGATATCTTTGGCGATCTCTTCGAAGATTTTCATAATCGTTAAGCTCTCACTCAATGATAATAGCAACGATCATAATAGAAACTCCCATTATAGCCCACTAAGAAGATTGAAAATAGAAAATGACTTCGAATCTAGACCTAAATTTTCAATCTCACCCCACTACCAGACATCGAAAAAGCACCTTGTTAGCGTACAGCCATGAAAGATAAGGTCTTGCAATCACAGGGGCATACAAACCAGACTGCATGGACTCACTACCTCGATATCACCTTTGAGTCTGATATACTCCCTGCTATTGGAAAGATGGTGGATGGCTTTGGAACAGTGAAGGATGATAGTTCTCTGTAAGTATAATGATCTATAATTGGATCTCAAAAATCAGAATGAATATCCGGGAATATTAGGAGTTTTAGTATAAAACTCTTATTTTGAGGTTTTGTTACTTTTCTTCTGGAGATAGGGAATTAAAGGGTTTTATCCTCTTATTAGGAGTTATGTTTTTTTAACTCTTACGGTATGAAACTGACACATGATATAGATATATACACTGTCGTAGAGAAATATCAGACTACATATGATTCACATGAGTTTAATTCGGAATCAATTCTACAATACAAATCTCTGCAAATGAAACATTAATATCTTACGGATGGATCATATGAAAATGGGAGATCAGAGAACTGTCCAGATTGATTTTGAGGATATTGATATCGTGGAGGAACTTGGTGGCCCCACAAAAGCAATGCGAAAAGGTCTGGAAGCTCTCCGGACTATGAGAGAGATTGAGGAAGGGAAGAAGATTCTGGTGGAGCTGTATCCCCCGGATTGGACTTTTGAGAAGGCATCCACTGAGAAGCGTCTTTACATTCTTCTGCTTTCCCTGACTGAAGATCCCAAGAGAGAAGATATTGCGAAGTTCTGGTATGACAGATACAGAAATCCGGAAATATTCAGGGCATTTGTGGATCAGAGAAGTCCGTTCTACATTGAGTATGTTGCATCTGCTCTTTCTGGCAGATTCAAACTGTCTGAAGTGGAAGATGACATAGCAAAGCTGGAAATGAGAAGGAGCGATCTCCAGAACAGCATCAACAACAGTGAGAAGGAGAAGGAGAAAATAGAATCTGAAATAGATGAACTCACTCTCCAGATTGATCCAAAGAAGTTGGAAATTGAAGAACTTCAGAGGATGATAGGAAACTTCTACAATGACGAACTTGTATCCAGCCTGAATGAACACTTCTCAAATCTCTCAACCATTTTCACGGAAATATTGAAAGTCTCGGGAGGAAATGAGGCAATGTCCAAAACAAAGCTTATTGACAGATCTGCACTGGATAAAATCAGAACACTATCCAAATCATCTGATGATCTCCAGAAGAAATTGAAGGAAGATGATTTCCTGAAGAATCCTGATCTTCTGGATGATCTCAGGAAGAAGAGACTCAACGAGATGATAAACACTCAAACAATGATTGAAAGTGTAGTGTCAATGAATCCTGAAAGAAGGATCAGAAAAGTAATCAATGGAATCACTCTTGTTTTAGAACAGATTGAGAAAGTCAGGGGTGATATATTTCGGGATTCAGCTTACGGTGTAATATCATCAAACCTGACAGACATAGGGCTTCAGGCAGAAAAACTCATGGAACAGTTTGAAAATGTGAAGAGGAGAAAGGAGATGAAGAATTGAAGATTGAACGTAATATCAGAGGAGAACGGATTGAAGTGATCTTGCGGACCGGTGATCGTTTGACTGGGTGACTTATCGTACCTCACTGGAAGAACCCCACAGTCTTCCTTCTCAGTGAAATGGGGGAGTGGGAGATTGATATGGATTCCATTATTGCAGTGGGAATCGCGAAGGAAGTGTCTGAGTGGAAAGAAATGCCGAATGTTTGAACAGCAGGGAAAATTGAACGATTAGTGTGGTATTATGAGCAGAGAACAGTCTTATTTCATAAGCGGACTGAAAGCATTGGGGCATTAACGGAGATACAACAAAGGATCTTATCATCAAAGCTTCCGGCAAAATCTATAAGACATTTGATAATTAACTGAAGCTCGTTTCGTGAAAGACACTTGACTTGAGAGGAATCGTATGAAACAAAATGGAGGTAAACGAGGTGGATGGTGATCTGAGTCAGGATGATAATGGAAATTTCTCAGTAGAACTCAATGGCAGAGATTATCCAATAGCAAGCGTCAGATTCGCTGTTTTGACAAAGAAGGGTTATTTTGGGCTTAACGGTTATTCTGAAGCCGCTCAGGCGGATTCTATTTCGGTTGATGTTGGTGATGTTGAGGTAATGATAGATGCACCTTCTGCTGAGTCGATAGGTAAGAGATTCGTGAACAAGTCATATGATTCAACTCAAAGGGAGGAAATTGCCGATTTATTCAAGCTTCTGAACCATGTGGATAATCCACCAGATAAAGTCTATGGTAGCCTTCAAGATTCTAGAGATTTTAAAGCTGATATGTTAGAAATCAAAACTAAGGGAGAGATCTCTGGTTCATGCTCCTTTTGCAATGAAAAAACCTACGACTCTTGCACAATATGTGGTAAAAATCTTTGTACTAAGCATGATATTTCTGCTGGTCGTGATCGGCCCCCAATCAGGTTTGGATATTGTGAAGATTGCCTTTATTACCTGAATTTGATCGAGACGGTGAGGGATTCCAACTCCAAATGAACAAGAAGGAAGGAAACGCAAGTAAATAGTAATCTAAATCGATTAGAGATATTCTGGATATCGATAAGGCGTTTTGAACCGTGAAGGAAAAATATCTTATCCAGAGAAGAGGTTAAGATTGTATGGCCAAACAAACAAGACCCGATGTGCATAAGGCTGGAGTTTTTTACACTTGTTACATGCTCACGAAATTTGGCTACACCGCGGTGGTTGGACAGGATGAGCAGGTACATGTGTCAGCAAGCAAAAATGGAAGCACATATCGTTTCAACGTAAACGCTAAGAGAAAAGATGGCGCTTCAAGTTTCTATGGTCTGGACCTTCAGTTTGATTTTCTCGTTATCTTAACACACATTCTTGAAGAACCAAATGTCTATATATTGAAGAGCAAGGATGTGCAGGACTTCTTGAAGAATAGAGAAAGTGATAATACTGGTACATTTTGGTTGCAGATAGATGAGTATCGAGATAAAGGAAAATATTGGGATGAAATATGAAGGGGGAGAAGGGAACGGCATTTGCTGGGTCACCAGTAGCGGTACCCTACTCTGGTGGTAATATTGCCAGCCTGTATATCTCGTGATGTCTATGTTGTTACTCTTCCGCCTTTAAATTGACTCACCGAGTGAGCAGTATTAGATTGAATAAGCAACAATGGATCGCCAAAGGAGTTAGTTCTTCCTTTGACCAGTTCTACCTTGGTAACGGTCGTTCTTGTCCTTAGGAGCGTATTCCTCATGGGAGCGATCAAATACTCAGAGAAAGGCTCATCAACTGGCATAATCGACGAAGTGATGTCAATCTTTTGTTCTTCTTCTATTTGTTCTACTATTATTGGATTGGGATCAGAAACTCCTTTCTTACCTTTACTTACAAAACTAACAAGATTCTGAATTTGCAATGCGAACAATTTCTGATTGGAAACGTTTGGCAATAGTTCAACCGGTACTTCAAGAATATTGACTGGGAATCCAACCACTCTTAGCAATCCCTTTACATCTTCATGGTCTATATCATATAGACTCCAAGAGACTTTAAGGATCTGAAATTCTCTATTGATTAACTTCGATTGGTCAAACGAAGGCATCATACAAGAACTCACATAGGGTTATAGCTAAAAGTCATTTCGCCTTCATCAGTCCTTTTGACAATACTTTTCCTTTCGCCACTGCCGACCAAAACACCTTCAGTTGTTGATGCAGATCTACTTGGAATTAGAACTCTAATCTCCTTGCTAGATTCCACTTGGACGGGGATTTGCCCAAAGAGCTCATAAATTTCTCTCGCCCTCTCAGACCTCTCCTCATATCCCTCTCTGGAGAATAATATATCTCCGCAAACCGCGCACTTGTATCCGTCATAAATGCCAACAAAGTAACCAAATGGTTTAAACGGTACACGGGATTTTTTCATCTCTGAGCCACAGCGCGTGCATAATGGTGAAGCATCCGTCATATGAGTGATATGTAGATGTAGAAGTTAATCATTGTGGTTCAACGAGACTGCCAACTCTTAGTTGAATTTCCCTCATTTTAACACATCCAACCGAAATCATGAAATACGATGATCCTATTGTTTTTCATGCGGATACACCGGATTCCAGGAATCAAGAGAGTTGTTATAACATCCACGCTTGATGATTATTCCGGTGATCATCCTTCATCTCCAATCCGTATGGAAGAACAGACAACAGGCATAAGATTCTTCAAAGATAACATTCCCATCCTGTATTATCATGATCCCATATGCCCCAGATGTTTTTCCAGCCATGTCTCAAAGAATGGTACATACATGAGGGATGTGCAGAATCACAGCGTGAGGATTCAAAAGTACATCTGCATGGCCTGCTCATATTCATTCGAAACAAGACCTCCAGGATATGGATACGGAAAGCACATACCTGATGATCTTAAGGATAAAACAACAGGATCACGTGTTCTATCGTCACTGAGGAAAGCAGCCAGAATGTGTGGTATATTCCTTGGAATCACAGTATCGCATGAGACTGTGAGAATGTCAGTTCCGGACATTCCTGATCGCCATGGCATGGAATCATCCGGATATTTCTCCTATGATGAACAGTATGTGAACATAGATGGAAAGAGGAAATACAGATTCCTGCTGAAGGATACTGTAACTGGAAATTTCCATGAAGACATACTGGAAGAACTTGGTGAACATTCCACAATGGAATTCATACTGGATTCCCTGAGCAGGTTCCATACAGGATCTGTTATAACAATCACAACAGATGGATATCATTACCAAAACGCCTTCTCCAGAGTATCGAGGAAGCTTCTTATCAGGATCAAGAGACAGAGATGTCTCTTCCACATCATGAAGGATCTCACAAAGAAAGCATATGATGCAGGAAAACTGAAGGAATTGAGAGTTGCAATTGATCTGATAAACTATGCACTCTTCCAGACACAGGAGAATCTTGAAAGACTGGGAATGAATACAGAACCTGTTTCCCGAATGGTATCAGGAAAGTCGGAAAAGGAATCAACATTCATGATTCTCGATATGGTGCGTGACCTGTATTCTGATGATCTGATCATCAGGAGATTCCTGGAGTAAGTGAATAAGAACAGGAAGGAAATATTCCTCTACCTTCAGGATTCCAGTGTAAACAAGACAAACAATGTTGCTGAGCATCATTTCTCCATGAGATCCGAAATACTCAAGAAGAGGTTCAAAACAGATCAGGGAATGCTAAGAACATCCTACTGGTATCATAAGCTGTCAACGGAGATTTGACATTCTCTTTGAGTGAGATAGCCGAGGTTCTCAGTGGTTTAGGATTGAAAGATTCCGACTATCTCACCGTAGACTACTTCCTGTATAGGGTGGCCGAAATGCATAAGCAAGATAGCACTAAAGAACAATCTGAAGTCAACCTTGAAGATTTTGACCATGACCAAGTTAAGGATTACATTCGTGACATCGGTCTGTTGCTCGGATTTGATGCCGTTACTGAAGAGACTATTGCTCCTGGTGCTAGAGTGGATGACGTGTGGACGTCTAGGGTTGGTAACCTTGGAATAATAAAATATGTTTTTGAGGTGCAAAGCAAAGGGAATATAGATAGCCTAATTCTCAACCTACAAAAAGCAAAGTCGAGCCCACTAGTTCAGAAGGTGATAGCTGTATCTGACGAAGGACAACTGAACAAAATTCAAAAGGAAGTCGAATCCCTTGGCGAGTTTAAGAAATACCTAGTCTGCTGGAGGGCCCAAGATGTCATTCAAACCTATGAAAACTTGTCTCAGGCACTTAAATTAATGGAGGCACTTGGACTTTCCAGGACATCTTAACTGGAAACGTACTTAGTGAGTTTGTTGTAATCGTCGGATCAAATTTCCCCATTTATGGCGGTTAGGAATATTCAATGAAGAAATCCCACGAGAAACTAACGACTATAATTCATTCCAAATACGTTTTTAAAACAGTCTTGAAGAGTTTCCCATGATTCTTGTATCTCAGATGAAGAAGTTCATGTAATATAGTTTCCTTTCTCTGTATGTCATCCAACTTCAATACCGAAGTGTCAAATGTTATCACTTTCCTGGGCGAACAACTCCCATTCTTGTGCTTCAATGAACGAATTCTTATTTGTTTGGGCCTGACATTTATTTTTCCCGCGTATTTCTTAACCTCGGATTTGAATTCTTCTTTACTTACCATTGCCTGCTACCTTCATTCGATCTACCACTTCTTTGGCAATTCCAGTGATTTTCTGAATGTTTTCTACTCCTAAATCCTTCATGTGCGACATCAAAGCGCGGTTCAATGCAAGCCTGATATCTCTCTCCTGTCTTGGGTTAGTCCTCCAGCTTGAATACTTCTCAAATACAGAAGACATTTCAGTTGCAATTTTCTCAGGCTCTTTAACATCATTGTTCTTGAGGAACCAGTAAAGGGAAAAGATGTCTGGAGACATCTTGAGAGATTTCTGTTCTTTGTTTGCATTATTAATCTCATTGATCAAAGACTCAAGCATCTTTGCACTGTTTTCCGAAGATTCCTGACTTGAACTGTATAACTGCGCTATCATCTCAGCTCTTTCTCCAATGGATATGAGATAAGGCTGTTTCAACATGTTCTCCTTGACTTCATTCAGAATACTGTTGATCATACTGAGAATCCTTTCTCTGTCTGTTTTGTGATCCTCTTTAATCCTGCTTAATGTACCGTCGTCTATACTGTATGTGCTCCTTGGCGGTTTGAATTCTCCAATGCTTGTATGCTCTCTTACTAACTCCGCAGTTTTCCTTGAAAGATCTAAATCCGGCTTCTGCTTGTTATCATAATACATCCGTAGTATATTGTAAATTCTTGCAAACTTCTCGTAATCAGATAGGTGTGGTCTCAGGAAATCATCTGGTGAAATAATATTGTACATATCCTCGATTTCTTTCCACCTCGCGTAGTATTTCTGTTTGGTATTCTCATCTCTGAACATATCAATTATTTCACTTACCACCTTGTCCGGTTGTTTCTCGGACAATTTATCAAGATACTCTTTCTTCATCAATGCTATCTTCTCCGAAAAACTCAGCTTGAGGATCTCGACATCCTGAACCACGTCTTCTATATCCGAAATGTCTTTGGCATCAAATGCAAGTGCATCTTTCAGCTTCTTGAAAACTCCAACGAAATCGATTATCAAGCCCGCTGTTTTAGCTTTTCCTTCTTTGTTCTCATATGGTCTGTTGATTCTTGCGATGGCCTGCAGAAGTACGTGATCTCTCATTGGTTTGTCCAAGTACATGCAATAAAGAATAGGGGCATCGAACCCTGTCAGTAACTTCTCTGTGACAATCAGGATCTTAGGTTCTTCCTGTGGATTCCTGAATGCTTTTCTTATTTCTTTTTCCTGTTCTTCACTGGTGTGGTATTTTTTCAGTAATTCTTTGTCGTTATGGTTTGAACTAATGATGACTTTAGAATACGATGAGGGGAGATATTTGTCCAGAATGTCTTTGTACATTGCGCAAGCCTCTCTGTCTACGGCCACAAGAAATGCTTTGTAACCAAGAGGTTCAACGTTCTTTGTGAAATGTTCTGCTGCATACTTTGCTATATTATCCATCCTCTCCTGATTCTTCATCATGTTCCTGAGAGTTACCTGCCTTTCCATTATCATGTTTAGAGTTTCAATGTCAGAGACTCCTGCAAGTTCAGCATTCATCAGAAATTCCTTTTCGAGAGTTTCTCGATCAACAAGCATTTTATTAGGCGCAAGAGAGTAATTCAGTGGAACTGTTGTTCCATCACGAATGGATTCCTTTATCCCATACTTATCAAGATATCCGTTGGGATCATCCCTGCCAAACATCAGGAAAGTATCGTTCTTTCCAGAAACTCTTGATACTGGTGTACCAGTGAAACCTATGAATGTGGCATTAGGAAGAGCACCCATCAGAAAATTACCAAGTTTTCCTCCTGTGCTTCTGTGAGCTTCGTCTGCAAATACAAATAACTCTTTACCGAGATTGATCTTTTCTGGCATTCCTTCAAATTTCTGGATCGTGGACACTATTATTGCAGAAGTGCCTGAAGAAAGCAACTGCCGAAGTACCTTTTTACTGTCAGTCACACGAAAATTCTCAAATCCGAGATTGCTAAGATTGCTGAACAACTGACTCTCTAATTCGTTTCTATCTACGAGGAGAAGAATAACTGGTCTTCTTATTGTGAGGTTTTGCATTATCTTCTTTGCAGCGACAATCATGGTATACGTCTTTCCAGATCCCTGAGTATGCCAAATTAAACCTCGCTTCTTGGTGGAGAGACTTCTTTCAAGAATTTTCTCAGTAGCACGGGTCTGATGTTCTCTGAGTACTGCCTTTTTCAATTCATCGTCCTGTCTAACAAATAGGATATAATCTCTGATGAATTTCAGTACATTCTTGTGTTCAAAGAAAGACTTGATTTGATCCTCGAGCTTAGATCCTCCATCAATTGTCCAGGAGAATAGACTCTTACCCGACAGGTTCCAAGTAGGTCCGTAAAAGAAATCGATGATGTTTGAGACCTGATATACCTGTGGAATTTTCATTAGCTCCGGTGTTTCTTCATGATATCTTCTAATCTGAATGAGTCCTTCATCGATGCCATCAATTCTGTGAGGAGCCTTTGCCTCCAATACAAATACCGGAATTCCGTTTATGAAAAATACCACATCAGGCCTGTTTGTTTTGATACCATTGGTAAAACTGAATTCTTCTGTGACGTGAAATTCGTTTCTCTCTGGGTTCTCAAAGTCAATCAACTTAACATCCCTGTCTCTTCTTTCCTCTGGGATGAACACAGTTCCTTTTCCGATAAGATGTTCCCATACCTTTAGATTCCCTTCTATGGTGGCACCAATTGACTCCTCCAGTCTTTTTATCACAATGTTTGCAGTCTCGAGATTTGCAAAGTCAGAATTGAGTCGCAGAATCTGTTCTGAAAACTTTTGTCTTAGTATCAGGCCCGTTTCCCCACCGCGGAATCTCAAAGCATCATCTTGATTCAAATAATTCCATCCAACGCCTCTGCAATATTTTATGATCGGTTCCTGAACACTAAATTTTTCTGTTGCAAATGCTGGCATCAGGCGTCACCTTGTACATTTTCTGTTATTACTCTTAATTGACCTGTGAGAAGGGCCCCCATTAATCCTTTCTTAAGTTTTTCTGACTCTACTTTCTTCTTGAGCAAAAGTTCAATCTTCTTATCTGCAGTGGATAGGATTTCAGCGATTTTTAGCTGCTCATCGATAGAAGGGTGCGGGATCTTCACCAATTTCAGATTTTGAAGTGTCACTCTTTTTAACGCTGAGCCTGTTTTAAGGCCAGTGACTTCATTCACTCCTTTTTCTGATGTCAGATAATATGATACAAATGTAGGATGTAGTTTCTTATTGGGTTTCAGGATAGCAATAGACGATAGCAATACAACATCGTCAGCTTGAGAATAGGGAAAGCAAATACCAACTGTACCGTCCTTGGAAAAGAGAACATCACCCTTTTCCGGTTTACAACCATTTTTCACTAACAAAGCGAAATCCGTATTTGATATTCTCTTACAGTCGTCGATAATAATCTTGTTTCTCCCCATATTAGCAACGGTAGCGATGACCCTTGATCCTTCTTTGAACTCTGGGGGGGAATAGTGTGAACCATCTGTTATGCGTTCACAAAAAGCTTCAAGTGTTCCAACATCCCATTCCGCAGGAATCACACCAAATTCAGTCCTCTTGAACTTTGTGTGTCCAATGCCTCGAGTCAGAAGTGTTTGCATTAGACCCTTCCTGAGTTTTTCAGTGGCAATAATTTCTCTGTCAATGAGTTCTATCTTCTTATCTGCAGTGGATAGGATTTCAGCGATTTTTTGCTGCTCCGGAAGTGGAGGGAGAGCTACGGCAGTTCTTTCTAACTCGCCCTTTTGAAAATGTTTCATAGTAGAGCCATGAGTAAATTTACTAAGGTCATCAATGGCCCTATGCAGAGACCAAAAAAGGTAAAACTTGTCGACACCATCTTTTGGAATAACTTTGAAGATGTGCTGATTCAATACAGCAGGCCCTCGATTCCAGATATAAACCCCTAAACTGGCAGACCAAGACAAGAGGATATCATTATCTTTCAAAAGGAATTTCTCATCCACCTGTCCATTAAAGTAATTGAATGAGGCTTCGACATTATTGAGATTTTCAATTCTAACTATCGGGAGGCCTTGGTCTTTCCAATCGCTTGGTTTAAAAGCCATTCCGTTTATATATTTGGCTAATTTGGTCATAGGTAACAAATCCCAGTCCTCTGGTAGTTCTCCTATTTCAGTTGACTTGTGACCAGGTTTATTCAAGATATCCAAGCTCCTTGAGGTATGTGTTCAGTTTTTCTTCTACCTCTTTCAGCCGAGTGTCCGTGTCATCGATCTCAGACAGAACCTGCCTTATGTCAATCTGTTCCTCGTGATTAATCTGTGATGCGTAAAGCGTCACATTCAGGTTTCCATTCTGCCTGATTACATCTTCTTTGGATTTGACGGATGACAGACCTTCTTTATCCGATAGGGTTTCGAACACCTCCAGAATGCGATCTATATGTTCAGGATAAAGTTGGTTTAATTTTCTGATTTCTTTATGTTTTCCGAATTCGTTTGAAGCGTTTATGAACAGAATCTTATCCTTTGACATTTCGGATTTCTTCTTGTTAAAGACAAGTATAGCCCCAGGAGCTCCTGTATTGTAAAACAATTTCTCAGGCAATGAAATGACACATTCGACAAGATCAGCCTCAATTACCTTTTTCCGAATTTCTCCCTCTTTGTTTCCTCTGAACAGCGCCCCTTGATCCAATACCACCGCAACTCTTTTCTTTGAAGTTGCAAGCATGTGCTGTATCCATGCCCAGTCACCTGTTGATTTTGGTGGAACCCCATAGGGAAAACGATTGTAATGGTCATTCTTCAGTTGTTCAGGATCAAAAGTCTTCTGATTCCACATTGGATTGGCCGTAACTTTGTCAAAAAGGAACAGGGAACCGTCCTCATTTGTATATGCTGGTCTTTCCATTGTGTCCCCTATTCTGATGTCCGCTTCTATGTCATGAATGATTGCGTTCATCCTTGCCATCGCATAAGTTAGCCTGTTAATTTCCTGGCCGTGAAGCTTTGGAAAATCGAGTGTACTTTCCGAACCATATTTCTTAACAAATGCACCGTAAGTCCTGATAAGTAGGCCACCTGAACCACAAGCTGGATCATATATCTGTTCTCCAGGCTCTGGAGATAAGATACGTCCCATCAGTTCAGCGACTTCCTTTGGGGTATAAAATTCACCTGCACTCTTTCCTGCCCCCTCGGAGAATTTTCCTATTAGATACTCATAGGCATTACCAAGAAGATCAGCATCAACATCCTTTAGGCCAAGTCGCTTTTCGTTGAGAATATCAAGCAACTTTTTCAGACTGCCATCACTTATAGTTCTCATTCCTCCAGTTGCTTCATTGAAATCCTGAAGATCGACAACGCCCTGCAACTTGGGATTTTCCCTTGCAAGGTCTCTCATTGCTGTTGTGAGGTATTCGCCAAGTGATTCATTTTGTTCAATGATATTCCTCCATCTTGCTTTCTCCGGAATGTAGAATCTGACGAGTTTATGATCAGCATTGGCCATTGCAAGAGAAATTTCTTTGCTATCTGAGATCTGCGTTAATTCATCTTCAAAAACATCATTGAGTCTCTTCAGAAATATCAACGGTATTATGAAGTCTTTGTACTTCGGAGCTTCAATCTCACCGCGGATTGAACAGGCAGCTTGCCATAACCAAGATTCAAGGCTCTTACCATTTCCATTATGAGACACAGCCATAAGGAGAAAAAGTGCTTGAGTTTAAAATTGTTTACTTACTACCTTGGTCTCACATGTTGGAGGCCGTCAATCGGAATGAATTATGGAGAAAATTCAAGAATATTAAAATTCAAATATTATTATATCCCAGTCTCTGATGCCTGAGTATATAAATGAACTAATCTATATCCAATTTAACAGATACCAAACAGTCTTTACAAAATCATTTATTCTGTGGTATTTTAGAAAAAATAGAACGTAATAGTGAATGGGCCCGACCGGATTTGAACCGGTGACCACCGCCTTGTAAGGGCGGTATCATAACCACTAGACTACGAGCCCATGAGTTTGTCTGCCAACATTATCAGTGGTTTCATAAAGTTATCGCTAATTCCCAGCGCTGCTTGCAATGGTCTAGAGGGAAATTTGAATATACTTGATGTGAAAAATGCATTTCTTGAAACTGTAGAAAATGGATCTGTTTCATGTATATGAAAGAGCATCAATGGGTATGATATTGCAGACATCCGCAAAAAAATATTATTTACCAATAGACGATCAGAGGTCATGGATCTTGACGACGAAAACATCGATCAAGGCAAAAGAAATTTTCTAAAGGCAATGGCTGTAATATCCATCGCGGCCGCAGCCGGCGGGGCAGTCAAGGGCGTTGTAAGCAATGTTATCACTCCATCTGAGGGGCTTACCGGCTTCCCGACCATGACGCTTGTTGACTCTTCTGGAAATGCAATTAAAGCTTCCCAGTGGCCTGTCAACTCTGCAAATATCTATCTCTTCTACTATCCGCTTACTACAGACCCAAATTTCTTCCTGAACTTGGGAGACACCAACAACAAGCCTGTTAGTGTTCCTTCTACAGATGTGACAATACCTGCAGACGGATCAAAGTACAAGTTTCCCGGTGGGACAGGTCCCAATAAATCCATAGTCGCTTCGAGTGCAATATGCCAGCATCTGGGATGCGTTCCACCAATCATACATTATTATCAGCCTGGAGCGTCAATACCGGGTCATTCCGGATTAATCTCCAGTTACAAGCCTAACAGTGGTCTCATACACTGCAACTGCCATGGAAGCACCTATGACCCTTACAAAGGCTTCGCAGTCGTCACTGGTCCAACGGCAAGACCACTTCCTACTGCTGTTCTTAGTTACAACGCTTCAGATGACACTCTCGCAGTGAACAGCATGGTCGGACCGACGATATATGGGAAGATAAGCGACCTTTCAGGAGGAACACCATTTACTCCTGGTACTTCTCAGACAAAAGTAGTCAATGCAGGTGCAGCATAATGGAGGAAGATTAAATGGTTGATAGGAAAAAATACAACTTTTCTAGCATAATCAAGTCAGAACTTGGGGAGGACCCTCTTAAAATCAATGAACTCCCGCTGAGGAGAGTACCAGACTACATGAGAAAAAGAGGCGGAATATGGTACTGGACTGGTGCCCTCATTACAAATGCGTTCCTCTTCCAGGTCATAACGGGCCTTATACTGCTCCTATACTATAACGCTGGAAATCCATACGTCTCGACCGAGAATATAGTAACAAATGTTCCCTATGGAATGCTCTTTCTCACAACTCACCTATATGGCGCATATGCCATGATAGTACTGATCTACGTTCACATGTACAGGAACTACTTCTATGGTTCATATAAAAGACCTAGACAGATTCAATGGATACTTGGCGTAATACTGCTGGCTACAACCATAGGTGTAGGATACTTTGGCTATTCTATGACTGGAGACGTCCTCGCCATTGACGCAACTGATGTCGGGAGAGGAATTGCAGGATCTGTGCCAATCATAGGCAACCCCTTAGTGGGGATTTTCTTCGGAGGAGGTACAACTCTTAGCCTCTTTGAAAAGATGCTTGGCTGGCACATAATACTGGCAGCAGTAGTCGGAGGTCTTTTCGGGCTTCACTTCTACCTTGCAGAAGCAAACAGCATGGCACCTTCTCATAAGGATTCAAATTACAAGGCCCCGGCAATAGATGTTGAAAAACCCAGCTACAAGGCATGGAATCCTTACAACATGATGTTCTTGATACAACTTGCTCTGTACACTTTTGGAATAATTATCCTATTCACGGCAATAATAGATGCCCTGCCTTCGGTTCCAACACTATTCTCACCTTTCCCGCAAGTTCCGCCTTCAAGCCCCCTAGCAGCTTATGTTCCAACATATCCTCCATGGTTTCTGCTATTTGTCTACAAGGCTGTTGACTTTGAGATGTTTCTCCCATTCGGAGCTTATTCCGCTCTCGCAGCAACTGTTGTATTTGCAGTAATTCCTCTGCTCTACTTCATATTGATTCCCTTCATTGACTCCAACAATGATCTTCACCCGCTTTCAAGACCTGTGATAACGGCGTTCGGAATCCTGGGCATAATCTACATGGCAATCTTGTCTCTCTGGGGCGCAATTTCTCCAGGAACCCAAATTCCAGTGTACCAGACCGCTGCTGTTCTCATACCTCCATTCGTTATAGTTGTAGGCGGTATGCTCTTGATGGGCCGGCTTTACAGAAAGGGAAGGCTTCAGGTCACATCGAGAAAAGTCGTAGGTTCATCGATTCTATTCATACTGCTTCTAGTGTTCACAATGTATAGCCTTTCGCAGAACATTTCAACCTTTATGGGTACACCAAACGGCCTCAATCTCGTTTCAACCATATTCGCTGGGGGGGTCACGGTATTCGCAGCTGTTGGAACAATGAAAAGTGCAGAAGCAACAAAGAAGTATGAAGCAAAAGAACCAAGAAAGAAGGCAAATCCTATTCCCCTGAGCCTGAACTCTGCAGTCATAATATCTTCAATATTAGCGCTGGCTAGCGTGGGAATAATGTATGCCATATGGGGTCTTGATCCAGTTGACATACTTAGCCAAGCTGCCTTCGGAATTGGCCTCGGAATCATTCTCATAATTGGTGGGGTTATCCTGAGGGTGTTCAGGATGGCATCTTATCATGAGTGATGTCAGAGTAAAGGGTTTCTATGACATAACCTTCTGGCAAGATGAAGGGATTGGCTTAGTTGTCCTAAGGAGCGATGATCAGGGACTTATAAGAGGCAACGCTTTGGCTGAGCTTGTTGCTGCCATTGGTACTGCATCATTTGATGATCAGGTCAAGTCCGTTGCAATCACAGGACTGAACAATAAATTCAGTTCTGGCCTAAAGGAAGAAAAGATTGACAGCGAAACGGCGAACAATATATTCAGTAATGTAAATTCACTGATATCCCTCATTTATTCTTTGGAAAAGCCAATCTTTACAGTGCTTCCAGGAGATGCACTGGACACCGGATACGAAATCGCACTTCTTGGAGACATAATTCTTGCGGCAGAGGGTACAACTGTTGGTTACAACAGTAATCACGTCTTCATGGCGGGCGGGTCAATCACCACCTCAAAATTTAGAGATAACTTTGACATTAGAGAAGCAGAGGCTGGAAAGAACGTAGACGTAGTGCTGCCCAAGGATACGATGCTCGAAGAGGCAAAAAAGTACATAAAGGCGCATCAAGGGTATGACTACCATTTGCTTCGTAGAAGGTCTATGCGGAACATGAGGGAGTCTCTCTTGGAGGAAAAGGAGAATTTTTTCCGAAAATACGTTCTCTCCTGATATTCTTGCAGACGCAAGATGCCCCGTCCTATTTTTTTCCACAACCTAAAAGCATCCGCCTAAAAATTCTCTCAATGAGGTAAGTATCCTGGATACAGTTTTAATGCATCTTATAATGAATATAAACTGACACTTGCCTCCCTGTAAAACTTTGAGTTTCGAAATAAGCACTGGAAATAGGGAGGTATGTCAATTCTTATGGTCTAAAAAGTTTCTAAAAGAGAATATTATCCATTGGTCTCAAGTCAACCAAATTTGAATGAAAGGATCAACAAGAAGAGCAGATAGCGATATTTTCAGAGAAATTTTAATATCACTTCTCTCAATAACAGTCACATCCGAGGATAGGATATTATGGCAAGAAACACAGGGTTAGCAGCTGGAGTTGCAATTTTTGTTATTGGTGTCATAGTACTTGCGTTTACAGTGCCACAGGCTCATCCGCAGCCTCCACACGTTCTTCAGATTTCCGCATCTCCAAACGAGATATCTATAAATAACTCAAGCCAGCAGTTCATCAACGTGTCTATTGACTACTCCTATAGCTATCAGAACCCGCAGATTGTAATCATTTCGCCCACAGTGAACCTGCATAATTCAACCACGGGACAGAACCTGTCGTATGATATTATAAGTCCGTTTTCAGAAACCATTTCAACTCCTTCTTACATAAAGACAACACAGTCATCTTCAACAACGCTTCAGCTCAGCATCAATCCAGGTGCTTACAAAGTAATGGGAAATGCGACATATCTCCTCAAGATCATTATCCAGGATCAGGATCTAACCTACCAATACGGTCAGGCAAATGTGACACTGATAGCCTTGTGAAGTTCTAGCAACGGCAAGATCATCAGAAATCTAATCGATTCATTGCTGCTGAAATGCATTTGTTTGAATTTCACGATAAGAATTATTCGAAGTTCTTAGAACTTCACAGCTGTCTCATTAGGCGGTCAGCAGTGCTACTGAAAGCACAACAGCAGCGAATGATGACAGAAAATTGACCTCTCCCTTCGAGAGCTTTCTTCTATTCTCAAAGGTGGCTCCTAGCACGCTGTCAATCTGGCAGCCAATGAAACCCATTATACCTATGAGGAGGACAGCAAGCAAATTTACATGTGGGTAGCTGAGAATTCCATAGGTGCCGGCGATCAAGAAGGATCCTCCTATGGCTGCGAACTCACCCAAAACCGATACGCCACCATTGACACCCTGAGCAACAGGTTTCATGGTTGTGATCAGGTAGACTTTCTTGTCAAGAACTCCTATCTCGGAGGCAAAAGTATCTGCATTTACAACTGCAAAAGAGATAGCAAAGATTTCGAAGAATGGGTAAGAAGAGAAGTGAACAAAGTTAATGGTAGAAATGGCAACTCCAATGATTGCTGCATAGATCACATTCGAACTGCTTCTTTCTCCTGCGGTCCCTTCCTGCAGGCGAAGCGCCCTCTTTTTGGACATCCAGGCCCTGGTTGCGAAGTGGGCACTTATGGAAAAGACCAGCATTAGGACGAGCCAAGAAAGAGAGCCAGTAAATACAACAAATGCACCGACAAAAAGTGCGGCGGTGCTTCCTTTCAGGTCGAATATGTTCAATAGTCTGGAGGCCACGAACAAGGCCACAAGAAGAACTATTACAGCTACTAGATACAGACTATTTATTTTTCTCTACCATCCTCTTTCCTGAAGTCTTAGTTCCTTAGGGATCTCTTCTATGTCAGTTCCGATCATGCCTGACAGTCCGCTCGAAACATTTCCAATCAGCTTATAATCTTCATAGTTTTCCACAGCTTCAACTACTGCGTGAGCCATTTCTTTTGGATTTGGAGACTTGAAAATTCCACTTCCGACGAAAACTCCGTCAGAACCCAGTTTCATCATTAGTGCACCGTCTGCTGGAGTGGCTACACCGCCTGCAGCAAAATTGACAAGAGGGAGCCTTCCCAGTTTCCTTATTTCCTTAAGCACCTTTCCAATCTCCTTCTCAATTGTCTCTTCATCCATTCCATAATACAACTGTTTTGAACCCAGATAATTTTCATCTGAGAAGAGATCATTGGAGACTGCCTTTCTCAAGTTCCTGTAGGGTTGTGAAATGGTCTTGGCAACTCTGATCATCTGATCGCTGTCAAGAGAGCGAAGCACATTAATGCCTTCAGTAACCATTCTTATATGCCTCACTGCCTCGATTATATTTCCTGTGCCAGCTTCACCTTTTGTTCGGATCATGGCCGCACCCTCAAAGATTCTTCTTACTGCCTCAGGCAACATTCTCGCTCCGCATACAACAGGCACTTTCAGTTCTTTCTTATACAGGTGGAAGTACGGGTCCGCAGGCGTCAGCACTTCGCTTTCATCAAGCATGTCAACACCAAGCGCTTCCAGTGTGTAACCTTCGCTAAGATGCCCTATTCTGACCTTTGCCATAACAGGGATGGACACAGCGTCAAGTATTTCCTTTATCTTTTCCGGGTCTGCCATTCTAGCAACCCCTCCGGCTTTCCTGATGTCAGCCGGAACTCTCTCCAACGCCATCACGGAGACTGCCCCCGCTTCCTCGGCTATTCTGGCCTGGTCAGCGTTAGTGACATCCATTATGACTCCGCCCTTGGTCATTTTCGCGAAGCCTCTTTTGATTAGTTCATCGCCAAACCTCAGTTCTGATAGGCTGATGGTCATATCAATCTCCTAATTATGCGAGGAAAATATATATACTTCACTCTCGAGAGCACACCAAAATATAGGTTTGAGAATACATTTGCCGTTGACTTATAACAGTCATCACTTAGATCATTAACAATAAATTTTGTTTTTATGCCATAAGTGGCTCAAATAAAGGATTATGAAGTATGCCATCTGAGCCTAACTTATATAGAATCTCCCGATTACCGTGGAGTGACTGCACTTTTACAGTTCCTCATAGAATTCATATTAATCATGGTTAGCGGCATCCTGGGAGGGCTGGTCGGATCCCTTACCGGTCTTGGTGGAGGCACAGTGGTAGTTCCTCTCCTCTCGCTTTTTCTCGGTGTCCCCATCTATTTTGCAGCCGCAGCTGGATTATTCTCTTCAATTGCTACTTCAGCCGGATCTGCTAGCAGATATACAAGAGAAAAGATTGCAAATCTGAAAATTGGGATAGGACTGCAAGTTGCCACTACAATTGGTGTAATAGTAGGTTCTATTATTGCGATTCTGGTTTACACGAATGGCTTTGATGCGATCATCTATATTATATTTGGAGCGGTCTTGCTGGGCTCTCTTGTACCAGTGGTAAGGAGAGGCAAAACCGAACTTCCGGAGGAAATGGAAGACGACAATACTACTAGAATATTCCAACTTAAGGGGACATATTTTGACTCGAAGATGAAGAAGAATGTATCATACACTGGAGTCAGGTGGTGGATAGGGGAGTTCATAATGTTCTTTGCAGGTTTGCTTGCTGGCCTTCTAGGCATAGGTGGAGGAGCATTGAACGTCCTCGCGATGGATGCTACCATGAACCTACCGATGAAAGTTGCCACAACAACAAGCAATTTCATGGTCGGCATAACAGCTGCTACCGGGGCGTCGATTTACTGGTATGAAGGTTATATCCAGTTTTTTGTGGTCGCGGCAACTGTGCTTGGAGTGCTAATTGGGGCCTTTCTTGGGGCAAAGATCCTAACATCTATCTCAAACACCAACATAAGATGGATTTTCTTCTCGGTCCTATCTTTTCTCGGAGTTGAAATGGTACTAAGGGGGCTGAACTACTCTGGCACACTGGTGCTAAATTCAACCTTCACCTTAGGAGTATCTTTAACTGTAGCCATAGTGCTAATCGTATTGCTTTACTATTACACAAAGTCACTGGGGGTGAAAGAACGGAAAAGCTAGACAGGGATCTTATTGCCAGCAAGATGCTCAGGGGAGGTGTTTTTCTTAGTGTTGCTGTAATTGTGGTTGGATCAGCCCTTATGTTCATCAAAGGGCACGCAGATTCATATAAGCTATCTCTACTGGCCAACTTCAGCAGCCCTTCGACACTGAACTCCTCCTTGTTGCCTTTCTCAGGCATGTTTAATGGGCTTGTGACTCTTGACGGCATCTATTATATATCACTGGGTCTCTGGATTCTTCTGCTCACTCCTGTTTCGGTTGTAGCTCTTTCAGCAGCATTTTTCTTACGCGAAAGGAACATACTCTATTTCATACTGAGCTTAGTGGTTCTGTTTGATGTTGCAATGGCTATATTGGTGGTTCCTGGACTAGTTGGCAAGTAATACTGATCCGTTCCAATTCCTGGTGGGTAAGATGTGCTTGAACCAGAATTATTACAGCTTTTTGTTCATTTTGAGTTAAAAAACGTTTATTACTATTGTAATAATAAAGAAGCGATCCTTCATATGCTCAATTTCCAGAGAGTAAGGATAAAGCACGAAGACCCTGATGAAAGAGTCAGGACATTCGCCATCGAGCCGCTCAGGCAATACACTGAGAACGAAGCAGTTGCTGAAGCAAGCAGGTGCATTGGATGCAACATTTGTACCCAAGCATGCCCCGCAAGCCTTGACGTTGGCGGGTATATCAACAGCACGGCTGTTGGGGACCCAGGGCAGACAGTTAGCATTGTATTCGAGACTCTTCCCTTCCCAGCAATAATAGGAAGGGTATGCACACATTTATGCGAGGATATCTGCGTCCTTTACGACACTGGTGGCCCAATTGCAATAAGGCATCTTAAGAGATACGCGGCTGACCAATATGACGATTATTCTGAGATAGTGAAGACTCCTAAGAAGAAATTCCTCGATAAGAAAGTGGCAGTGATAGGAGGGGGGCCTGCAGGCCTAACAGTCGCATATTATCTGTCAATACAGGGGGTGAAGGTCTCACTTTACGAGTACATGCCCGCCTTAGGTGGATTCATGAGGTCTGGCATTCCAAGGTACAGACTACCTGAAGACGTACTGGAGAAAGAGATAGGCTTCATAACCTCTCAGGGAGTTGATGTCCACCTTAACACTGCTATAGGTAAGGATGTACTCTTTGAAGACCTTATGGAGGAATACGACTCAGTTTTTGTGGGAGTGGGAAACCACAAACCAAGAATGACAGGCACACCTGGCAGCGATGCTGAGAACCTGTACCATGGAATAGACTTCCTGAGGCGCGTAAGCTTCGGCGAGAAGATTGATGTTGGTAAGAATGTAGTTATTGTGGGCGGAGGCTTCACAGCGAATGATTGTTCAAGAACTTCCATGAGACTGGGAGCAGAGAACGTACACATAATGTACAGAAGAAGGGAGGTAGACAGGCCCGGATACCCTTCAATGAACGCGGACGAAGAAATGGAAGAATCAGTTGAAGAGAAAGTGAAGTACGATTGGGAAGTCACCCCGTTCGAATATGTCAAGGAAGATAACCGCATAGTCGCAGTCAAGTACTGGATAAACGAAATGGTCACTGAGGGACGCGGAAGGGCAAAGCCGGTTCCGCAAAAGGACAAAGTTCACACAATACCAGCAGATATAGTGATCGAGGCTACAGGTCAGGAAACAGATTATTCATTCATGGGAAAGGACATGCTGAGGCAGCTGAGGCTGACCCCCCAGGGAATGCCTATAATCGATGAAGGAGGAATGACGTCTATCAGGGGAGTATTCTCTGGTGGAGATTCCACAAACACAAACAGGGACCTCATTTCAGCAGTTAGAGACGCAGACAGGGCTGTCAACGGTATTCTATCATACCTAAATGTAATGGATCAGATTTCAGAGGATCACCTTCCTGTTCTTGACAGATGGAAGAAATACTCATCAACAGCCGCACAAACAGCCTACTCTGAGAGAAAGAACTGACAAAGTTCAATGCCTTTCCCATAAGAGGATGACAGCCTCATTCTGACTTCTCTATGGTCTCAAATCCGGTGTACGGCACAAGCACCTGAGGTACACGTATCCTTTTCCCGCCTTCTTCCTGAAAATTCTCCAGTATTGCAACCAGGGTACGTGTTGAGGCTATTGCTGTACTGTTAAGAGTATGAACAAATTCGTTACCCCCACTCTTTCTATACTTGATCCCCAGAGCCCTGGCCTGGTAGTCCGTATCGTTGGACGCGGATACAACCTCCCTGAATTTACCTTGGGCAGGGAACCATGCCTCAATATCGTATTTTATTGAAGCAAGCCTTCCCAGGTCTCCAGAACAGACGCTGACAACTCTGTATGAAAGTCCCAGGTTTCTGTAGATCTTCTCTGCATTTCCCAAGATTTCCTCAAGAAAATCCTCGGAATCTTCAGGCTTGCAGAAAACAAACTGTTCAACTTTGTTGAACTGGTGGACCCTGAAAATTCCCTTTGTGTCTTTTCCATGTGAACCTGCCTCTTTTCTGAAACAGGTGGATATTCCTGCAACTCTTATCGGCAATTCTTCCTCTTCAAGGAATTCACCACTGAGCATTGCCGCTATGGGATGCTCGGAAGTCGAAATTAAGTAAAGATCCTCGCCTTCAATTTTGTAAAGCGTCTCGGAGAAAGTTTCCAAGTCAGTGGCACCCTCCATTGCTTTCAGATTAAGCATATTGGGTGGTTCTACAACTGAGAATCCTCTTTCGGATAGAAAGTCCACAGCATAGTTCATAAGGGCCATTTCAAGCTTGAGAAGCCTGTTCTTGATGAAATAGAATCTTGCGCCTGATATTTTGCTTGCTCGTTGTAGATCGACAAGACCAAGTGATTCAACCAAGTCAACATGGCTAATTGCTTTGCTTTTTGCCTCCATATGATCCATTTTTCCAGATGTGGCATTGACAAATTCCTCTTCATCGGAAGGAGCTACAGTTGGAGTTCCCCAAGTTCTCACGGTCTTGCTGTTATCGTCACCTGCGCAAATAGGGACTCTTTCATCCAGCAGGTTTGGAATGCTCCAAATCATTCTTTCCCGGCGTTCTTCAATTGAAGAATTGGAAGTTTCAAGGGCTGATATCTGATCATTTACGCCCTTCACCTGTTCCTTCAATGCCTTTATGCTATCCTCTTCACCCTTGCCCTTCACCAAGTTCGATACCTGTTGCGAGATTGAATTTCTTTCTCGCCTCAGATCATTGATTTTTTTCTGGTTCCTTCTCCATTCTTCGTCAAGGCTGAAGAATTGATCCAGAATCACAGTGTCGAATCCCCTGTTTTTGCAGGAGGTATAGAATATATCTGGATTCTCCCTTAGTAGCTTGACGTCGATCATCTGGTGAGGTTAATTGGTCAGCATATAAGAATGATTCCGAATTCTGTTGTTCTCCTCTTACACGGAGGATTGCTATCCAAATCATTTCGAGCCTTGTGGTGCCAGAATAATGGGGTCCGTTTCAACAGATAAATAAAACAAATGCCTTTCCTAAGGAGAGGATGAAGGTTTCGGTTCTTTATGGTTCGGGCCAAGGTGAAGGGTATTCTGCAGAGGTGAAATATGTGGGCGCCAAGCTTGGCCTGGAAATGCGTGAAGTTTGGGACGGGACCTCCACCAGGGATTATCCAGATCCGCCTGAAACTACAAGGGAAGAATTACTTTCATTCGTACAAACCTCAGATATCACTTTTGATCCCACAGTCCGATTCTTGCACTCAATAGGAAAATCTGCACCTGAAATTGTAATGGCAAAGCACGGAAAGATAGAAAAGATAGTTGACGCAGTAATTTTCCCACAGAGGGAAAATGCAGCTAAGATCCTTTCAAAATTGCTGAAATTGGGTTACTCTGCCAGAATTTTTGGCGGAGGCACCTCGGTCTCTGGTTCCCTACTTGTCCAGGGAGCGGGTAAGATTGTGTCAATTGACACTTCAAGGTTCAGGGGAATCAATATAGGAGATGGATACGCCATTATAGGTTCAGGCTTGAATGGAAAGGAAGCCGAATCCGAACTTAACAGGCATGGGCTTACGCTAGGCAACTTTCCCGAATCCTTTGAGCATTCCACAGTAGGGGGTTGGGTTTCTACAAAGGCCATTGGCCAGGAATCAAATCAATATGGCGGGATGGAGCAATTGACCCTTGGCGTAAAAGTGATAACCTCAGAAGGTGAAGTCGAGGACAGATCCATAACCCGCGAGTCAGCAGGTCTTGGCGTAAAGGATATCGCTCTAGGCAGCGACGGCAGATACGGGCTTATTTCAGAAGTTACTTTGAAAACGTTTCACCTCCCCCGTAAGAAATACTTCTCCTCAAGGATTTACAAATCCTTCAAGGATGGCATCTTAGAACTTTCTAAGACGAGGGATTTTCCTACAATAGCAAGGTTATCAGACGAGTTGGAGACTGAGCTTGCATTGAAAAGTGCAGGTGACACTCCCTTAGTAAGATTATTCAAGAAATACATTTCACTCAGGGGCTACAGCATAGGCGCTCTGTTGATTGCAATAAACAATGATTTCAAGAAGCACGTACGGATCGGTAACTCCATGAACACCGGTGGCGCTCCGGCCAGGTCTTGGGAAAAAGGGAGATTTCAGCGCCCAGCAATAGGAAACATGTTATGGAAGAGGGGCCTGATACCGGACACTCTTGAGACATCGGCGCCCTGGATAAATTTGCCACAGCTGTACGATGAGGTTAGGGCAAAGTTCTATTCAGCTAGAAGGGAGATTGGATTCTCAGGAGAAATCATGGCTCACCTCTCACACATGTACAGGGAAGGTGCTTGCATTTATTTCACGTTCATAATTGCCCACGAAGATGAACTGGCAACACTCGCAATGGTGCGTGAGGCGATGATACGAGCTTTCATTGCCAACGGAGGTTCGGTAACGCACCATCACGGCTACGGGAGATTCTTCTCAGAGTACTTGGACCAGAAAGTGCTAGCCTTGCAGAATAGGTTAAGGGATCCACTTTTCCAGGAGGGAGTAAGACTTGACCCTTGAGTTTTCTTTCAAAACCAGAAAAGATGACATTGTAGTTGCTTCGGGCGGAGAATTCGAAGTGTTGATAGTAGGCGGGGGAATTTCCGGAGCAGGAATTGCGAACATACTCGCTGAAAACGGGATCAGAACAGTTCTAGTGGAAAAATCTGACTTCGCATCAGGCACTAGCTCTGGCTCTTCAAAATTGGTTCATGGTGGATTGAGATATCTTGCAAATGGTGAGTTCAGAGAGGTTAAAGACCTTCTGAAAGAAAGAGACTACCTTGTCAATAACACCCAGATAGTTAAGGAATTGAACTTCCACATACTAGTGGACGAATTTTCCTGGAAGAAGTCTACGATCAGGTTCGGGCTCTTCCTTTACAATCTTCTCAGCGGAAAATTAAGCATTCCGAGGTACAGAAAAAACGATGGACGGTACCCTAGCCAGGTGAGAGGCTATTTTGAGTACAAGGATGCTTATACTGATGATTCTAAGCTGGTAATATATAACATAGTTTCAGCAAAAAGGGCAGGTGCCTTATGCCTCAATTATGTCCAGGCCACTGGATTTTCGAAGGTCGGGGATAAGACTACTGTTAACCTTAAGGATACAGTCTCTGGTTCTGAATTCAAAATAAATGCAAAGGTTGTTGTGAATGCCTGCGGGCCCTGGGCAAGAGACTTAATGGAAATGGCTGGTGTTGGTGATGAAGTTTCATTGAAACTGAGCAAGGGAATACACCTGGTAGTTCCATCCGGAGTGGCACCAGTCAAAGACGCCATTGCATTCAGGACTCCGCTGGACGGTCGGCAAATGTTTGTGATACCTAGGGGGGAGGTCGTGCACATAGGGACAACAGACACATTTGTCTCTGGACCTGATGATTTCAGGATCGTCGATGAAGATGTTGACTATCTAATAAAAAGCGCATCATATCTCTTTCCCGGGATAACCAAAGAAGACATTATTACATCTTTCTCGGGGCTCAGGCCGCTCTTTGGAAAAGGAGACGATCCTGGTAAAATTTCAAGAGAATTCCAAGTTGTCGCGAAGGACAACCTTGTAAATGTACTTGGCGGGAAGATAACCAATTACAGGTCAGCGGCAAGAAAGGTGGCGGGGGCAATTTCACCTCTTCTCGGGAGGAAGATAATGACTGAGGGCCTCCCAACCATAAATTATTCTCCCGCTGATAGTGAGAGGGATATCAACTACATGATAATGAACGAGTGTCCCGTGACCTTTGAAGACATAATGCGCAGGAGGGGGGCTTACAGAGTCTACTCGCTAGATGCCGGAAAGTCAAAGGAAGGGAAGGTCATAAAAGCCATGGAAGAGGCCGGGATGGCTGTAGATTGAATGTCAGGGCAATAATAAATCCGATTGCGGGAGGAGGATACTCTTCGAAGATATATCCTTCTGTAATTTCCCAGTTTAGGAAATTTGGCATAGAATTTGACCTAACGGAAAGAACCGGTCATGCAGTTACCCTAGCTCGAAGGGCAGTAAGCGATGGAGTTGATTACCTTCTTTGCATCGGAGGCGATGGCACGCTGAACGAAGTAGTTCAGGCACTGATACACACAGATACTGTACTGGCGCCAATCTCAGCGGGGACTGGATCCGATTTCGTAAAAACTCTGGGTCTAAGCAGCGTGGAGCAGATTATACGGAGCATTGAAAATAGGAGGTTCCTTGACATGGACCTTGGTGTTGCGGAGGCCTCTAACCAGACTCGATATTTCCTGAACATATTGGAAGTTGGACTTGGTGCAAAGGTAATTGAAAGAGTTAATTCAAGGAAAAAAGTCAGGGGAAGTGCATCTTTTACGTCTTCATTGCTAGCGTCGCTTCCCTCTTTCAGGCCGTACGAAATGAAAATTTCTTCCAGGGAAATTCAACAAGAGGGAAAAGTGGCTGAAATAGTCGTTGGTAATGGAAGGTATTTTGGAGGAGGCATGCTTGCAGCCCCTGGAGCTAAACTGGACGATGGCCTCCTCGACGTGCATATAGTTAGGGGCATGAACATTATAAGCATGCTCAAAAGACTAAGGAAACTAAGGGACGGAACTTACGTTAATGACCCCTCTGTAACTAGTTTCAAAACCGAGAAAATTGATATTGATGGGAACGCGCCCGTTGAGATGGACGGTGAAGATTTTGGCACACTTCCAATTAAGTTGCGGGTAGAGAAAAAGTGCATGAAGGTACTTGCCCCTTGAATAAAGAAAGTTGGGTATCTTAGTGCCCATGAAAGAATAGAGGCAATAGTCACATTCTATGGCAGTTCTTGATAGGATTAATTTAGATGAAATGAGCAATATTTGGGATTTTACAAATACTCAATGGTGAATATTCGCGGCTGGCCATAGGTCAGAAAATTTATTTACCCCCAGTTACTTGTTTCATTATGCCTAAGTTTCCTAGTCATGAGTGGGCAGAGGAATATGTTGAGAAACTGAACAGCAACACATCTTATCAAGAAGCTGGAAAGAACTGGGAAGGAGACATAACCTTCGTGATAAGGAAAGATGAGGCAATGGACAGCGATGCCTTTCTCTACTTGGACCTGTTCCATGGGCAATGCAGAAAGTTTACCTTCACTAATTCAGAAGAAGAACTTCCTAAACCGGAATACAAGTATATAGGCAAGTACACAAACTGGATGAAGCTGATAAATGAAGAAATAGATCCAATTCAGGGAATTTTGACTGGAAAATTCAAGCTGGAAGGATCAATGATGAAGATCATGAAGTTCACTAGGGCGGCCAAAGTAATGGTAAACACAGCCTCTTCTGTCGACACTGAGATCTGATTCATGTGGTTTTTTCGCAGCCCTGACATTGTTTTTGGAAAGGAGTCCCTATCTTTTCTGAACAATCTCACTTTCAGAAAAATCCTTGTGGTAACAGACAGCAACATTGAGCGACTCGGGCTGGTGGAACTTATTAAGAAGGAGCTTCCAGAAGGTTCAACATTGCATGTTATCTCCAGTGTGCCTGAAGAACCCACCCTTGCAGATATTAAGGAACTGGTTCCAGAAGCGTCTAATTTCGGTCCAGATCTTATCATTGGCCTCGGAGGAGGCTCATGCATGGACGCTTCGAAATCATTATTTGCTTTATATGAAAGGCCTGACTTGGACATTTATGACATAACGCCCCTAGTGCCTCTCAACCTGAGAAAGAAGGCCAGGCTCATCCTTATACCAACTACAAGTGGAACAGGGTCCGAATGTTCCTGGGCAGCTGTTCTCAGTGACGCAAGCCACAAGAGAAAAAATGAACTGGCCTCTCCTGAAATCATAGCTGATTACGCAATCCTTGATCCAGCCCTTGTCAGCAGGCTTCCAAGATCCATTACCCGTAATACCGCAGTTGACGCAATAACCCATGCCATAGAGGGCGGCAGCAGCCAATGGCATAATGTGTATTCTGACTTATTTTCGGAGAAAGCCATTGAGCTTATCACGAACAACATCACGTCTGCACTCGATGATTCAGAGCCAGAGGCTAGGGAGAACGTTCATATTGGTGCATCAATGGCAGGGCTAGCGTTTTCAAATTCGCAAATTGGTCTTGCCCATGCAATGGGACATTCCCTTGGTGCGCACTTTAGAGTACCGCACGGGATGTCGGTGGGCTTGTATCTTCCCAGTGTAGTGGACTTCAGCGAAAGGAGTGCACAGGATAGATATGCAAAGATGAACTCATTGTTTCCGGTGAAGTACAGAAAGAGTGGACTTGGGGCGACACTCCGGGAATTTTTTTTAAATATAGGCCAGCCTCTGTTTGTCGATCAATGTGGAATAGACTCTATTGATTACGGGAGAAAAATTGACTCCCTCGTGCAGCTCGCAGAAGAGTCAACCGGCACGGTTACAAACCCTAGAGAGGCTGAGGGAAATGAAATAGCAGACCTTTTTAGGGGTGTCATTAGGGGGGAAGAATAGTATGGAGAACTTTGGAAATTATATCGATGGAAAAGTTGATCGGTCAGGGAGGGAGCAAGAGCTCAATTCTCCAATAGATGGTTCCCGTTTCGGAAAATCTTACGCTGCAGATGAAGAAAAGACGCTTGAAGCAATTGACAGCGCAGATGGAGCCTTCCTGAAGTGGTCCAGAACTTCGCTTAAGGAAAGGCAGAAAATACTTGGAAACTTAGTTGAAATCATAGAAGGAAAGTCAGATAGATATGCATGGCTTGAAAGCATGAATACCGGGAGGACTCTAAGGCAGAGCACCTTCATGGACGTTACCATAGCCATAGAGCACATGAGGTATTTTGCGACTACCCGGGAATTCCAGGAAAGCAGGCAAATAGAACATCCTGAGTATCCAGGAACGAAAGGAATTGTACAGTACAGGCCTATAGGGGTGGTTGCAGGCGTCGCTCCTTGGAATGTACCTCTACTCATGGCAGTTTGGAAGATTTTCCCAGCGCTTTTGACAGGAAACACTGTAGTCCTAAAACCAAGCCATTATACTCCGGCAACTGCATTTGAGCTTGCTCTGGACCTTGAAAGGGCAGGCCTTCCTAAGGGAGTTTTCAACATGGTTGTCGGTGAAGGATCGACTGTGGGCAAAACGCTCTCCAAGAGCGACAAAGTTAGACTGATGAGCTTTACAGGTTCCACTGCCACTGGAAAGAGAGTGACCGCCGACGCAGCCGGAACTCTAAAGAAGATTGTTATGGAGCTTGGAGGCAAATCCCCAAACATAGTTTTGGAGGATGCGGATATTGACAAAGCCGCCAGAGGAGTTCTTTTCGGGATCTTCTTGCATTCTGGGCAACTCTGTGAAAGCGGGAGCAGGCTGTTGGTTCATGAAAGTGTCAGGGACAGGTTGCTTTCAAGGGTCAGGAATTACATGGAAAAGATGAAAGCAGGCAACCCCATTGAAATGGAGACAGACATTGGAGCAATTACGACCCAGGAGCAGTGGAGTAAGATCCACTCACTCTTCAACAGCGGAATAGACTCAGGAGCAAAGCTGTTTTTCAGCAGAGATATTTCAGGCCTTGTTCCAAAGGATGGGTACTATTTCTCACCCTCCATACTTTCAGATGTGGAAAATGACATGGAAGTGGCAAGAGAAGAGATCTTCGGCCCAGTTCTTACAGTAACAGAATTTGGTAAAGAGAGCGAGGCAGCAGAAATTGCCAATGACTCAAAGTACGGTCTTGCCGCTGGCATTTGGTCCAAGAGTACTGAGCGTGCGAAGTCACTTGCAGACTCCATTGACACCGGCACTGTCTGGATAAATGATTACCATATGATCTCTGCTGCAGCACCACGAGGCGGATATAAAGATAGCGGAGTAGGCAGGGAGCTTGGTCTTGAAGGAATCCTTGAATACACCCAGACTAGGCACCTATTCTTTGGTTCTGATGAAAATGCTCTTGGTGAAATCGCCTACGGTATAGTGGCGGCAGATCATGATTGACACAATTGCCTATGTTGCGTCGGCGCAGCACCACTGAGCCCAGAGATAGGGAATTGTAGACAAATACAACATGCTCGGAGGACCCAAGGGTTCGTGTAAAAAAAGAGGGGGGTGAGTTAATTTAGAGGTAAGACCAACCACCGTAATGGTCCTCTGAATCGTCTCCACCGGAATTGTATTCCCTTATTGCACTTCTGACAACCTGAACTGAGGGCCTGTTTCTGTACTGTGATACAACTTTGTCGTTAACATCTCGGGCCATGTAGCTCATTGAGTAGTTTTCCTCCTGAGTTTTCATGGCAGAGTGGAATCCACCCACATACCCAAAGGTAAGGAGGGTAATGAGCGAACTTGGCAGAATAATTGCAAATGTCCTGAATATTCCATAGCCGGTATACATGTCAGTCAAAAAGTTCGAGGCAGCAAAGAGTTGTGATTGAGAGAGAGTCAGAATTCCAGAATTTAGGTAACTTCCTATATATCCAAGAGGTCCAGTGGTGAAGGGGAGAAGAGTGAATGTAAGTAATACAATTACCGCAGTGGCTATTAGATTTGCCGTGATTGCTTTTGGCACTGTTCCTGCTTTCCTTCCACCGAAATAACCAGCAATAGCAGGTCCCGCGACAGGTATCCACCATAGCAGCAGTGCAAAGACCAGCGAGTAGAAGACGCCCGAGCTTTGTGAATAGATAAGTGGGTTCTTTTGCCTGGATTTTCTGAATTCTTTGTCAAGTTGCCATTGACGAAGGGCTTCCCTAGCTGATCCAAGTCTCGACTTCTTCCATGATGTCATACAATTGTCAGACTAACTAAACCAACAATATATTTAAACTTATTGAAGATGTCCGAAACCCCTTTATTTTCAGGTTTGGAAGTGAAAAACTGGGATAGGTTCAGGCCCCATACTTCTCAGCTCTGTCGGACAGGCTTAGAAGGTAGTTCATTGAGTCGTTTCCAGTTATCTTGAGGGCGCCTTTACCAGCTGATACTTCATCAAAGTGCCTGACTGAGTCCTTTCTAATCCCATCGGTGGCAAATACAATAGGCACTGGATCTCCTGAGTGTTCCTTTGTAGCGCATGGTGTACTGTGGTCCCCTGTAATTGCAACAACCGAATCACCTAGAATTTCCAGCAGTGGCTCAAATGCGGCATCAATTTTCTCCAGAACCTCTCTCTTCAGTAGCGGATCGCCATCGTGCCCAGCAATATCTGTGGCCTTTATGTTCAGAAGAACAAAGTCATGATCCCTAAGGGCACTAATGGCCTTCCTTACCTTACCTGAATAATCGGTATCCACCCGGCCGGTTGCACCTGGGTGTTTTACTATGTCCATCCCCACAAGGCCGCAAATTCCAGCTATCATCGGGATGCCAACGACACAGGCGCCATTCATGGAATGTTTTTGCTTGAAAGGTGGAAGTACAGGAGCCATGCCAGCACCGCGAATCAGTAATTCATTTCCCTTTGGCTCACCTTTTTGCTCGCGCCGTTTGTTGACTGAGGAGGAATCTAGGAGCTTTCTCGCATGTGCAAGGTACTTGTTAAGGGCATTCGCCGTAACTTCCGCGCTATTGTCAAACGCCTTGACATCACTCGGGGGCCTGCCTGAAAAGTGGGGGTCCGAATCACTTATTCTGTCCGAGAGACCTGGTCCCCTCAGAACAAGTGCGGCTCTGTGCTCGACTCCCTCTTTCACAAAGAATTCAATGCCATCAATCTCCAAATTCAGCATCTTGCATAGCTCTGCATTCCCGTCTTCTATACGCCCAGCTCTCCTGTCGGTAACAAGCCCATTTTCACGGGTAGCAAAATTTGCCCTAAAAGCAATATCTCCTGGCCTTACGTCCATTCCGAGCCCCATGGCCTCGAAAGGTCCCCTTCCACTGTAGAACTCAACCGGGTCGTACCCTAGAAGAGATAAGTGTGAGGTGTCGGAACCGACATTTAGCCCCGATCTGACAGGTGAAAGAAGGCCGTTGAGCCCATTACTTGCAAGCTTATTCATGGTAGGGCGAAAAGCTGCTTGGAGAGGCGTCCTGAAATTAAGCTCGGGATTTGGCCTGTCTCCCAGTCCATCAAGCACCACTAGAAGGATCTTCTTCATGTTCCCTCTATCCAATTTGACTGATATGCTACCTGAGCCTCAGTCAAGCTATCTATGGAAAGGCCTAGCGATTTCAACTTGACTTCTGCCACTCCACGGTCAATTTCTTCTGGCACGGAGTATACCTTGTTTTCAAGGGATTTGTGGTTCTTCACCAAATACTCTGCGACAAGTGCCTGAAGGGCGAAACTCATGTCCATTATTTCTACCGGATGTCCCTGTCCTGCAGAAAGATTGACTAGCCTGCCGTCTGCAATAAGATTAATCCTGTTGCCATTTTCCAGCTTGTAATTTGTCACGGTATCTCTTACTTGGACTTTCTCCATGGACCTTTCTTGCAACTCCTGGTAGGGTATCTCATTGTTAAAGTGTCCCGCATTTGAAATTATTAAGCCAGGTTTTGCATTCAACAAGTCATCGTACGTCACAACATCCTTCATTCCAGTTGCTGTAACTAGCATATCAGCGTATCCGATTGCTTCACCCATCTTAGCAACTCTGTATCCGTCCATGAAGGCCTCTACAGCCTTTACCGGGTCCACCTCTGTAACAGTGACACGTGCACCCATTCCCTTCATTCTCATTGCAATGCCTCTTCCGCAGTAACCGTAGCCTGCAACGACAACGTCCTTTCCAGCGATCAGTATATTTGTGGCATTCATTATTCCGTCCATTGTGCTCTGACCTGTGCCGTATCTGTTGTCAAAGAAATGTTTCATCTGTGCATCATTTACGTCGAACATAGGGAATTTCAAGGCGTTATCTCTTTCCATGGCTCTGAGCCTGACTACGCCAGTGGTTGTTTCCTCGTTTCCTCCAATGATGTTTCTTTGAAGGTCCTTCCTGTCTGTGAGAACCAGTTTTGTTAGGTCGCCGCCATCGTCTATGATAACATTAGGCTCCAGATCTAAGACCTTGTTCAAGTATTCATAATACTCCTCTTCGCTCTCCCCCTTTTTAGCGTAGACCTCCATTTTATAGTCTTCTCTCAGGGACTCTACTACACTGTCGTCTGTGCTAAGGGGATTGCATGACGCCATTCTCAACTCTGCACCCCCCTCTTTGAGTAATATGGCAAGTACTCCTGTCTTTGCTTCAACGTGTAGCGCCATTCCGATTTTTACGCCTTTGAAAGGCTTCTCACTCTCAAACCTCTTTCTAATCTCAGAAACCACAGGCATATGTTCCCTGGCCCACTGTAGCCTAAGATATCCGTTTTTCATCATAAATCACCTTTCTCTTTGGATATGGCGGTATCCAACATCATACTTTACAAGATCGGAGTGTTGCCTATATTGTTTTGGTGCAGATTCTTGGGTTGCTATAGTGGGCTCAAAAAATTCTCTATTAACATCAAACCTGAGATAAAGATTATTGGCTTTGGAGGATTTCTGGAGCACTATCAGGAAGATTGACCAATGAAGATAAGTGAACTGGGTTTTCCAAGCGACTTTATGGAACTCTTTGAGGGAGTGGATTTTACATTATACCCCCATCAAGCAGAAGCCATTGAAAAGATCAGGAAAGGGAGCAACGTACTAGTTTCAGTTCCTACAGCTTCTGGCAAGACTCTGATCGCCTATGTGGCCATATATGAAATGTTCAGGAAGGGTCTGCGATCTATGTACATGGTTCCCCTGCGTGCCCTTGCATCTGAGAAGTATCACGAGTTGAAGAAGCTCGAAAAGCTCGGCATTAAGGTTGGAATCTCAATAGGTGACTACGACACAAGCCCTTCAATAATAAACAGGTACGATGTTTTCGTATGCACTTCAGAAAAGGCCGATTCTATGATCCGTCATGACCCAGGTATGCTGTACAATCTGGGCCTAATTGTTGCTGATGAAGTCCATCTCGTTGGCGACCCGAACAGGGGCCCACGAGTTGAAATGGTCCTGTCCTCTGCAAGGCACCTGAATCCAAGCATAGGCATACTTGCTCTTTCTGCCACCATATCAAATCACGAAGACGTTTCTGAATGGCTCGACGCTGAAAGTGTGATAAGTGATTTCAGGCCAGTCCCCCTGAAATATGGTGTCCTGAACAAGGGGACGTTGATGTTCAGGGATGGGGAGAGAATTGGTTTCCAGAAAGGCAATGAAGTCATATCAGCAGTACAGCGGAGTGTTGAAGGAGGCGGGCAGGCATTGGTATTCGTAAGTTCAAGAAAGCGATCCGAAGAACTTGCCAAGTCTATTGCCAGTTACCTCTCCATATACAAGGACCCTCTCGAGGAAGCTGAAAACGATACTGGCAATGAATTAAACCGGTATTCAGATGTTGTGAACAACCTGTTCAGCCGAGGTGTTTGTTTCCATCACGCCGGCCTTTCAACAGAACAGAGGAGCAAGGTCGAAAAGGGGTTTATTTCAGGAAAGGTGAAGGTTATCGTTGCAACTCCCACACTGGCTGCGGGCATAAATCTACCGGCGAGAACAGTAATTGTTCGAGATATTACAAGGTTCAGTGATGGATACTCAACATACCTGCCTAACATGGAGATCCAGCAGATGCTTGGAAGAGCCGGGAGGCCAAAGTATGACAGGGAAGGAGAAGCAGTGGTATATGCTGCATCAGAGAGGTCATATGAAAAGGCCCAGGAATACATGGAGGGAGAGGTGGAACCAGTTTCGTCCGCACTGGGAGAGCATAAGAATCTGCCCTTCAATGTGCTGGCACTAATGGCCACAGGAATAGCAGTCAATGAGGATTCGATAGTGCGATTCTTTGAGAACTCGCTCTTTGGAGTGCAAAATGACGTGCAGATGTTACGGCCTGCAGTCATGGAGACACTGACCTTCCTCGAGGAAAATGGCTTCCTCAACAAAAAACTGGGTTTGTGGCAAGTGTCAACCTTCGGGAAGATGGTTAGCGATCTCTACATCGACCCGAGGACATCGCTTGTTCTGCGCGAGTACTTTGAAAAGGAGCACTCAGTGGCATTAGCACTGTACTATATTTGCAAGACTTATGATATGATACCCATAAGATACAGAAGCAGCAATATTCCTCAGATAGAATCTTTCATTGAAGATGCCGAGATCGAGGTGTTCGAGGAGGATTCTCTTTCTGCCGCACTGACAGCTGTTGTCCTAAATGACTGGATAGAGGAAAGGAGCATGAACGATATTACTGAAAAATACGGAATAGGACCAGGTGACCTTCAGATGAGAGTGAGCTCTGCAGACTGGATATCCTACTCTCTATCGAGGCTGTCTTCCTTGTACAAGCCTGAGATCAGGGCGTCACTTGAGCGCCTGAATCTGAGAATTAAGGAAGGTGTAAGAGAAGACGTAATTGAGCTTACCAGCATACCAGGAATAGGTAGAGTAAGGGCCAGGAGGCTGTACCAGAACGGCTTCAAGTCAATTTCCGCAGTAGCTGCAGCCACAGCTGATAAGATATCAGTGATATTCGGATTTTCGGACAAGCTTGCAAGGGATACCATAAGGTACGCAGGTGCTGTACTAAACAGGTCGAGGCAATGAAGAGACATCTAAGGGTCTCAAAGCTCTCCGGACAGTCAGCAATAAAGGAGCTTAGGAGAATTGACGCTATTGATGACCAGTACAACATAATCAAGGAAAACAGCTACTTGCTCCTTCCCTTGAGAGATAATTTTAAGGAAATCAATGAGAGATTGGGGGAAGTAGTTAGCATCAAAGGCGAAAAGAGCAACAGAAAACCTCCCCCTCAGGGAATCAGGGGTAGCTACGATATCATAGGCAGCATAGTCCTCATAAAGAGAACTCCAAGTAGAAGCATCAGAATCTTAGCGGAAAACTTGCTAAAGAGACCCGGCATAAGAAGTGTTTACATGGACTCCGGTGTTTCAGGCCAATACCGGCAACGCGACCTATCGCTCGTCTCAGGTGAGGACAATAAAATCACTGAGTACAAGGAGAACGGGATTACATTGAAGGTTGATGTTGAAAACGCCTATTTCTCTCCCCGCCTTGCAACTGAACGCAGGCTTGTTTCGGATAAAGTGAGCGACGGCAACTTCGTAATTGATATGTTTTCCGGTATAGGCCCCTTCTCAATTCTCATCGCACGAAACCATAAGTGCAAAATTGTTGCCATTGACCATAATCCACACGCAATTGAGCTCTTGAAGGAGAATGTTTTATTGAATAAACTCAAGGGGGAGGTAATTCCAATTCTGGGCAAATCTGGGACTGAGACGGCCAGATATCACGACGCTGACAGAATAATAATGAACCTACCACACGGCGCAGCCCCCTTCCTGGAAGTAGCCATAAACGCTCTTAAACCAGGGGGAATCATTAATTTCTATGAAGTCACAACAGTTGAAGGGATCACCGACCGAATGATTATGCTTAAGGACAAAGGGCTATCCTTGATATCAAAAAGGGAGGTGCATGGCTATTCCAAGGGAGAATACATGTACTCCCTTGAGCTCAGAAAGGAATATTAGATCCTAATCCTGAATGAGAAAGAGTAGCTGGAAGCGAAAAAACAGTGATGCCTATAAATATTCATTTTTATTCATGAATTCGACAAATGGGAATTACCGAAAGGCTGGGCGATTTGGCTTCTGGGGTATACGAAAAGGTGCTCTTGGAAGATATAATCAAAAGCCCGCTGCCAAGGCACTTGGGAATTATAACTGACGGCAACAGGAGATATGCAAAGGAGGTAGGCCTATCTGAGAACGAGGGCCATGTCAGGGGGAAAGACAAGTTGGAGGAAGTCCTGCAGTGGTGCATGGACCTAAACATAAAGATAGTGACAGTATACGCATTCTCTACTGAAAACTTCAAGAGAGATGAAAAAGAAGTCCAATTCCTTTTCAGGATGATAAATGACGCCTTTTTGGATCTTATTGCTGACGAAAGGATTTACAAGAACAGGATTAAGGTGAGTGTCATAGGTGATGTAAGCAAACTCCCGCAATACTTGCGTGATACCATTGCTAAGACCGAAAGCATCACTAAGGAGCATGAGAAGTTCCGTTTCAACCTTGCAATTGGGTACAGCGGCAGAGGAGAGATCATAAACGCCATAAGGAGCATAGCCCAACTCGTGAAGGAGGGGAAATTGGGAACAGAGGAAATAAACGAGGAAAAATTCAGGGAATTCCTATATGACGGCTCACTTCCAGACCCTGATCTTATACTAAGGACAAGTGGGGAAGAGCGGATATCAAATTTCCTGCTCTGGCAGTCTGCATATTCTGAACTCTACTTTTCAGATGTGAATTTTCCAGACATGAGGAAGATAGACTTCCTAAGGGCCATATCCGCTTACCAGGCAAGGAACAGGAGGTTCGGCACCTAACCTATGTATGTGGCATTTGATGATACCGACTCTCCGCATGGCATGTGCACTACATATCTTGCAACTGAGATCATCAAGAGAACGGATTTACAGCTAATCGGCTATCCCAGGATTGTTCGCCTCAACCCCAACATAGGGTACAAGACACGTGGAAATGGGGCCATAGCTCTAAATCTTGGAAAAGGAAAAGGAGAACCAAGAAAGATAGGCATGATAGATGAAAGACCCGTTTATTCCTATCCTGGGATGGAAGAGGCGGGATCTCCCGATGAGATCATGAATCTGGCCTCTGAGGTTGTCTCGGATTTCGCACAGTTGAAGGAAGAGAATACTAACCCAGGCATTGTTGTCGTTTCCTCACCACTCAACTCACCCCTTTACAAGACTGCACTTTCAAATGAGGTAAGCAAAGAAGAGGTTAGGGTTATACTCGGGAAGGCCAATGCCCAGTATAAGGAGATTAAGAATGGCAGAGGCATTATTGGCGCATCTGCTGCATTGGCTTGGCCAAGGAAGAGGGTAACTTACGAGCTTCTTGCCTATGAATATCCAAAGCCCTCCTCAATATCTGCTGACTTGAAACTTAAGGCTGCATCTGAAATAGAGGCACATTACCCTCATACTTTCAACAATATTGACAGCAGAAACAGAGATGCTGCTATTTTCCCTTCAAACAGGACCCCGGTGCTGTACGGGATAAGATCTGTGTATTCTGATCACCTATATGTGGCAGAACAAGATCTATCCGAGAAATTCGGTATCAGAGGGTCGAGGTCTCTAATTTTTGAGACAAACCAGGGGACTGACGATCATATCATCAGGAACTCAGCTGCACTCTGGGATGGCGGTTCTTTCTGCATTGAAGGAGAAATCTCTGAAACCCCTCAAGCCAACATCGGAGGTCATTACTTTACAAAGCTCAACTGGCACGGTTCCAGTATCACTCTTGCTGCCTTTGAGCCGACTAAGGAATTTCGAAAGGTCTTCAGGCAACTTAGGAAAGGTGACAGGATTTCCGTGTACGGTTCATTTGCAGAAGGGACACTCAAAGTGGAAAAGATGGACGTAATTACGGTCGCACGACATTTTAGAAAGACACCCCCGATGTGCAAAGAATGTGGCATAGTGATGAAGAATCACGGTAAGAACGATTTCAGATGTCCCAAATGCACGACCAGGGGAAAAGTACCAGCGTACACGGAGGAAGTCAGGTCACTAAAACCAGGCAGGTTTGAAGTGCCGGTATGCGCAAGGAGACATCTTTCCATGCCAGTAAAACTTGAACCTTATTTTTCAGATTTCTTAGCCCCCAATATACCTGGAGGTTTCAAGTGATCTGTATCACAGGTGTCCCGGGCACCGGAAAGAGTTCAACTGGAATCAAACTTCGAGGAATGGGGTACAGAATTTGTGATGGCAATGATGAGGCATCTAAACTCGGTTGCTCCTCGGGTGGCGAAGTTGACATTGATTGTCTGGCCACCAAAATGGAAACAAAAGAATGTGACGCAATAGAGTCGCACTATGCTCACCTTTTAAGGTGCAGCAAGATTGTTATTCTTGAAGCCAGTGAGGATATTCTCCGTCAGAGGTTGAATTCAAGGGGTTACACTAAGGAGAAGATTCAGGATAATGTTGAAGCTCAGCTCTCAGGTCAAATATACTTCGAAGCCCTGGATCGATTACCATCAGGTAGGATTATCACCTTGAGCACTTCCCTGATGTCGCCTGAAAAGACTGCAGAAGAAATTTCGCGAATCATTGAAGAGGATAGAAAAAGATAATCAACCAATGCCTTATTAGACCTCAATGGTGCTAGACAGTTATAGAAGTAAATTTGACTCCATACTTGAGCCAATTTCACGATATTTTCTATCTGTCAGCCCTAATATTATATCTCTTATTTCAGCTGGTTTGGCAGCTTTGACAGGCATACTGTATTACATAGGTGCGCCAATATTGCTTGCTGTAGCCTTTGTAGCCCTTGTCTTCTCAGCACTCTTCGACGCAGTAGACGGTAAAGTGGCACGTATGAAGAATATTGCCTCAAAGAAGGGTGATCTCATCGACCATGTGCTGGACAGATATGCAGATATATTCATTCTTGTAGGTATGACTTTCAGCCCATTTGGTAACGTTGCTGTTGGTCTTTTTGCAATAGTTGGAGTGATGCTCACAAGCTACATGGGGACCCAGGCACAGGCCCTGGGATTGAAGAGAAACTACTCCGGTATACTTGGAAGGGCTGACAGGCTGGTCATGATTCTCGCAGCAATACTACTGCAGATATTCATAAGGGGCAGTGTATCAATACTTGGATTTACGCTGACAGTAACCGTGATACTCCTGCTCTGGTTTGCAATTGGCGGAAACATAACTGCCCTTAAGAGATTCTGGGATTCAATTTCTCAGGTATGACCTTGAATTTCGGCCACGATTGAAACGAATTCGCCAGAGTACTTTTCAGCTATTTCTGGACTTCGTGAATGTCCGTATATCCTGACAATCGGTTCTGTGCCCGAGGGGCGAATCAGAATCCAACCGTCTTCCCTCAGAATCTTGATGCCGTCAGTGAAGTCGGCTTTGTCAACTTCCCTGCGGTTCGATAAGGCACTAAGGAGTTTGCCCCAATCCATTCTAAGGTGCGCCTCCTTCTTGACGATTGTATATGCTGGGAGCTTTGCAATTAAACTCGAAATTGGCATGCCAGTCTTGGCCATTAGATTGAGGACTAGGGCTACTGTCATGGCACCATCACGGCAGTATTGATGTTCACCGAATATGACCCCTCCATTCTCCTCCCCCCCAATTTTGGCCTTCTCCTGAATCATGGTTCTTGAGACAATTGGTGCTCCCACTTTTGTCCTTATGAGCTCTGCACCTTTCTTTCTGCATATTTCTTCAATTGCGTCAGAACTGCTGACAGGAGTCACAACCTTGTCATTCCTGCCGACCACGTTTTCCACGACGAGGGTCAGTGTCTTGTCTCCATCAATGAACTCTCCTTTTTCGTCGATGAAAACGGCTCTATCTGCGTCACCATCATGAGCAATTCCGAGGCTAAAATTACCGGTTTTCATCAGTGAAATAAGGTCTGTCAGGTTTGCTGGCTTTGGCTCTGAGTTCCTGGAAGTGAACTTGCCGTCCGGATTGGCATTTAGTGAGACGACCTTACAATTGAGACTCTCCAAAAGAAAAGGTGTGCTTTGGTATGAGGCACCGTTTCCTACATCTACGAGTACACGAAATTCCTTTCTCCTTATATTGTCTACATCAACGCGACTTAGAATTCCGTCAACATAATGGTTCATTGCATCGTTCAGGCCCCTAACTCTTCCGATGGAATTCCAGACAACTGGTTTGAAGTTCTCCTTTTGGAATATCTCCTCGATCTTCTCTTCCTCCGATCTATCAAGTTCTGTTCCGTCGCTATCAACACTTTTGATTCCATTGAACTCTGGCGGGTTGTGAGATGCTGTTATCACAACTCCGAAGATTTTCTTCGTCTTGCAGTAGTACTGGACCGCAGGTGTCGGAAGTACGCCAAGATCAAGCACATTTGAGCCAATAGAAAGGAGTCCTGCAAGCACAGAAGAGAATACAAAATCGCCGGTTGACCTAGTATCTCTGCCCATAGCTATTGTGGAGCCCTTGCAGTATGTTGCAATGCTCTTTCCAACCTTTACGCAAAATTCAGCGCTCAGGTCTTGATTTGGAAATCCCCTAATGCCGTTTGTCCCGAACAGTCTTGGAGGTTTTCTTCCCTCGACAGACACCATAACGCCTAAACTTAGGAATATATTTTAATAGTTCTCTTACGAGCTAAAAAAGGAGTATCTATTGCCTCTCCTTTTGCAGCTTGTAAGTTCGTCCCCTCCAGGTGATATGATCCATTCTGGCTGCGAGTAGGAGATTCAAAAGGAAAAGGAATGGCAGTATGACAGTGATGAGGAAGAGTAAAGGGAATACTTTGTTTGACCTTCTCACGTTGTTAATCTCACTGAGGGCAAGGGGGGCAAAGAGAAAGAGGAAGTACGCCGAGTCAAATGCAGTAAGTACTATGGCTGAAAGAAACACCATGATCATGGAAACGTACACGATAATGCCGTACCTGTATACGCTTCTTGAGGCGGATATGGATAATGCAGTCTGACGGTTAGACCATTCAAAAAATGTGCTGAAATCATCCGGGGAATCTATGAGGGGCTGGGCTTTCCTGGAATAGCTTATTGGGAGACCCTTTGACTTGCAGATGGAAGAGAGTGAAGTATCATCTGAAACCGATTCTGAGAAGAGCTTGAATGAATCTGCGTCAAGAAGGTCAGACTTGAAAGCCAGTGATCCTCCCCATCCAAATCTGGTCAGGTTGGATTCCATGAGGCCCTGGCCAACGATACCCCATACTGATTTTATCTTGGACCAAAAACCGCCAACAGGGTTGAAGTACGGAAATGTGGTGGAAAGGCCGGTGTTGTTATTTCCAAGCGGCGAGATTATGCTGGATAGCCAATCCTTCTTGACCCTGATGTCAGAATCGCAGATTATGTATGCTTCGTAATTCGGGCGTGCAACAATAGCTGTGCTTATTGCCTTTGTCTTCCCGCTGCATGCCTTGCATTCAAATGTTGATATCAGATAAGGGATTGAGAGCTTCTGAAGTATCCCGACACATGGATCTTCATTGCTGTCTATAATAGCAACCACATCATAATCTGGGTAATCCTGTCTAGTTATGGATTCAAGATTCTTCTCAAGTGAATAGTCCAAGCCTCTGCATGGTACCATAACGAGTGTTCTTGGAGTGTAACTGTCTCCGTTTTCCTCAGTGATTCTGCGTGGAATTCCTATTGCAACAAGCCCCAGAGTAAGAAGAATGAGTATTATGATGTACAGATAGTAAATTGCATAGAGGAAAGAATCAGGACCCATTTCTCGTTGGTTAATTACAGCGGCTTTAAAAGTTATGTCAGAGAAGCGTTACATCTTCAGTATCAACCTGGCCTACTCCAGCAACCCTGCCAATGTTGGTCTCGACCTTGTCAATCTTTCCCTCTTCATCTGGAACAATTATCTCAAGCCTTATGGCCTTAAGCCCAAACCCGATTTCCTCTAGCTCTGATTTGTTAATCTTGCAGACGTTCTTGATCTCGTCTTCAACTGCATCCTTCAACTGTTCAACATCAAGCTCGTTATCGGCTGGAAGGACTTTCAATATAACTGCAACGTCACCCATTCAAGTTACCTCAGGGCCCAGTGAATTCGCATTTTGAGCAAGTGTACTGCGTGGAGTGCTCCCTGCAGTCCTTGCAACGGCCAATTGTTTCTTCCCCACAATTGGGGCAGTCGAAAATGGAGTATCCGTTCTCTATAAGGCCTACTCCGCATGATGTGCAATTTTCTTTGTATTCCATCCTAATCTTGTCTCCTCATGATATCTGATTCAGCTATCAGTGCAATTTATGCCAAACTCGCTGCACAATAACAGTGAACGCAGAATTGGAGGAGAATATATATACATTTCTTGGACAGCTGCTTTTTGGAAAGAATCTTGAACATATTCCACGATCACAGTGTAAGGTAAATGAAGAGGAATTAAACTCTAGTTGAGCATATAACAGTGATTGGTATGAAAGTCAACTTCGTCTACTTCAGTAACCGATCGGAGAATACTGCCGAGATCGAAAACTGTTTCATTGCATCGAAGACTCCACTTTACCTGGGTCTTATTGTAAAACCCTCCACTGGTGCTTGGGAATACCTGAAATCAGCGCAGAATCTCTTCATAAGGGAAAAGGCAGGTACTACATTAAATTTCAACATTATCTACAAGATTGAAGTGGGGGAGAATACAATCTTCTTCGTGACTCCAGACCGTGATTCAAGTTCTGCTGCTTATGAAGCCTTCTTATAAATTTAACAGAGTTCCATTCAGTATATTCATCCCAACTGCCAATACCACAACGGCAGCATAGATCGGGACGCTCCACCTATAAATCTTCTCACCATCCAGCGGTGGAAGTGGTATAAGATTAAACATGCCAAACCAGAGATTAATGGCAGATATCCAGAAAATCGCCTGGTAAAGCTCAAAGGAAATGAATGAAGGAGGCATGAAAACTATTACTGCGAATAAAACTACACCGATTGCTATGTTGGTGCCTGGTCCTGCAAGAGCAGTCCTGCCGATCTGATCCTTGCGAAAAATTCCACCTATGTTGACTGCACCTGGAGCAGCTATGATAAACCCAATAAGGGAGAATACCAATGCCATCATGATTCCGGGCAACCAAAGCTTGAAGAACGCAATTCCTCCATAGCTTCTTGCCATGAATCTATGGGCAAGCTCATGCAAAAGGAAAGCGGTGACGACTCCAGCAAAGCTTACCAATGCTATTATTGCAAGTGACCCGCCAAATGGAGGATATCTGCCCCTGGAGAGAGCTATTGTGAAAGCCCCCGTCAATACAACAACGGCAACCAGAATGTCCTTGACCTCGGCAGTGAGGTATCTGGGAAGAGGCCTCAATTCAACGTCCACCCTTCTTGTCCATATCGTCCATGAATCTCATAAGCGATATTACTTCAAGTGCATCTGAAATTCCAATGTTAAGGTTCACCGCAACTGCTAGAGGCTCTGGCCTAAGATGATCTTTTAGTGCGATTTTCAGGAGTTTTGTATAAACTTCGTCCTTGGTCTTTGGCTCTCTTAAGATCTCGAGGCATCTGTGGATGTAGATGTAGAGATTCTTCGCGACTATAATGTCCCTGCTCTGCAAATTATTGAAAATAACATTTATCTTGACGTCCTTTATTGATTCCACTCTTGTCTTCTTCGCAACTTCCTGGAAAACGTCCCTTGATAGAATTTCGTACTTTTCCTCGTTTACATCTGAATAATACTGCTCACTTTTCAGAAAATCGTACACCGCGTCTATCTTTTCTATAGGAATCTCTGCCTTGTAAAGTGCCTCCTTCATGCTGAAGGTCTTCCCAGCCTTGTACTCAAGCTTCAGAAGCCTCCTCACATAAATGAGTATCTCACTGAACTCTCTCTTTGCCCTTATCTCCTCGAGCATTTCGGAGTTGAGTTCCCTGTCTATCAGTGAGCCTTCGTATTTACCAAGCAAGTCCTCTGCGTGGTCGAACTCCTCCTGTGCAACATAACTCCTGATAACATATTGGATCGAAGTGGGATCAACAAAGCTCGTGTTGGTTTCGTAAAACTTTGTCAGAGACACATAATCTCTCTCCTCAAAGTATATTCTCATAAGGTGGTTTACCAGCAGCATGCTCTGTTCAAAACTCTTGGAATGCTTTAAGGAGTTGAGCAGAAGCTCTATTGAATCTGTAATTCTTCCCAGATGCACATAGACCTCAGACAGGGCGGCCACGGTGTCGATGTCGCTGGGGTAATTCTTAAGCATGTTCTCAAGTATATCCTTCGCAGAGGGAAAGTCTCCAGACTCAATCATCTTTCCAGCAATGAGTCTTCCGAGGAAGAGGTACCCTTCCCTTCTGTAGGCGTTGACGAGAGCTTCCCTGATCAACTTATTTTTCCAGAGTTTTTCTGCTATGAAAGTCAGCTTTTCCTCTTCACCTTCTTTTATGAATTCCGGTGACTGGAGGAGGTGAATTATGCCCTCTATGTTTCCTTGCCCGTAATATAGCTTTATTCTCAGTATTCCTGGATCCTGTAAGGTATGAATGATCTTTGCAGCCTCTTCGAGGTGTTCTGTCTCTATCAAGGTGTCAGGAAGGTTAGCAATTACTGAGGAGTCCACCCCCTTTGCCTGTGCTGCCTTATAGTACTCAAGGGCATCCTGGAAGGCCTTCTTCTCATAATAGGAATCGCCAATCCAAAGGTCAATAGTGGAGCTTTCGTTAGGGCCACTGCACTCAAGCAGGAAGGCAAGTTTCTGTTTATTCATTCCAAGTTTTTCAAAGAGGTATACCTGCTTTCCAATGTCGTCGAACACTCTTTTCTTCGCGTTCACCACACGGCTGGAATATTCCAGCGCCCCCTCAAGATCCCCTTCGTTTATGAGTATATCCCTATGAAGTCTGTCGAGCCAGATGTTGTCCACGCTGTATTTTTCAAGTGCCTCCACTAGGCCCTTTCCAAGGGAGTAGCTCCCCTCAGTGGCAACATATTTGTAAATCTCTTCAAAGTTTATGTTCTTGACAAGCCCATTTTCGGCCAACTTGACAAGCGCTTCCTTTACGTCCTCGAGATCCCCATCTGAGAGAAGAATTTCCGCCTCCAGTGTAAGAAACTGATTGTTGGAGAGTCTTGAAGTTGCCCTTTTTAAGCTCTTCTTTGCTGCACCGTTATTCCCCTTTCTCAGCTGAAGAATTGAATCGTAGTAAAAGTAGAATGGGTCATTAGACCTGCTGTCATAGGATCTGTCAAGGACATCCCTTGCCTCCTGATTCCTGCCTGTGTCAATGAGGGCAGCAACTAAGGGGTAGAGAAGCTTGGGTGAATCAGACAGACTAGAGAGGTTTTCGCCTCCTGAGTATATTTTTTCTATAATATCAATGGTTGCCGAAATCTCTTTGAAATAAGCGCTTGCCAAAACTGCCTCGGCGTCATCTGACTTCTTTTTTTCCTTGAAGTCAATATTCTCTGTGCAAATAATGTATCCAAGAGCAAAGGATCTGCTGGTTATGCAAAGCTGTGAAGCACTGCCCTCATAGGGGGGCTTTACCCCAAGGAGTTTGTTAATGACTATCTGCATTGCGTGCCCCTTGGGCGCCTTCATGTTCTTCATGCTGTCCAAGAGCTGCTGGATCTTCTCGTCATCTCTTACTCTGTAATAGACTGCGTCCAGGACAAAGCCTTTTTCAGCCAACTCTTCATTATCTTGAAGAATGTTTATGAAATTCTGGAAACGGTTCAAGTAGATCAGGCTCGTCGAATAGATATCTAGGAACTCCTTCTTCGTCTCAGGGTCCTCAATCTCTTCAAGCCCGTCGACCACCTCCTTGAACTCTTCCTGGTCGAAGAGGTACCTGAACTTTATGTAAAGTGCCTGTGTATCCCTAGGATCTAGGGCGAGAATCTCTTGAGCAGTGCTGTATGACTCATTTCTGTCATTTATTGTAGTTTCAAGGTTAAGTTTGTATCTGAGCAAATCAAGGCTAGCCCCGAATTTCTGCATTGCGCTGGACAAATTCTCCGAGGCCTCGTCAAATAATGAAAGTTTAATCTCAGAATCTATGAGCATAAGGTAGTCAGAGAGCTCAAGTTCTGTCATTTCCTTCAGGAGGCCTATGTATTTCAGTGTCTGCTTGTATTGATCTGATTTGTAACTTATGCTCCCTGCGAGCCGTATGGACTCATCGTCCTTCGGGTATGTCTCCACAAGTTCCGATAGTGTTTCAGCAGCCTGCCCCTCACGTCTGAGCATTATGAGCATCCTTGCCTTCTGGAGGAGAAGATCCCTGTCCCCAGCGTTTGATGATAGCCCAGAATTAGCGAAGAGGAGGGCTTTCCCGTAATCTGAAATGGATTCGAAGATTTTTGAGATGTCTAGTGCATCGTCCCTGTTTTCTACATTTGACGGATCTATCTTTCCCAGTACTTCTTCCAGTTGCTGTTTTTCATCGCTTTTGGCATAGAGCCGTGCAAGTGCAAGTCTGAAGTGTGGATTCCCGCTGACAGCAGTGAGCAATTCCAGAAAGTCAATTGCCTCCTTATCCTTGCCCAAATTCTCGAATGAGTCTATTATGGTTCGGCTCGTTTCATCGTCTTCTGACAGTTCACAATACTCCTTGAACAGATCCCTTTCAAACAGGCCACGCTGGGCGAGATATGTTACAACAGGCCCATAATTTCTCGTCTTCTTGGCTGCCTTATTTAGGGCCTCCAAAACAATTTCCGAATTGGAAAATTTTGAGTCCGATGTTCCCAGATTTATAACACCATCATAGTCCTTCTTTCCGAGGAGGCTGACAATCTCATACTCTCCCGCGGCAGGATTATCAGGGTCAACGGATTTGACTACCTCCAAGAGATCATCAAGCCTCTCAGATCCTGACTTGTAAACATCAACAATAAGGTAAGATATGAGCTGGGATGTTTCTTCTGTGGCTGCCTCCCTGATCATCTCACCATTTTCTTGGCAGTACTTGATCAGGCGGGATAGCGCATCCTCCCTCTGCTCGGGATCCTTGGACTCCATTATGGACTCAACAAGATCCACAAACCTCTTGAGAGACTTCTTGGCGCTGGAGGCGTCAATCATCCTACTGTAGTTTCTTGACTCTATTTTATCTTTATTATGAATTCAGTTCAGAGTGCACCTGAGAGTATGGCGCCAGTTATCACGAGTGTTCCGTAAATCACGATGGAGACTATCCAACTCATTACAATTGAGTGGTGAATGCCGTGCATCATCTTGCCACCGTCAGCTACCTTCAGCGCAGTTCCAGCTATGAAAGAGTGCACAAACAGTATCATGGAGATGAATATCTCAATGAGGAAAACTGCTGAAGCTGGTTGCCCGACAAATATTCCATAGTCACTGAGGGTGGAAGTGTCGAACGTGGAAAAGATTTGATTAATTATCTTCAGTACACCAAAGGAAATTCCCAGTGCAAAGGCCAGGCCGCCTGTTATGCCGTAAAGCACACCAACGTAGCTCTGGGCAGCAGCATGCCTTCTCCTTCTCATCCTGACAACACGGTCAAAATTGGTCGCAACAATTTCACCCGCCATTTCGGCATCTGCACCCAGCTCAATGCTCTCTACATAGGTTCCTGAGAAAACTTCGATTAAGTGTGACCCTGTATCTGCGCTGAAGAACTTCCACGCATTGAGGCTGTTGACCCTGTACTTGAGCCTCCTGTAGAGATTCCTGACATCCTTGGTGAGTATTCCAAAATCGTGCAATATAATGGCCTTCATTGCGTCTATGAGCAAGTTCCCTCTCGCTGATGCTGATCCCGAAAGAGATCTGATGAAGCTCCCGAACATGTCGTCTTGCTTGGACACTCTCCTCTCATACTTTGAACCTACGTAGCTTGGATAAGCCAGTGGTGTCGCAACAATGGGGATAACAAAGTATATTGGTATCAGGTTGTAAAGCCCCGATGCGAATAATGCTACGGCAATTGCAGCTGAGGCGGCACCGGCCAACTTGAAGAGTCTATCTATTTTCCTCTGCATTTCGGTCTTGATTCCAGTCTGATGCCATATCGGATCATTGGGTAGCACTATTTTAATGCCGTAAACAAGCATTGTTTCGCCTAAAGCAACCACGAGGAGGCTCAGGGAGAGTACTTCTATTACGTTTATTGGTATCAATACAGGCATTATCATTACAAAGGTAATCAGAAAGGCAAATGC
>JBJKSA010000009.1:0-261859 GCA_046704405.1 Thermoplasmataceae archaeon | reverse complement strand
AGAAGGTAAATCTAAAAACATGAAGTGGAGGATAATTTATGCTGAATAGGGAGGAGCTTATCCAGACACCAATAGATTTCAATCTTTACCAGAAAGAGAAGGATTATCTCCAGCACATAGTCCTTTCCAGAATTTTCTCTAGAACAGGTTCTGAACTGACATTCAAAGGGGGTACGGCCCTTCAAAAGTGCTTTGGGCTGAACAGGTTCTCGGAGGATCTCGATTTCACAGCCTCTGAAAATCTTAGCGGGGAGAAACTTGAACGGAGCCTGGAAGAAGTGGGGAGGTTCTACCCAAGTTCCGTGTCGAAGTCCGAAAATAATTTTTCAATCAGCTACAAGCTGAAGATAGAGGGACCTTTGTTTCATGGGCGACTCTCACGGCAAACCATCCGAATTGACATAAGCTTGAGAGAAGAGATTCTTCTCGCCCCGATAAATCGCATAGTAACTCCATTATACAGTGATCTCCAACCATACTTGGTCATTTTTATGGAACCGAGGGAGATTCTGTCAGAAAAGATCAGGGCCCTGATGACACGAACCAAGGCAAGAGACTTGTACGATGTGTATTACATGAGTCAGAAAAATGTGAAGCTTGATCCACATCTGGTAACAAGAAAGCTTGAATTCTCCTTCCTGGAATTTAACAGGGACATTCTGTTAGAAAGGGTAAGCAGCTTGAGATCCCAATGGGAAAAAGAAATTCCAAGCCTGGTAGGAAGCGTTCCTGATTTTGATCTTGTCATTTCTACGCTGACTCAGTTTATTGGAACATGAGCATATGTTTATAAAAACCATCATTTGACCACTGAAACAAGGTTTTCAAACTGCCTGGTCAATAATTCACTGATATTCAGCTTGGTATCTGAAAAGTTCAAGATCTCTAATCCTACGAGTTGCCCTTTCTTGTTAACGTCTATGATAAGCCCTTCATTCACCTCTATTGAGTCTTCAACCCTGCTTCCACTTATTTTTATATAAGCTGCATCAGCCTGGGCATCATAGTCAACGATATATCTTGACACACCTCTACATGAATTATCTACCTAAAAACAATTTCTTTAGTTGTCTGGAAATGGAGGTTACTTCCTGAAGCAACGTATTTCAGGGAGGTGGAAAAATGACGGAATTGGTATCAATGTACGAATCCGAAAATAGATCAGATGGGGCTGCCCGGATTTGGACCGGAGTCTCAGGCTCCCAAAGCCCGTAGGATACCAAGCTACCCCACAGCCCCTTCGGATATTCTGGAGATAAGGTATTGATAAAAAGTTATTGTGTTAATTTCAAAGTTCTTAGGAGACTCATATTTATACCATGCATGAGAGCATCGATAAGTGTGAAATACAACTCAGTCATGAATCAACTGCCACGGTGATGAATTCAGCCTTGACTGATACCATGATGTAAGACGGGCAGACTGAGTGGCTCATGCCATTTTCATTAACGGCGCACTGTTAAGTGATAAGGTTAAATAACAGCCTCTGGGTGCATAATATACGGTGACATGAAATGCCATCTCTAAGCGAAGCAAAAATCATGGGTGGAATTGGAGCATTACTCGTATTGCTCTCAGCCATTCCTACTGTAGGCATGATAATCTCCATCGTCGGTTTTGTACTGGTACTGATAGCGGTCAGGAGCATCTCGCTTCACCTGGGAGATAGGAGCGTATTCGACAATATGCTGATTTCAGTAGTAACTGCAATAGCCGCAGTAGTGGTTATTGGCATATTCGTCGTGGCTGCGTTTTTCAGCGTCCTAGGAGTGGGGGGGTTCATGAGTGGAACTTTTTCCATGCCCGCTAATATCAGCCAGGGGCAGTGGCTAACTTTCTTCTCGTTTGTGCTTCCAGGTCTAGCTGGAACTTGGATCCTTCTTATAGTATCAGCATTATTTCTGAGAAGAAGTCTATCGACCATGGGAACAAGACTTCAAGTGAGTCTCTTCGAAACAGCAGGTTTACTATACCTTATAGGAGCAATCACAGTCATAATTGTGATAGGTTTCCTGCTAATTCTAGTAGCTGAGATTCTTCTTGCAGTGGCATTCTTCTTGATCGAAGATCGCGCAAGAGCTCCTTCTCCTGCGCAAACTGGTTGAAGTCACAGGATCAAAAATTTCTTGAAGCCGGTTAGGAAAGAAGGCTGGCTTACTTTTTCTTTTCATGTATTGCAAACCTGCGCTCACCAAAATTTGAATGCACGCACAGTCTTGGCAAAAAATTCTGGCTTATGCCAATACAGTATTGCACAAAGCGCCTTTATCTTACTCTCTCCAAAGTGAACGAGCCAAGGTCATAATCTGTTTCCTCAGGGTACATTTCAACCCATTCCCTGGTCCTTGCCTTCCCCAAGCCCTCCACTCTCAAATAAGAGTCCGTGAAAGTCTTCCTTAACTGTATCTCGCCGTCCATCATGTAACTTACAGCTTCATACAACCGCTCTTCGAAGAGCCCATCCTCAAGTACATAGATTGATAATGCACTTTCCGCCTTCCTCTTTTGAGAAAACTGCTGGAGAAGCCGGAGGAATGTCTTTTCTTCATATTGTGTAATAAAAGTTGTAAGTGAGGTAAAGAGAAATCTGTACTTTTTGTATTTGTTCACAACATCCGAAGTCAATCCATCTACACTCTTTATGAAGGAACTCACATTATGGGGGTCCACTTGCAGGGCATATTTCGATCCGACTGGTGTCTGTATCGAAATGGAATAGGCATCAATGAATCTTAGAAGGCCTGATTCCTCAGCTCCCTCTATTCCATCCGTTATCTTGGACAGGATTGACTTCATCTGCCCAATATCCTTGTCCGCAGATAATACAATCACAGGAATGCCATCCTTGATTGACTGTGCAACAAAATTGTAGGCTATCAGGAATTTACCACTAAAGGGAGGTCCCCTGAGGACTATATTGCTTGGTACCGCAAAGCCTCCGTAGAGGAGCGAGTCAAGCTTGAAATTGCCGGTGGAAGCCTTGGACCCATCATTGCTGGCAGCAAGAAACTTTGCTGCCTTTTCCTTGAGCTCCTTCTTTGCTTTCTCCGGCTCTTTAGTTCCTTGAGACTTATTGAAAGAACTGAGAATGGAGTTCAACTCTTCCTTCTTCTTTCCGACCTTCTCAATGAGCTCATCTATCTTTCTGCTCTGTTGCTCAAGGTCTTTAATTAGCTTTGAAATCTTTTCAATATCCTTGTCAGTTCTCACTTTTTCCTGTCTCCGACCGCGAAGGTACCTGATACTACCCAGGGCGGCTCCTTCGGATCAAATGGTTCCATGCCTTGAACTTTGTGCTCTTCCTGCAGTTTTTCATCCACTTCTATTCCAAGGCCGGGTTTACCTGAAAGGTGGAAGTAACCGTTCTTCAATTCATAACCAGATTTCACTAAGTTCTGTTTCCAGTCTGGCCAGAACTTTTCGAAGCTCTCCTGAATCAGGAAGTTTGTAAGGGTTGCATCAACATTTAAGGATGCTGCGGTCTGCACAGGTCCGAAAGCATTGTGGAAAGCCACTGGCACGCCAAAGGCATCAGCGATGGCTGCGGTCTTTTTTGCTTCCAGGATGCCGAGGGAATTTGTGAGGTCTGGCTGTATAGTATCCACAAGCCCCTGAGATATGAGTCTGGCGAAGTCTCTCTTGTTCAGGACCCTCTCTCCCAGGGCAAGGGGCGTCATAACATATTTTTTGAATTCAGATAGGCCCGACTCCAGCTCTGGATGGACAGGTTCCTCCATGAACAAAGGCTCGAATTCGTCCAGGGCCATTCCCGCTTTGATCGCAGCAGGTGTAGAAAATCTTCCATGGAATTCAATAAGAAGATCCACTTTTTCTCCCAGCTCTGATCTGAGAGTACCAACAATGTCCTTTGCATTTTCAAGCCCTTCTTTTGTGATAGTGTCATAATGTTCACCAAAGGGGTCAAATTTCATGGCAGTAAATCCCATTTTCACGACTTCCTTTGCCTTCTTGAGGAAATCATCCGCAGTAACGCACTGGTCATACCAGCCGTTGGCGTATGCCCTGATCTTGGTGTTAAAAGTGCCTCCAAGTAGATCGTAAACGGGAGCACCCACCTCCCTTCCTATTAGGTCCCAACTTGCAATCTCGAATGCACTGAGTGCTGAGGTTGCTTCCATAGATCTGGAAAGATAGAATGAGTTTCTGTAAAAGTCTCTAATATTCTTCTCCACGTTGAAAGCATTGGCTCCTTTGAAGATCCTCTCCACTTCACGCATGCTTTCCATAACGGGAAGTGTCATAAGCGTGGTTGGCGCTTCTCCGTAGCCCACTGTTCCGTCCTTTGTAGTGAGTTTCACCAGGAGTATGGTCGAGCTCCATGGGGAAGAGACCTCCTTTCCAGTCACGCCCAACTCAAGAATTTCAACATCGCTTATCTCAGAATTCATGATTTCAACATAATATTCTTAATTAATAACATTGTCAAATTTACAAACAGCAGTCGCCGCCTTCACAGAATATTCTCAAACGCGCCAATAGGATCAAAGCGGAAAGCTTGCTCTTTCAAAGAAAAGTTGCAATTTACCTATCTAAGTAACAATTCTGAGTTATCGTGATATTTTAGCTTCAACAAATTGGAAGGTGAGAGTTGAAAGAAAAAAATGGAACCACTGCATCAATATAGTAGTTCCAGGACTACATTGTTATAGCACGCCTCATGCATATGCTCATACTTGCAATCATCAGGACTCAGGCACGTCTGGAAATGTACAATTGTCCCAACAAGCGGGGTCTTGCACTTGCTGCATACTTGAGCCTGTTCTTCGATCGCCTTTTCAATACCTCTGACTTTTACGCAGTACTCGCACAACTTCAGTTTGATCTCGATACTCTGGAAAGCAGTACTATAGTCTACACTCATAGTGCTCACCTCTGGTTCTGAACTTGTTAGCCTCAAGTACTAACGCATGAGAATTGCATATACGCATACGACTTGTCCCCCCTCATTACGGAACTTATGCGGACCTCTATTAGCCATCGGTTGTTATAGAGACACTATGGGCAGTTCAGTCTCCCGTACATTGACTATAAAGTGACTCATAATTAACCATTTCGGAAAAAATTTTTCACATGTATTTATATCGTAAAACTGTGCCAGATTCCATCCTCTCCAATCAAATTTCCGGTGCTGTTTTTAATTAGTCCCCAATCTTGTGGCTTTCGTTGGGCGCAGCACAAATACAACTTTAAACAGGAAAGAATAGGGAAAAGAGAAATCAACTCAGGAGGTTTCCTTTTTCTCTCGCTTTTCAAAGCCCGGTATATCTTTTGGTTCCCATGTTCCATCAGCATGCCTCAGATAGCCAGCACCATAGTGCCCCCTAACATCATCTAAGGGTAATATGGACTCCACAGGGATTGTTGCTCCCCAACCTTCACCATAGAGATTGATCTCTCCGTGGTCTGGATTTAAGTTCAAGTCTTTTGCATTTTTCTCTTTGTCCAGGTGAACTTCGATATCTAACACGGTTAATGACTCTCCCTTGTCGGCAACAAAATTAGTTGAAATGTCTGGCCCGATGGGCTTCGAAATCAAGTCTCCCTCAGTTACAAATACATTCTTCCCGTTGATCCGGACGGTCCCTTTTCCCCTCAATACATAATAGAGCTCCTCTCTGGAAGAGTGGCTATGATGTCTTGCCCAGGCATCACCGCTCTGAATTCTATAGGTTCTGATGTTCAATTTTCCGGCTCCCAGCAATGGTGAGAGATGTAAATGATAGAATTCATCTTCTCCCTCCTTGAGTTTCCGGAGTGCCTCACTTTTTCCCGGCACATCAAGAACATTTACTATCGGTGGAATCCACAAGTTTTCATAATTCATATCAGTGTTTGATTGAGTTTCCCCTCTCTCTGAGATAAAGACAGCATCCGTCCAGAATGAGCATGTCCTGATCAAGAATTCTCTTCCAGACGGCTTAAGTATTGGAGAGACTATGGTAACCTCCTCTTCCGGTCCAATTGTAAGGGCCCCAATCCTGTTCGAAAGCTCATGCCAGAGCCAATTCTTGAAAGTCTCGTCTGGCCTTCTCCATTCTCCTGGAACGTCTCCTACTAAGTCAGGAAGGAAGAGCTGCCATGCCAGATCAGCTCGAATCGAATTCTCCGGTACTTGATCTGCTTGTGGATCAATTAAAATCTTAACTGGCACAATGGCACCTCCTTTTAGCTTCCGGTTTGGCGGGATTTCTCCTCATCTACTCCTCCAATTCTTTCCAAACGTGGACACTCAGACCATGTGGTAATCCAGGGCATTTCTTGGCTATTTCCTCTGCTTCCTCGGATGAGTCAGCCTCAATAATATCCAGGCCCACAAGGTCTAGTTTACTCTTTTCTACTTGATCTTTAGTTACTGTCAGTCCATTTTGCACTTCGAATCCAAGAACCCTATTCATTTTCCAATCGGCCCATGCATTCCCAACTTCTTCCCTCTTGTTCACAGGGATTTCTCCAGAATAAAACAAAACAAATTTCAAAGATTCATCACCTCATTTACAAAGCGTCTTTCTTCTTTGGCTAGGGCTCCCAATCTTTGATTCTCAGACCATGGGCAATAACTTGTTGAATAGTGAATAGGTCTCAGATTTGAGTCTGGAGCCATTGATATGCTATAACAAGGGTCTATATAATCAACTAAGTGATCTAAAGTATACCTCAAAACGTTGAGGTCTAAATATTCCGTACAATTGCATTTCTTAAAAATATCAGATTTTCCTACCTTTATTTTGATATGCACTTCAATAATTTTATCTAAGCGACATGCAGTCAGAATCTTCTTTCAAACCACCTACTCTGAAACGGTTCCAGAACTAATTCGACAATGCCTGGTGAATGTGCGATTTCTTGTTAGAAAAACAAGCGGTTAGGCTCTGTTTTGCAGTTACGAAACACTAATTAGTTAAAGACTGATTTGGAGCCATGTCTGAGGATCTGAGAGTTGTCAAGCAAATTGATGTTTCAGGTAAGAAATATAATTATTTTTCATTGCCAGCGCTTGAAGAAAAGGGCTACAATATTTCAAGACTTCCAAGGTCTATCAGGATTGTCCTTGAATCCCTGATAAGGAATCTGGACGGCAAAGCAGTTCGAGAAAAGGACGTACTTAATTTGCTAAAATGGAACTCGAAAGACCCTGGGAAGCAGGAAATCCCATTCAAGGTCTCCAGAGTCGTTATGCAAGATTTTACAGGCGTTCCTGCGGTGGTGGATCTGGCAGCCCTCAGGGATTCTGCTAAGAAACTCGGTAAGGACCCATCAGTAATTCAACCACAGGTTCCAGTAGACCTTGTAATAGATCACTCGGTACAGGTGGATTATTACGGATCAGCTACCTCAATGGAGTTGAACACCGAAAGAGAGTTTGAGAGGAACAAGGAAAGGTATCTTTTCTTGAAATGGGCGCAGAATTCATTCAAGAACCTGAGGATTGTACCACCTTCAGTAGGCATAGTGCATCAAGTGAATCTTGAATATCTGGGCAAGGTCGTAATGGAAGCGGAAAAGGAAGGAAAGACATTCGCATTTCCTGACACTCTTGTTGGAACAGACTCGCATACTACCATGATAAACGGACTCGGAATCGTGGGCTGGGGCGTGGGCGGCATTGAAGCTGAAGCTGCAATGCTCGACCAACCTGTGACAATACTAACGCCTGAGGTTGTTGGCGTCAATCTGCACGGTAAACTAAATCCAGGCGTAACTGCAACCGATCTGGTCCTAACACTTACTCAACTTCTAAGGAGCAACAAGGTAGTAGGGAAGTTTGTGGAGTTTTATGGTAATGGAGTATCCAGCCTTCCGCTTCCTGACAGGGCAACGCTTTCCAACATGTGCCCCGAGTACGGGGCTACCATGGCACTATTTCCAGTTGATGACGAAACTCTCAAGTACCTGCGAACAACAGGTAGAAGTGATGAGCAGGTTGAACTAATAGAGAAATACCTGAAGGCGCAAGATCTTTTTGGATCCCCTGAAAAGCTTGACTACAGCCAGGTTGTAGACCTTGATCTGTCCACAGTGACTCCTACTGTAGCCGGGCCTAAGCTCCCTAACCAGAAGGTAGAAATGTCAAGAATTGGTGACAGCTTCCTGAATTTCCTGGAAGATTCAAAACAGCATGAGATGATGGACAATGGAAGCAGGAGCGCAACAGTTTCCCTCAAAAGTGTGCCTGTTAGTGTAAAAGGCAAAGAATCAGATCTTTCTGACGGGGACGTAGTTATCGCTGCAATTACGAGCTGTACGAATACCAGTAACCCACAGGTAATGGTGGCAGCCGGTCTTCTTGCAAAAAAGGCAGTAGAAAAAGGACTAAAGGTTAATGATAAAGTTAAAACAAGCCTGGCTCCAGGCTCAAGAGTAGTTACAGAATACTTGGAGAAAAGTGGTCTCCAAGAATATCTGGACAAGCTCGGATTCTACCTTGTTGGTTATGGATGCACCACTTGCATCGGAAACAGCGGCCCACTTGATGAAAATATAGAGAAGGCAATCACTGAAAACAGACTCAGCACATCTGCGGTTCTTTCTGGAAACAGGAATTTCGAGGCACGTATTCACAGGAACGTAAGGGCCAACTACCTCATGTCACCTCCCTTGGTGGTAGCCTTTGCAATTGCCGGAACAGTTGTGAAGGACCTTGAAAAGGACCCGCTGGGAAAAGGAACGAACGGGAATGATGTTTATTTAAGGGATATCTGGCCCTCAGATGAGGAAATATCTGAAGTGATCAGGAGATCCATTAACGTGAAGATTTACAAGGAAAAGTATGCCAATATTGATAGCTACAACTCCAAGTGGTCTGAGCTAAAGGCTCCAAGCGGTATAACCTACGATTGGGATGATTCAAGCACTTACATTAGAAACCCACCGTTCTTTGATGGTTTTTCGCCAGACAAGTACGTTGAAATGAAAGAAATTTCAAACGCCAGGCCTCTCCTGATCCTGGGTGATTCGGTTACAACCGACCACATCTCTCCCGCAGGTTCCATATCTAAGGCTACACCTGCAGGTAAGTACCTCATTGACAACGGTGTGGAACCAAAAGACTTTAACTCCTTCGGCTCGAGAAGAGGGAACCACGAAGTGATGATGCGTGGAACGTTCGGAAACAACAGGATCAGGAACAGGATGGTAGACAAGGAAGGCGGATACACTCTTCACCTGCCTGACAAAGAAGAAACGAGCGTCTATGATGCAGCAATGGAATATGAAAGGGACCAAACACCTCTCTTGGTGTTCGCCGGAATCGAGTACGGAACTGGCAGCTCAAGAGACTGGGCTGCCAAGGGAACGCTTCTACTGGGCGTCAAGGCAGTTATCGCAAAGAGCTATGAAAGGATCCACAGGAGCAACCTCATAGGCATGGGAGTATTGCCATTACAGTTCAAGGAAGGGCAGGGTTTCGATAAGATAGACTCGGACTGGAACTCCACATACAATGTTAGAATTCCCGGCAAGCTAGAGCCAGGATCGGAGGCAGAACTCATTTTCACCTCAAAGGATGGAAAAGAGAGATCGGTGAAGGTGGACATCAGGCTGGACACTCCGATAGAGGTTGAGTACTTCAGAAACGGCGGAATACTTCAGTACGTACTAAGAAGAATTGTTGGCAGCTGACTGCTACAGCACTGCGAAATACGCACTATCGAGATTAAGCATTTAAACTACCACCTCATTTACTTTACCTACATATGTATGTTACAGCCCCGGCTGGCACAGTTGAGTTGGCCAGACTCATTATCCCAAAACAGGAATATGAAAAACTCGTCAGCCTTGGCTTTAATTCTTATGGTGAGTCCAAGTCTATGTCGATTTTACAGTTCCTAAGAGACTTAGACTGGATATACATATCCTACGAGGAGTCGGAAGTTATCTCACTCAAGCCAACCCAATTGGGCTTGGATGTCTTTGAGAGGGGCCTAGAGGTTGATCAGAAGGAAGGTATTGGTGAACTCATTGGCCACATAAAGAAGTATCTCGAAGCCTTTCTCTTGGAGGGCCCCAATGTATCAGAGGTGATGCAGGAACTTGCTGAATATTACCTCAAGTCTGGGAACTATACTAGGGCAATAGACTTCGGTTCAGACCTAATAACACTTGGGAACGAGAAGAATGATTTCAGGATCCTGGGAAGGGCCCATGACGTCTATGGAGCGATAAACCTTTACAGGCAGGATCTTGATTTTGCACAGAACCACTTTGAAAAGTCGGTATATTACGGGGGGCAGTGCAATGATCTCGAAACTGTTGCAAAGGGGCATCTGGGGATAGGTTCTGTTTACGGATACAGGATGAAATTTACGGAATCAATCGAGAACTTTGAGAAATCTTACCTGCTGTTCAAGGAGATTGGTGACGAAGCAGGGATAAATCAGGTTAAACTCAACGAGGCCTTTGCATATGCAAACATGGGCGATCTCAACGTCTTCTTCAAGATGAATCATGAAGCTATAAATTATTTTGAATCTGTCAATGACAGGCACAAGCTTCAATACTGCTATGTAAACGAATCAACTGTTCTGCTCAGTATCGGAAAGATTGATGAAGCAATTGAAAGCATAGTTGAAGCGCATGAACTAGCAAGGGAAGTTGGTAACAAGCGAATACTTCACATGTCAGGACTAAACATAGCCAGGATATATGTTCTTACCAAGAGGCCTGGAGATGCATATGAGTATATAGTACAGGCACACGAATATTTCAGGAAGAATTTTGATACAAACTCAGTTGGAGTGTGCAATGACCTCCTTGCCTCATATTTCCTCGCCATGAAAGACATCGAAAGAGCAAAAGAGCATCTGGACAAGATGGAAAAGAACTTCCTGGTGAAGGGGAACAGGAGGGGTGTAGCAGATGGATTCTCTTATTTCATAAAAACAATGAAGACATACGGCTACAAGAAAGAGGAACTCGATCAGATGATTAATTTCCTTAGGAAGAGGCTTTCAAAGAATGAGTTCAAAGAAACATTTGAAGAAAGTCTTAATGAAGAATAATAAAATCAGAATTTCTAATTAAAAAAAGAATAGATTTAATCTACGCAGAACGAGCCGCCACTCATGACAAACTTCAGTTTCTGCTTTGGTATTTCGATCTCTTCTATCATTTTCAGTTTTCCCTTCATAGCTATCACACCTTATACAAATTGCAGGATTATGACCCTTGCGTGATAGGCATTCTGCACTCTATATAGTGACACAGGCAGTACACCTACATTATGTAGGTGCAAATTATTGAAGTAGAACTCATTCTATGAGCCCTTGTCCTATTCCTAATTCTTGCCGATTTTAGATAGCTATTCAATAATATGTCTTAGGTTATATAAATGATTTTTTTGCATACTGTAATGTATGTGTTTATGTGAAAGAATTTACGTTCTAAAGCTCCTCATGAAACAAAAGTGAAATTTTTCATGCAGAATAACCATCCCTGTGTTATACAGCATTTAAGAATCCTGGGCCTAGCTAAAGTTATTTATTTCTGCGGACGCTCATCTCTTGCATGGATGAAGATGTATCATCTGCGCTTAAACAACTGGAAAAAGATGGTGTAGGATTCTTACAATTGCAATTTACTGACATTCTTGGGGCAGTAAAAACCGTGACTGTTCCAAAGAACCGCTTTGAAAGCGCCCTTTCTGAAGGTGTTGTCTTTGATGGAAGCTCCGTTGCAGGTTACGCTCAGATAGAAGAATCAGATATGAGGGCCATGCCTGACCTAACCACGTACACAACTCTTCCGAATGGTAATGGCATAAGCAAAACGGCCAGGTACATTTGTAGGATACAAAATCCCGACGGTTCAAGATTCAACGGTGACCCAAGATATGTACTAGAAAGTGTTGTCGAAAAGCTTCACAAAAAGGGTATGGACTTTTACGTGGGTCCAGAGTTTGAGTTCTTCGTATTCAAGAGAGATGAAAGGGGAAACCCAACAACTATACCTAGCGATTATGGGGGCTATTTCGACAATACTCCGCTGGATGCTGCAAACGAAATCAGGCAATCCATTCTGATGCAGCTGCATGATCTGGGATACCAGCCTGAGGCAGCCCACCATGAGGTTGCGTACGGGCAGCACGAAATCGATCTGAGATACGCAAAGGCAATAGTAATGGCTGACAGGGTCGCCATGCTGAAGAACATCATTAAAAACGTTGCACAGAAGCACGGAATGTACGCGACTTTCATGCCAAAACCGATCAACGGCGTGAACGGCTCAGGAATGCATGTGCACCAGAGCATAATGAACAGGGACGAGTCCACTAACCTATTCTACGATGAAGGCCAAAAATACGGAATCAGCGATCTGGGAATGCACTACCTTGGTGGCATTCTTTCAAACATTACACAGGGCTCAGCAATACTTGCTTCCTGGGTCAATTCATATAAGAGATTGATCCCCGGATATGAAGCACCTGTCTACATTTCCTGGGCGAACAAGAACAGGACTGCACTGGTTAGAGTCCCAGCTGGAGTAGGAATGAGGAAGAGGATGGAACTTAGATGCCCTGACTCAGCCGGGAACCCATATCTTCAGTTTGCTATCATGCTGGGAATGGGCCTGGATGGAATAGATCACAAGATTGAACCGCCAGAACCAGTTGAAAAGGATATATTCCGGATGAGCACGCGAGAGAGGGAAAGTCACAAGATAGATTCAATGCCCGAGAGTCTGGGCGAGGCCCTGCACCATTTCAGGAACAGCAAATTGATGAAAGACATACTCGGCGAGCATATTTTCAACAGTTTCATAACCGTGAAGCAACGGGACTGGGATGCATTCAGGTCGCAGGTCACGGAGTGGGAGATCAACAGATACCTCCCAATTCTCTAATTAGACAGAGTCTAAGGGCTACTCTGACAGTTCCCTGAGTCTCCTTCTTTTCTTTTCTCTTCTCGCAACGGCAACATACATGGCCAGAAAAGCTATTCCAGTGGGGAGCAGTACGAATCCAAACACAATAATCCCCAAAGTTCCCATACCAATGTCGCCAATGCTTACCGTGACATTTACGGGCAGATCTCCGTTGTTATTCAACTGCATTGACCAGTTCCCTGCCCTTGGAGTAATCACCGTGCCTGAGCCAGACAATGGGCCGTTCATAGAGCTCGGTGCGTAAGAAGTCCCCTGAGGTGAAACGAGTTCGGCAGTAAGGTTTGTGACCTCATTTAGGGAAATGGAATAAGAGAGAGAAGAGTGATTGGTAACATTTGGTGCTGAAAAGCTCCTGCTTTGGTCTGAGTTGATAACCACATTGCTATGCACAGAATTGTTGTAAGTGAGAGAGAGGTTAACAGCATAGTCCCCATGGTTCCATACTTGCAGAGTGTAATCTCCAGCACTCGGCGCCGAAAAAGTCTCCTTACCACTGGGAAGCTTGCTGAAAGTTTGTGTTGACAGTGTTGTGCCGCCCTGTTGCGCGAGGCTGACAGCCAGATCAACACTTTGATAGAAAACAACCTTGTAAGTGAGATCGTCGCCGCTACCAACAGATGGCTTGCTGAAAGATGTCTTATTTCCAGGCATCACATTTGTGCTGTAATGGCTGGTTCCTGTGCTCAGGAGATAGACAGATGTGGCAAGCAGGACCACGGAGGCAGTCAACATTACAAAGCCTATCCTCTTCAGCCTCCTCGGGCTTGCCCTCAACATTTGGACCACAGATGCACTTTGATATTATATTTGTTCCTTAAGACATCTTCGCATAGAGGTTTAGATTTGCACTTCGACTTCCTCTGAGTCTTCTGTAACCACATTTTCCACTCTCATCATGCTCTTAATTACGTCACTGTGCGCATCCAAGATACTCTTTCTACCTGATATTCTTATTTTTTCAAGTGCTGCTCCCATGGACATCTTCATCTCCGTCTTGAGCCTCCTTATTTCAGAAATCACCCTGATTACATAGTCCATGTCATTCTCTTCAGCCTTGTACAGTAAGGAATCATCGAACTCAGGCCACCTTTCGAGGTGGATGCTTTTACAGCTGTTGTCAAAATTGAGCATGCTGTATGCTTCTTCTGTTATGAATGGCATTACTGGGGCATAGAGTATGAGAACGTCTCTGAAGACAGAGTGGGCGGTTGCGAGAGTTTCTCTCCTTACTTGATCATTCTCCACAGAGAGTATTCCCTTGATCATTTCCAGGTAGTTGTCGCATAGAGTGTTCCAGAAGAAATTGTCCAAGGCTGCCCTTGCCTTTGACACAGCGAATGAGTCGAAGTTCTCTGTCACTTCCCTCTTGGTGTGTTCCAGTTTTGCCAGAATCCACCTGTTAACACTGTTTTCCGCTGGTTCCGAATATGAGTTATCTGCATGCTTTTCGGAAAGGATTCCAAGCAGCTTGGCAACATTGTATAGCTTGATTACGGTCCTTCTTCCCCTTACAAAATCCTGTTCCTTTGTCTTTATATCCTCGCCTGGTACTGTTGTAGACGCCCAGTACCTAAGTGCATCTGCCCCAAAGTCATCTATTATAGTTGAGGGCTCGACCACATTTCCCTTGCTCTTGCTCATTTTTGCGCCGTAGGGATCATAAACATTCCCACTGATGAAGATGCTCTTCCAGGGAACAAGTTTGTCGTGTATCTCTGAGCGGGCTATTGTGGTGAAAGCCCAAAATGATATTATGTCATGACCCTGGAATCGAACGTCAGCAGGATATAACTTGTCGAGAAGCCCGTATCGGTCCAGGGCTAACCTCGGTGAAAGTGAGGATGTAGCCCAGGTATCCATTATATCGTTATCCGGAACAAGATCCTCAGAGCTGCAATTCGCACATCTTCTCCCCTTCTTCTCAAGTCTTGGGTCTACTGGGAGCTCTTCAAGAGAAGCAATCACCATATTGCCGCAACTATTGCAGTACCACACAGGGAATGGGACACCATAGAATCTTTGCCTGGAAATACACCAGTCCCACTTCAAGCCTAGAACCCAGTTATCATACCTTGTTTTCATGTAAGGAGGAAGCCACTCAACTTTGGAGCCATTATCCATGAAGTTCTCCTTCAGATCCAAGTACTTTATGAACCACTGCTTGCTTATGCCGATTTCCACAGGTGTGCCGCACCTCTCGTGAGTATTGACAGAATGCCTAATTTTCTCAGACTTCTTTATGAGCCCCTTTTCAGAGAGGATCTTTTTCATGAGGCTTCTTGCTTCTTGTACTGTTTTCCCTTCCAGAGGGCCAGCCAGGGAATTCATCTTCCCATTGTTCTCGATCAGAACACGCAGTTCTAGAGAATGTTTTTTCCACAGCTCCAGGTCATTCTGGTCTCCGAAAGTGCAAATCATTTCGGCACCTGTGCCTTTCTCTGGATCAACGAGCTCATCTGAAATGATCTTGACCTTGAATCCATATACAGGTACAATGGCTTCTTTTCCAATCAGATCAGCATATCTGTCGTCCTTAGGGTTGACTCCTACTGCCACGCACGCACCCAGTAGCTCTGGCCTGGTTGTTGCTATCTGCACATCACTATTGCCTTCAACAGTAAAATCAAGGTAGACGAAGTCCGTCTTCTGCTCAACATCCTTCATCTCAATCTGAGAAATAGCTGTATGGCATACCGGGCATCTTATGGTCGGTGCCTCCTCCCTGTATGCGCGTTTTTTTTCAAGGAGATCTATGAACATTGTTTGAGAAATCTTTCTGGACTCTTCCGATACAGTCCTGTAAGTATGCTTGGAATCAGCACTGAGGCCGATATCGAACCAGGTCTTGAGCAGTTCTGCCTCAGACTTGTCTGCTGTTTCCTGGCAGGCCTTGATGAATTCCTCAAGTGGCATGCTTTCAGCCCTGACACCAAGAACCTTTTCAGCATACCTCTCTGTGGGGAGTCCATTGTCGTCAAATCCCCATGGATAAAAGACTGCGAAGCCCTTCATTCGTTTGTATCTGGCAATAAAGTCTTGGTGTGGGTAGGAAAAAGCATGTCCCATATGCATTTTGCCAGAAATTGTAGGTGGAGGAGTGTCTATGACGAAGTAATCAGACCTCTCTCCGCCCCTATAGTTGAAGGCGTATAGATCAGATTCATCCCAGAATCTCTTCCATTTCTTCTCCATTTCTGGAATGTTAAGGTCCATTCCAGTGGTTATTAGGCTCCGTGTTAAAATGTTTACTCCGGGCTTCTTAGAGTTTAATTCTTGCATTAGAGCGCCGAAAGAGCAACATCTCAGGACATCGCAAAAATAAGCTTGCTGACTATATTTAAATTCATGAATGTTAAATAACAATACGCCATGAATCATCATAATGCCTGCGACAGCTGCAGCTGAGGATATCCTAAAGGAGCTCATCGAAAGAGAGGATGAAGCATTCCTGGAATACGGAAAAGTTGCTAAGGAAGCTGCAAAAAGCAATATCAAATGGTTCCTCTCATCCTTCGCGGATGCTAGGCAGAGAATAAGGGATAAACTTACTAAGATCCTCGAGAGGAAGGTTGACGACGAGTTCGGGTACCCTGAAGAAGAGATACTGCATATACACGCCACAGAACATCTGAGTGAGATTGAGGACGTCGACGAAGACAGTCTGCAGAATGTTCTCCTTTACATTTCGAAGAAGGAACAGGCTGACTTGGATTATTTCAGGGAATCGCTGAAGGAGATAAAGAGTGAACAACTCAGGAAGATTCTAGACACCGTACTCAAAGAAAAAGAGACCATCCACACTAAGGCAGACAGGCTTTACCACGATATGGTTGAGACTTATTGACTTCTGAAACGGGCAGTGCAATGTTTTGTCTATCATAATGGGATGTGGTGATGAATGCACCTCATCATAGCTTCAAGGGCTGACAGGGCAAGCATGTCCATGGCTAACTACCTTCTCGAAAATGTCTCATTCGGTGAGGTGGATAAAGATACCTATCAGCAAGGGGATTACAGTCTTAGATTCATCGAGAAGAGCCACTTGAACTATGACACTCTTCCGGAGGGAGAAAAAGGGCTGACCGCGGACATATCTGATGTTACCTTCCTTTCAAGTCACTCTTCCAAGGCTCAGATAAAATCTCTAACAGCGCATCCAACTGGAAATTTTCAAGCAGCAATGCTAGGCGGGAGAGAAAGGGCACTCTCTTTGAGCAGTCCAGCGAGGATGACCAGTGCATTAAAAACACTCATATCTTCATACAATGGAAATGGATTCGAGATCACGTTAGAAGCTACCCACCACGGCCCTTACCTTGAGATTCCTAACTACTACTTGGAAATTGGGACAACAGAAAAAGAGTGGGGGAACGTGGATGCTCTGGAGGCAGTAAGAGAAGCAGTATTCGCAGAGGAAAACCAGAATGCGCCTAATTTCGTGGGTGCAGGCGGTGGGCACTACATGCCTAAGGTGACCAGATATGTTACTGAGAACGAAGTAAATGTTGGGCATTTGATTTCAAAACACCCGCAAGAATCCATTACAGCTAAGCAGGTGCAGGAAGCAGTAACCAAGACTCCAAATTGTCGCGGCTTCATCATGGATCGAAAAGGTTGCAGGGGTCTAGTGAGGGTAATAATTAGGGAACTTTGCGACGATCAAAACTTAGAATTGATTAAATTATAAATATAAAATAATATTCAATAAATTATGTTTAATTCTAGATTTTTTCCCAGCCGCCATAAAAGCAGGTTTGCAAGCGAAGGAAAAAGAGAATAATCGGAATTAACGTTTAAATACATGATAATTATTTGTTAATTGCCAGTTCGACTGGTGAAAAATAAATGGAAGAAGTCATAAGCGAAGAAGAACCTCCAGGCGGTACGCCTTTCTTCAAGGCAGTAAGGCTTGGGAAAAAACTCCATCTTGAGAATCTTTTTATCAAGTTTGAAGGAGCAAACATAACAGGGACTCAGAAAGACAGGATTTCAAGACTTCATGTAAGAAATGCTATTTCCAAAGGTTTTGGAGCAATTTCTGTAGCTACTTGTGGCAACTATGGAGCATCGATTGCACATTTTGCTGGATTATATGGAATCAGGAGCATCATAGGGATCCCTGTGCATTACTCCAATTCTAGGTTGGATGAGATGAGGGCAAGAGGTGCTGAGGTAATTCAGATGGCAGGTAAGTACGAGGATACGGTGGAAACACTCTCAGGCATGGCCGAACAGGAGGGCTGGTATGACTCAAACCCAGGTTCAGCCAACTCGCTCATTGATGTTGAAGGGTATGGAACGATCGCTTACGAAATTGCAGCTCAATTGGGACATGCCCCTGAATACCTTGCAGTGCCCCTTGGAAACGGAACCACACTCGCTGGAATTTACGAAGGATTCAGAAACCTGAAGCAGAGAGGCGTAGTAAAGACCATTCCAAGAATGATAGGCGCAAGCACTTCTGACGGCAATCCAATTGTGGATTCCTGGGTAAGAGGATTTGCAAATCTAGGGGAGCTGGATCCTGCAACGATCAATGAAACTGAAGTCAATGAGCCCCTCATAGCTTACAGGTCCCTTGACGGTCAGAAGGCTCTGGATGCCATACGAAGCACGAAAGGTCTCGCCTTATACGTAAGCGATCTTGAGATGCTAAGGTACTCAAGGATCGCAGAAGAGCTGGAAAACTTATCAATGCTCCCGGCCTCAGCCTCAGTTCTTGCGGCTGCTCACAAAGCTCTGAGCCAATGCTGCAGCAACAACGAGGTAGTTGCTGTCATCACAGGGAGGAATCTTATACGTACAACGCGGTAATTCTTGCCGAGGGCGTTTTTGGTGATACTTATGGCAAGACAGCCAATGGCCTTATCAGATACAGCAGCAGATTCAGGATAACCTCGGTTATAGATTCCAGGTATGCAGGAAGGGACTCTGGCATGGTATTAATGGGAAAACCAAATGGTATTACCGTAGTCACCAATGTGGAAGAGGGGATTTCACTAGGCGCAGATACCCTTATTGTAGGAGTGGCGACTGATGGTGGATTCATACCGGAGTTGTACCGGAAATTCATTGCAGATGCACTGAAGAGGGGCCTCGCGGTAGTAAGTGGATTGCATGAATTTATAAGTGACGATCCTGAATTTAGGGAAATTGCAAGTAAGTCTGGCTCGGAAATTATAGATGTAAGAAAAATGTTCAGGGATGTTAAGCCACAATTCACTGGGAAGATTGAAGAGGTAAGGGCTCGTAAAATCGCCGTGCTTGGGACTGACAGCGCAATTGGTAAGAGAACAACAGCTGTGTTTCTGACCAATGAGATGAACAGGGCGGGGCACCGTGCAGTAATGATTGGAACAGGGCAGACCTCCTGGATGCAGGGATTCAAGTACACAGTCGTCGTGGATTCAATGATAAATGACTTCATACCTGGTGGCCTGGAAGAAATGACATACCAGGCGTGGGTGAACGAGAAGCCCGAGTACATATTCATCGAAGGTCAGGGTTCAGTCCTTCACCCTGCATATCCGGGGAGCTTCGAAATCATAGGAGCTTGTCGGCCCGATGGAATCATACTTCAGCATGCACCAGCAAGGAAGTACTTCGACGGATTTGAGAAATTCAAGATACCGGATCTGGAGAAGTACATCAAGATACTCGAAGCTCTATCGGACAGGAAGGTCATCGCAATATCACTAAACACCGAGAATATGACCAGTGAACAGGTTCACAGCGAGATTCTCTCTCTCCAGCACAGGTTTGGGATACCAGTGTTTGATCCGCTTGGGCAACTTAGCGAAGTAACAAAAGAGCTATCTATAATGAATCTTCAATGATCAACATGGCCCAAGAGTCATATGCGGACAGAGTGGCCTGTTTCAAATCCATTTCAGTAGGGAATTTGAGCATCGAGAGGAAACGCGTCTCAGGAGATATTGTGATAGAGGATGAGAATGGCTCATCCTCAACATTTCGCCTTATTTTCACTTATGGAATACCTGTGGATGTCAGCATGAATCTGGCTGGGCTAATGCTGACCATGCCTGTGATTAACTTCACATTCTTTTCGAAGAAACTCCGCTTGGATTATCCTTTATCTGAAACCGATCTAGGGATAATTTCTGAATTCATGAAAATAAACGCCAGAGAGGTATTTATAAACAAGATTTGCAGGCGCAGGTACGATTTCTTCAAGAAAGAGTACCTTCCAACGAATGAAGAAATAAACATGGACTCGGCCGATGGCCGCACAGAACTTGATGCTGAGGCCACAATCAAAGATTTCCCCTGGAGGGAAAAGATTTCTGACTCATCTCTCGTGCTTTCTTCAGGAGGTAAAGAGAGTCTTCTTACGTTCGCAATGCTTAATGATATGGTTAACGATGTTACTGCATATTTCTTCAACGAATCTGGTGGTCACTGGAGGACAGCAAAGACCTCTTATGACTATTTCAAGGATCATTTCAGCAAGGTAGTAAGGGTATGGTCAAACGTGGACAGGTTCTACAGATTCATGCTGCAAAAGCTGCCAGTACTGGATTCCGCTGTAGTGCGGAAACGCGCAGATACCTATCCGGTTCAACTCTTCATCTTTCCAGTTTACATCTTTGCTGCGCTTCCAATAGTCATAAAGGAGGGAATAGGAAACATACTGATGGGAAATGAGTTTGATGACCCCAGGGATATGCCTGACTACCAAGGGATGAAACATTACTATGGAATCTATGACCAGAGCCATGTCTTTATGGATACAATGTCCGCTTACCTCAAGCAAAAGGGAATTTCTTCAAGGCTTTGGTCCTCAGTGTACCCCATTTCAGGTATAATGGTGGAGGAGATATTGCTGAAACGATACAGAGATTTCTTCCTTCAGCAGAGATCGTGCCATTCCTGCAGGACAGAGGAAGGGACGGTGAAACCCTGCGGCAACTGCACCAAATGCCTAGGCATAATGATGTTCGTACTAGCAGGCGGGGGCAACCCATTCGATATCAATTACAACAAGGCATCCATGGACAACCTTAAAGAAAATGTGCTCGAATCTAGGATGCGCATAGACCCAGATGAGCTATCGTATCTCAAGGATAAACTCTGGGGAATTCAGGAAAGTGGGAGAGAATATGGCCATGTACGGGGAATTCACATACTTCCATGGGAGAGAGAATTGCTTCAGTCAATCCCGAACTATTTCAGGGATTTCATTGCACACAGATTGAATGAGTACTGCGAGGGCACCTTCAGAACTGACGGGCAAAATTGGATAAAGATACCTCAGAAATAGGAGCTCTGGACGTCAAGAACATCACTCTGTGTGACGCAATCCGAATATTCGTCTAGAAGTTCTCTGTTCATATCAATAAAAACCGGCCCCCACTTGAATTTCGACAAGATTTCTTCTGCAAAAGGCCTTATGCCCATGATATAGAGAGCAGCGGCGGCGGCTTCCACAGAAGAGAGCTTGCCCGGTTTTCCATAATTTACCGGGTTTGCTGGAACTACAACTGGGAGCTTTCTCTCTTCCTTGCCCCTTATTTCATGTATTGACTCGATTTTGTTCCAGGAACCTTCAATGACACATAGTCCCCTTCTAGAGCAGATCTTCGAGTCAGTCTTAGTTATGTACCTGTCAGCATAGGGGGAAAGCATTAGTGATCCTGTGCATTTCCTTTTGTCCACTCGCAATCCCAAGCCTAACCTTTCCAGTTTTTTCATCGTTGATTTTTTCGGATCGTCCTGTCCTAGGTATAGGAAACAAACCTTTCCATATCTAATGTCCAATCAAAATCGCATCAACATTATTTGGGTTTTAAAAAGCATATGCGAGTGGCTAACCGAAACTCATGCCCTACATCTGCCTGAAACTATTGTTTCGGGATCGTTTAGATTTGCTCAATCAGGATTGCACTGGGGTCTGCTCCACCTGACCGAAAATAAAATAAAATTACCACTGTTATGGAATAATGCATTACATTGTAATCACAGGCGGAGTTCTTTCAGGCCTGGGAAAAGGGACAATAACATCAAGTCTTTCCCATCTGCTGAAGAACAGCGGACTGAAGGTTACAGCACTCAAGATAGACCCCTACATCAATTATGACGCGGGTACTATGAACCCGTATCAGCATGGCGAAGTTTTTGTTCTGGACGATGGAAGCGAAGTGGATCTGGATCTTGGCAACTACGAGAGATTCTTGGATGTTAACTTGAGCGGAAACAGCAATATAACCACAGGCAAGGTTTACAGAGAAGTAATTGAAAAAGAAAGAAGGGGTGAATACCTGGGAAGCACGGTTCAAATAATCCCACATATAACCAATGAAATAAAGCGAAGGATCAGGGATGTTGCCAACAAGGCAGATGCCGACGTCGTTATGATAGAAGTAGGTGGTACAGTTGGAGATATTGAATCCATGCCATTCCTAGAAGCTTTAAGGCAGCTCAAGAGAGAGGAAGGAGACGATGCCGTTCTCTTTGGCCACGTTACATTGGTTCCAGAGATGGGAGCTACTGGGGAGCAGAAGACCAAGCCAACCCAGCACAGTGTAAAGGCTCTGAGGGAAATTGGAATCCAACCAGACATACTATTCTGCAGGTCAAAGAGCACTTTGGCACATGATACCAAGAGGAGGCTGTCGTTATTCACAGATGTTCCAGAAGAAGGCATAGTGAGCGTGGTGGATGTCCTTAACGTTTACCTGCTCCCTGAATTAATGCAGTCTCAGGGGATTATAGGATATATAAAACAGCACTTTTCCATTGAAGAACACAAGTTCAAGGAGACATGGTCTTCATATAAAGAGAATATTCGAAATCCTTCAGAAAGGGTAACTATTGCGACTGTTGGAAAATATACAGAACTACAGGACGCATACATCAGCCATAAGGAGTCATTTTCGCATGTCACTGGAAACACTGGGATTGCTGTGGATATTAGATGGGTGGACTCAGACAGCTTGCTTGACAGCACGGATCCTCTCCAGGGTGTAGACGGCATTCTCATACCGGGTGGTTTCGGGTATAGAGGTGTAGAGGGAAAGATAGTGGCTGCAAAATTCTCCAGAGAGAATGACATACCATTTCTGGGTATATGTCTGGGTTTCCAGGTCGCTGTCATAGAACTGGCGCGCAACCTACTCAATCACAGAGATGCAAACAGCACCGAATTTGATCCGAACACTAGGAATCCCGTGATCGACATTTTGCCAGAACAGAAGAGCGTAGTTGACAAGGGTGGAACTATGAGGCTTGGCTCAAAGAAAGTGATAGTGAAAGATAGTACACTGGCGAGAAGAATTTACAACTCTGCCACCATCTGGGAAAGACACAGGCACAGATTTGAGGTAAATCCTGATTACATCGATGCCCTTGAGAAAAAAGGTGCAATTTTCTCAGGCGTGGACGAAGAAGGCATTAGAATGGAGATACTGGAGTTTCGTGACAGGGAAAATGCAATTGCAACACAATACCATAGTGAATTCAAGTCCAGACCCCTTTCCCCGTCCAAGGTCCACATGCATCTGGTAGAGAATGCCCTGCAGTACAAACTCAGAAAGGTAGGTGGAATAAGTGAAAGAAGTGCTTGATGGTCTGGTAGACAAGGTAAACGGAAAAATAGAAGCTGACGAGAAGTACAGGAAAAAGCTCAGTAGCATATCTAAGAGTGTGCTGGTACAATTTGACCAGGATAAGTTCTACAACTTCAGACTTGACAATGGGCATATTTCACCAGTCTCCGAGGGCCAGATTGAAGCTGACATAAAGATCCAGGTCCCCTTCGAGACATTCAACAAAATAATGAATAAGGAAACAGACGCAATGACTGCATATTTTGAAAAGAAGCTCCAAGTCAAGGCGTCTCTGATGGATAAACTGCTCCTTCAGGAACTCCTCAAATGATAGCCCCTGACGAGAGGCAACGCCAATATTCTCAGCGTATAGAGGAGTCCGTTAGGTCTGCCTATGAGCTCGCCACTCGCGTGCGCTCTCAGGGCAAAGATGTTGTGGACAGAGTTGAAATTCCATTGGCAAATGACATGGCGGACAGGATTGAAGAACTCATAGGGATAAGCGGTGTGGCTGAAGACATTAGGGAGCTCGGCAAGACATTAACCCGTGAGGAAGTATCTATTGAGATTTCAAGAAGAGTAGCTTCTAAATACAAGGAAAAAGGAACAATTTTAGCACTTGAAAAGGCAGTAAGGGTTGGTTTGGCAGTCCTTACTGAAGGCATTCTAGTTGCACCTCTTGAAGGAATATCAAAGGTAACACTGGAGAAGAACCACGATGGATCAGACTATGTTTCAGTTCTTTACGCTGGTCCCATAAGGGGAGCGGGTGGAACTGCACAGGCAATGAGCGTCCTGATCGCAGATATAGTTAGGCGTGAGCTTGGAGTAGGAAAGTATATCCCGACTGAAAACGAGGTTGAAAGATACATAGAAGAGGTTCAGGCGTACAACAGGGTGAAGCATCTCCAGTACCTTCCTTCCCCAGAGGAGATAAGACTGATAATCAGAAATTCCCCAGTTTGCATAGACGGTGAAGGGAGCGAGGAGGAAGAGATATCAGGCCACCGTGACATGGAACGAGTAAAGACAAACAGGATCAGGGGAGGAATGTGCCTTGTTCTGTGTGAAGGCCTTGTACAGAAATACAGGAAAATACTGAAGCATACGGCACAGCTGAAAATTGGAGACTGGAACTTTCTCGAGGAGCTAGATACAAAGAAAGGGGGTGAAGAGGGAGAGACGACACCAAGGCCAAAAAAATCAGAGAAATTCCTGAATGATCTTGTGGCTGGAAGGCCGGTATTCAGCCATCCAGGCATGCCTGGTGGCTTCAGGCTGCGCTACGGAAGATCTAGAGTTTCTGGGCTTGCATCTGCATCCTTAAATCCTGCCACAATGTTTGTGCTGGGTGGTTTCATAGCAATAGGTTCGCAGATCAAGATGGAACTCCCTGGAAAGGCAGCTGCAATCACTCCATGTGATCTGATAGAAGGACCGACTGTTCTCCTCAAGGACGGGTCTCTGGAACGGATTGACACAGTTGAAAGGGCGAAGCAAGTACGTGATGAAATTGAACTCATTACAGACGTAGGTGAGATACTCATCTCCTATGGTGACTTTCTGGAAAACAACTTTCCCCTGGTACCTTCATCTTTCACAGTCGAATGGTGGACAGAGTACATCAAAGGCAATCCGGATCTGGTGAAATATGAAACAACTCCGCCAGACCAGTTCAAGGCAGTGGAAATTTCAAGAGAATATGGAATTCCACTTCACCCTAAATTCACATATCTCTGGCATGACCTTAGCATCGATGATCTTAAGATCCTACGGGATGAAGCCAGGAATGGAAGGATCGATGAATCGGGCCTCTCAGTTGCCTACACAGACGAGTTGAAGGAAGTACTTATCAAACTCTGCAAGCCATACAGGAAGGATGGCGACAGAATAGTAATGACTGAATATTTCCCGCTTCTGGCAACCCTGGCGCTTGATTCAAAAGATTCCATGGTTGTTGGCGATGAGGTCGAAATGACGGATGAAGTCATGAGCAGCCTCAATAAAATCTCTGGAATGACTATAAAGCTGAGAGCGCCTACTAGAGTTGGTGCTCGGTTGGGCCGCCCAGAAAAGGCAGGAGACAGGAAGATGAAGCCCAAGGTGCACTCATTATTTCCCATCGAAAACTGGGGGGACGCCAGAAGATCAATCATAAATGCATCCAGAAGCAAGTCAGAATTCCCTGTGGAAGTTGCAGTCAGGGAATGTGGCACATGTAGAAAGGAGCTTCCAACACCTATCTGCCCATCGTGCGGAGGCAGGACCAGGTCGCTTGAAATGACCAGGAGGATAAACGTCGACCTTCCAGAATTGCTCAGAAGGGCAGAAGACCAGCTGAGCATGTCTGTTGAAGAGCTCAAGGAATTCAAGGGAGTCAAGAAGCTGATGTCCAGGAACAAGGTTCCTGAGCCCCTGGAAAAGGGTATGCTACGAGCATTGCATGATGTTTCTACCAACAAGGATGGAACATGCAGATACGACATGACAGACATACCCGTAACCCACTTCCGTTCAGAGGAAATAGGTCTCCAAAGGGACAGACTTACCAGGCTGGGTTACGAAGACAAGGATATCAATGAGATATTCACACAGGATATTATCATACCCAGGGACTCTGCCAAGTATCTTCTTAATGTGACCAAGTACATAGACGACCTACTTCGGAAGTACTACAGGGTAGAGCCATTCTATAACTGCCAGACTGAAGATGACCTTATTGGCCACCTGGTGATCGGGCTTGCGCCTCACACTTCAGGTGGAATAGTTGGCAGAATCATTGGTTTTTCCAAGGTCAGTGGATGTTACGCACACCCATTCTTTCATGCCGCAAAAAGGAGGAACTGCGATGGTGACGAAGACAGCATCATGCTCCTTATGGACGGACTTCTTAATTTTTCGCTTGAATATCTTCCCTCAACCACGGGAGGACTTATGGATGCACCCCTTGTCCTTTCACTGAGAATCAACCCAGAAGAAGTGGACAAGGAGGCCATGAATCTTGATACGCTCAGGAAATATCCCTTGGAATTTTATGAAGCAACTGAGAAATCTTTGCCTGCTTCTGAGCTTGAGGCCCTCATGAAAACAATCAAGGTGAAATTAGATACTGAAGGCACATACACTGGGACAGGATTCTCCTTTGACACCGGAGATATTAGCGAAGGGGTTCCAGTGTCGTCATACAAGACAATTGGCTCAATGGAGGAGAAAATTGACACCCAACTTTCACTGGCAAGAATGATACGAGCGGTGGATCACGATGATGTTGCTGCAAGAGTCCTTTCTTCTCATTTCCTTCCAGACATGTATGGAAATTTCAGGAAATTCTTCTCTCAGGAATTCAGATGCTCCAAGTGCAATTCAAAGTACAGGAGAATACCGCTTTCAGGGAGATGCCTAAAATGCGGAAAAGAAGGACTCATACTGACAATACACAGGGGAAGTATAGTGAAATACCTTAACTCAACTGTGAAGGTCGCGAAGGAGTTCAAGCTGCCTTGGTACCTAAACGAGAGGATCGACAATCTCGTAAGGACCATAGAGGGGACATTCGCAGTCAAGGAAGAGGAAAAAACTGTTGTCCTTGAATCATATTCTGGTGAGGAAGCATGATAGGCTCACTATTTGTGACGGGACCTGCAGGCACAGGCAAGTCAACATTCTGCGCATCCATGAAAGAATGGCTTGTGAGGAATGGATATGACACAGCTGTGTTCAACCTGGATCCTGGTGCAGAATTCATTCCTTATGACGCAGAATATGACATCAGGGAGATCATTTCGCTTGAACAGATTATGTCTGAATATAATCTCGGGCCAAATGGAGCACAGATCGTAGCGGCGGACCTCCTGCTGGAGAACCTCAATTCCATTGAAACAGTCCTAGAGCAGTACCAAGACTATTACATAATATTCGACACTCCGGGGCAGATAGAACTTTTCTCCTTCAGACACGGTGGCCCGATTCTTGTGGACAAGCTCACTTCGGGAAAGGCAATGCTTGCTTTCATTGCAGACTCTGTCCTTTCTTCGTCCCCCTCAGGGTACATCTCCCAGAAAATGCTGTTTGCCTCGGTTATGAGCAGATTCTACAAACCTATGCTGTTCGTGCTCAACAAGACTGATCTCATCCCTGAAAGCAACATAGAAGAAATAGTGAGATGGGAGGCAGATACGGATCTGCTGAAGGATGCGTTCCTTGACGAGAAGCAGGAGATGGTCAAGGATTATTTCTCTTCAATTCTTGATGCACTAAGAGACAGTGACATGCTCACGAGGGTCTACCCAGTCTCTTCCAAGGACCTTACCGGCTTTGAGGATATATACTCGGCCATGGCGATGTTCTTCAAGGGAGGAGAAGACACCGATACGGCCTACAGGGATGATTGATCGAACACCCTTTATATTCTGTATGAATTAAAAAATGAATTTTGAGGATCACCCTCTGAAAACAATTTAAAGCACGGGCTGGTTGTATTTAAAACAATGTCAGCCGAATTGTCTGCTGCAAAAAAAGTTTAAATGGCTGGTTTATGGAGAGCCCTACATGTCGGCAAAGCATCATTGTATTATTTGTACCTCGCTTATTTTTTCTGGCATGTACTGTTCAGGGTGTTACAGGGAAATTCTCAGATCGAGGACCTTGGACGACGAAAGCTTTGAAGACTGGCTTGCCAAAAAGCGGGAATTCCGTATAAGCTATGGCAAAGATTCCTTGTCAGGAAACACTCATTTAGAGGAATTTTTTCAATCTTGATCCTCGAATCATGGATTCTTTCGCCTAGTCCAGGGGATATATCATTCGGGTTCTTTCGGAATTGAACAGGAAATTAAACCTGTTAAATCTCTTTGGGAAAAGCAGTACTCGTGCAAAGGACGGAAAAGATGATCTTTGTACCTTAATAGTATGAGTATGCCTAAATTACCAAGGCATAATCGGAAAACCCTAAATCTTGGTAGCCAATGTGGAACCGTCTTGTTATGATGGGATCAGAAAGCAGACGAAAACCTCAACTTCTTGATCGGAAACTGTCAATCTTCTTCGCTATCAACATAACATTAATTGGAGCAATGTTCCTGGGTGTGGCATTGTTATCGTCCGGAACCTCAGGAAAAATGCCTCCATCCTCACTCTCTGCGGACATAATTTCCACTAATTTCATCTATCTAGGTTTTCTGGCATTGTTTTTTGGGCTCAGGCATGCAATTGATGCAGATCACATAGCGGCCATAGATACATCGACAAGGAAATTGAGAAATGAGGGGAAGAAATCTGAATTTACGGGCCTTTTTTTCAGCTTGGGCCACTCAACGATCGTAATCCTAATGTCTGTGGTGCTAATGTTTTCAACCAGGTTTGTAATTGAAAGACTTCCAAGCATGGAGACAATGGGTAGTATTATCGGACCTTTGATCAGTGCTGCCTTCTTGTTCATAATGGCTGCAATCAACATATCCATCATTCTAGGGCTCAGAGACCTTTACAAAAGGAAAACAGCCTTGGGATCAATTGATCTGAATTCAGCGATATCTGGAATGGGTCTTTTGAATAGGCTGTTTAGGGGTCTGTTTAAGTCTGTGAAGAATCAGTACTACCTCTATCCCATTGGAATCCTCTTTGGACTGGGTTTTGACACAGCTTCTGAGGTGCTAATCCTGTCTATATCTGCAGTTCTGGCAGTTTCATTGCTCAGTGTTCCTGTCTGGGTTCTCCTGATATTCCCCGCTCTGTTTACCCTAGGAATGTCCCTGATTGATACCACTGACGGGTACACAATGAACAGAGCCTACGCATGGGCTTCAAACGATCCTGCAAAAAAACTCTGGTACAACATCACGCTCACATCAATCTCAGCAATATTCGCTGTTACTGCTGCAGTCTTTGAGTTGTTTGCAGTTGTTGCCTCAAACTTCAAGTTTAGCGGATATCCCTGGTCGTTCTTCACAAACGTTTCTAACAACTACTGGGACATACTAGGTGGCATCATAATTGCCACACTGGCTCTCATTGTAGTTGTATCTTACATAAAATACAGAAAAAGTTTCAAGTCAGTCACTGGCAATGAATCCAGATCATGAGAGGGCGCCGCGGCATGGTATATGATTGATCCTAGTCTCCTCTCCTCTGCCTTGCTACAAATATCACCTTTGCTATGATGTCTTTTCTACCTATGTAACCAAAGGTCTTGCTGTCATTGCTTCTCGCCCTATTGTCACCCTCAAGAAAGTACTCTATTCCTGTTTCCGTAGTCCTCTGCGAAGTTACTCGCTTTATCATAATCATCCCGTTACTGGGATTCCTGAAAATAACGACGTTTCCTGGCTTTATGGAGAAAAAAATTCTCATGGAGACCGCAAAATCGCCCTCTTGGGCGAACGGTTCCATGCTTCTTCCGGTGATCCTAAAAATAAGCACCGGGAATTTGATCATAGTACTGGGTATACGACCTCTTCCTTTGGCTCGTAGGGAGCCTTTGCCCTCTTTGTCTGGACTCCTTTTGTTGCCCAGAAAATTTCAGCAAACTTGTTGACTTCTTCAAGAAGCTTCATCGCAGCATCCCTGTCGGGCTCTTGTCTTGATTTTGAGCCGAACTTCATTATGTTAAAGACTATCTGGTGCAAGTCGGGATACTTTGATACGTGGTCGGGCTTTATGTAGTCTCCCCAGAGTATTCTGATCTCGTGTTTGCACAGTTCTCCGTGCTTCTCCTTTATCTCTACTGCTCTTGCCATATCGTGGGCGTAGTCCAGCAGCTCTTCAGGGTTCTTCGGATCGGGTTTTGGTAGAGACCTTATGAGGTCGACCATTCTCACAACAGTCAGCGCAGAAAGCTGGGCCAGATGGGGGTCATATATTCCGCACGGAAAGTCGCAGTGCGCATCCGCTTCCTCAAATCCAACTTTCTCACCTACTTTGCTGAGATATTTCGCCAAAAGTTCTGTGCTTGCCATGTTATCCAAATCAGAATTTTGAAATCCTATAAAAGGTGGATCGATCGAAAACGGTTATGGTTGGTATATTTTTTCAATCTTGATCCTTAAACTAAGCCAGGGCCCTTGGCACCTTCAACTCGCCAGAAAACATCTGGGATAGGTTCTTCCGGGGGATTTGGGCGATGTTCTAGGCTAGAGGCAACAATTAACTATCTTCTGGATATCGTAACCGGTCCAGGTGGTGACACGCACTTTTGGCAATTCTAGATGAAGTCCAATCATTGATGAATTCGGAAATTTCCAGTGTAATAAGGAACAAATGCGAGGAATTCCGCAGAATTGGCTCGGGAACAAAGGAAGAGCTGTTCGGAGAACTCTGTTTTTGCCTGCTCACCGCAAACACATCGGCCGAGATGGGCATCAGGACACAGGATCTGATTGGCATAGACGGATTCCTGCATTATGACAGAGATTTTCTTGCCACAGAACTAAAGAGAATCAAGTACCGGTTCTACAATGTCAGAAGCGACTTCATAGTGAAGGCGAGATGGATCATAGACGAGCTTCCTTCGCTGGTGAAATCTGAACCCAAGTATGACCTCAGGGAATATCTTGTGGAAAACGTGAAAGGGATAGGATACAAGGAGGCCTCTCATTTCCTGAGGAACGTGGGGGTGTTTGATTTTGCAATACTTGACAAGCACATAATGGATATGCTGTCAAAGGAATTCAACTTCAAAAGGCCAACTGCAGTATCAAGGAAAGATTATTACAGGAACGAGAAAACCATATTGGAGCTTGCCAGAACAGTAGACCTCGAGCCTGGCATTTTTGACCTTTACATGTGGAAAATAGCAACAGGGAAGATCATCAAGTAGCCGAAACCTGAGATGACAACCTTTTATTGCGAATTGGGATTTTCTGGGCGATGATGGATTATCTCGACGTGAAGAGGGATGACATCAACTATACTTTCCTGCATAAGGATGCTACTGAATTAATGAAAAATGCAGCAAAGGGAATCAGTAACCTTGTGAGGAAAAAATTCCCTGCTGGATCCAAAGTATGTGCTGTCTGTGGAACGGGGAACAATGGAGGCGACGCTCTTGCCGCCCTGGAAGATCTGAGGGCAGATTATGATGTCACAGCAGTCTTTGTAAAGGGAAAGGCCTCTTTGAAATCTAAGGAGGCAAAGTGGGCACTCAGGAATTACAGTGGAAATACCGCTTCCATAGAGTCCCTTAAAGAAATTCTTGAGGAGTCTGATGTTATTCTGGACGCGATCTTCGGTATAGGAATATCAGGTGAGCCAAGGGAACCCTACGCCAGGGCGATTAAGCTATTGAATGGTTACAGCAACAAGATCATATCAGTAGATGTACCATCAGGAATGGGGACGACCCTCTCGGTAAAGCCTGCAATCACAATTACATTCACCGACATTAAGAAAGGAATGGACAGGGAGAACAGCGGAGAAATATTGATCTGCGATATTGGAATACCCGAAGAAGTCTCTAGATACGCAGGACCTGGAGATCTAGTCTACTACATAGAACCGGACCCCAGTTCACACAAAGGGATGAACGGCACTCTGGCTATTGTGGGCGGTTGGGAATTTCATGGATCATCTGTAATTGCCGGCAAGGCTGCACTGAAAATTTCAACTGATCTGGTAAGAGTTTACACATCATCGAAAAATTACGAGATAGTTGCTTCACACAGTCCATATCTAATAGTCAGGAATGTTAATGAACTGGGCAGCCAATGGGCGGTGGAAGCTGCAAAGCATGGTTGCATTCTAATCGGCCCAGGAATGGGAAACAGCGCTGCGTCCTTGGAAGGCATGATCACCGCCTTCAAGGTCTCCGGGCGTCCATTGGTTATAGATGCAGACGGTATCAAAGCAGCATCCAAGAACCTTAGTTACCTTCGGGGAAAGAAAGTTATCTTCACACCCCACCATAGAGAGTTTGAGATTTTGTCAGGCCAGCCTGCGAATAAAGCTAATGCGATCGAATTCGCTAAGAAACACTCATTTGTCATAGCCTTAAAGGGCCCAACTGACATCGTAACAGACGGCACCAGGACCATAGAGGTAAAAGGCGGGAATTCTCGCATGACCATGGGTGGAACAGGCGACATGCTGGCAGGCATCATAGGTGCATGCGCATCAAGGGGAATTGATGTCTTCAGATCTGCCGTAATGGGTTCATACATCAACAAGAAAGCGGCGGAGTCGGCATACGAAGTAAATTCGTACTGGTATGACATTGACAACATGATGGACAAAATCCCCAGCGTAATGATGGACAATATTGCGTGGGCAGGCAGGAAGAAGTGACAAATCAAATCCCAACCGAAAAAGTTTATTATTAGTCTGCGAGTTCGTTATCGGTGCCTGAGGAAAGCGTTGATCCGCCTGCAATGGGTGAGACAACTGAACGGGAAGAAACTGTTGTGGTTAAGTCGCTCTACGACTTTCTAGTAGAGTCAGCCGAGAACAACAGGAGCAATCAGGCCATTATATTTTCCAAGCGCCGGTTCACATACGACATGATTCTAAGAATGGTTGACTCCATGGCAGAGACGCTCAGGTCTTCTTGCTCCATTACAAAAGGGATGAGGATAGGAATACTTCTCCCGAATTCTCCACAGTTTGCAGTCTCCATGTTTGCTGCATCTAAACTGGGAGCCATAAGCGTTCCGATAAATCCTGGAAGCAGCAAGCGTGAAATAGAGACCATTGTGAAGCACAGCGGAATGTCCTGCCTCATAACAACCTCTACGATACTGTCAACAGTGAATCATCTCGCTGGCAAGAGTATGTTGATTGTGGTTACCAGGATGGAGGATTTCATCTCACTGGGCTCTTCAATGAGAAAGGCTCTGAGACATGGCCTTCATTACATAGAATCAGACAGGCTTAAGGAGGGGGTTGTAAAGTTTTCTGATCTGGTGTACACCCCAGATGTGGGTCCAGCAGAGAGCTATTCTCCGGAAGAGGTAGCCATGCTGGCATATTCCGGGAGTACATCGACTTCTCCAAGGGCTGCAGCCCTAACCGTGAAAAATCTGTTCTCGAATGTTGTTAGCCTTGCCGAGTGGTTTCCCAGAATTGAGCGCAGGACTGTAACCGTAGCTTCCGTACCCTTCTCACATGTGTACAGCCTAGTGATTGCGCTGCTTGTACCATTTTTCCTTGGCTCAACAAGTGTCCTGATCGAGAACCACAAGAACATCGAAGAAGTTCTCTCAGCAGTTAAGGAGCATCTTTGCGATTATTTTGTGGGCAATCCTTCAATATTCAGGTCAGTGCTGGAAAAGAAGGACCTTCTGAAGCACAGAATCAACACTGTGAAGATATTCATCTCAGGAGGAGACACTCTTACTGAACAATTCGCTAAAAGATTTGAAGAAATTACAGGCTCCAGCATAGTAACCACTTACGGAACCAGGGAACTCACTGGCGTATCTCACATAAACCCACTGGACAGGAAGAAAAGAAAATACGGTTCAATAGGCACTACCGTGAAGGGAACTGAAGCTAAAATCCTGGACGAAGAGAGTGGAATGGATGCAACCGAAGGTGCCACTGGCATACTCGCTATTCGTGGGGATCAGGTCATGAAGGAGTACTGGGACAACAAGGATGCGACTTCTGAAGTGTTCCGGGAGGGCTGGTTTGTGACAGGCGATACAGCGAAAGTCGACAAGGATGGATTTTATTTTCTCTTTGAAAGGAGAAGGGAGGCTATTGTATCCGATAGCTCCATGGTTTCAGCTACCGAGATAGAGGAAGTACTCCAACATAACCAGAAGGTCAAAGAAGTAGCTGTTATCGGTCTCCCAGATGAAATAAGAGGGGAAATTATAAAAGCATTCATTTCACCAATGGAGGGGGAAAAGCTTGGTGAAGATGAATTAAGGAAACTTTGCGAGGAACAGTTATCAGAGTACAAAAGGCCAGCAATCTATGAATTCAGGTCAGAACTGCCGAAGAATATGGATGGGCAGGTAATAAAAAGAATATTGAAGGAAGAGGAGCTGAAGGGAGAGCATAATAAATCATAGTGCAAGTCAAATCCCCCTTGTTTCCCTGATGGCAACTGGCAAAGATCTCATGCACACTTAATGTTGCGGAGGCGTATTTTTAAGCCATCATGGAGTAATGCCGACTAATAAGATTATTAGCGAATTTGCAATATACCAGATAGGGGAGATGTAAAGAATGGCGGATAATAATGTCCAGGAAACTCAATTTTCAAGAGGTCTAGAGGGCGTAATTGCTTCAGAGACCAAGATTGGATATGTGGACGGTCTCAATGGAAAACTTGTGTACAGGGGATATGAGATCAATACTCTGACAGAAAATTCCAATTTCGAGGAGGTGTCATATCTGCTCCTTAAGGGCAAATTGCCCAACAGCAAGGAGTATGAGGAATATGTTTCCAAGCTCAAGGAACTAATGCCCCTTGATGAAGACGTTTACAGCCTCATAAAGGATGTAAGCAAGAAGTCCCATCCTATGTCGGCACTGAGGACTGTAGTCTCATATATCGGCGGAAAAGATGCAGGGAGCGTTGAGCCTGACCTGAACAAGCAGGAAGACATTAGCATTAGATTGATTGCAAAAATGCCCAGCATTGTCGGGGCAATAAACAGGGCTTACCACGGAAGGGATATTATCAAGCCTGACCCTGACCTGTCATACTCGTCCAATTTCTTCTATATGGCACTTGGAAAGAAGCCTGATACAGTTGAGGCAAAGATGCTTGACACTGCACTCATACTTCACGCAGACCATGGAATGAATGCATCTACGTTTTCAGCTATGCTGACCATTTCAACTTTATCAGACATGTATTCAGCCACCACTTCCGCAATTTCGACCCTCAAGGGTCCGTTGCATGGCGGGGCAAATGAGAGGGCACTTGCCCTAATAAGAAAGGTAGGAAAGCCGGATAACGCTGAAAGTGTCATAGGAAAGATGATTGAAAACAAGGAAAAGATAATGGGATTCGGGCACAGGGTCTACAAGGTATACGATCCCAGGGCAAAGATTCTGAAGGAGTACGCAAAGTACGTTGCCGAGAAGAACAATAGTCTGGAACTCTTCTATACAGCACAAAAGATAGAAGAGGTCATGATAAACAAACTGGGAAGCAAGGGCATCTTCCCCAATGTAGATTTCTACTCCGGAATGATATATTACTCCATGGGTTTCGAGCCTGAGATATTCACGCCAATATTTGCTCTCGGAAGAACCTCGGGTTGGGTCTCGCGTGCCCTAGAGTACTTGCATGACAACAGGCTTTTCAGGCCCAAGGCAAAATACATCGGCGAAACGGACCTTAAGAAATACGTGCCAATTAATGAGCGTTAAAATCGCTCTCATTATTTGAATCTTTATTCAGATAACAAAGCCAATAACATGACTCCCAATGCCATGGCATGAACTACATCCTTGACACGTCTGCAATATTGTCCAGGAGATTCAACCTATCATCAGCAGATTTCATCATACCTGCTTCTGTGATGGAAGAAATAACAAAAGGTAGACTGAAGTCTACCCTAGATACATTGCAGGAAACTGCCAGAATACTGACTCCGGCTAGGGCCTCGAGAGAAGTTGTTGAAAGGAGTGCGAAACAATCAGGCGATCTGAGTGAACTATCCTCGACCGACATTGATGTTCTTGCACTTGCAATTGAAACCGGGGCATCTATAATATCCGATGATTACGCTATACAGAATGTAGCATCAAAGCTGAACCTCCAATACACCGGTGCCAGCATAACCGAGATCAAGACAGAGGTGCAGTGGAAGTACAGATGCACGGGCTGCCGCAGGGCCTTCAAGGAACCCGTGGGCAATTGTCCAGTCTGTGGGCACGAAGTCGTCAGGACCAGAAGGGGGGCAAGGAGTAAAGAAAAATGAGTCTCTTTATCAATCGGAAACTCTAATCAAACGATGCGCCATGCATTGATCATATGATCGACATAAGCCTTCCACTGGAACGGAATTTGATCAGTTATCCTGGAGACGCTCGTTATGAGGAATATGAATATTATACACATGAAAAGAACCATGTGCATATCATGAGAGTCCTAATGGAGACCCACAGTGGAACACACTTTGATGCGCCATACCATATGATCCCTGATGGAAAGAAAGCTAACGAGATACCTTTGGATAAGTTCATGGGAAAGGCAACTGTTGTGGAAGTAAAGGGGGAATCCATTGAAGCAGATGACATTCCCGAAAAGCATCAGGAGATAATTCTTTTCAAAACCAGAAATTCAGGGCTTTATCAGAAATTCGACACTTCCTTCACATACCTTTCGCTGGAGGGTGCAAAGAAACTGGTGGGCCAGAGAGCTAAACTCGTTGGGATAGACTATCTGTCCATTGAAAAATTTGGAAGCCCTGAGCCTGTTGTTCACAAGGAACTTTTGGGAAATGGTACAGTCATAATGGAAGGTCTTTATCTTAAAGAAGTCGAGCCAGGTGAATATGATTTCATGAGCCTTCCGCTTAAGATGTCTTCAGATGGGGCTCCCTGCAGGGCAATATTGATGTAAAATTCCCAATTATTTCACCAAAGGCTTTCAATTGGAACGGGTCATAGCTTTTCAGCTGGACTTGGAAGCGAGGCTTACGTAGATCGGAAAAATGGGAGAATGAATGGTTGAGCCTTCAATTGTTGAAGTATTCAAATGAATCTAGAACTTGGCAGAAGTATGAAAAAGCCCTAAAAGGCTTAATAACTTAAAATTTCTATCAGTATTGCAGATGAGTTTCATACCTATCTCACTGTCCCAGCTTGAATACTACCTGTATCACTGGGTTTATTTCCCCGGTCTTTTCCCGAATCCATACTCAATCCTATCTCTCATCATCCTCTTTGCAATTGGAATAGCGCTTATATTCAAGGGGAATTACAGCTGGAAATTCATATTTGCAGCACTGGGGGCATATTTTGGTTTCATATTTGCCCACTACATCACAACAGTAGTTTCCATTGGGGGACTTCCGGTAGACTTGATCTACATAATCGGAGCAGTAATAGGGGCCGTATTGCTGACATTTATTGTACGTGTATTTCTTTCCCTCGGTTTTTCCTATTTGGCATACCTAGTTTCACAGACGCTCTATCCAAACCACTTTATAGCCGCCGTTGTGGTATTCCTGATAGTATTTGTCTTCACATATGTGCTGTACAACAAAGTGGTAGTCGGGATGGCAGGTATTATTGGGGCATTTGCTATCTGGTTCACTTTTATCAATCTGGGAATAGGCAACATAATAGCCCAGGTGATAGCAGGCATCATGTTTGCATTGGGCATATTTCTGCAGATTACTGAAAAGGATAGAAGGAAGGGAAAAGGGCGAGGATTCAGGCCTGTAGATCGCGATCCGGGGGTGTACGAGGACAGGTACCCTCAGGGGAACTACTGGCGTGAGAGATAACTGACAAAGCCCTCCACAAAGTCCTTGACGTCAGCCAAAATCCCATAATCTGCGTGCTTGAAAATTGGTGCTTCTTTGTCAAGGTCAACTGCAATCACTTTGTCAGCGTATCTTATTCCCACAATATGGTTGTCCTGTCCAGATACGCCCAGTGAAATATAGGATTTTGGTGATATTGAAGTCCCAGTCAATCCGATTTGCTGTTGCCTGGGCATCCACCTCATGTCAACAACTGGCCTGGTCCCTCCAACACTCGCTCCCAGCAAGCTGGCAAGCTTGAGAATTTCTGGTAGTAAGGCCTTGCTCTTCACCCCCCTACCCACGCCGATGATGGTTTCTGATGATCCTAGAGGCTTGTATTCAGAGGAAACTGGCTCGAACGAAAGCTTTTCATATGGGCTCTTCTGAGATACTGCCAACTCCTCAATCTCAAAAGTGGCCTTTCCTTTCCTTAGCTTGAACATTCCCGGCCTTGCTGTGGCCATGTCAGGTGTAGTTTTCGAGACTATGGATGCCACAATTCCGCCTCCGAATGCAGGTTTGTACTGCACAAGTTTTCCCTTCCGGATCTTCAAGTCGATGCAATCTGCGGTAAGTCCAAGTCCGAGTTTAGCAGCCACTACCGATGAGATCTCCCTTCCTATGATTGTTGATGGGTACACCACATGCTTCGGCCTCAACTTCCTTATCAACTCAATGAGTGCATATGGAACAAGGTCCGTCTCATCTGCCTTGATGTGGATGTATCGGTGGCAGCTCATTCCCTCGAGTTTTCTGGGGTCTATGTTGCCAGCAACAATAACATTCAGCTCGTTTTGATTGGCAAGTTCTGTAATCTTCCCAGCGATCTCCATGGAGGCTTGTACGTCATCGATTGCTACTCCCATTATGCTCTGACCAGACGGATCATATTCTAGCAGTGTGACAACCTCTTCCTGACCTTGATCTGATACTTGCCTTTCAAGTATCTCCTTGACCTTGGCGTAAACATTATCGTCAAACTGAATGAATTCCACTTCACGGTCACTCGTTATTTGCTCAGTTCCTTCAACAACGGTTGGAGAATCTCTCATGCCTTCTATATCGAGCCCTATCCTCTTAGAATCAACAATTTCTATCTGATCCGTCTTTTGTGGCGCATCATCTGGTATCTTCCTTGCTCTGTTTATTTTCTCGCTCACTGAGAACAAGGCAGGTGTGCCCAACCTGTACTTTGTCAAACCTGACTCATCCTCGTGCTCTACTAGCAGTTTTCCAGTTTCAGGGTCAATGTCAATTTTTGAAACTGAGGATCTGAAACCATATCCAGCAAGTAGAGCTACCTCAGGCGGGACTTGTGAAGTCTCCCCATCAAGGGAGTATTTTCCCATAAGCACGATGTCAGGTTTGATTTGTTTAACGAATTCAGCAAGTATCCTTGAGGTTACAAGTGTATCAGATCCGGCAAATTTTCTGTCAGTCAGCAGATATCCACGGTCTATTCCCATTCTGAGTGACTCGTTTATTATCTCTCCGGATTGTGGAGGACCCATTGTCGCGACAGCAGTTTCCCAGCCATGCTTTTCCTTCATTCGAATGGCCTCTTCCACTGCCTTCTTGTCGAACGAATTGAACATCAGGGGTACATTTTCCCTGACGATTCGTCCCGTTTCCGGGTTGAAAGTTATTTTGTTGACGTCCGGTATCTGCTTAGCAAATACGAGGACCTTCATGACGTCTCTACCAAGACTTTGCCATTCTCGACTTTGACTTTATACGATTCGAGGGGAGATATGTCGCCCGAACCTTCAGGAGGGCTCTTGACAGTCCCGTCCGCAGGATTGAAAGTTGCAAAATGGTTAGGGCAAATCAGGTCGCCATCATCCATGAAACCCTCGGACAAGTCGTAGTCTTCATGGGTGCAATGTGAAGACGTTGCGAAATACTTGCCACCGTCTTTGATAATGAGGACTTCCTTTCCATTTACCTCTCCCTTGAAGAGGTCACCATCGTTCATAACGCCGTCATCTACAATCTCGTACCAGGTCATGGATCGCCATCTGAGCATTATAATTATATTTTTCCAGATGCGCTTTTTCAATAGGTCTGCGTGTTGCATTCGACAATGTTATTACATATCTGTGACTAACAGAAACCGAGAGGAAGCTACTGTCATGGACCCCGACGTGAAGAAAAAGTACCTAAAAGCGGGAGAAATAGGAAAAAAAGCACTCGATTATGCAGCTAGTCTTATAGAACCAGGCACGTCGTTCTTCGAAGTCGCTGAGAACGCAGAGAAATTTATACTGGACGAAGGAGCAAAACCCTCCTTTCCCCTTAACTTGTCCATAAACAACGAGGCTGCGCACTTCACTCCTGCGCAGGGAGACAAGAAGAAATTCCGGAGGGGTGACTTGGTAAAGGTTGACCTGGGCGCTGAGGTAGACGGATATCCATCTGACAACGCCACTACCATAGAGGTAGGTGAAAGCGGAAATTATTCAGATCTGATAGATGCTACAAGGGAAGCCTTAAACAGTGCTGTCCGCAGGCTAAGACCCATGATCCAGGCCCGTCAAATCGGTGCTGAGATAGGAAGGCAGATAACAAACAGGGGGTTTAAGCCCATCAGGAATCTTGGCGGGCATGGCATAAACAGGTACGACCTCCATTCGTCTATTTTCATCCCTAATTATGACGACGGAAATGCAGCCTACATTAAACCTGACACAGTAATTGCAATTGAACCATTTGCCAGTACTGGAATCGGCATCGTGCATAACGGCCCTCCCGGCAATATATACATTCTTAGCGGAACAAAGAATGACGAGGGAGAAGTCATTTACAAAAATTTCAACACCCTCCCTTTCGCAGAGAGATGGCTCTCAAAAGTTGAACCAGACTACAGGAAGTATCTGAAGCGCATGATGTCCATGAGCAAGGTTTCTGCATTTCCCATCCTCAAAGAGCATTCTACTGCTAGGATTTCACAAGCAGAACACACTTGCATGATACTTGCAGATGAAGTGATCGTTACAACAAAGTAACGTAAAATTCAGCTTTCTAGCTTGCCGGAGATAAATTCCAGGGCTTTCTGCCTTACTTTTTCAATGCCTTTCGAACTGTCAAGAACAAGTGATCCTTCCGGTATGGTCGATTTGTAATACTCACGCACCCTTAAGAGATACCCTGCATCTTCGAAACCCGAGAAGTTTTTCCTTGAATTTATCCTCTTTATTGCTTCTTCAGGCGCAGCATCAAGGTATATAGTAAAATCTGGCCTCACCGTAATGATCATTGAGACCTGCTTCATCCACTCCAGTGTCTTTGTCCTATCTCCAAAGACCGGCTCTATTAAGGCTCCCTGGTACGCCAAAGAGGAGGCAAGGTACCTGTCAGAAATCACAATTTCACCTCTTTTTGAGTGATTCAGTATCTCAGATTGATGCTTATACCGGTCTTCAGTGAATCTGAAGAATAGCTTGATGGCTGTGTCCGGATCATGGCTTGCGCTCTCTTCTTCCGAGATTTCAAATCTCTCGGTGGGCTCCTTTGTGAGGAATATCCTAAACCCACTTGCCATGAGTTCCTTTGAAAGGTATTCAGCGAGGGTAGTTTTTCCGCTTCCATCAATACCCTCTATTGCTATGAACACGGCACACAATCATCTCGCGAAATTAAAAGGGTTGTGCAATCTGCACTGAACATCCTAGGGAGTGAGAATCCAATGTTTATATTCATTCAGAAACTGGCCAATATGTGTCAGCAAACAAAATGACAAAGGGTTTCAACACCACTGCTGCACACGCGGGTGAGTTGAAAGACCCAAGATTTGGCAATGTGGGCACTCCGATATTCCAGACTTCTACCTTCATTTTCCCTAACTACGAGGATGGAGCATATCTGGACCATACAAGGGGAGAACCCTATATCTACACTAGATGGGGCAACCCGACACTGGAGGCACTTGAAAACAAATATGCAGCTCTTGAGGGAAGCGAATATGGCCTTTCATTTTCTTCAGGCATGGCGGGAATTGTGTCAGCAATAGTCGCATTGGCAGGAAAGGGTAGTAGGATACTTTCCATGAAGGAACTGTATGGGCAGACCTCATCCTTCATGTCGGGTCTCCTCAGGAACTGGGGGATTAAGGTGGACTTCAAGTCTGTCAGCGAACTCAATGCAATGGAAGGTATGGACAGCCACTATGACATGATCTACGTGGAATCAATAAGCAACCCAACACTTCAGGTTTCTGACATACCTCACATTGCTGATTTGTCCAGAGAAGTCGGGGCATCACTTGTTGTCGACGCAACCTTTGCGTCCCCCTACAACCAGAAGCCCTTGGAAATGGGTGCAACGGTATCAATTCACAGTGGCACCAAATACATCTCCGGTCACAGTGACGTAATTATGGGTCTGGTGGCGACTGACGAGGATTGTTTCAGAAAGATACAGGCTTCAAGGAAGACTCTCGGTGGCACTCCTGATCCAATTCAGGCATTTCTGGCAAATAGAGGATTGAAAACTCTAGGCCTTAGAATGGAAAAGCATAACAGGAATGGAAAGGAGGTATCGGAATTTCTGAACCAGCACAGAAAGGTGAAGAGAGTATTCTATCCTGGGCTAAGGGATCTTGAGGGTTATCAAGTAGCCAGCAAGGTCCTTTCCGGATACGGTGGCATGGTATCATTTGAGCTTAAGGGCGATGTCCAGGATGCCAGAAAGTTCATGAAGAACCTAAAGCTCGCGGCTCCTGCACCCAGCCTTGGGGGCGTGGAAAGTCTAGTGACGCTTCCGATAGACACAAGCCATTCAACAATTCCAAGAGAGGCAAGAAGGGACATGGGCATTGAGGACAGTCTTATCAGGTTCTCCTTGGGTATAGAAGATCACGAGGACATAATAGAGGATATTGAAAATGCCCTGTCTGCTATCTGATCAATAGAGCTTGAAATTTCCTGTGATTGGGTCAATAACATCTTCGGGGGAAGGTCCAAGGCCAACGCATGTGACTGTGCCGGGTGCAATTTGAGTTAGGCCAGCATCGGTGATGAGTGCTGTAACCACTCCCGCTCCCTCGGCCATATCCTTGAGCCTGTAGAGAGCATCGAGATCTGCTATCTTGACAACAATCTTTCTCTGGCCTGTCCTGATCCATTCTTTGAAGTTCTTCTTATCATTTTTCTCTGACTTTAGGGCACATGAGACAGCTGCGTGTGCCACCTGGGCCGCCATCTTTCCCTTTCCGAAATCTATGTCCTTCCTGACAGCTATCACCATCTTTATCTCTACCATGGGACATCTTTCCTGTTAAGTTTATAACCAATTATATTGATAACCCTGTGAAGAGGCGGTGTTATGAGAAGAATGGCCAGGGCTCCCACAATATTTCCATAATACTTCATAAAGAAAGTGGGGGCAAAAATGAATACCAGCAGGAATGAAAGGAGGACAAACGGCCATTGATCCAGAAGGAATCCTTTGTCACCTCTCCCCAGTCCGAGGCGTCTCTTTATAAAGGATCCAGCCAGATCTCCAAGCAGGGAACCGAAGGACATGGGGATTATTACGACCAGAGTTGCGGAAAGTGAAGTGCCGTAATGTCCTAGATACCCTAGGTATGGTGCCTTTGTAAGGTAAAAGATAATTACTCCCACTACAACGCCTAGAAGAGAACCACCGAAAAAGCCGCTCCAAGTCTTGCCATCTCCGAAAATTCTGCGTCCATCCTTCATACTTCTCCCAAAGTCAACCTTCCCGTAACCTCCAGTTATAACGGCACCTGGATTTGCTACAAAGGCTGGTAGGAAAAGAACGAACGCGTCTATTATTCCCCTGAGAATATCAAGCATACTCTTCTACTGCCTTGAGAATATCTGCCTTGGTAATTATTCCTTTCAGATCACCGCTTTCCATTATGAGAACAGCATTGGAAAATTTTAGTATTGGATATATCATAGAAATTGGTGAAGTCTTATCGACCTGCGGCAAGGTGGGTCCCATTACTTTCTTGACAGTAAAGCCACGGAGAGAATCGATAGATGCTCCCTTGATCAGGAGTTCATTAACATCTGATTCCGTTATGGTTCCAACAACCTTTTTGTCCAGTGCTACAACGGGGAGTTGTGAATAGCCCTTGCCCCTCATCAAGTTCAAGGCTGAGATGACAGAATCAGACGGGGAACAGGTAACTACCTTGGTGCTCATGATGCTCTCACTGGTCAAGTCGATATTTCCCGCCCTTTGGCCTGACTTGTTGAGGTACTCAAATATTCTCCTGACCTTGTCATATGTTGGGTTTATGCTTCCTTTCTCCAGTCTTGCTATGTAGGATTGACTCACCCCGCTAATGCTGGCTAGCTCCTTCTGGCTAATGCCAAGGTTTTTTCGCATTTTCCTAAGCTCTTCAATCGAAGGTAACATTTATTATTCCAGCTAATAATCTTCTCTCATAAATATTATTGTTTGTAATAACTGACCTCTAAATGGGGGAAACTAGAGAAAAGAGATTAAGGTGAGGGAGATTGCTGGTAGAATGACCGATAAGCAGATGGGTCCCCTGAAGAAGTATCTCATAGATCACAATTCAATTTTCGCACTAATTTTCTCAATACTTGTGGGTGTGCTCATCACTTACCTAGCTTATGATGTATTTGGAAGAATAGATATAATATTCATCATCCCCGTGGCGACTTTTCTTATAATGTACTACCTCAGGATGAGGCGCATAAAGCAGAGGCTGATTGGTGGGTTGATCATTTTTCTGGTTGCGGGAATCCTGGCAGCAGGTTTGACCTCTGTGACGTACTATAATTCGAGCCATCCTATGTCATATAACCTTCCAAACGGGGAGATAGCAACAATTAATGTTGATCCCTTTGGAGGTCAGAGCCAAACTTACAATTTCTCCCTGCAGGTCACAAATGTGACCTCGCCCACGCTTTTTTCAGCATCCCTGAACATTGGAACTTTCGGATCACAGGTAAGCCATTACAATTTCAGTGAGATGAATTTCGTCATCCTCAACAGCGATACAGTGCTCCTGTATAAGGGAGTAAGCAATCTAAACCAGGGAATATACTCATACAATTTCTCAATCGCAAATGGTACTTCGAGCCCCATTGTGGTCAACGGTAATGGTCCGGAAAACAGCGGAAGCCAGAGCCTGTTCGCTTACATTCTAAGCGGCTTTGTAATACTATATCTGGTGCCAATGGAATTGATTCTTCTGGCGATTGTATTTTTCCAGAGAAGTATGGAAAATAGCAGAAGATACGGTACAGTTTCAGAGAACAGAGGCAAGAAATAGCCTTACCCTGAACAATAGAACTATATATTTATTTAACATTTATATATCATGCCAGCAACCCGAAAGATACAACTTACTGGAGGGTCAACATATATAGTTTCCCTCCCGTCTAAATGGATCAAGGAAAACAAACTCTCCAAAGGAAGCGAAGTGGACCTAGACGTATTGGATGGAGACATCGTCGTATCAGGACGTAACTCCAAGAAGAAAAAAGAAGTCGTAAGAACAGTGAATATTACAGACAAGGTAAATACAAACAGCCTTACTAGGGTGCTGACGTCAATATACATCGCGAATTTTAACACACTCATAATCAGAAGCAAGGACTACATGAATCCAAAGATCAGAGAGGAAATCAAGAAGTTTTCAAAGGTTGTCATGGGCGTGGAGATTTTTGAGGAATCCTCTAAGTCTATGACTCTTCAGAATGTTCTTGATTCCGAGTCTTTTCCAATAGCAAATGCAGTCAGAAGAATGTCGCTCAATGTTGAGACCATGCTGGAAGACACGATTCACGGGATATCTGAAAATGATATTGATCTGCTCGACAATGTTGTAAGCAGGGATGATGATGTTGACCGCTACCAGTGGTACATTTACAGGGAAGTTAGGGTAAGGAGCAGTGAAGCACAGAAAAACACATATTACCTGATTCTGTCAAGAATACTTGAGAGGATTGCTGACCATGCCGCCAACATATGTCTCCTCTGGAAAAAATCTAAGAGTCATGAGGATATACCACTTGACACTTTGAAAGAAAACCTGACGCACTCTATGTCCATGTATAAGACCTCTGTAGAGGCGTTCTACTCTAACAATTTCGGGGTGCTTAACAAGCTGATAGAAATGAAGTCAGAGGTCAATTCAAGAAAGGAAAGCCTCATTGCAGATTCCAGAGGAAAGGTTGGACTCTCCACAATTTCTTCCATTTCAGAAGAAACTTCCAGGATTGGTCTTTATGCAACCGATATAGCAGAACTTGCTATGGACAATATACTATCCACTCAGTACGAGATTGACGTTTAGATCTTGACGGGCTCCAGTGACAAATCGCTTAAGGATCCGGAAATATAAGCTGCCCTTATTTGCGGGTCATGATTGAAAATGCACAGATAGTTCTTCTCTATTGCAAGTCCAATTAGTTTTCGCTTCATCTCAAGTGTCTCAAGAGGGTAGGTATCAATTGCGGTGATATAGGGAAGTTTGAGGTTGAAGCTTGATGGCAGTATGTCTCCAAAGTAGATCATTCCTTCTCCACCGTTTTCATAAATGATGGCCTGGTGTCCTGATGTGTGCCCTCCAGTCTTTACAATCCTTAGGCCATCAGCTATTTCCTTTGATCCAGAAACAAGAGAAACCTGGAATCCGGAATTCAACAGCGATGGATCTAGGTAGCTCCCCCTTGTGACCTCGTTCTGGTTCTCCATGTTGTTCTTTTCATCTTCCTGGAACACGCGCAAAGCCTTTGGGAAAGAGTCTTCACCACCGATCCTTTCAAAAGAATGGCCCATGTGGTCAAAATGCAGGTGTGAATGCACTATGTATTGGACGTCCTTTCTATCTGCAATACTGTCTACCTGATCAAGGAGATCCTCTGATTTGCCAGTCTCGAAGATCTTGCTTATCCTCTCGTCAGGAAACTTACCTATCCCAGAATCTATGAGCGCGCTGTAATTGGGAGCCCTTATTAGGGGGACGTTGAGTGCCATACTTACCCTGTTATTCCCGTTTTCTTTCACGCTTCGAGACCAGATCTTCTTTGGCACTACTCCGAAGCATGCACCAACTTCAAGAGTAAATGATCCGTCAGAAAGCAATTCAACTTCAGCATTACCAATCTTCATATGGCACCTATCCAGAGAGTTCTGCTCCTATCTTCCTAATTCTGTCCAATGAGTCTGGGTCATCAATTGTACTAATATCCCCAGGATCAGTGTTCAGGAAAACATTTCGGATTACCCTCCTGAGAATCTTTCCATTCTTTGTCTTCGGAAGTGATTCAAGGTGAACAATATGTTTGGGCGAGAAGGATTTTCCAAGATCTGTTTGAATCTGTTTCCTGATCAATGATGATACTTCATCGCCAGCTTCGCCAGTATAGAATATGATCACAGCTTCTCCCTTGAGTGGATCTGGAATTCCTGCTGCTGCGCACTCAGTCACTTTCTCGACCTTCATGGCTGAGTCCTCTATTTCATTTGGGCCGACTCTTTTCCCTGCTACCTTAATGACTTCGTCAGCCCTGCCGTAAAGGAAGAAGTAACAATCCTCATCCATCTCGGCCCAGTCTCCCTGCATCCATGCATTGCCGTATTTCCCCCAGTAAGTTTCAAGATACCTTTCTTTCTGTTTCCAAATGCCTCGGGTCATGGATGGAGTGTGCTTCTTGGCCACCAGGTAACCCACCTTGTTATAGATTTCACTGCCTTCTTCATCAAATACTGAGGTGCTCATTCCAAGTCCCCTGTACAGACATCTAGGCTTTAGAGGGATAGCTGCTGTGGAAGCTAGGAAGCAACCAATAATGTCCGTACCACCAGATATGTTTGCTATTGGCACTGTTCCGCCACCTATTTTCTCGAAGAGCCACAACCATCCCTCTTCATCCCATGGCTCACCGGTTGAAGCAAACAGTCTCACTCCTTTCATCTTTCTATGTATTCCGTTGAACTTTGCCAGCCTCACGAAGGTAGGCGAAAGCCCTAGGATAGTAACACCATTATTTTCAACCAGATCCCAGATTCTGTCCTCTGTGGGATAGTTGGCAGCTCCATCATAAACAAATACAGCCGCCCCCAAGGCGTGAGTTCCTATTATTGTCCATGGGCCCATCATCCAGCCAAGATCTGTTATCCAGAAGAATGTGTCCTCAGATTTTACATCAGCATAGTACTTGACTTCCTTTACAATGTTCACAAGTGCGCCGCCATGCACATGTACCGTCCCCTTGGGTTTTCCGGTGGTGCCTGATGTGTAAAGCATGATCGCGGGGTCTTCAGATCCCGTTTTCTCACTGCTAACATACTTTCCAACCTCCATCAGGTTGTGGAAGTTGACCTCATTCTCTCTAAGCTCTACGTCTCCATGTACAATGAGTCTCACATCCTGGAGTTTCCTCGCGATCTCCATCATGCTTACGCTTTTGCCTTTCCTACTGTAGGTGGATGTCACAAACAGGTGCTTGATCCCAGCATCACTAACTCTGCTCCTTACTGCCTCTTCACCATATCCTGAAAACATGGGCACGGCCACAGCCCCGACTCTCATTATGGCATAAAGTGCAATGACGCACTCCGAATTTAGTGGCATATAGATGCCCACTCTGTCTCCCTTTACGATTCCCAGATCTTTCAACGAACCTGCGAGTCTCCCCGTAAGATTATCCATTTCGCGAAAACTGAGAGTCTGGCGCTGACCAGATTCTGACTCGTACTTTAGGGCAGCCCTTTCGCTGGAAGAAAAACGCTCAATACAATTGTAAGTTATATTGATCTTTCCACCTGTGAACCACTTGGTGAACGGTACCCCTTCCTTTTCGTCAAAAACTTCTTCGTAATCCTTGAAAAATGATAGGTTACAGTCTTCAATAACTGCGGGCCAAAACCAGCCAGGATCATCATCGGATTTCCGGTAAAGCTCTTTGACACTGTCTATTCCATGCTTGGCTGCAAATTGCATTATGTTGGTCGATCGCACCTTCTCGGGCGAAGGTACGTATGCATAACCATCCATACGGAAGGGTATCCCTAAAACAAATCAAATACCTTTGCAAACCTGCAGACAAACTTTCTTCACCAAAATTTATTATGATGTTTACAGCTAGGCAGTTCGCATCATGAACAAAAAGTTCCTGCTTATTCTTTTCACTTTATCAATTTCTGCTATAATCATACTCCAGCCAATTGCAATTCTGAGTCAAACGCAACATGCAGCATCGACTTCTGGAAAGCAAACCTCTCTACCCGGTCTTGCTGCACAGAGCTTCGGGCAACCGTCTTCTGTTGTTTATCATAACAGATCACTATCATCTTATGGGTACAGTAATGCGGTGGCCATAGCCAACAGTTCTGAGATTCCCTCGAAGTATCTGTACCTGCCAAATATGAACTCCGCTGGGAAAAAAGCCTCCGGCACCTACTCTCCGTCATACACTCAGTCTCCTGCTCCAGTGGGTATTGCTGATTACGGCACTGCCGGCTCATATAGTACCACAAGTTTCAACGGGACTATCTCTGTAAACAACATGACCCCACTGTATGTCCTCAACGATGCACCAACAAGTCTGGGGGTTCAACTTAATGCCATCCTTTCCGGGGTGTCGGTTGGACAGAGTAATACTGGAGTCTACTGGACACAGAACGTATTGTTCTATTCTGCAAGGCAACACCAGCTACAGTTCATAGACAACATATGGAATTTTTCTAGCCCTGGCGCCGGTATGAACAATTCTACACTATATTCCCATGGCCCGAATGGTACTGTGATACCAAATTCACTATATTACGCCGTGGGGGGAACCATAAATGTAACCTACCCATTCACGGTGGCACTCTACCTGAATTCAACATTGAATGGTGGGAAGCAGGAAGTTTTCTTTAACTATTCAGTAAGCGAGGGAGCTAAGGGTGGCAGTATGATCTCAGGATCATTCGACTATGCTGTTTTCAACTCATCATACAAGGTCTCATCTCCCGCTCAATATTTGGTAAATGGTGCTCAGAGTGTTCCCATAGCAAGCATCCCATACGATGTTGAATTTGTTCTAGGTGGACCGGGAGGAGGAAGCACAACTTCACTCTATGGAACCAATGCATCTATGACGCTGGAATATATGTCTGGTGGCTCTTACACAACCGTCAAGTCTGCCTACGACGCAGGATCAGACACAGGTGAGACTGCGAATGGTATTGCGGTATCGTGGAACCAGACGGATCGGGTCAACCTAACTGCAGGGCCAACATTTGTTTACGGAATGTGGGGCATATCAACGAGTTCTGCCATGAGTACCTACAAGGGTACTGTGAATCCATCTGAAGCTTTCATGTTTGTGAGCCCAGGAGGTCAGTTCTTAAACAGCACAGCTGCCTGGGTTCCTCTCAAGACCGATGGGTCTTACTCATTTACAATTCCCACAGAAAGTTCAGGTTATTACCAAACAGGAATATTTTCGAACTGGTACAACCCCATGTATGGAACACTGGGCTCTTCAACAGTCCTGACCGAGAATCGTACAAGAGGAATATACGCGCCTATTTACGCAATTGGAAATCAACAGCTCAAGGATTTATCTACGTTAAGCACAGGTACCCTGACGGCTCCCTACGTGATTTCTGGGCAGCAGAACGCCTCCATATACCCAATCTTTGGAAAATTCAATGACTATGCATTCCCGCTTTTCCCCGGTGTATTAATCTCAGGCACCACTGCGCCTGTGAAATTGCAGGGAATTCCTTCGTTCTACATACAGTATTCAGCATCGGTTCAGAGCGAACTGAGCTTTTTCACTTTGCCTCCTCTGAACTACATGAATTTTGAATTCTATAACGACACTAACATCACTCTTAATGGCTCCAGTTTTATTTCAGGATGGTTCTCTTATACTCTGGCAGGATATTTCCCCGCAGCAGACGTGCTCCTTTGGAATACCACAAATTCACTCATATCTTCAAACTTCTTCTCCTCAATGGACTCGTCCGTTCTTGTGTACAACAGCAATAATACAAAGTCAAACAACACAATATGGGGAAACTACTTCGGTCAAAACTCTCTGGTTCAATCTGGTTATTACAGTAGCTTCAATACAGTTGGGGCACCGGCCGGATTGACCCTATTCTCATCTGGCAACATTGTCTACAACAATAACTTTGAAGTCTACTTCACGGCGCTTAGTCCAAATGTCAGTATCTACACTGGACTTGAATCAAATTATACCAACCATTGGAATATAACCAAGGAGCCAGTCTCGTTCTTAAAGGTTGTTAATGGAATTACGCTCACAGGAGGGATAATGGATACTGGTCCCAACCCAATTACTTACCAAGGAGGAAATTTCTGGTGGAACTACCTTGGGAACGGTACGTCATTGTATAATGACAGTGGTCTCATTTACTCTGGAGGCGACAAAGCTCCACTGACACTACACGTGTTTGGCGTAACATTCCAGGAGAAGGGCATCCCGCAAGGTACCCGCTGGTATGCTATTCTTGGAAACGGCTCAATAGCTGTGTCCACAACCGGGTCAGAATTAAGTTTTTATGAACCAAATGGCACATACTACGTCGAGATCTATGCCAGGGACTATTTCGCCAACCAATCATCAGGGTTTCTTGTTGTAGCTGGAATGAACCAGTCCATAAATCTCAGTTTTAGCAAACTGTTCAGTCTCACATTCGTTGAGAATGGACTGCCCAGCGGAGACCTTTGGTCGGTCACAGTCGATGGCGTAACAGGATATTCTGTATCAAACAGCATACAATATTTGGCAACCAATGGATCGCTGAGCTATACTCTGAACGGTGCAGGCGGGTATAAGCCGGAAATCCAAACTGGACAGCTGATTATAATAGGGCAGAATCGGACCGTTCAGGCAAATTATTTGCCTTTTACCTATCAGGTAAGTTTTTCTGAGTCCGGATTGCCTCCAGGGACTCAGTGGGGAATATTTATCTTGGGGCAAAATGTTGATACGACATCGACATCCTTGACAGCCAATGTGCCAAACGGCACTTATGGATACACGGTTACAGGCGCCACAGGATACACTCCTAGCATTCAGTACGGTGAAGTGTCGGTTAACAATGGGACAAACGCAGTTTCCATAAGCTTCAGCTCAAACATCTATACACTTACATTCTTTGAGACCGGTCTCCCTGCGGGTTCCAACTGGACTGTAAACATTGGTAGCAAGCACATTGTTACGACCAATTCAACAATAGATATCAGGGAATCTACAGGCATCTACAACTACACTGTAACAGGCCCCTCTGGATATGCAGCTTCAGTAAAGGCTGGATCTGTGCAAGTCGACAAGAATTTGAGTGTATCTGTATCTTTTTCCAACAAGTCAGGCATAGGATTATACCAGGCCCTTGATTACGCTCTTTTCGGTGGCTCTGTTGCCATCCTGGGTTACACTTTCTACAGGCTAAGGAAACTGAAATGACGGAAAAAGGATGAGGTAGGAAATGGTCGGACAAAATTAAATAAGTCCTCTCTATGAAAGCACGAGCACATTGAATGGGAGTATATATGAACGAGAACTCGCGAACATTCTATCCGGTACCCCAAATGTGCTCGAAAAGCTCCTGAAGAAACTGGATGACGACTCAAAACCTGCAATGCAATCTCTATCGGAAAGGCCGTTTTATGTTACTAGGGCCGCTGGCTCCCTAGGGGCGGACCTTATTGCCTTGAGGGACGATTATTCCATGGTAATAGAAGTGAAGTCCTCCATAAATCCCACAATAACCTTTACAGAGGCATCTGGAATTCGGCAGGAACAAGCTGAGCGACTTCAGGAGAAATGCCTCAAATCCGGACTTTTCGTGATCTATGCCTACAGGCTTAAAAACGCAAACGGTGATCCATGGCGTATGTTTGCACTTCCCGGGCAGCCAAAGGGGAGGATGAGATACCTCTACAACATGCTGACTAACATCGCTACTTCAAGAAGTGGCAATTACATATTAAAGTGGGATGACGGCACTCCGCTTTCCCGCATGATCGATTATCTAAACCAGACTCTCTGATTATTAATCTGATTGCAAAAAAAGTTGGAATGGTGGTTATCTGGAGGCCTTTATGGCCTTTTCCAGAGCTTCCACTCCCATGTCTATCTGATCCTCGGTGATTATCAGGGGCGGAATGAACCTTATTGCGCTGACTCCGGTTGGAAGCAGGATAAGGCCGTTCTCAAAGGATTTCTGCTCGACTGAGTTCCTCAATTTGGTGTTGGGTTCCCTGGTCTTCCTATCCTTGACGAAGTCTATTGCCTGCATTAAACCGACTCCCCTCACATCGCCAATGAAGTCATATTTTTCCTTTAGTTCGTGCAGTCTGTTGTTGAGGTGCTTTCCCTGTTTTGTAGCATTTTCTAAGAGATTTTCCCTTTTGATGGTCTCTACGGTCGCCACACACGCTACTGAAGCTAGAAGGTTGCCGCCGAAGGTGTTGGAATGTCTCCCTTCCTCTGGGAAGTCCAGGCTAGAATCTATAACCACAGCACCCATTGGCACGCCTGATGAAATTGCCTTTGCCAGTGAAATGATCTGGGGCTCAATATCAAAATGTTCGGATGCAAAGAATTTTCCCGTTCTTCCAAAGCCTGTCTGCACCTCATCCATTATCACGAGCATATCATTCTCGTCCGCAAGTTTTCTCAGTTTTTTGTGGAATGACTTCGGGGGAACTATGTATCCTCCCTCCCCTTGGATTGGCTCCACTACAAACGCCGCTGCATTCTCCTTTGGAACATAGGTCTTGAGAACGTACCTGTCAATATAGTCAATGGTACGGTTTACCAGTTCGTCAGGTTCTTCATATCCGTCAATATCGTAAGGGTTCCTGAACGGGTTCGGAAAAGGAACGTGCACAACTCCTGGCATGGTCGGAAAGAAACCTTTCCTCTGTATTGACTTGGAGGCAGTAAGAGAGAGTGCACCTAGGGTCCTGCCATGGAATGCGCCTATGAACCCAATGAATTGCTGCTTCTCAGTGCTTGCTTTTGCAATCTTTATGGCTGCTTCGTTGCTCTCGGCTCCGCTATTTGTAAAGAAAGTCTTCTTGCTGAATTTTCCTGGGGTCACTTCCGCAAGTGCCCTTGCTGCGTCGACCTGTTCCTTGTAGTAAAAGTCTGTCCCTGCAAAGTGCCACAGCCTGCTAAGCTGCTCCTGTACTTTCTCTTCAACATATGGGTGCACGTGACCGACATTCGTAACTCCAATTCCGCTTGCAAAGTCTATGAAAACGTTTCCGTCGACATCCTCTACAAAAACTCCCTTTGCCCGCTTTGCCACTATTCCGAGGGATTTGGTACTAGTCGCCAGAAATTCCTTGTCTGCTTGAATTACCTTCCTGGCCTCAGGTCCTGGTAATTCGGTATTGATCTCAATCTTGTTGAGTTTCTTCATGCTTTCCTTACTCTTCTCGTTAGACAGCATAAAATCACTCTTACACATTTTGTGTAATAATATATATTTTGTCAAATGAAAAACGAACATCAAATACGTATTTCGTATTAATTCCTGGAGCCGCCAAAAATGCAGGCCAATAATATCTCGAAGTTGAACGGTAGTATATCGGGATCGCTCTTCTGCACATGTCAAGGAGAGAGTTCATCTTGCAGCAATATAGTTTAGAAATTGGATCTCTGGAACATCCAATTAGGCCCGCCTAAGATGCGGCTAGACTTAAAAAGCAGGCAGTCATTGCATGGTTGATGCCGGAGACATCTGATATTCAGGCACAGATAGGTTTCTTCAGGGACGAAATTACTGACAGGGAGTTCTACAAAAGGCTCTCAGAGGTCGTGAAGGACAACTCCTTCAGAGATAACCTCAGGAAACTCTCCAGGGTAGAGGAAGAGCACTCCGAATTCTGGAAAGAACATCTGGAAAAGAGCGGTCAGGACCTGTCTCGCATAAAGTATAGGAAATGGAGAGTTCTCTGGCTTCTATTCCTTTCAAGGCTAATCGGAAATTACCTCACAGTAAGGCTCCTTGAGCATGGTGAGATCACAACAGTCAAGGAATACAGCGATTTTGTACAATCTTCAAAGGGCACTCAGGAATTCAGAACAGGCCTACAGAACATAATTAACGAGGAAATCGAGCACGAAGAGATATTCCAGAATCAGATGGAGAAGAACCAGGAGCAGATCGAAAAGAACAGGAACGTAATCTACGGCGTGAGCGATGGGCTGGTGGAAGTCTTGGGGGCCGTAGCAGGGCTTGCTGCTATAATCAGCGATCATCTTTACATAGCTCTGGGGGGAGTGCTTGTAGGGCTCAGCGGCACCATTAGCATGAGCCTAGGTGCGTACCTGTCCAAGAACTCAGAAACAGAGTTCCGGATCAACGAGGAGAAGAAGAAGGAACTGCTGGGCAAGGAGTCTGATGAAGCTCAGATCAGGGAGTATTCGAAGCAGTCGAAGAAATCTGCAGCCTCCGTTGGAGGGTCTTACATCGTTGGTGCTGCGGTCCCGATCATCCCTTTTGTATTCCTTCCACCAATACCAGGACTGATAGTAGCTGTTGTGGCAGTGGCTCTTAGTCAGGCACTCACAAATGCACTTGTTGCCTTATCTTTGAACATCTCCATGCTCAGAAACGGTCTCAAGGCTTCTCTCCTTTCATTATCGGCCGCAGCTGCAGTCTTTACACTCGGGGAGGTTTTCCATATTTTATTTCACATAACCCTCTTGTGAGACTTCGCACCATGCCTGCCCTGTTGCGGGAAGCTATTTAACTGTGCACTTTATGCGAAGCCGATGGAGGCCACTATCACAGTCCGCAACCTCTTCAAAAAATATGGTGATGTGGTTGCACTCAACGACCTCAATCTCGAAATACCACCGGGAAACATCTTTGGTCTTCTTGGGCCAAATGGGTCGGGAAAAACAACATTGTTGAAGATTTTGTCTGCGCTTCTTGACCAGACATCGGGTTATGTCAGAGTCAAAGGAATAAATCCGGTCTCGGAGAAAGACCTCATTAAGAAGATCGTGGGCTACGTTCCTGAGACTCCAGCTATGTATGAGTCACTCTCCCCTCGTGAATTTTTCTCCTTTATTGCGTCGGTTCGAAACGTTCCTTCAGACATGATGAGCAATAGAGTAAAGGGCCTTGTAGATGCCCTTGAACTCGAAGAAAATTTGGACAAATTCATTGGGTCACTTTCGTTCGGCACGAAGCAGAAAGTGGCAATCATAGCCTCTTTGATTCATGATCCTGAAATCATAGTGATGGACGAGGGAATGAACGGTCTTGATCCTAGATCGGCAAAGATTCTGAAGGAGCTCCTGAAGGGTTTTGCAGAGAAGGGGAAGACCATCATATTTTCTACACACATAATGGAGGTAGCTGAGAACGTGTGTGATACTGTTTCGATTCTTTACGAAGGTAGAATAGTAACTGCAGGAACAATGAAGGAACTCAAAGAAAGATCAGGAAACCCGGAATCCAATCTTGAAGAAATATTTCTCTCCCTTACTGGAAACAGAGACCTGGGTCCTCTTATAACCTCTCTTAAGGAAGCATTCTAGATATGAAGCCAGAAGTATTCAACCTGGCAAGGCTGCTCATGTCAGAGCAAAGGTACAGAGCTGTCAAGGACTCTTCAACATTCAGTTCAGAGGATACAGATAAAGTCAAGAGAAAGCTGGTGAATTTCCTCACCGTTTCTTACCTTGCCAATTCAACTTCATTTGCGGTTTTTGCATTTCTTCTGATAACTCCCTACATTTTCACGGGAGGCAACTTGTTGAGCATAGCAAATATAGGCTTCATAGCCTATCTTTATGCCCTCATCATAAGTGTTTACAGTTCCGCACTGTTCTTCAACTCCATCAAGAACATGAGTCTTATGGAACCGGTTTCACCGCTCCCCTTTGAAAAGGCTGACTGGTCTGTTTTTCTGTCTTGGTTCATTTACAACGGTTCAAGCTCAATATTTGTCATACTTCCATCCACCATCTGGTTCACTATTGTTACAGCCAATCCTGCAGTTCTTTTGTTTGGGCTTATTTGGGCCTTGATTTTTATCATGGCAGGCTATTCAATTGGTGCCTTGTTAAGTGTGTTCCTGACTGGACGCAGAGAGTATGAAAGAGCCGGAATATTCAATACTCTGAAAAGCTCGCTTAGAATCCTCATAATCTTGCTGGTATTCGCGCTCTTTGAGATTGGGATATACTTGCCAAATATGGTTCCATCATTCATTGCAAATATAACATTCCCAGAAAACATGATGGTCCCACTGCTGAACATACCCTATACAGTATATCTTGGAGATTACACGTTACATGGAATAATGGTGGATGCAGCGGTATGCGCATCATATTTCGCTCTCACTACAGCTCTCTTGTTGAAGATAAACACGTCTTCTGTTGGTAGGATGATGGAAGGGAATGGACTCCAGGCGATCCTCACCCCTGACTATTCCACAGGTTTTCGAAGCGAAAGTCTTTCAAGATCTATGTTCCTCAAAGAAGTTAGGATAGTGGCCAGGAAGTCCCAAAATGTTGTACTCCTTTTCGTGCCCGTAATATTCGTCTTTCCTACCATTTTGTCAGTACTCATAAATGGTTCCCCAGGAGGAATTGAAAGCCTAGGGACATATTTTTCACTAATTTCAGTCCTAATAGTATGTTCAGGGTTTTACTCACTGATTATGGTCGTTTCAGAGGGTAATGGTATCTCCACACTCTTCTCCCTTCCAGTCTCAGTGCGTGACATCATATACTCAAAGGCGACTTTCGGCCTACTGGTCTTCGCTGTAATAATTACACCCGTCACTCTTCTGATCATGGGTTCTAGCAGCAGTCTCTCACCCTACGACATTCTTGTACCTGCCAACCTTATTCTAGGATACACTTACTCCTCCATATATAATATAAGGAAACACATGATGAAATTGCCAAGAGAGTCTACTACAGTGAATTTTTATTCATTCGGAGGAGGCCTTTTCCTGGTCATCACCTTTCTTGTAACCGCGGGGCTTGTCCTTGCACCTGTCCTTGGATCCACTGTGATCACACTCCTGATCTCAAAATCACTGTTCTCAAATCCCTATTTATTTTACCTGGCGGACAGTTTTCTCAACATAACATCCCTGTCGGTTGTATTTCTAATTACAAATAGGACTGGCAGTACTTCACATTCCGAGAGGCATTCAAATCCCTATCTTTGACTTCGTGCAGCCCTGCCGCAAAAAATCGTAATCATTATTAATATTTTTCAAATCAGGCAAGGCTAAGTGGTAACAGATGGTAGATGTTAAGAAAGTCCCGGTACAATTGCTGCTCAATAACCTGGCAAAGAAATTTCAGGCAGATAAGAGGGTGATACAGGAGGACTGGATGAAATTCGCTAAATCGGGTACCCATAGGGAAAAGGCTTGGGAGCAGGACGACTGGTACTTCACACGGCTTGCCTCTACGCTTAGAAAGGTATCGCTTAACGGGCCCATAGGCTCCTCTAGGTTGAGTGAGCATTATGGCGGAAGAGTAGACAGGGGGTCAAAGAGATACCACCCTGGAAAAGGCAGCAGGTCTATTGTCAGGCACACTCTGATAATTCTGGAAAAACTTGGGTATGTCAAGAAGGCAAAGGATGGCAGAGTAGTCTCACCAGAAGGCCAGTCCCTTCTGGATAAAGCTTCAAAAGAAGTTATCAAGGAATTGGTGGAAAAAGACAAATCCCTTGAAAAACTGCAATAAGTGATTGATCATGGAGGATGACGAGGAGCTAAGAGAGCTGAGAAGGCGAAAGATGCAGGAAATGCAGCGATCGGCCGATGATCAGCGGGCATCTGAGGAACAGCAGCAGCAACAGGAGGCTGAAAGGGCAAGAAAACAGCAAATCCTGAGGCAGATACTGGATCCTCAAGCAAGGGAGAGACTCTCCAATGTCAGACTCGTCAGACCCGATCTCGCTGAAAACGTGGAGAACCAGCTCATACAGCTTGCTAGTATGGGCAGGATAAACAGGGTACTATCAGAGAAGGAGATTAAGGACATACTAGCAAGAATGACAGAAACAAAAAGAGATATCAAAATAGAGAGGAGAGACAAGTGAGCAGAAATAAGGAACTCGGTCGAAAGATAAGGCTACTTAACAAAGTTAAGGCGAACAGGAGAGTACCTGGTTGGGTCATGATGAAAACTGCCAGGAAAGTTACCCAAAACCCTAAAAGAAGGAACTGGAGAAGAAACAATCTCAAGTTGTGATGACAAATGGTAGAGAATCAAGCTTCAAATGAGATTCTTCTCAATATACCCCTAAGGAAGGCAAAACTCTCTTCAAAAAAGAGGAGAGCAGACAGCGTTCTCGCAATTATTAGGGAATACGTTGCAAGGTTTACAAAGTCAGAAGAGGACAGGATCTGGATCGACACTAAGGTGAATGAGGCCGTTTGGAACAGGGGACGAACAAAGATACCCTCGCACATCCAGGTTAAGGTAATCAAACTTCAGGAAGGAACTACAGAGGTCATTCTTCCTTAGACGTATGATCAAGAAGATAGCGGTTCTGAAAAGTAATTATATCGGGGTGTATGCGAGAACCTGGGATGACATTGCCATATTGCCGCCCACCGCGGAGAGGGAGGCAGTATCAGATTTTCAGGAAATACTTGGTGTTGAAGTAAGGAAAGCTCTGGTTAACAACTCCAATCTGCTCGGCTCCATGACAGTTATTAATTCCAACGGAATAATTGTTGGGCAGAATGGCTGGGAAGGCGGATTCGATCTAAAGGTAACTGGAAGAAACATCCTTTACTTGAAGGACAAGATCAATGCAATTGGCAATGACATTATCGCCAATGATCATGCAGCGCTCATACATACTGGCTTCAATGCAACATCAAGGAAAAGAATCGAAGACGCACTGGGCGTCGAAGTGATCAAGGGGACAATAGGAAAGATAAAGACGGTAGGGAGTGTTGGTGTGGTGACCCAGAAAGGAATGCTTGTAACTCCAGAAGCAACCGAGGAAGAGCAAGAATTTTTGTCTGGCCTCTTCAAAGTGCCAGTAAAGGCTGGAACCGCAAACTTCGGTAACATGTACATAGGATCCTCAATCATTGCAAATTCCAAGGGAATACTTGTTGGAAAGGATACTACACCAATCGAGCTTGGAAGGATTGACGATATACTTTCATGAATGCTTTCTAGCAAAGTCTGACATCTTGACGATGGAGTCTAGCTCAATTCCATGTTCCTTTAGCATTTCTCCACCACCTTCCTGCCTGTCAACTACAACTATGGCTCTTCTTACCACTCCACCGTTCTCACGGACTAATGTTGCCGCTTTGAGCAAAGAGCCACCAGTTGTAACTACGTCCTCTATCAGCTCCACTTCCTCACCCTTCTGAAGATTGCCTATGATGAGCTTCTTGGTACCATGTGAGCGTTCCTTCCTTAGGATCAGGTAAGGCATTCCTTTCTTCAAGGCGGTTGCAACAGTTATGGGCACTGCTCCTAGCTCCATTCCCGCTATCTTATCCTTCTGAACCCTCGATGCGAGTTCTTCCGCAATTTCCTTAAGAACAATTGGCTCGGTTGCAGCGTCTTTTATGTCTACGTAAAAATTGGATCTCTTTCCGGAAGTGAGGACAAAATCACCGAATTTTATGGCACCTTTCTCCAGGAGTCTCTCGCTCAACATTTTATCAGCATAACGCACGTATTAAAATTGATATCCTCTCCTTCCAAGAATTGGGAAGGTTATTATACATTTTCCAAGTGATGATACTGTTGAAGATAGCACTTGGAAGGCTTAATCAGATATATTCGGACGGCAATAGAATAGGCTGGTATTTCTTCCCTCCGTCACTTCTGACAATAAAAGTCAATGGCATCAAAATCCGGATGCTATACGAAAGAGAAGTGGGCATGAAGATAATCTCGGGCATCAAACAAGTAGGTTTGTTCAAAGATGGAGTGCTCGAATATCAAGGAATTAAATACAAAATTGAACCAGTTGACATAGATTCTGGTCCAAGTCGTGCAATTGTAAGGATTTCCAATAATTGCACAATTGCAAAAGAGGCAGAAATGAGGTCCATTGAATACATAGGCCCTGTCGATCCTGTTTTGTTAGCATTTTCAATCTTCTCTCTTTGCATTGTAGTTGCGAGACCTGCAACATCTTCAGCAAATATCTTCTCAGAGGCGACTTTCAGTTTTCTTTACGGAAAAGAAAGGGTAAGCCCTGCTGTTTACCTTATGGGACTGATTCCATTGTTGGTTCTTGCGGTTTCTTTTGCATTAGGGCAGAAATATTCTTCTGGAGCTATTGGAAATTTATTGATATTGAGCTTGGGTCTCTCAATAATCGGTTACACTCTCTTTGTTATTTTTGCGTTATACTATCGCAGAAGAGGCTATCTTTTGATCAAGAGTTGATCGGCGGATCAAGTGACGGACAACTCGTCCGACATGTCTTTTTAAAGAATATACCGGTTCACATCTCATATAATGGCAATCGTGCATGACAATGTACGACAAGTTTTAAATAGATATTAGAATTTTATAATTGCCATATGGATGACATAGTTGATCTTTTGTTTAAATCCGCGACCTCGCATCCCAATAGTTTCGAAGAGGGAGACGATGATCTCCTGTACGATTATTCTTCGCCCGAAGACGCGGAAATTGCCAACGTAGCCAAGCAACTGCGAGTTAGAATCAAAATACTTGGATGTGGAGGTGCAGGCTCCAACACAATCAGCAGAATTTACAAGGAAGGAGTAAGTGGTGCTGATCTCATTGCAGTCAATACAGACGCATCTCATTTGTTCTACATCAAATCTCCAAACAAGCTGCTCATAGGCGAAAGAAGCACCTTGGGCAGGGGAACCGGGGCTCAGCCAACGCTTGGTGAGAAAGCAGCCCTGGAGGACATTTCCAGAATCCAGAAGATGGTGCAGCGCACTGACATTTGTTTCGTGACATGTGGTCTTGGAGGAGGTACAGGAACTGGTTCTGCGCCAATCATTGCAAAGGCTGCAAAGGATGCAGGCTCACTCGTTATATCGGTAGTGACTCTTCCGTTTTCAGCAGAGGGTCCTGTAAGGATGAGTAACGCCATAATGGGGCTAGAAAAGCTTTCACTTTATTCTGATACAGTCATCGCAATACCAAATGACAAGCTCTTGCAGGCGGTTCCCAGAAAACCCTTAGAAGAGGCATTCGAATATGCTGACTCAGTCCTTTCCGAAGCCATAAGGGGAATCACCGAGATGATAACAAAGACTGGTCTGATCAACCTGGATTATGCAGATATCAGGACAATCATGAAGGATGGAGGTGTAGCAATGATAGGAATGGGCGAGTCCAACGGTGGCACTGATCGCGTTTTACTCTCACTAGACGATGCTATATCTTCTCCACTTGTTGAAGCAGACATTAGCCAGGCAAGAAATTGCCTCATAAGGGTCATTGGGGGGCAAAACATGACCGTCAGCGAGGCAGAAAGGGCTATGAGTGAAATCCAGAAGAGGATAGACAAGGATGCACGCATAATCTGGGGTGCCTCGATTGACAAATCTTACGGTGACAAGATAAAAGTATTGATCCTGCTCACCGGAGTAAAGTCACCTTACATGATTTCAGGCAGGAACGACGCCAGAAGGTTGGGAAAGATGATGGGAGGCTATGTTGACGATATTGGCATCGATATCATCAACTAAGATATAATCAACCTCTTTTTTAAGTCAGTAGCCATACACACAGGATGGCCGAACATTCGAGGCTCATACTTGCGATTGACGTTTACAGCTCGGAAAGGGCAATAGCTCTTGCCTCGGCCGCCGAAGACAGAGTCAGGGCAATAAAGGTAAACTGGCCTCTTGTAATGAGCAACGGTCCCTCAATAATACGGAAACTTTCAAGATATGCAGATATTCTTTGCGATTTCAAGCTGGCTGACATTCCACAGACAAACAGACTAATTACAGAGAAAGCTAGGGACTGTGGAGCTTGGGGGATCATTTCCCATATTTTTACTGGACGCGATTCATTGAATGCAGTCAAGGAAGTTGCAGGAGACATGAAAGTCTTGGGTGTTGTTGCTATGACTCATCCAGGGAGCCACGACTTCATGAGGGAAAATCTTGACAGAATGATGGTGATTGCAAGAGGCGCTGGGATATATGGTGTGATCGCCCCAGGTAATGACTATGATCTGACAAGGGAGATACAGGAGAAGTCAGGAAGGCTCAAGGTCGTCACACCGGGAGTTGGAGTGCAGGGAGGAAGCGCATCCGAGGCCATAAATAGCGGTGCAGATTACATTATCGTTGGCCGGCGGATCACGCAGTCTTCAAGTCCATCGGATACCATTGATGAACTCAATGACGAGATAAGAAGAGGAGGTCAGTTGAAATAGTAGTTCCATCTATAATTCATGATTTACATGTACATAGCTGCCGTGGAACTCAGCGGTCGGATTACAAGAAAGGCCGTAAAGGAATGCCGACCTATTCTGGACTATGTTAAGGAAAAGGGACGCGCAGGTGGCCTCCTTCTCATAATAAACTCAGAGGGCGGGGATGCAAATTCCTCTGAAATTCTGTACAACAAGATAACTGAGATCAAGAGAAAGAAACCGGTGTACTCAGTGGTTGAAGGTATAGGTGCATCAGGGGCGTACTGGATCGCTTCAGCCTCTACGAAGATATTTGCAATGGAAACATCCATGGTTGGATCCATTGGAGTGATTAGCCTAATACCCAATGTGAAGAATCTTCTCGACAAGATTGGAGTCTCCGTTGAAGTGGACAAGATAGGGGAATTCAAGGATATGGTTTCTCCATTCAGCAAGATGAGCCCGGAATCGAGGAAGAAGTACAAGCAGTTGATGAAAGCTACTTTCTCCAGATTCAGGGACGATGTAAAGAAGAATAGGGAAATACCGGATGAAAGCGACAGCGATGTGTTCAATGGGCAGATTTTTTCAAGCAGGGACGCTCTTGACGCAGGATTGATAGATACCATCGGGGACTTTTCTGCTGCAGCTGAGGACCTCTCAAAAGCGCTCTCTATCGCAGGAAAGGTCAAGTATTTCAGCCCGAGGCGCCCATTCATAAGCAGGCTGATCAATACAGAATTTGTCTACAGCTTCATAAGTGGCATATTTGACCGGATTTAGGCTCATATAAAGAGAACGTACAGAACGATCATAATGGGCACAACAAAAATTATCAGAAAGGTGTAAGATGAAATGTAGTAAATGTTCAGTGCCCTTTTCACATCAGTCACAGTTGGCGCGAATCCGTTCCTGTTAAGTACATAGGACCCAACCTTTTCCAGCCTCAGGTTCAATGAAGTAGCCATGGCCCCCATTGTCCAGCCTGTGTTTACGCTTTCAGGCATTGCCACTGTTCTCCTGAGAGGAATGCTCTTCACCTTGTAGTTAAGCAGTTCAGAACTGAATAAAATAAGGAAAGCTGCCACTCTCGAGGGGACATAGTTTATTATTGAGTGCACGACCGCGGTAGCACGTCCGAACTCGAAGTTCTTCTTGTCTCTGTGTCCGATTACTGCGTCAAGAGAGTTGATAACTTTGACTATGAATGCCCCTATTATGCCAAAAACAGAAAAGTAAAGGAGAGGTGAGACGAATCCGTATATCAACGCCTTTGCTACCGACTCAATTGCAGCAGAGGATATCTGAGCCTCGTCAAGGTGTTCGGTATCCCTGTGCACCAATCTCCCCAGGTACACTCTTGCTTCCATCATGCTCCCTTTCTCCAGAGCTTCTATGATGGGTCTGACGTGTTCTCTCACTGAGGTAATTGAAAATGATACCTTAAGAACCACAATTCCTATAACAACATATACAACGCTTATTGGAGCTACTACATAGAGCAGAACCCAAATTGGGAGAGCATAAAGTACAACTATGAAGAAGAGGAAGGCAAGACCCATGTAAACAAGGTTTCCATGCCTGAAGAACTTGTCAAAATAATTAGAAACTCTTCTCACAAACATAGAAGGCTGGAGATAGGCTCTTGGCTCTCCAAACAGAATATCAACTGCAATAGCTCCTACAAGTACCTCCAGTGCAGTTATGATCCATAGTGTCGACATCAGTGTAAGTCCGTCTAACATCGAAAATTCTAATCTGAATAAAAGGTTTGTTCGAATCTCAGACTTTCGCCCATGATTCATGAAATCAAATCTAGCAAAATTCTGCATATTACTATCAAGGAATTAGGAGTACTAATTTGAATGCAGACGTTACTAAAAACGGCATATGTGGATAAAAAAATACGAAAGTTATATATCGGATTCCTTGATAAAGGGTCAGAATTTCTGTAGCGAAGTGTTGCTATGAGTGATCTTCTCCAAGAGTTTGAGCAAAAACGGGAAGTTATCAGGAAGATAGTGGAAGAGCATGTCCGCAAACGAGACGAGGCATCTCAGGTTAGTCATGAGAATGCCGAGGAGCGGGATGTCCTAAACACCAAGGTCAGGGAGATGAGAGATGAGGCTAAAAAAAGAATAGCCGAGAAGGGAGAACTCATCGAGACCGTCCAGAAACTAAGAGCTGAAAAGGAAGATCACTACAAGAACCTGTCTGAACTTAGAAAAGAGTTCCGAAAAATTAGGGAAACCACAGATATCAAAGGGATTGACAGCAAGGAGATTAGGGTAAGGGAGAGAGAACTTCAGAAATTGGAACTTAAGCAGCAGACCACCCAGCTTAACAAAACAGATGAGTTGAAGGTCGTTTCAGAGATCAAAAGACTCAGCAATGAAATAAGGAAGATGAAGAAGCAGAGGGAAACCGAGCTGCAGAGCAATTCAGTAGTCCGGGACCTCAGCGAAAAGATTAATTCTGAAAGACAGCAGGGAGAAGCTCTCAAAAAGGAGATTGAAGAGATATCAAACAAGATTTCTGCCATAAGCGATGATATCAATTCACGCCTGCAGGAACTTGATGAAGTCAGGAAGAACGCTGACGATTATCATGAACAGTTCATAAAATATAGCCAGGAATCCGAAAAGGAACATGAGGCTTTCATAAAGGCAAAGAACGACCTCAGAGACTTGGAGAAAGTGATATCGAGCCTTAGAACAAAAACAAAGACCACGAAGAAGAAAGAGAAGGAAGGCGAGCTCCAGAAGAAAGCCACAACACTTTTTGACAAATTCAAGAATGGGGAGCAGTTAACTACAGAAGATTTGCTAATACTACAGAAAGCAGGTTTCCTCTGAACTGAATTTTGCTTATTCTTGGATTCATGAATAAGCATTCTGCAAGAAGGAGTTCTCACTACTCCTATTGTTGCCAAGTAACTGCTATATCCTTCAGCATCAGGAAGGTTAATTGCTCTTGTTCATTATTCCCGAAAGATGCAGCATCAGTTTTTGTATCACTGACTCTCATCCTGTATTATTTCCGATGAAAGTGATACTTGATAAACACGGGAATTGTTCTGAAGGTTCAATCTGGGGGACAGAACGCTTTCATGAATTTCACAGTTCTCTCCGATGGCTGTTTGCTTCATTATCACAGATTTTTCTATCTTCGTTCTGTCTCTCACCTTAGAGGCTTCCATCAATATTGAGTCTGATATTTCGACATCATTCCCAATGGTCACTCCATCATAAATCGCAGATCTCCTTATGACAGCGTTCTTTCCAATTGTCACGTTCTCGCCTATGTACGTTGGCCCTTCCACTGTAATGTCCATATTGTGTTTCAAAGCGCTATTGGACTTGATTATGACATTTCCAGTGATATTCTTGCTGTCGACCTGATTCCCGTATTTCTCCGTCATTATCTGGTTGGCTCTTATCATGTCCTTGGGGCGGCCTGTGTCAAGCCAGGTCCCCTTCCCCACATAACCGTAGATTGACTGGTTTTCCTTGAGCAATTTTGGAAATAGCTGTTTTGCAAAATCATAAGGCTCTCCGGTAGGAATGCTGTCAATTATTTCCGGCTCCATAATGTAGACTCCCGCGTTTATCAGGTTAGAGAAAGCCTCATCCTTCGAAGGCTTCTCAAGAAACCTGACAACCAGGTCGTCTTTCAACTCAACGATTCCAAACTGAGAGGGATCATCGACGTTGGTGAGACCAATAGTAAGCTTTGCTTTGTTCTTCCTGTGGAATCTCAACATATCAGATATGTCAAAATCGATCAGTGTGTCCCCGCTACCCACTATGACTGTGTCATCAATAAATTCTCTAACCAGCTTCACGCTACCTGCAGTCCCGGCTGCTTCTTTCTCCACTGAAAACAATACGTTCTGATCCCTATTTTTAAATTCCAGCACTCCCATAATCAATGATTCGAACTTGTAACCTGTGGTGATTATGACATTATTCACTCCAGCCTTGTAATATGAGTTTATCGTATAATCGATGCAGGGTTTACCAGCTATAGGAACCAGTGGCTTAGGTATGGAATATGTGATAGGCCGGAGCCTAGTACCCTTCCCCCCTGCCATGACCACCGCCTTGAGTGCCATAGGCATTAATCACAGCTAGTTAGTTAACATTTTTTGCTCATTACTCTAAGCATTGTACTCAGGAAAGTCAAGTGCTGAATCGCTGTTCATGCAGGACCAAAACCGGAAATTTATAAATGCTTCCTAATTTTACTATCCCCTCATGCACAAGAGTCTCATCCTTCTCCCATATTGGATTTTGCTTTTCAGCATAGGACTAGGTTGGTTCATAATCACTCCTCTTGTGCCCGGTCTTGCAACACTTTTTGGAACTGGCACCGGTTCTATCATCTTACTTATTTCGCTATACGGTTACACCATGGTCATCCTTGGCCTTCTTTCCGGGCTTCTTTCAGCAAAATTTACTGCCCGGACCACACTTGTCCTGTCAGGAATACTCACAATAATCGGCCTTGCTGGAAGGGCATTTGTGACAGGATACTATGAGTTCCTTGGATTCCAAGTGGTGGCTGCGGCAGCATATCCGCTAGCACTGGCTCCCGTTGGGAGCATAGCAGCGTCAATAGACAAGCAGAAATCACATACAATAGTGGGAGTGAGCGTGGGATCACTTTTCCTGGGCATGTCTGTAGGATCACTGGTAGGACCTCAGATATTTTCCAATTTTGGGCTACACGACACTCTTCTTGTAGCTGCAGCAATCTCAGCTGTGGCTTTCGTGACACTCTTGCCCTCAATCAGGAGTTATCCAGCTGAATATAAGGGAAAATCACTTCGTGGTTCGTTCGAACCAAGCATGGTCAAGAACTGGTACATAGGCCTGGTTATATCATCTCTAGCAGTTATGTTTTCTTCAATTGCCTCCGACTCTCTCCGAGCACAGAGCATTTCAGATTACCTATATCTTGGCGGTATTTTCGGAGGCCTTTCATTTCTGGGTTCAGCTCTTGGTGCCATAATACTCCCGCCCATATTTGAGAAGGCCGGGGCCCTTAAAACAGGACTAGTTCTTACTTCTGTTCTTTCTTTGGTCGCAGTATTCGGATTGGCTTACTTCCTTTCACATTACTCCTTGATCTACCTGGCAGCCTCAGGGTTTTTCCTCTTTGGCTTCTTCGGGAACTCCTTCTGGTCCATGGCCATGACTTCTACAACAAAATATGTCAAGGACCCAGCTCAAGCAGGGTTTGCAACTTCAATGTTCAGCGTTGCAACAAACCTGGGAGTAGCATTTGTACCTACATTCCTGGGGCCATTCTTCCTGAGGGAACCACAGATCGGGGTCTCCATTGTAGTTCTCATGGTTCTAGTCGCTTTCGCCATCTCTCCAACCCTCAGGGTATCAGTTGGGGAAGAGGAGACACAAGCGATTGTTGACAGTTATTAAGCACGCGTAGCAGAGACTACCTTAAGGATAGCATATTACTTTTTACCGTCAAAGTAGGGTGTTCGGAATCTCACCCCTCTGCCAATGAGGTTGACAGACTTTTCATAGCCAGCATCAGCGTGCCTGATAACTCCAAGGCCCGGGTCAGCATTCAGGACCCTCCTTATCCTTTTCTCCGTGTCAGGCGTTCCATCAGCGACAAGAACAAAACCAGCATGAATAGCATTGCCTATTCCCGTCCCGCCACCATGGTGCACAGAGACCCAAGATGCGCCAGAAATAGCATTCAAAAGTGCATTGAGGATAGGCCAGTCCGCAATGGCATCGCTTCCATCTTTCATTCTCTCCGTCTCCCTGTAGGGAGATGCTACTGACCCAGTATCGTGGTGGTCCCTTCCTATGGCCACTGGAGCGCTCAATTCACCATCCTTGACCAAATTGTTTATCATCATGCCGATTGCTTCCCTCTGTCCATATTCGGCGTAACAAATTCTGGCAGGGAGTCCCTGAAAACTTACTTTTTCCTTTGCAAGTTTTATCCATTTGACTAGGTGCTCGTCGTGGGCAAAATTCTTGCATATTGCATCATCAATCGTGTGTATATCTTCTGGCTCACCTGACAGCGCAACCCACCTGAACGGACCGGATCCTATGGAAAAGAGGTCTCGAATGTACCCCGGAACGTATCCAGGAACATCGAAGGAGTTCTTGAGTCCCCCCTCTTGGGCTCTTCCTCTAAGATTGTTTCCGTAATCAAACGCAACAGCACCCTGAGACTTGAACCAGAGGATTGCCTTCATCTCCTTCACGATGGACCTGTAAACACTCTTAAGGTAGTCTTCCTTATCGCGTTTTAAAAATTCGGCTGCAGTTTGGACAGTATACCCTTCGGGGATGTATCCCACATTTATGTCGTGTGCTGCTGTCTGGTCTGTTATTATATCGGGAACGATGTTCTTCTTCATGAGCTCGTCATAGACTGTTGCAGCATTGCCCAAGACTGCTATTGAAATTGGTTTTCCTTCAGCAACATATTCATCCTTGATCCTTAGAGCCTCTTCCAGCGACTCCGCCATCATGTCAAGATACTTGTCCCTGAGCCTTCTTCGAATCTTCTCCTCGTCCACTTCAATTATGATGCCAACTCCTCCATTCATGGTAATGGCCAGAGGTTGGGCCCCACCCATTTCACCAAGCCCGGAGGAAAGAAGCCACTTGCCCTTCAGTGTGTCCTCTTCGAACTCTTTCCTGGCTATTGCGGATAGAGTCTCGTAAGTTCCCTGGAGGATACCCTGTGTTCCAATGTATATCCAGCTCCCAGCAGTCATTTGCCCGTACATCGTGAGGCCCCTTGCCTCAAGATCCCAAAAAACATCATCAGTTGCCCACTTGGGGACAATCTGTGCATTTGAAATCAGAACCCTGGGACTCTCCCGAGTCGTCCTAAAAATTCCAACGGGCTTCCCTGATTGGACTAGGAGTGTCTCATCATTACTGAGTTCCTTCAGTGACCGCACTATTTTGTCAAAAGCCTCCCAGTTTCTTGCAGCCTTGCCCTTTCCTCCATATACTATCAGATTGTCCGGATCTTTGGCCACCATTGGGTCGAGGTTGTTCATCAACAGCCTTAGTGCCCCCTCTTGATGCCATCCTTTTGTCACAAGCTCTGGCCCTCTGGGCGCATGAATCTCCTTAAGCATGAAAACCAAAATATTATGCAAATACTGAAAATATAGTTTCCGCAACACTTGTGATACAATGGCTATTAAACTCGCTTCTTGGAATGTCAACGGAATCCGGGCTGCTGTCCGTAACGGTCTCGACACATTCGTAAAGAACTCTGATTTTGACGTCCTCCTTCTGCAGGAGATTAAAGCGGACGAGAGCCAAATTCCAGAAGAGCTTGAAAATACAGGTTATGGCAAGTCAGTTTTTCCAGCTGTGAGGAAAGGTTATTCCGGAGTCATGGCGCTATTCAAGAAAGAACCCGTTTCAGTGAGAAATGGAATGGGTGAGAAGGTAGCCGATTCCGAGGGAAGGACACAAATCCTCGAATACCCTGAATTTTTCTTGCTTAACACCTATTTCCCCAATTCTCAGCACGGGCTCACCCGCCTTGACTACAAAATTGAGTTCGATGAATATTTCCAGGAATTCTGTCAGAATCTGAGAAATGAGAAACCCCTGGTAATATGCGGAGATTTCAACGTTGCGCATAAGGAAATCGACATTGCAAGGCCTAAGGACAATATGAACAATGCGGGATTCACGGATCAGGAGAGAAGTTGGATGACAAATTTCCTTGAGAGAGGTTATCTTGATACTTTTAGGTTATTCAACGAAGATGGAGGCCACTATACTTGGTGGACCTACAGGTTCAAAGCAAGGGAGCGAAACATAGGGTGGCGCATAGACTATTTTATTGTCTCAGAAGAATTGAGAGATAAAGTCAGCGGCGCTGGTATAATGTCAGATGTAGTGGGTTCAGACCATGCACCTATCTTTATCGAACTTGACCTCTAAAGGCTTCTAAGAATGGTTCTCTCCCTGCTGGCCCCTAAGGATAGGATTTCCACACGCCTCTTGGTGCTATCTTCAATATACTCTATGTAAGTTTTGAGTTCCACCGGGAGACTAGTGTATTCTACCTGTCCCTTGCTTTCCCAGAGCTTTGACAAGTCTCCCCATGTCCGGAACTCCTTGTACTTGACTTCCACCCTGTCGAGGTCTTCGAGCCCCCTTGGGATGTAATCAATCCTCTTTCCGTCCAGCAGGTATTCCTCCCCCACTCTGATTTTTTCCATCATTCCGAGGGTATCTAGCTTTGTCATGGCCAGCGTGTCAACATCGTTGATCTTGATTGAATACTTTATCAGGTTCAAATCAAGCCAGCCCACCCTCCTTGGCCTTCCAGTGGTTGTTCCGTATTCCTGGCCAAGGTCCCGAAGCTTATTCGCATCCTTGTCGACTATCTCTGTTGGGAAGGGGCCTGAGCCAACCTTTGATGTGTACGCCTTGAGGACTCCCACTACCTTCTCAACCCTTCTAAAGGGAAACCCAGATCCCGTGGATATTGCACCTGACAGAGTATTGGAGGAGGTCACAAATGGGTACAGCCCAAAATCGATGTCGAGCATTGTCCCCTGAGCCCCTTCGAACAGAATGCTTTCTCCTTTGCCGTAAAAGGAGAAGATCACTTCCTCAGTGTAATCAAGGTATTTTGCGATACTATTTCCAGCTTCAAGCAATCTCTCCACCATCTCCTTCCTTGACTCAGGTTTGGCATATTCCGTTCCTTCTAGAAGGGCCTGCTTCATTCTGCAGATGGTTTCAATTTTATCTGAAAGAATCTCACGGTCAAGCAAATCAACCATTCTTATACCTGTTCGGGCATATTTGTCCTCATAAGTTGGACCTATACCTTGTGCTGTTGTTCCTATTCTCAGTTTTGCCCTGACCTCTTCTTCAGCTTTGTCCAGAACCTTGTGCAGTGGAGTCACTACGTGTGCAAGGCGGCTAATCTTGATTTCTACATCCCCATGAACACTCTGAAGCTTCGCTATCTCGTCAAGGAGACCGAAGGGATCAATAACCATCCCATTCCCCAGAACGACACAGCTGCTCCTGAGTGCCCCTGCAGGAATAAGGTAGAATTTGTGGGGTCCGGACTTGGTCACAACAGTATGACCGGCATTGTTCCCACCGTTGAATCTGACGACAACAGAAAATTTGTCACTCATATAGTCTGTAATCTTGCCTTTTCCTTCGTCTCCAAATTGAAGTCCCAAGATTGCGGCAATCATAACATGTGTAAGCCCAGATAGTGAGCTATACACCTTCACCTCCAGCCTTAGTCATCACAAAACCCTCAGTAGATTGGATCAAACCATATTATGGTTACTTAGGGCGGTAGAGGGCGCAGGATCTTATGATACAGCATACTTGTTTCTCTCATTCCGGCAAATCTTAATTCATTAACTCCATTCCATTAATTATGGAAGAGCAGGATGACCTGGTAGACATTGCGAAACACGTTGTTTCTTTGGTGAAGGGTGAAACGGTTCTCGACATAGGAACAGGATTTGGCACAGTCATTGATCAACTGCTCTCAAATACTGACTGCAAAGTTGTCAGTATTGATCCTGAGGCTTGGACTTTTGACGATTTGGAGGAAAGATACAAAACAGAAATCGCAAAAGGGAGGCTAGTTCTCATGAAAGCGGGAATAGAGTCTTTCCCAGACGTCGAGAAAGAGTATGATACATCGATATCGGTCTCCTCACTGCATCACCTTGTGGACCCCGTGCCTGCAATGGCCAAGATAGAGAGACTAACCAAGAAGAGGGTCATCTTTGCAGACTGGAGCCATCATTCCGCAGGAAAGAAAAATCCTCACAGCCCTGAAGACCTGAAGAAATCTGAGGATAGGGTGAAGGAACACATGGAGCAGAATTCCTATACTACTGAAGAGCACAAGAACTGGTTCTGTGGATGGAAGGACCTTTAATAAAAACGAGGGAAAAAACAGCTCTCCCCTTTCGTAGATTGAAGTGAACCCTGGACATACTTCATCACAACGACCTTCTCTCCAGTTATAATAGACATATCAATTGGAATGGATCAATAAGACTAAAAGTGATAAACGCAAAATCAAGTAACTACGCATTTTTCTAGTTTTCTTTACATTATTATATATAAATTCTTTCCGTTCAACTTTAGTATGAAGACCGTATCGAGAGATATACGGAATTGATAGATGATGACCAATAAATCAGCAGCAATAATCGGAGCAGGCACTATGGGAAGTGCCATTGCAATAGCTCTGAAAAATAACGGTTTCAATGTAGTGGCGACCAGAAGGTCAGTCAACAAGATGGAAGACCTGAAGAACATAGGAATTGAGACTACGTCCGACAACAGGGGCGCCATAGTGAAATCAGACTCAGTGATTTTTTCTCTCAAGCCGGGAGAAACAGTGATGATGATCCAGGAGATGAAGGAGGAGTTAAAGGGGAAGCTAGTAATTTCAATATGTGCCAGCCTTCCAATCTCCAAAATTGAGTCTCTCCTACCGGAATCAACAGTCATAAGGGCCATGACAAATGTGGCTTCAAGAGTGGGCGGGGGTTTTACCGCCTACTGCATAAGTGACAAAGTTACGGATGAGGAAGAGAAAGAAGCACTTGACGTCCTGAGGTGTTTTGGGGAAGTAGAAAAAATTGAAGAAAGATACATGGACGCACTTACACCTATTAGTGGAAGCGGGCCCGCCTACATATTTACAGTTATCGAAGCGATGGTTTACGCCGGACTGAAAGTTGGGCTTCCAAGGGAACTTGCTTTAAGGGCATCTTATCAGACAATACTGGGCTCGGCAAAACTTGTCGCAGAAAGCGGCGACTCCCTCTCAGCCCTAAAAGAAACTGTGATTACCCCAGGTGGTGTCACAATAGAGGCACTTTACGAACTTGAAGACTCCAGGATCACTACTGCATTCATGAAGGCAATTGAAGCAGCAGCCGATAAGGCAAGACGCGGCTCTCTAGATTTCCTGGACAAAATAGACGAGATCGTCGAAGAGAAAAAGGCAGAGTGAGACTTTCACTCTTCAATTTTTGTCAACCTTACCTTTAATTTTTGATCTAGTTTTCCTTTCAGTCGCGTGATCCTGAAAGCCAGTATGTTATGGCAAAAGGCACAGATACCCACAGTATTCCAGCTAATATCAGCAAGGGAATTGTAACGCCATATGAGGCTGCGTTGGCAGTCAGATTTCCTAGCAATCCTATCTGGTTTGTGTAATGGAATTGCACCAGCGACCGGTAGCCTGAAGGTGAAATATAATTGAACAAGACTGAAGCGTGAATATATTGGGCCGTTCCATTGCTTACGTGCAGTGCTAGGAGGATTAGGCTTGAAATAACGGACCAGAATAGATCCAAGACGAGAAACGCTGCAATTGTAATGCCAAGCAGAGCACCCTGTGACTTAACTAGATGAGCGGACATATAAATGATCGCAAGGAACGCAAGTCCCTCGATTATGAATGTCCATATGAAGAAGAGTGTGAAACTCAGATCAAGGTACATGCCAAAATAGTGTTCAATGAAGAGATCGGCAATGAACATGGATGCGGTGACAGATATTATGACTGAGACAGTATTGGCAGCGAATCTCGAAGAAAGGAGTCCATGGCGTGTAACAGGCCTCTTGAGGACTGATTCAAGTACTCCGGTTGTACGATCCTTACCGTATGTGAGGTAAGCCGCAAACGCTCCAAGGATTGGTATGAAGAGCCCCAGAATGGGGCCGACGCCAGAAAACACCAAGTTCTGGAGGGCACTCTGTGTTATCGGAATATAGACTGACACTTTCATGAGCTTGTAGTTCTGCGGGTTAAATGGTACACCGCTCTGGTTGTAAGATACTGCATAAGTCTTGTTCAGATCATTGGCAGGCACGGACGGGTATACCGTCGCTAGATTGAAGTTTGAAATGGTCTTGCTGAAGGTCGAATTGCTGGAGACTTTTCCGCTGCTTGTATTGTAGAGGTAACCGTTGATATGTGTCGTAGGTGCTTTGGAGCCGTTTGCTCCCACATAAAGCAGCTGAAATCCAAGATTAGAAGTGTTGGTAGACTCTTCTATTGGGTAGCTGAATGTATACCCTGAATATGACGAAATGTTTCTCACAATCAGAGTGCTAGAAGATGAGGAAAATGATGTTCCGAACAGCTTATATGTGTAATTGTAGCTATACACTTCCTCAGAGAGGCTTGAATTGTAAGGGGCGGTTATATTAACAAATCCAGTGCCTGGATTAACACTTCCGCTGTAGGAGGTCCCATCACTTGTCTTCAGGTACATGGTCATGGGATGGCCCGAATAGGGGGAACCTATGGAATTGTACGCATAACCAACAAAAGTCAGATTCCCACCCGATGTATACCAACCTATTGATAGCTCGGGTGTCGTTGTGTTGACTCCCGGAGAATTTGAAGAAGCAGAAAGTTCGTATGCCAGTGCCGAAGAAAGACCAATTATGGCAACAATCATGAGTATTACGAACTTACTAGTTAGAGTCCTTTTTATCTCATAAGTAATGGGTCTCAAAGCTGATCACCCACCAGGGAGAAGAAATATTCTTCAAGGCTAACTCCGGTTGGGGTAAAACTGCTAAGCTTGTAACCGGAATCAATCAGTCTCTTTGGAATCTCGGGATAATCAAGTTTAGTCAATTTCAGATCCGATATGGAGAATTCACCATCCGTCTTCCTGACGGAGCCGAAATCTTCCAGAATTGTCTGAAGCTTCTCATCAGGATTATCAACAGTCAAATGGATTGCCTCCTTGCCTAGAGTCTTCAGATCACTCCTTGAAAGAGTCTTTATGAGTTCGCCATGACTAATAATTGCAACCTTATCTGCAACTGCCTGCACTTCACTGAGTATATGTGAAGATAGAAGGATGGCTTTGCCTTCTTTCTTCAATTGAAGCATGAGTTTCCTAACAAACAGTACTCCCTCTGGGTCCAGGCCGTTAAGTGTTTCGTCAAACATTACATTTTGAGGGTCTCCCAGCAGGGACTCTGCAATGGAAAATCTTTTCTTCATTCCCTGTGAATAAGTCCTGAGTTTCCTGTTCAGGTAAGACCACAAGCCAACGCTTTCGAGCCTTTCCTTTATCAACTTCTGAGGGTCCTTTCCCTTGAGGTCATAGAATCCTGCAAAATACTTCATCAATGATAGCGGTCTTGCATTAGGTTCAAAATTTGGGAATTCTGGAATCCAACCGACATTGGGAGATGCCTTGAGCTTCTCCTTCACAATGTCATATCCGTCTACCAATATTTTTCCCTTGGTTGGCAGTATGATGCCAGAGGTCATTCTTATTGTAGTGGTCTTACCGGCTCCGTTAAGTCCAACAAGGCAAAGTATCTTTCCGTCTTCCACTTCGAGGTCGAGGTTCTTTACTGCAGGTGGGGACTTTGACTCAAATGACTTAGAGACATTTTCAAGCGATATCAGCATAATCACCTACTGGTGTTTTTCAGGCTCAGGGAGTTGCCAAGGGATTTTGCCATGAGGCAAAGAATGTATATAAGTTTTATATGAAAGGCTGTTTCACGGGTCTGGCTAATGAGTCAATTTATATGAATGTAGCTTGGGGTGGCTCTTACACTCTGTTAAGATATGCATGTAGCTTAAAGACCGTAACTTTTATGGGAGTATATTATAAGAAACAGAGTATTAATAAATCCAAGTGAGTAAATGAATGCCGATTTTTGTTCAGTATCGGACATCATCATTAATGTAAGAGGGCACAGCCTTCCAGTTCAGTTAAGAATCCCTAAAGATCCTTGTTGTACCGTTATCTTTGCCTTTGTTTCCGGTAGCAAATCTAGAAGAAGTGTTGCTGCGATGAAGGAATTCAACAGGAATGGAATTGCCACGGTTAGCCTTGACCTACTTACAGAGGATGAAAAGAATTCTAGAAACATTGCGCTTGACACTCAGATGCTTACTGAGAGGCTGATAGCAGTTTTTGGTTGGGCCAGAAAAAGGAAGGAAATTCATGATCTCTCTATGGGGTCTTTTAGTACCAGTGCTGGAACAGCATCGGCCCTGAAGAGTTCCATCATAAAAGATCTGAATCTGCAGGCCATAGTTTCAGTTGACGGGAGGCCAGATCTTGCTTGGGACGTACTTGAGAAAGTCAGGATTCCAACACTTCTGATGGTAGGATCTAGAAATTACGGCCTTCTGGAGCTTAATGAGAGTTCCTACGACAGAATGAAGTGCATAAAGAGGATGGAAATTGTTCCAGAGGCTCAGGATACTTACTACGAATCACCAGGTTATCAGAAGGTGGCAGAACACGCAAGAAATTGGTTTCTTAATAACATGAGAATCGAAAAAGTGGAAAACCTTATCTGATTGGCATCCCAGTTCTTCATGATTGATATTCATTTGAAGTTACTCTGGAATAAAGTATCTCAAGTTTTTCCACAATATCCCCTAGGTCTGATGAGATCTTAGGAATAACTTTGGAATATGTGTTGTTCATATACTGGGCGAGCTTGATGACGTTTTCTATCCTGCTTTGAAGAATTCCAAGCTTTGGGTTTGCACTTGCAGAGGAATTTTTCGCTGTGGCCGAGCTGTATGCAGTGGATCTTCCAAAGCCTTTCTTTTCTGAGGAGTCGCTTGGCTTTATTTCTATATCCTCAGCACCGGGGTTGTTCCACAAAAGGTACTCACACAAAGACTTCCCCTTTCCAAGAATAACTCTGCACTCCCTAAAATCAAGTGCATGAGTTGCTCCACTCCCAAATATGATGCTCACTTCAACTTCTTCGCAGTTTGGCTTTGCAAATTCCTCTATCCTTTCGTCCACTCTCTTCCTCAGGTCGACGTATACCGAAAAATCAGTCTTCCCGCTGAGATTCCAAACAGACTCACGGATTGCCAGCATCTCCTTGTACTTAATGCAGTCCCTGATCCTTTCTCTCAGCGCATTGTATTCATCCATTATTGTGCCAGCTTAAATATGACAGTTATATCGTTTAATAAATTTTCTGCGCAATTCTATGGGCAATCAGCGAAATAACCATCCTGCGAAGCCATGAGTCTATACAACATATGTACAGTGTGTTGCCTCAAGTTTCATCCTTCTGCTACAGACTCCATATCTGAAATCTTGGGATCCTTGACCATATCCAGTCTTCCCTTCGTAGCACCTATTAAGGCAGATGAAACAAGGGGAAGTACGCCAAGGAAAAACAGATAAGATCGAACCGGGTTCAATATGCTTGTTTCAGTACCAAATATAAGAAGACTACCTGTCGATGAAGTGGAGAAGAAACTGATAAAGACGGGAAGAAGAGCTATTCCAACTATGAGTGCACCATTCCTCACTGTAAATAGAGTACCACTTGCCAGGTTTCTATACTTGTCACCTGATACGTCTACACTCATTGTTGTTGAGACCGACCAGAATATGGATCCTCCAAATCCTGCGAGCACAAGAGGTATGATCATCTCATATGGTGACTTGAGCAATAACGAAATGGAAACAATAGACACTCCTTGAAGCACCAAACTTGCAAGCATGAGTGAGCCTCCCCTGTTGGTTCTATCGAGGAGATATCCGCCTATGGGGGTGCCAAGGATAGAGGCAGCCGGAAATGGGGCTATAGCAAGACCAGCGGCAACGGAAGTAAACCCCAAGTCGCTCTGGAAGTAAACGCTAAGCACATAGAGTACTCCCATGAAGCTTATCCCTTGGAGGGCAGCAGAGAAAATTATGGGATAATATTTCTTGTTATAGAAGAGCTCCACAGGAACAAGGGGGTGACCTTTCTGGGTGATAACGAATACAGGCAGCATCACTAGGGAGGCAATTAACCAGTAAAGATTGAGGAATGAAATTCCAATTACCAGAGGAACCAGAAAAACAAGGAAACCAGCCACATTCATTTTATTTATCCTTACGGAGGTGCGCTGCTCCTCTCTTGGAATTCTCTTCATACCGAGAAATAGGCCGGCAAAGCCTATTGGGACATTTATAAGAAAAATGTACTGCCATGCAATAGAAACGAGGCATCCTCCTACGATAGGCCCCATTAGCGCTCCTATGGACCATGAAGTTGAGCTGATTCCTACAGCCTTTCCTCTTTCTTCCGGAGGGAAGGCTCTCAGAAGTAAGGGGATCGCCAGGGTTAGCATTAGTGCTGCCCCTACTCCTTCAAACGCACGAAAGGCTATTGCCCAAATTATGTTTGGTGAAAATGCTATGGCCAGAGATGAAAGGGCAAAAACGGCAAATCCTAATAGGAAGGGGAATTTTCTACCGAATCTTTGGCCAATTGCACCGCTGGGGAGAAGAAGTGACGTGGTTGCTATTATATAGGCAACCACAAACATGGTCATGAATGACGCATTCGTGTGAAAATAACGACCCATTGATGGGACAGCGAGGAAAACTATGGTTGCATCAATAGCTGCCATAAGCTGTGCAAGAGTGGTGACTGAGAGAATTACATACTTGTTTCCGTAATCGCCCCTTTTCCCGGAAGAATCTTGATCCAACTTATGTCATCCCCTTATGCGCTGGCAAATTGTGGGATTGGTAAAAACAGTAACGGTAATCAATCGATGATGGTGGCTTTAGGATTGAATTGACACAGGTTCCAGAAAGTGTGTCCCCTTGGATCCTGTTATGGCAGTAAATTCGACGTCTGCCTACTCTGGTAAACAATTGTTTCAGTTGGCACAAATGGTGTTTCTTTAGTTGCTCAAGCATTTTAAATAGGCTAGACTTTTGAAAATCCGATGAACCTGGTTCCTTTCTTTGAAGCTGCTGTTATTGCCCAGGATATTGCTACCAGGAACTGCGTTTTCCGAAGATGAGAAAGATTAATCCCTCCGAGTGAGGGTGACCTCAATCCTCAGACTTCTTGCTCAAGCCCAGGGATCAAGTGTTGCCTAAAGCAAACACATAACATATTCTTTGAAGAAGATTAGATCTTCTGGCTATGCAGAAGGGATCTGAGAACCAGTCGCATGTTGCTAGTTTCCTTTAGTCTTCTCATGGCATAGCTCATCCAGGCTTCTCCAAATGGAACGTAAAGGGCAACCTTTGCTCCATGCATACTCAACCTTTGGGCCTCTTTGTTTCTTATTCCATTGAGCATTGCCAGGTGGAATTCTCTGTGATACTTTCTATTCTTCTGAAGTGCCTCGTTTACCAGATTCAGATCGTGCGTCGCAACCATGAAGTAATTATCATGCTCGAAGAGGTAGTCCATTATCTTGCTGAAATTATCGGTTGTCTCTGCCCTATCGGTGAAAGCAATTGCCTCAGGTTCCACATAGGCCCCTTTGACAAGTCTTATTTTGCCACCGTCATCAATTAGAGTCCTTACATCGTCAAAGCTCCTTCTCAGATAGGATTGAATGCACAACCCGGTGTTTTGCTGTGATATCTGAGTGCGATACAACTCAATAGTTGGGTCGACCGTACTTGATTCTTCCATGTCCAGCCAAACAAAAATGCCGTACTTCTCGGCTTCCTCCACCAGTTTCCCATAATACTTTGCGGCGAAATCCGGATACTCAGGAATTCCAATCTGAGTAGGCTTTACGGATATCTGGTAGTTAATTGTGCCTTTCAGCCCGTCCAGAATTGTGTGATACACATCGAAGGCATGTTCCATGTCCCTTGCTTCTTTCACGCCTTCCCCCAGATAATTAAGAATGGTGATGATCCCCTTGCTATTCAGGTACTTTGCAAAACGCATTCCGTCCTCAGACTTTGGTCCTGGAATCCATCGTCCTGCAAACAACTTCGCTATACGCCTGTGATCAGCCATTTAAACCTTTCCAGACAAATTGATCTGAGATAATACGTAGATTCTTAAAACTAGTGCAGTTGCAAGCCTATATTTTCGTAACTTTTGATGAATTGCACACATCTCAAGAATGGGCCTGGCCGGATTTGAACCGGCGACCTCCGCTGTGTGAGAGCGACGTCATAACCGCTAGACTACAAGCCCTGCATAGCTGAATAGACATTCTCGTAATAATTATTGCTTCCCTCCTGAAAAGCAGGCATTGGTAAGAATGCCGATTTTACTGCTCGTTCCATCTGTGGATCCAATCGTCCAGCTCTAGAATGATTGAGTTGAGTTCCAGACCCTTGGAGGTAAGGGTATACTCTACCCTGGGAGGATTATCAGGAATGACTACTCTCTGTAAGATGCCCTCACGCTCGAGGCTCGAAAGCCTTTCTGAGAGGCTTGTGGAACTTATGCCTTTCACTGAGCGTTTCAGCTCATTAAATCTGGATGGGGACTTCTTTCCCAGAGTCCTAACTACAGGTACGGTCCATTTCCTGAATGTCCTCAGGATTTCCTTTTCCGATTTTTTCTCAACCTTTACCAGGTCAAGTACCGTTGACCTTGACATCTCCAGATCACTTGGTACCGTGTCTAATACTGCCTGATATATTAATCTGTCTTTTATTTGCATATTGAAGAAAATTTCATGCTACCTTCTAAGAAGGATAGCATTGAGATATATCTAAAGAGGTGAAAAAATGTCTGAACTTGAAAAATTCCAGAAGGAAATTGAAGAATCGGTAGAGAAATTGAGGAACAGCGTGGTTACCATAAATACCACGAGGATAGCCAGGAGGTATGGCTACGGAGCCTTTCCCATGGTGGGGTCTGGCTCTGGCATAATAATAGACAAGAAGGGCTACGTTGTCACAAACAACCATGTTCTGGAAGGGTCCGAAAATGTAGAGATTGTTTTACCCAATGGAGAGAGCAGGGAGGGAACGGTTCTTGGGGCTGATCACGCAACTGATATCGCACTGGTAAAGATAGAGGAAGGGGATCTTTCTCCTGCAGAACTTGCCGATTCGGACAAGGTCCTGCCAGGGCAGATGGCACTTGCTATCGGAAATACCCTAGGTCTGCCCGGCGGCCCAACAGTGTCAATGGGTCTTGTCAGCGCAGTAGGGAGGCCACTTCCCTGGGCCGATTTTATCTTCGAGGGGCTTATACAGACAGATGCGGCCATTAATCCAGGCAACAGTGGTGGCCCCCTATCGGACCTCTCAGGCAAGGTTATTGGAATAAACACAGCCATGATACCATTTGCACAGGGCGTTGGATTCGCAATACCCGCTAATACAGTGAGGAGGATCATGACAGATATTCTGGAAAATGGACGTGTCATAAGGCCATGGCTGGGAATTTCTGGCGTTGAATTAAACACAAGAATTGCAAGGACCTATCATCTCAAGCACGAAAAGGGCGTATTGATTGTCCGCGTGTCAGAAACTGGACCAGCGGATTATGCTGGACTAGTCCAGGGAGATGTAATTACCGCAATGGGAGACAAGGACATCACCGGTATGAAGGACATTCTGAGCTACCTTTCCAGGGAGAACATCGGGGATTCAGTAGAAATCTTGTTTTCAAGGGGAAACAGAAATTATAGGACAAGGTTGACGTTGAGAGAGTCACCAAGACTGGCTGCTCAGGGGAAGTTCTGGAGAGAGTAATCTCTCAACATACTTCTTTGTCAGGCACAAAAAGGAAAAATTAATCTTGATTTTATATCACCATTTTTCAAGCTAAACAGTATTAATGGCAAGTCTATGGATAAAGATTTAAGACATGGATTTGAATATTAGATTGTCCCATTAAATAGTACATGCGATCCAATGAACATGTATGACGACATGGGACAAGAAATTGCCACGCCATGGGCCTCGGACCGAGTATATGATGAGTTCATGCTGTGCTGGTTCGATCAGCGGCTGGCAAATAATTCCCCAGCGGGTCAGAGGGTTACGAAACGTGAATAACTCCCGTTAGCCTGGGGAATAGTTCACTGGAGAATGAAGATGGAGAATACTTCAAGGATTATGAGGATCCAGAATGATGATCTTCCAAGTGTTGTAAGGACTGTCAAGTCCTACGTGAACACATACGAAGTGGATGTCAATCCACTTAGCATCAGGTTCTTCTTCTTCAAGAGTGACAACGAAAACCTTTACGAGCAGTTTGACAAGATGAGGCAGGAACTCGTTCCGAGTGGTTACATTCCTTTCCTTATGGAAGATGTGGAGAATTTCATCGAAGTGTCACGAAGACCAAGTGCTCGCTATCGTGGAAATATCGTAAATCTTGTTATGCTAATTCTTACCCTGGGCTCGACAATATATGTGGGAGCGACATATTCAGCAAATTTTGTTTCTCCAGGTGCATACAGCTGGCTGATCTCATACTTTTACGGGTTTCTATTCTTCTCAGCTCCACTAATGCTGATTCTTGGTGTGCATGAGACCGGGCATTACATCGTGGCAAGGCATCACAAAGTTAAAGCGTCTCTACCTTTCTTCATACCTTTCCCCATAGGGATAGGCACTTTTGGCGCATTCATATCTCTTAGGGACCCCATCCCAAACAAGAAGGTAATGGTCGAGATCGGTGCGGCAGGTCCAATTGCTGGTTTCTTAACCGCACTGCCTCTGCTTTTCTTGGCAGAGTACATAAGAAAATTCTTCACGGTTACGGGAAACTATCAACCCTTCATTATTCATTTTCCGCAGCTTTACAACCTGCTAGGACTTCCGACCAACTCTGCAGGCCCAGTTTTTCCTATGGTCTTCGCAGTTTGGGTGGGAATATTTGCAACAGCAATGAATCTGATTCCAGTCGGGCAGCTGGATGGTGGGCATGTAGCAAGGGGACTGCTTGGAAAAAGAGCGAATTTCGTAGACTATATGTTTGTGGGTTTTCTCTTCCTTATAGGATTCTATTACGAAGGGTGGTGGTTCCTTGCGATGTTTGTTGTTCTCATGGGCCTTAATCATCCGCCAGCTCTTGACGATTATTCCAGAATCAAATCGAGAGACATAGTGTTAGGTGTGGCGGCACTTATTATGTTCATTGTAAGCTTTACAATTCAACCCATAACACGCATAGCATGAAATCTGCAAAACATTAAGCCGTTGGGTTTCATTGGATGATTCAACATTAAAGGGCTGTTCATGACAGATACTTATGAAAGCTATGTGAATTTTCTGAACAAGAACAGGGAAGAGATAAGGGACTCCATGCTTATTGGGGAGGATTCTGATCTCTGGAAGCTGTATGAAAAGACTTTCTCTGACAATTTTGTGACTAGGGAAGTGGGCGATTACAATCCAGGGAATTTTTCTGCCACAGACAGCAGTGAATTTGTGAGGGAGCTCTACAACGGCAAGAAGCTCATCCTCATAAGGGCCTATGCAAAGACAAGGGAAGTTACTGCAAGTGATTTCATCTGTGAGGTAATAAACGTGAGCAGGGATGAGATCCGAAATTTTACCATACTTCTGATGGAGCATACTGAGCATGTTGCAACCCTCAAGCTGCTGGAAACATCCTCCCCTGAAATAGTGCTCATGGATGGCTCGCTGGTTGGCAGGTTGCGGCACAAGAGGAACAGGATAGACGCAGAGAAATATCAGGACTTCATGGACTTGTATTTCAGGAAACTCTTTGAACTCATCCGGACCTGCATTGGCAGAAACATTCCGCTTGTTTTCATCGCAAAGAGCTCAGAGAGTTCCATTTTCAGGAGATATCTACTTGAAAGAATTTCTAAGGATGGTATTGCTGGAGATTCGATTCACGGTGAGAAAGAGGCTAAAAGGACAGACCATCTTCTCATCAAGTCCTTTGCAAAAAAAGCTGGCTACACAATTCCGCTGTCAGTCCAATATCCAACTTTTGGTGAAGAGAGCGAGCAAAAGCACCTGAATGTAATTACACTCCATGCAATCCCTGATGCAACCGATCTCCCTGTGAAAGTGGATGTTGTTGTTCCAGAAGCCCAGAACCAGGATAAGGGGAAGACAATCAGGGCTGAAATAAGGGAGAGTATACTTGATATGGTTTTTTGGGGGTACGGAGGACTAAAGACTCACAATATCTGGCTCGCAGATGTTGACAGGGAGGTTAAATTCACTCAAAAGGAAATTGAGTCTCTTTACATGAGGACTTTTGAAAAGGTTGTAGGGATACCATTCTACGAAACGAGAGGTGAAAGACGTGCAAGAATCAGGATCTAAGCTTGGCTTTACCGTAGGCGACAATTCATCAGACACATTCATGTTCGTACTGGATCCGGAAGCCGAAGTGAAACGTTGGGAATACGTCTTCATCTCCACGAATGAAAGGAAAATCATAGGCAGAGTGGAGAGAATTGTATCAAGGAGCGAGTTGCTTAATCCTGGCCTTGATTACAGCAGCGTGTCAAAGTACGTTGCAAGCGAGATAGGGGACAATAATGTAATCTGCAACACTCGCACTCTTGGAACTCTTGACAGAGGGTCTTTAAGCCTGACAAGGGAACTCATCAGGCCTGGTACTCAGGTGTATCGTGCTGACAGGCAACTCTTGGAGACCATATTCGGACAGGGTGAAGATGAATCGCTTCATGTAGGCTATCTGGCTGATAGGGAAGACGTTAAAGTCTCAGTAAACGTCAACGGGCTAAGAAGGCATCTCGCAATAGTGGCACAAACCGGGGCAGGCAAGAGCCATACAGCTGGGGTACTAATGGAAGAACTAATGAAAAAAGGCGCGACAATAGTAGTCCTGGACCCTCATGCTGACTACGTTCTTATGCAGAGAGGAGGCACATCTGCTGCATTCTCGGATTCCATCAAAATATTCAGGACTCCACTGAGTACCGGCAGGTATTCCCCATCCTCTTTTTTCGCTGACGATTTTACACTGCGGTTTCAAGACATGGAACCTGAAGACATTGCAGGAATAATGGGCATCAAGGATAACTGGACCAACCTGAACAGGGCTGTTGGAGAGTTAGTATCCAACATGACAGGAAAGAGGGACCTGGATGATTTCTTCAGGGCGTCGGAGAAGCTTTCTCCAGAGGACCAGAGGCGGATATCCGGTCGCCTGGCCTTTCTAAGGAAGATCAGGTCCATATTCGGGGAGCGTACAACTGGTATGAGCGAATATCTTGCACCTGGGCAGATGAGTATTTTGGACCTTTCCGGAATGGATCAGTTTCTGGCAAACTACTTCTCCTTCCGCGTGTTAAATGAAATTTACGACCTTAAGTCTACATCAGAGTACAAGTATCCTGTGTTTATCTTCATAGAGGAAGCGCACAATTTTGTTCCCCCGAAACAAAACTCGCAGATATCAGCTATGATAAAGAAAATCGCTTCGGAGGGAAGAAAGTTTGGAATCTTTCTTGTTGTTATAACCCAAAGGCCCGGAAAGATAGATCAGGATGTGCTGAGCCAATGCAACTCAGAGATCATCCTTAGAATAACCAATCCACTGGATCAAAATGCTGTCTTAGAGAGTGGTGAAAGCATAAGCCAGGCGGTGATTGATGACCTACCTTCCTTGAATGTCGGTGAGGCCATACTTGTAGGTGAGTTCGTGAAGCTACCTGTGGTGACAAAGATACGTGCCCGGGAGACCAGAGAAGGCGGGGGAGATGTTGATATCGTCTCACTCCTCAAAGAGGCAAGAGAAATGAGGAGGAAAAAGGCAGATCCTGCAGAAGACAACAAAAGAATTAGAAATCTGTTGGGTGACTGAATGGTCAGGTTCATGCATTTTTCTGATACCCACCTAGGGAGCAGGGAATACGGTGAATCATTCAGAGAGGACGACTTCTATGAAGCATTCCAAGAAGCAATAAATATAGGCATGGAAGAGAATGTGGACTTCTTCGTTCACAGCGGCGATCTTTTTGATACCTGGAGCCCTGGAAATCATGCTTTGCTGAAATTCAAGGATTATGCGAGGCAGATTTCCGACGCGCACAAGAGAATGTACATCATTATGGGAGATCACGACAGGCCAAAGAGGAAGGATGATCCAGCTTCCAAGATATTTGACTTCCTAGGTGTCAAGCTATTGGACGATGGTACAGAGAACTCACAGAAATGGACTTCCATAGAGGACAACGGGGAGGAGGTCCTGATCTATGGAATATCAAACATGAAAGGTTTGAGGAAGAGTCAACTGATAGAGGAATACAGGATAGCGGAAAACGAGGCAAGAAAGTACAGATCCTCCATCCTGCTTTCCCATCAGGCTGTCCAGCCATATCTGCACCCAGAGGCCTGTGAAGCCAAGTATGATGAACTGCCCAAGACATTTTCATACCTCGGTTTTGGCCACATCCATGATCACGTTCTGAGGGCTAAGGACCACCCGGTCTTCTCATACGCCGGGTCAACCGACATGACAAGTTCCAGTGAAATAGAGAAATTCATCAGGCAGGGCAAGGGAGTCAACCTGGTGGAAATAAATGGCTCAGATACATCAGTGGAAAGAATCCCCCTTAAGAGCACCAGGTTTCAGATAGAGATATCAGCAAACCATGACAACTACTTGGAAGAAATAGAGTCGGCTCAAATCAAATATGGGGATAGGTTTGGCGAAAAAAAGCCCATGTTTCTTCTCACCATTGTGGGGGAAGCGGACAGGGAAGACGTTAAGCAAAACCTTTCAAGATTGTCCGACCAGTGCTACTTCAGGAGGGTAAAGTTTGACCCGCAGAAAGCGGCTTCGGTGTCCAAGCCCAATATGAGCAGCTTGATTGATTACTTCAAGGCATACTTCGGTGAAGAAGATATGGCTAAGTTGGCGAATGAGGTGTATGAGACCTTGAAAAATGATGATTATGAACACTCCAGAAGAGTAATACTCGAGCGTCTCGGCATAGACTTTGAGGTAGGAGCACGTGATAATTGACTACATCCAGCTCAACAATTTTCTCTCACACAAAGACACGGAGATTCGCTTTGAAAAAGGCATAAATATAATCTATGGCAAGAATGGCGCCGGGAAATCAAGCATCGTTGATGCCATAAGGTTTGCACTGTTTGGGGAGAAGAGAGGCGACAAGATCGCAGAACTAATAAGAAGCAAGTCTACCGAATGTTCGGTTACCATAGGTTTCAGGCTGAATGATAGATATTATGAAGTCTACAGGAACCTGGGGTTGTCAAAGAGTGGAAATATTACGAAGAGAGATGCATGGATCAGGCTGGACGGATCAATGATAGCAGAGACGTTTGAAGGCATTTCGAACGAAATTGAGAAGGGTCTTCAGATACCAAAGGACATTTTCCTGAATTCGGTGTTTGTAAGGCAAGGTGAGATGGATTCACTGATCTCCGGGGCGCCCCGGGATCGTGAGATGATCTTCAGCAAAATTATTGGAATTGATATTCTCAGTGAGAATGCAAAGAAAATTAAAACAATAAGGGACGACCTCAGGCTAGAAGAAGTGAGGTTCTCAGATCTCGATGCCAGAATGGAGAGAATATTAGTTGATCTCAAGGGGGCTGAGAAAGAAGTTCGTGATTCTCAGGCTTCTATTATGGAAATGCGTAATTCTGAGAGATCACTGGAAGAGGAGGTTGAAGCTAGTGACGGAAGACGAAACGAGGCCCTACAAAGAAAGGCTTCCTTTGATTCTCTTTCATCCAGGACAAAAGAATTGGAGGAAAGGATAGCTGCCTTAAAGAAAGATCTTGAATCAAACAGGCAAAAACTAGGGGGGATTTCCTTTTCCGAAAGTGAAAGGGAGGAGCTCTTGGAGAATCCTCTTCTTAAGAAAAAAACAGAAATATCCCGATACCTGCGAATAGAAGCAGAAGCTAGATCAATTTCAGCCTCAATAACAAACGTAAAGGAAGCATTAGAAGCATATGAGAAAGACAGACAAAGATTCGAAGAGCTTGAAGAGTATCACAGACAATACAAGGGAATTGAGGAAGAACTGGAAACTGTTGGCGCGAGAGTTCAAGATTTGCAGGGCTCAAGAAGTCTTCAGACAAACCTAGAGGATGAACTTAGGGTCGATAGACAGAAATTAAAAATTCTGTCTGAAAAAATTGTATCGCACCAGTACGATGGACTTAGGGGGCTGGATAGAACAAAGTTATCTGAGAAAAGAGGTGATCTTGAGCGAAAAATAAGGGAAGTCGAAGGTAAGAAGAATGCGTTGAAGGAGCGACTAGGGGGTTTAAACAACCGGCTCGCTGAATTGAGGAAAAACAAGGATACTCTGGGTGATAAACGTACTTGCCCGGTCTGTGGAAGTGTCCTGGACGGCTCTCATCTTCGTGAAATTCATGAAAGGTACTTGAAGGATGAGCAGTTGCTCGTGGACGAATCTGTAAAAATCGCTGATCAGGCCGCGGAATTGAGCAGAACATATAGCTCACTTGATCAAGAACTTGATTTTCTGAGTAAATCTGAAACGGAGGATTTTCTGAAATCAACAGAAGAGCTTGGGAGAATTAGGGAGAGAATATCGGAGAGAGAAAGTAAGCTAGGGGAAATTAGTGAGCAGTTGGAGAAGCTTTCTTCAGCGGAGAAGGAGCAGTCTTCATTAAGGGAAAAGAAGAGCAAGCTGGAGAAGAGCGAGAGAGAATACATTTCCTTGTCATTCAGCTTGGATAGGACCCCTGTTGAAAAATTCAGAGAGAAGCAGGATGGTTATGAGCGGGACCTTTCAAGAATGAAGGGAGAAATGGAAAAACTCTCACTCCAGATCGGATTTGCTCCCCGAGAATCCTCCCTCGAGGAAGTACAGGAAATTGAAAGAAAGCTCGACTCAATTAGGAAATCGGAGTCTGAGTACAACTTGTTGAAAACCAGAATTGAGGCAGCCGAAGAAAATATTGGCAACCTGAGAGAGGAGCACAGGAGGAATTCCGGTCAGCTCTCTTCCTACGGGAATATATCAGAGGAACTCAGCACAGCACTTCGGGAGTATTCGGAAAGGCAGGCAAAACTCACAGAACTGAGGAATCAAATCGCCGCATTGAAGGAACGAAAGGACGCTTCTTCAACTAAGGCGGAGAAACTCAAGGACGACATTAGCAACCTTGAAGGTGAAAGGGCCAGGCTTGAGTTGCTGAAAGAGGCTGGATCAAAGCTTGACAAACTTAGAACTGCATTTGACAGGAATGGCATTCAGTCACTCATAAGAAAGGATTCTTCAGTTTCTATCAACAACATGACTAGGAATTACCTTTCATCATTCAACTTCGAATTTGACGATGTGAGAATAGATGAAAATTTCGACATAAAAGTCATTAACAACGGTATAGAAGAACCTCTGGACTCACTAAGTGGGGGCGAGAGGATCTCCCTGGCCATAGCTGTGAGACTGGCGATTGCAAGGTACCTCACAGGGAGAGTAAGCACTGTAATCATGGATGAGCCAACTAATTTCCTTGACGAGGACAGGAGGGGAAATCTCAAGGACATAATCCAGTACTCGCTGAAGGATGAAAACATGGTACAGCAAATGATAATGATAACCCACCATGCCGAATTGACCTCAGCTGCAGACTCAACATATGAAGTCACGAAAAGTGGCGGAATCTCGCAAATAACTCAGGGATAGGAATGTCTGTCATTTTTCACATTTCCATAACTAATCTAAGGTGACAGAGTGCCTGAAATTGCACTGTAGTCAACAGCTAGTACTTTATTATCAATTACATTGATCACTTCCAGATTCGGAGCAGGAGTTCGATTGAAGATCAGTGTTATCATTCCTACCATCAACGAAGAAAAGACAATAGGTGAAGTCATAGACGGACTTCGCGATATGAATGATGTTGAAATCATTGTGGTCGATACCAACTCTTCCGACAGAACAAAAGAGATAGCCGAGCAGAGGGGAGCCAGAGTAATATCTCAACCATCCAGAGGTTATGGTCTTGCATACAAGACCGGACTGAAAGAGATTAGCGGTGATATAGTAGTTTGCCTCGACGGTGACGGTACATATCCTCCTGAGATCGTGCCCCCCTTGATCAGAGTGCTGCAGATAAACGAGGTTGACTTCATTTCGTGCGACAGAATGACTCTGCGAACCTCCACAAATTACACTACACTTCACTATGTTGGCAACAGTGTGCTGAATAAGACCATAAGCTTACTTTTCAAGGTCAGGATGAACGATTCTCAAAGCGGAATGTGGATTTTCACAAAAGAACTGTATGACCAGATGGGTCCACTGGGAAACGGAATGTCATTTTCCCAGGACATAAAAATAGAAGCAGTAAGAAGGGGCAAATTCATGGAAGTGCCCGTAAAATATGGTGTGAGGATAACAAAACCAAAACTCAGGACCTGGAATGACGGTTTTAATAATCTGTTCCACCTTTTCAAGAAAAGAGTTGAGCGTTAGTTCCAGAAAAGAAGCATATACCTCTGTTGAGTCAAATAGAATGTATCAATTTCCCAAAAGATTTTTATTCGGCATGATCATAGATGAAACCGGTAAGAGATGGCACCGCTGCTGAAGAAAAAAGCATGGGAGGGGGACAAGGGAAAGCATAGGGCCGAGAGGAGATTTATTGACCTAGCGGACTTCAAAGTTCCCGATATGGTAGACGGAGATAGCAGCAAGCATCTCAAGGTGGCTGAAATTCACAGATTTGAGGATCTGATGAAGATCAGCGATTACGTGTACAATGGAGACATAATGATTCTAGATTGCACACCCCTTGCTGGAGACGACCTTCAGATGAAGAGAATTATTCAGGAAGTCAGGTCAATAGGCAGGGATGTGGAGGGCGATGTCGCTGGGATTACCAGGAATCTCATAGCAATTACCCCACGCGGCATAGGCATAGACAGGAACAGAATCAGAAGCTCATTTTAGTCCAGCAGATGCTTTCACATTCAGATCTGAACGTTGTCGATGGTCAGGATCAAAGCGCATTATCATGAAAGTGCCTATGATCACTACTGCGGCGGCAATTACGAAGTCCTGCGAATAACCCAGTGAAATGGCAATATAACCTGAGACAGCAGCACCTCCGATCTGTCCAAGGCCCAGGAGCGAATTGTAGTATCCTATTGCCTTCCCACGGTTGACCTTCAAAGCCAGCTTCGAAATGCTTGTGACCTGCCCTATGCTGATCAGGCTCCATAAACCTCCTAGGACGCCATAAATAACCAGAGACAACGCGAGCACAAGGCCAGACTGGGAGGCCAATAATGCCAAGACTGCTGCGAAAAGGAAAAGTGCTATTCTTGGAGCAATTCCCATTATGAGAGTTTTTCTAATTCCATTTCTCTTTATCAGAAGTCCAGAGAACCTGAATGTCATCATTGAAAATATACCGTTGATAAGGTAGAGCAGAAAAACCTCGGTCTCCCCTGCATGGCCAACGTCTATGAAAAATACGGGGAAAGGGACCACAAATATCTGGAACCCAAACATGAGCCATGTCGTTGTGATTAGATACTTCCATGTCACAGGAGTGAGTGAATGGGTGTGCTCCCTATTTTTCCCAAAGGGTATGATGTGGATGACGTGGCTTGGAAAGTGCCTGGCTCGCTCAATCGTCCTGAATGAGAAAACATGCGCTATCCTGGTCCTGAGAATGTTACGATGAGGTTCGGGAAGCACCACCAGGGCTATCACTGCAGCAGTAAGATAAACAAAGGAAGAAATCAGGTAAATGGCAGGTATTACCCAGAAATAATGCCAGAACACTATTATCAGGGATCCTGCTCCAAGTCCAATCACTGTGCCTATAGCAGACACCATGCTGAAAGTCGACATTACCTGAGGCCATTCGTTTTCCTGTCTTGTCTCCAGAATCAGGAGTGTCGAGACTGGTACTGCTGCCATTGCAAGAATTTGGAAAGATACCAGCATGATAATATATCCAGCAAGGTCTGCAACAAAAATTATCTGAAGTAGTGTTAAGAAAGAGCCGAAAAAACCAGTCAGGATAAATATTTTCCTTCTGCCTATGTAGTCTGAGAGGTTCCCCCAGACTATGAGTGAAGGAACTGCAGCGGCGGAAGAAAGTGAAGAGACTATTCCTACCTGCAGAACAGTGTCGTGCAGATAAAGCACGACGTAGAGTGGTATGAGAGGTGAGGTAAGTCCTGCAGCAAGATTGGAAAAAAGGTAGCTAGTGAACCAACTGCTGTTAGTCGTTCGCCCCTTTATCCCGTCCTTGGAACCAAGCTCCACCAGTATTCAACTCCTTTCCCAGTAATCCTTTACGGTCATCCTGAAACAGATAATAATATGTTTTCGGCTCTGTCATTAGTCTGCGTATGGATGTCCTTCCGACTCCCTCATCATTATCCTTATATGTGGGTAGTATCGCAGGATTGCAATCGTTCCTATGAGGACTCCTACCGCTGCAGCAGTAAAGTCCAATCCGAAGCCAGAGTATTCAGAAATGAATCCAGAGACAAAAGAACCTCCTATCTGACCAATCCCAAAAAAGGAGTTATAGTATCCCACTGCCTTTCCCCTATTCTTGGGGGTCGCATTTTCGGATACAAATGAGATCTGCCCCAGGCTAATGAAACCCCAGAATGCTCCCACCAGGGCGTAAACCACCATGGCAATTGCAAGGCCTTCGGAGCTTGGAAGAGCCATTACAGTAAGGGCACCACCTGCGATGAATGTGAAAAACCTGGACAAGAGTGCAAGTACCATTGTTCGTTTTCCGCCCTTGTTTTTCAGGAAGTTGCCTGCTGTCCTGAAGGTCAAGGTAGAGGAAATTGCGTTGAACAGATATAGGTAGAAAACCTCCCTTGTAGTTCCTCCAAGGCTCTGAATAACATAGACCGGGAAGGCAAGAATGAAGAGCTGGAAAGCAAACATTAGGAAGGAAGTCCAGTAAATGTAATGCCGTAGCGGAGGCGACAGAGAGTTGAGGGATTTGGCCTTTCTGGAAGAGATTATGTGAATCACACTACCGGGAAAATACCTGACTCTCTCTATGATCCTAAAGGAGTAGTATGAGGACAGCTTGGCCCTGTTGAGCTTATTCCTTGATTCCTTGAGGGTGAAGAGGGCGCTGAATGCGGCTACCAGGTAAATAGTTCCAGCAAGAAGATAAAAAACCGGGATCGAAGCATCTACTCCAGAACTATAGACAAAGACCATGGCCACTCCTATTGCAAGGCCTAGAACTATTCCTACAGATCCAACTGTATTGAACGTAGCCATGACTTTGGACCACTTAGACTGGTGAGTGTGCTCAAAAATCAGCAAGTTAGATACCGGTACGCTGGACATCCCAAGCACCTGGGCAGCAACAAGAAACAATACATATGGAAGGAGTGAGTGGATGAACAATATTGGGACAAAGGCGACACCCGATCCCAGAAAACCAACGATGAGAAACACTTTCCTCTTTTTCACAATGTCAGAGAGATTTCCCCATAAAATCAGAGCAGGAACTGATGCAGCGGAGGAGATTGAGTAAACGATCCCGTCCCAAACTACACTTTCACCAAGATAAAGAACTACAAAGAGCGGAATTAGGGGAATAGTGAGTCCATAAGCTGTGTTTGAAAAAAGGTAACTGATGTACCAGTAATTTCTGACACCATTTGTATACGAGCTCTTCCTGTTGGCAGTTGCGGATATCGTAGTGAGCTCTCCCAATGGAGCGAAGATCCGGATACTACTTAAAACTAGTGTCGCCTTATGACGCATGATTAAGGCTCTGCAATCTCAAACCCTTGGCACACTCCATAAAAAGACGAGTCACTGTTATGGGAAATAGAGGTATTATTTCTCCGTCTAGACAGCAATTAATTCCTTGGTAAATTTGTTAATGGGGACCGCGCCTTCACTATCAAGCAGAATTGTGTCCTCTATCCTAACCCCATACTTTCCAAGGATGTAGATTCCTGGCTCAATAGTAAAAGTAACAGGAGGAACCAGAGGCTCTCTGTTAATGGTATTTATATACGGTGGTTCGTGGACTTCTAGGCCTATCCCATGGCCAGTTCTGTGTGTAAAGTAATTACCAAAGCCCTTGCCCACGATCACTTTCCTGACGTGGTCGTCTATGTCACCAGCAGGGACTCCAGGCTTGGCGAAATCAATCCCTCCTTGCTGGGCTTCTTTCACAACGTTGTATACTTCTTCAAATCCAGTCGGTGCATGGTCTAGAACTATAGTTCTTGTCTGATCTGATGCGTAGCTCCTGTATGATGCTCCGAAATCAATCACTACGGCATCGCCAATTTCAAGTTTCTTATCAGAAGTAATGTGGTGGGGGTTTGCGCTGTTTTTTCCAGAGGCTATTGTTGGAGAAAAAGCACTGCCATCGGAACCCATTCTCCTCATGTTGTGCTCAAGTATGCCAGCGAGCTCAATCTCGCTAATTCCGGTGCTTATTTCATTTAATGTAGCCTCTAGTGCTCTTTCACTTATCTCAACTGCTTTCCTCATCCTCTGGATTTCCTCATTTCGCTTGCGGCCCCTCATTGCCTCAAGGATTCCATCAACAAAGGAAGGACTTTCTCCAATGTACCTGTAAAACTTCAAGAAACGGGACAAAGGCATGGAGCTTTCAGTGGCAAATCTGCCAGCAGTGCTTTTTTCAAGCAAAGAGCTCATTATTTCATAAGGATCCTGCTGGTCATCCCAGATAAATGACCTATCAACTGGAACGTCTTCTATCTGACCCTGAGACAGTTTCGGTACAACCAAGTAGGCCCCGTCCTGATCTATAACTAAGGCAGTGAGTCTTTCAATGCCCCCAACACAAAATCCACTTAGGTAACATATGTTTTCCTTGGTAAGTATTATGGCGCCCTGAATCCCTTTACTTCCAAGAATGCCCCTGAACTCCTCAATTCGATTAGCATAATCAGACATGTCCCAATTCCCCATAATGGCAGTCGAAGTCGCAGCTTGAAATAGTCCGCACTAAGTCTCTGCTGCAGTTTACCATATAAGGATAGGAGCGTGATTTATTATACTAACTGGAATAATTCATGCATAAAGTTGACAATGTTTGATGGAAAGAAGATTATAAACATATGAAGCATTTCAATGCAATTTATTGGGGCTGAATTTGTCATGGAAGCAGTCGATATTGCTATTTCTGTTGAAGATCTTTACAAGAGTTATGGTGTCATAAAGGCAGTGGACGGGCTTTCATTCAATGTTAATGAAGGTGAGGTTTACAGCCTACTTGGTCCCAATGGGGCAGGCAAGACTACAACGGTGGAGATAGTAGAAGGAATCAGAAGGCAGGACAAGGGCAAGGTCTTGGTGCTTGGTAAAGACCCTTGGCAATCCAGGTCTCACATCAGGGAAAATGTTGGCATAATGCCACAGGATTTCAGGTTTGTTGAGAGAATAAATCCAGAGGAGGCCATTAAGTTCTACTGTTCACTTTTCGGAGTCAAGGACAGGAGCAAGGAACTTCTTGAGCTTGTAGAGCTCGAGGATGTAAAGCATGTCTATTTCCAGAACCTCTCAGGTGGTCAGAAGCAAAAGCTAGGTATTTGCCTTGCGCTGGTAAACAACCCTAGAATTGTGTTTCTGGACGAGCCAACTACAGGGCTTGATCCAAGGGCAAGAAGAAGGATTTGGAAGCTTATAAATCAACTTAAGAAGGAAGGGAGGACCATATTTCTCACTACCCACTATCTCGAAGAAGCTCAGATGCTTGCTGACAGAGTGGGAATAGTTTTCAAAGGAAAAATGCTTGTGGAGGGGACTCCAAGGGAAATTATTGAGAAAAAGGGTCGCGGAAAGAGGCTGCTGGTTAACAGGGACGAGAGACTTGAGAGATACGTGGAGAATGATCTCGGGTTGGAGAAAGAGATTGACGGGGATATGGTCTCATTCAGGGTGGAGAGCAACAGGGAAATCATGGATATACTTACATTTGTTGAGACTAATGGGATTCCTTTACAGACCCTTCAGATGAGGGAAGACACCCTTGAAGACATCTTTATCGACCTAGTGGGGAAGGAGGAGGATTAAGATGAAGCTAAACAACATAATTTCTGAGCTGGGTCTCTATGGAAAGAATTACATGCGGAGCAAGACGGCGACGTTCTTCGTCTTTGTCTTCCCGCTTCTCTTTATGTTGATATTTGGAGCAATATTCTCAGGGGGCAATACCTCCCCTCCAACGCTGTACGTCCAAAATCTTGACGGAAACCAGAACCTTACAGATCAGTTCATAACCTCACTGAACGACACTGGTGTAGTTTCTGTCAAGATGATTCCTTCAGGTGACAACATTACTGAATATATTTCACACAATTCTATTACGTCTGCACTGCTCATTCCTAAGGGATTTTCGAACGACTACCTGGTGGGGAAGCACGTAAACTTGACCCTTTACTACAATCCATCGCAATCTACCAGCCAAGCGGCGGCGCAGGCAGTCCAATTTGTGGTTCAAGGGTACAACAGCAAAGGTGCATCGCTAAACCAGACAATAACCGTTGCAAGCGCAACAGTTTCCTTTAATTCCGGTAACACCGCAGATTACCTGATCCCTGGGCTGATCGGGCTTGTCATCCTGACTTCGCCGATGTTCTCCATGGTATTTGTGGTAAGTTCTTACAAAAAGGAGAAGATCTTTAGGCAGCTTTCCCTAACTCCGCTCACGAAGAGCGAATGGTTCATTTCCAAATTCATATGGTACCTGATCATATCAGCACTCTCCGCAATAGAAATCATGGCGGTGGGCTACTTCCTGTTCCACACACACGTTACTTTGACTCTTCTGATGATACCCTTCATAGTGCTGGGAGTCTTTATGTTCACTTGCCTTGGAATCCTTGCAGGTTCATCGTCAAAATCTGAGGAAAGCGCATCTGTGGTGGGAAACATAATCACATTCCCAATGATGTTTCTATCGGGAACATTCTTTCCAGTAGAGATTATGCCAGGATGGCTTCAAACTGTCGCGCATGTACTTCCGCTTTACTACATTATAAATGGGCTTAACTCTGTCATGGTCTATTCAAATATGCGGTCCGCAACTGTAGATGTGGTGGTGAGCCTCGTGGTTTCGCTTGTAATCTTTGTTGCCACCATAAGGGCGTTCAATTGGAAAGAAGAATAAAGCGTGATAATTGGGGACAAACAAAAGCACAATAATATTATTGCTATAATGGTCTAGACATCTAATATTTATGAGACTCACCGTTGAAGGTTTTGAAAATGGCGGAAAAATACCCGTTGCCTTCACTTGCGACGGGGAAGACAAATCTCCTGCTATAAAGTGGGAAGAACTACCTGAGGGTACAATGTCGCTGGCTCTTGCGTTGGATGATCCAGATGCTCCCATGGGGACTTTCACGCATTGGATTGTGTATAATATAAAACCTGAAATGAAAGGGCTTGAGGGAGCGCTTCCCCAAGAAGAGAAAGTTGGAACTGGGGTGTGCCAGGGGGCAAATGATTTCGGCACCATAGGTTACAAGGGCCCCTGTCCTCCGCCGGGAAAAGCGCATACCTATATATTTCACCTGTACGCAAGAAATGGCTCTGAGACAATAAAGCCTGCAATGGGAAGGACGACGCTTATCAGGGGTTACCGCAGCGACGTGATAGGTGAAGCTACTTACACTGGTGTCTATGGAAGATCCTAGAATTATTTTTCCCCCGTTATGAGAAAATCTATTCGGGTTTTCTACTCAGCGCCCTGGGGGGTCGAATGCGGTTGTCTGTTAAAAATTCTCATTTTTCTCATCGCATAATAATTTCTGTACATGAAGACCATGAATGATGAAAATGTCAAGTGGTGCTTCCGCGACCACTCAATTTCCTTGCTCATGTAAGTGAGGTGATAGTCGCTGCGCTTGTCCTCTTCTACTGGGATTCCATCAACATATTTGCGTATGTTTCTCACAATCTTGTTATGTTCCTCCTCAGTTAAGGTACCATTCCGGAACCTCATGTCGGCCATACCAATTGCAGCTGCGTAGGTGGTCTTCTCTAAGGTCTGCCTATCCATCTTGTCAGTCTCATAGTTGAGGAAATCTTCCCATCCTGAACCGTAATCCAGCAGATCATAATATCCCTGAATCGACTTAGTCCTAATTCTGTACCCATATCTATCCGGGAACTCATAAAGCAGTGATCCAGGGTCAAGGAAAGGAGTGAGTGGAGAAGTGAAAGTCGAAACCTGCATATTGCCTCCCATAAAGTGTTTTGTCAATTTTTCTGAATATTCTACATCCGCCATTACATCCTCAGGCATCTGAGTGGGTATCCCAATTGAGAAATATAGATCATATTTCCTGCACCCGTACTTGCTGGCCAGCTCCATACTCTTCTCTAGATCTCTGTTGCTGTAAGCCTTGCCAACTTTCAACCTGATACTCTCCACTGAGGACTCTGGCGAAATCTCTGAGGTGAATTGAGGGAATGCCACTCTCAGGGTCTTGTAATACTCTTCGCCGGGAGGGACGAAATATTCTGTAAGGAGTGGTATATCTATGCCCCTCTCCCTTACTGACTTGAAGAATTCTCCATAGTACTTTGTACCGGCAAGGTTGAGGTCACCAGCAACAAAAATTGGTGCACCCAGGTTTCTGTAAATTATCTCTATCTCGTCTATTACTCTCTCTACTTCCCTTATAACTGGTGACGTTGGAAAGAAGTTTTTCTTGTACGAAAAGTAAGAACCGCCGCAAAAAGCGCAATTCATTAAACAGCCATGCTGGATCAAAGTCATGGCCATTGGGTTCTTTATCCAGGAGAGGAAGGGAAGGTGGCCCTTTATGTCGTGGTACTTGAGTGCATTCTTTATCAAACGCTCGTAATTCAGGAAGACGTCACCCAGTCTATCCAAGTCTCTAGATCTCTTGTTTGCCTTCACCGATCCGTCTATCCTGTAGTAGAGGTTCTCAATGCCCTCTAGACTTCCATTTCCTTGAACATAGTCGACTAGTGGTGGAAGAGACCTTTCCTGAAGATCACCCTGTAGGACATAATCAACCTCGGGGTAGAGTTGCATTATTTCTTCTGCAAAATATGACGCTGAGAATCCGCCTAGTACCACCTTTGAATTAGGATGGTACTTCTTTATTGTCCTTACTGTGTTCAGCGCACCATGAACGTGAGGCAACCAATGAAGGTCAACACCGTAAAGGTCCGCTTCCAGTCTCTTCAAGTACTGGTCTGCGTCAAATTTTGCTGAATCCAGCATCAGAACAGCGACATTGCTGATCCTAGCATTGTATCCTCTCTCCGTGAGATAATTGAGCATGCTGATAAGTCCAATTGGGTACATCTCAAACACGGGAGTTGAAGGTACCACATCACTTATGGGACCACTTCTGAGATTTCTGGTTCTGAAATTGTATATGCTCGGTGGATGGACAAAGGCTACATCAGTCTTCATTAAGTTCACCTAGTAAGATCGGGACTGTCTGTCTGCTTAGAATTTTCGCATCACAGTCGGAAGAAGAGTCACACGTGTTTGAGCCCACCATGAACGCCACAACCCGCAAAATAAAAGATGTCCATCTTGATATTAACTAGTTACCCTAACATTAAAGCTTTTGCTATCGGACGTGGAAAATAAGCCTTGTTATAATAATAAGGACTTGTGTTATATCCGCATTGGCAGTAAAGGGCAATTTGAGCATTAAAGGCTGAATCTACCAATTTTCCTTGGAAATAGCAGGGTCTGTTCAATACTTGGCAGTCCAAGAAGGTATCTGACCAATCTCTCAATGCCTATTCCAAATCCCGCAGAGCGAGGCAAACCAAGTTGGGCAGCCTCTAGGTAATATTTGAACTGCTCAAAACTCTGCCCCTTCCTTAGTATTCTCTCTTTGATTTTTTCCAGGTCAAATTCTCGCTCCCCTCCAGATAGGGCCTCTTTGAAACCTTCCGGATAAATCATATCCATATCAGCAAGCACGCCGGGTTTCTCATCCATTTCCCTATCATAGAACTCCCTGTCCTGCAACGTGATGTTTATGATGAAGAACGGTTCTTTAGCAGCTGAAGAGAGCTCGCTTTCAAACTCCTCCCCATATTTCTGTTTAGCTTCCTGGTAGTCAAATCTCTTAAAGGGCCTGGACGGAACTATCAACTTTCTTCCGAAAAAGCTCAAATCATCTTTGCACCTTTCAATTACTTCCCGAACAACAAAACAGTACATTCTTTCAGCCAAATCTATGGCCTTTTCTCTATCATAATCCCTGACTTCAACATCAAGTTGACTGAACTCAGCAAGATGACGTCCTGTATCCTGCCTTTCTGTGGGCTCCAACCTTACATTAGGTGAAAAGGCGAATAATTTGTCATATGAAAGAAGCGCGATCTGCTTATGGAAAATCATACTCTGGGTCAGGTTATATCTGTACCCGTAGTAGTTTATGCTGTTATCGGAAACCGGGTGATTTAATGGATCGGTAACCGGACCTATAATAACAGGGGACAACTCGTAAAAATCCTCGGAAAGAAAAAAGTCCCTAAGGGACCTTCTAACCTCAGAGTTGACATGAAGAATTCTCCTGCATACTTCTGATGATATGTTTTTGTGGAGCTCTGCTATAGCGTCTCTCTCAATACCCGTAATACCCGAGGTGTATTCCATAGTATGTTCAACAACAAGTAATATAGAATCCTTGGGCAAGTTATTATTGTCATTTTGACCTTAAATGATAAGAATTTATACCTATTATTGTCATACTGGCAAGAAGCAACATGGTACTTGACGAAGTAGATGAATACATCATTGAAGCTCTTGGAAATGATAGTAGGTTAACCTCGACACAACTTTCTAGAATGCTGGAAATCCCTAGAACGACAATAAAGTTCAGAATTGACAGGTTGCTCCAGGATGGAATAATTAAGAAATTCACTCTGACAAAGGATTACCGCAAATTAGGTCTCCCGACTACTGCTTTCATTCTGATATCATTTGACAGCTCTAGGGGAGTTACGCAGAATGATGTGGCCAAATCGATTCACGAAATAAAGAATGTTGATGAGGTGCACATCATCTCCGGCGAGTATGATCTATTGGTTAAAATTAGAGGGAGTTCAATAGAAGACGTAGGTGACTCAGTCGTTGATAGATTGCACTCAGTACCTGGTGTTGCTAGAACACTAACACTTACTTCCTTCAGGGAAATTGAAGGGAGATGAAGTAAATTCTTCAAGCAAACTTCAAGTTACTTTCATCGTTAGAGAAAAAATCTAGGAGGTAAAGTGCAGGGGATGGGATTTGAACCCACGTACCCCTACGGGACTAGACCCTCAATCTAGCGCCTTTGACCAATCTCGACAACCCCTGCTTTGTTCAATGGGATTGAGAAATATGATATTTAATTTACTGTAAATCTGCTGGGCATAGAGAAAAAACTGTATTTGCTTGTAATAAAAAATTAAAAAAAGGGAGTGTGTTTACTTATCACACTTTCCAGTTGGGCATGCTGGGTCAAAGGTTGAGTCCACCTTAAGATACTTGTCTGGCACCTTGGTTATCAGCTCTATGACCCTATCTTCTTCCTCATGTGAAGGAGCATCCTTAACCTTTTCAACCTTTCCTTTCTTCTCATTGGTCTGGGTGCCAGAATAGAGAACCTGTTCAGATTTGCTCCTGTCCCTGTAAACTGTTATTCCCTTGCAATGAAGATCTTTTGCCATCCTGTAAGCCTTTGCTATATCGCCTGGAGATGCTTCAGCAGGAAGATTAATGGTCTTTGACACGCCTGAATCGCAATATCTCTGGAAAGTTGCCTGCATAAGCACATGCCACTCTGGCTCTATCTCGTGAGAGGTAACGAAGAGTTCTTTCGCTTCCTTGGGCAGATCCACGTCATGAAGGTTTCCAGTCTTGGCCACTTCATGCATTAAATCCTCAGAGTAAAGGTTCCTGTTTCTCAGGTATTCCTCAAAGAGTGGGTTTACTTCTATGAGTTCCTGACCATTTAACACGTGTCTCATGAATGCAATGGCGAAAATAGGCTCTATGCTGGAGGAGCATCCTGCTATGATTGAAATAGTCCCTGTAGGCGCTATGGTGGTTGTAGTGGAGTTGCGCATCTTAACTCCCATCTCCTGCCATGTTGATCCTTCCCAACCAGGGAATGGTCCTCTTTCTTCTGCAAGCCTCTCCGATTCCATGTGAGACTCCTCCTGCAGGAATCCCATCATCTTTTCTCCCATTTCAAGGGCTTCACCGCTGTTGTACCTTACTCCGAGCTTGATCAGCATGTCTGCAAAACCCATTATACCAAGGCCTATTTTCCTGGTTGTACGAGTCATTTTCTTAATTTGTTCAACAGGGAAGTTATTGGCGTCAACCACGTTATCCAGGAATCTAGTTGCCAACCTTATGACTTTCCTGAGTCTCTCGTAGTCTATCTCTCCGTTTTCTACGAACTTTGAAAGATTTATTGAACCCAGATTGCAGGACTCATAGGGCATTAGGGGCTGCTCTCCACAGGGGTTCGTTGCCTCTATGTCAGATATGTGCCTTACAGGATTCTTCCTGTTTATCTCATCTAGGAATATAAGGCCAGGATCTGCTGTTTTCCAAGCCTGATTTATGATCGCGTCCCACATAGTTGAGGCCTTCACCCTGCTCATGACCTTCTTTGTTCTGGGGTTCTTGAGCTCTATGTATCCGTCCTGATCTAGTTTTTCGAAAAATTCATCCTCCATTCCCACAGATATGTTGAAATTCGCGAGTTTGGTATTTGAGCTATCCTTGCTCATGATGAACTGCATTATGTCAGGATGGTCGTACCTGAGTATGCCCATGTTGGCTCCTCTTCTCTTGCCACCTTGCTTGATAACATCTGTAGTTTTGTCAAATATCTGCATGAAGGATACTGGTCCGGAAGCTACTCCTTTCGTGGATCCGACAAGATCATCTGCAGACCTGAGGCGTGAGAAGGCAAATCCTGTTCCCCCACCTGACTTGTGAATTTGCGCTGTGAATTTGACAGCGTCAAATATGTCCTCAATGCTGTCGCTAACAGGAAGTACAAAGCATGCTGAGAGTTGGCCTAGTCTTGCCCCTGCATTCATCATAGTAGGCGAGTTGGGTACGAATTCCAGGTCCTGCATTATTTCCTCAAAATCATTTATTGTGTCCTCAGCGGTTGTAGGCTTAGTGTATGCAAAGTCAAGAAAGTCTTCAAATGTTCCCTTCAGCTGGCCCTCCTCCACTAAGCTGTCAAAAGCACGCTTTAGGGTCTCTTCCTGAGTTTTTGACAGATAGGACAGCTTCTTTCCATCTTTTGTGGTCTTGCCTGTTTTGAGGAATTCCTTGTAATCATAAAGTGCATCTATTATGCCAAGGTGCATCGCAACTCTCCTGAACATTTGCCGGGGAGTCTCTATTATCTTTCCCTCTTCATCCTTGAGCAGATACCTTGCTTCAAGCACCTTGACAGCGTTAATGGAGAGCTTGAGATCATCCTTTACACCAATCCTTTCTTTTTCTTCTCTAATGGTTCTCCTCTTTTCCCTGTACAGTATGTATGCCTTTGCAACGTCGTTCAAAGACTGGCTATTTATTTTCACCGTCATCAAGGTTCTTTCAACAAGATCCTGAATCTGTTCAACAGTGGGAGTCTTTCCCTGCTTCTCTATCTCCTTTACAACTTTGTCTGCTACCTTTTCAGCATCACTCATGCTGCCTTTCTTGACAGAGAGCATTGCCTTGTAGACAGCCCTTGTAATCTTTGTTTTATCGAATGGCACAGTTGTGCCATCCCTCTTGACTATCTGGTTTATCATTCACAAGCCTCCGAGATGGTAACCTATCCATCTGCAAATCTAATAATACGCTTTGTGTTATTTGATAGTTTATTAGCTCTGTAAGCAACTTTGATAATATATATTAAACCTACTATTTTACCAAGTTTGGATCTATATTCTAAAAACACTGAAATTGCTAACTCAATGAAGGAGGCTTAATATCTATTGGGTATAATATAAACTATCTATTTATTTTATAGATATGCAAGAAATTAATATTAGTTTCATGAAATAATATAAATCAAATTTATAATTATTGTTTCGATGCCGAAGCATGAAATTGATCGAGTGCGTCCCCAATTTCAGCGAAGGTCGAAAGAAAGAGAAAGTAGACCAAATTGTCACCGCTATTTCTTCAGTTAAAGGAGTCACAATACTGGACATGGAAATGGACGAGAACCACAACAGAAGTGTGGTATCCTTTACAGCTAGTTATGAGAATGCAGTTGAGGCAGCATTTCAGGGCATTAAGAAAGCGGCTGAGTTGATAGACCTGAACAGGCATTCAGGGGAGCACCCACGTTTCGGTGCAACTGACGTAGTACCATTCATTCCATTAAGTGGCGCAGAAATGAAGGACTGCATAAATCTTGCTAGGGAACTGGCTAGGAGAGTAGGGGAAGAACTGGGCATACCAGTCTATCTTTACAGTGATGCTGCGCTTCTAACATCAAGAAAGAATCTAGAAGACATCAGGAGCAAGAACTTCCAATATGAACAGTTAAAAGGCGCCATCGAAGAAGAAAAGTGGAAGCCTGACTATGGACCACAAAAAATAGGGAGCGCTGGTGCGACTATCATAGGTGCAAGAGATTTCCTCATTGCCTACAACGTGAACTTGAATACAACAGACGTTTCGATAGGGAAGAGAATTTCAAAGGCCCTTAGGGCAAAGGATGGAGGATTCACCTATGTCAAATCACTGACCTTTTACCTAGAAGACAAGAAAATGGTGCAGATATCGATGAACCTTACTAATTGGAAGAAAACTCCGATATACCGTGCCTTTGAGCTAGTAAAGATGGAGGCAGCAAGGTATGGAGTCACTGTTGTTGAATCAGAGGTCGTTGGTCTCGTACCAATGGACGCTATACTTGAGGCATCCAAATTTTATCTTCAGTTGAACTCCTTCAAAAACGAGCAGGTCCTTGAGAAGAAAATGTGGAAGTGATTGAGCTGGAAAGTTACGACAGTTTTATTGAAAGACTCGCCAGCCCTGCGCCTGCCCCTGGAGGAGGTGCAGCTAGTGCCATGGTCTCTATTCTGGCATCCTCGCTTAATCAAATGGTCGCTTCACTGACAGTAGGAAAAAAGAAGTATTTGCAGTACGAAGGGGAGATGAAAGAGGTCCTTGAGAAGAGCAAGAAGATTGAAAGAGATCTCAGAAACTTTATGAAAGAGGATGAAGACGCATTCAACAAGATCATAGAGGCGTTGAAGCTGCCAAAGGATACGGAAGAAGAAAAAGCAGTGAGAAGAGAAAAGCTTCAAGAGGCGACCAAGGGCGCAATTCGTACACCTTGGAAAATAGCAGCTTCATCTAGGGAAGTGCTGGAAATTGCTAGAGAGGTGGCAGAGCATGGAAACAGCAATGCAATTACGGACGCAGCCTGTGCAGCTCTCTTCGCACATTCCGCAATAGAGGGGGCTCTCTACAATGTCAAGATCAACCTGTCATCAATCAAAGACGACCAATATGTTTCAGGAGAAAGGACAAAGCTATCAATGTTCCTGAAAGACTCGGAAAAAATGAAAACAGAAATTCTGAAGATAGTTGACAGGCACTTGGGAGAATGATAATATGGAATTGGTGAATATTTCTGAAATAGCCAAGAAACTTGGGCTTGGAGAGGATGAGTATGAACCGTACGGAAGCAGCATGGCTAAGGTCTCGCTCTCTGCCCTATCGAAGAGGATGGAGAATAAGAACGGGAAACTAATACTTGTTACTGCAATCAACCCGACTCCTGCTGGAGAAGGTAAGACAACCACAAGCATCGGTCTCTCACAAGCTTTCCAGAAACTTGGGAAAAGTGTGGCTGTAGCACTTCGTGAACCATCGCTTGGCCCTTGTTTTGGTATAAAGGGGGGAGCAACTGGGGGAGGAAAATCAACTGTAGAGCCATCAGACAGGATCAATCTTCTCTTCACATCTGATTTCCCAGCAGTGACTGCGGCCCATAATTTGCTTTCAGCACTCATCAATAATCATATCCATCACGGAAACGATCTTGGAATAGATCCCAAAAAGGTCCTGTTTCCCAGAACAATAGACATGAATGATCGATCCCTGAGAGACGTTGTTGTCGGTGTAGGTGGCAGGGACACGGGGGCAATGATGAGCGACAAGTACGTAATCACACCAGCATCAGAAATCATGGCAATCCTGGGACTTTCCAGAAGTTATACTGATCTAAAGAATAGACTTTCCCGGATTCTTGTGGCATACAACTCTTCCATCAAACCTGTTTATGCCGGAGACCTCAAGGCGGCGGGTGCAATGGCTGCACTTCTCAGAGACGCTCTTAAGCCAAATATTGTGCAGACGCAGGAAGGAGTACCTGCTTTTGTCCACACTGGCCCATTTGGAAACATAGCACATGGAACCTCGAGTATTCTGGCAGACCAAATTGGGCTGAAGCTAGTCGACTATCTCATAACTGAGGCCGGCTTCGGCTCCGAGCTTGGAGCAGAGAAGTTCCTTAACCTTGTAAGCAGGGTAGGGAACCTGCCGGTTGATGCAGTGGTCATAGTGGCGACAATAAGAGCACTGAAACACAATGGTGGAGCGAGCGACTTAAACGAGGAAAATGTAGATGCTCTTGAATCAGGATCAAAGAATCTTCTGAGACACGTAAATAACATGCGCTCTTTTGGTTTAGAACCTATTGTGGCAATCAACAGATTTCCAAAGGATACTGAGAAAGAAATTGCTGCACTCGGAAAAGTGCTTAAGGAAAAAGGGGTTAAATTTGCACTATCAGAAGTGTTCTCCAAGGGAGGAGAAGGTGGCAAAGAACTTGCAGAGCTGGTCTTGAATGGCCTTTCAAATACGACGAAAGAACTTAAAAGAACATATGAAGAATCAGAAGATGTAAAGACAAAGGTAGAGAAAATTGCAAAAAGCATTTACGGGGCTTCTGGCGTTGTATATGACGGGCAGGCTTTGAAGGACATGAGGGCACTAAAGAAACTGGATATGGAAAATGCTCTCGTGTGCATGGCAAAAACCCAGTACTCATTCAGCGACAATCCTTCCCTTCTAAATGCTCCTGAGGACTTTAAGATAAAAGTAACACACATATCTGCCTCAACTGGTGCTGGCTTCGTGGTACCTCTTCTAGGATCAGTGATGACCATGCCCGGGTTGCCAAAGCATCCAGCCGCTGACGACATTGACTTGAACGATCAGGGGGAAATATTGGGCCTGTTCTGACCTGCCACCCAAAAATTCACTATCATTAAGATAATAGAGTGCTGTCTGCGTGTTCGTTATGTCGGGCAACACTATACCTACTTTTGATCAGATCAAGAATGGCCAGGAATTCCTGAAGGGAAAGGTGAACAGGACACCGCTTTTCTACTCCAGCACAATGAGCAAGAGTTATTCCAGCAGCCTCTATTTCAAGATGGAGAACCTTCAGAAGACCGGATCATTCAAGACTAGAGGAGCCATGCTTAAGATTTCCAACCTCTCTGAGGAGGAGAAGAAGAGAGGGGTCGTGACAGCTAGTGCAGGAAATCATGCCCAAGGAGTTGCCTACTCTGCAATGGTCAACGGCATAAATGCAAAGATCGTAATGCCAGAATTTGCAACGCCTGCCAAGGTGAATGCGGTATCTGGATATGGCGCTGAGGCCGTGCTTTATGGAAGGGACTACTCAGAGGCAAGGGAAAGGGCAAACGAGATCGCTAAGAAGGAGAACAGGGTCTTTATAGAGGCATTCAACGATCCTTTGATCATATGTGGCCAAGCAACGGTAGGCCTAGAAATAGTGGAAGACCTCCCGGATGTGGACATTATTATTGCACCCATTGGCGGAGGGGGCCTGATTTCTGGCGTAGCCCTGGGAGCACGTTACCTGAAGGAAAATGTGAAGATTATCGGTGTGCAGTCTGAAGCCTCTGACTCAATGGTTGCCTCCGTAGAGGCCGGTAAACTTGTCTCGAGAGTCACAAACGACAGCATAGCAGATGGAATAACGGTGAAATTTCCGGGTGAGCTCAATCTGGAAATAGTCAGAAAATACGTTGACAAGATTGTAACCGTGAGTGAGGAAGGAATTGCCAAGGCTGTATTTAGGCTTCTAGAACGCAACAAGACACTCGTGGAGCCCTCAGGAGCGGCCGCTTTTGCGGCGGTGCTAGAGGGAAAAGTTGACGTCAGGGGCAAGAAAGTGGCAATTATCCTTTCCGGCGGTAACATAAACCTGCTGCTATTGTCTAAGATCATATACAAATCACTTGAAAATAAGACAGAGCTTGTAAGGATCGTGTGCAGCATACCTGACAGGCCTGGAACACTTAAGCAGATATCCAGTGCCATATCAGACTCAGGAGCTAACATTTTCCATGCGGAAGTGGACAATCTGATGCAGGACACGCCCATTGGATACCAGGGGATCATGTTCACATTGAGCATCAGGGGCGAAAAGCACCTTGAGGAACTCCTGGAAAAATTGCGGCGCATTGGTTATAAGTTTGAGGTTCTCACTGAGTCCTTTGATGCTTGAATCAGTACCTGATCTCGAAACCGCGGTAATCTCTGTAATCAACGTCTGCAGTTTCAATCCTGTCAACTCTCGCAACAGGCATATCCTCCTGGCAATACTTGATCAGAGTCTCCACTTTATTCTCTTCACCTGAGATCTCTGCCTCTACTGAACCATCGGTGAGGTTTCTAACCCATCCTGTAACTCCTATGTCATAGGCCGCCTGCTGGGTCCTTCTCCTAAAGTATACCCCTTGAACGCGGCCGTAAAATCTGACATTTCTGGTAACAGGCATTGGGCAGAAATCCAGCCAAATGTTAAAAGTATAACGCCCGCTCAGTTCTTGCTCACAATGGTGATTATGTCTTCGTCTTGCACGTGGTAATCAAGACCGACCTTCTGGTCATTGACCCGTGCACTGTTCCTCGTAAGAAGGGCATATCTAAAGGAGCGCAGCATTTCTCTGCTCACTCTCCTGCAGACCTCCCTTACCTTTGATCCCTCGGTGAGGACCAGTGGCCGCTCAAAATCCACATCGCCAGACTTCTTTCTCAGATAGATACGTACGAGACTGAGTTCTCTGTATATGTATTCTTTCAGGTCGTCAACTCCAGTTCCAACAGCGGCTGATACCTTGATCAGATTCTTGTACTTTGCTGCCTCCCTCATGAGCTTGCGAGTGTCGTGAGGCAAATCGATCTTGTTTACAACAACTAGCATCTTAGCATAGACTCGGTTTCCGCTCAGGAAGTCTATTATGTCGTCCATAGTCACCCTCTCCCTGATGTACAGGTCGGCATTTGTGATCTTGAATTCCTTGATGACTGATTTGATCTCTTCGTCCTCAATCTCAACATTCTTGGGCTTGTGTATCTTGATTCCGCCCTTATTTGCCTTCTTCATGGCGATGTTTTTCTTTTTCCTGGTAACGATTATGCCGACCTTTTCAAGTTCAAGAATGATTCTGTCAATTCCCTTCATGTCGGTATCAGTGATAATGAGGATTAGGTCGGCTGCCCTGACCATGCTAAGTACTTCCCGCCCCCTTCCAGATCCAAGTGCTGCATTCTCTATGATTCCAGGCAGATCGAGTATCTGTATTTGTGCTCCCTTGTAGTCCAGAGTACCAGGAATGACTCTTAGGGTTGTGAATGCGAAACTGCCGACTTTACTCTCGGCGCCGGTGAGGGAGTTAAGAAGGCTGCTCTTTCCAACAGAAGGGAAGCCAACCAGGGCAATGGTTGCATCTCCGGCTTTCGGGATTGCAAAGCCCCCGCCGCCTCCGGAATGCCTCTCGCTTGCCTCTGCCTGCAGCTTGGCAAGCTTTGCTTTCAGGATTCCGATATGATGCTCAGTAGCCTTGTTGTACTCCGTCTTTCTGAGCTCTTCTTCAATATCCTTGATCCTGTCCTCTATTGTGGCCATATTATCTTTCCAGGTGTAAAACCCGTCTATTCAGTGCTTTTGGGATTAACTCTAAAAACAAAAATCTTCTCAAAAAAGAAACTCTCTTCTCCCATACTTGAAAACTCGAGTTCAGGGAATTCTTTCATAAGTTTTAGGACGTCAGTTTGGCTTGAGATAACGATGAATATGCTACCTGCTTTTGCAAGGTGGGACGGGGCTTCCATGAGGAAGGGCCTTATGATCTGAAACCCATCTTCTCCTCCATTCCACTGTTCGCCTCCCGGAAGTGAATCATTTGTAGGCAGGTAAGGCGGGTTAAAGATTATTGTATCGTATACATTTTCCTTGGGGACACCGGAAAACAGTGAAGACTGATAGGCGTTCAGTTCCACGTCATTGACTGACGCATTTCTCAAAGTGCAATCAACTGCATCTTTATTGACGTCAACTGAATCAACCGAGGAACCGTTCAAGGCGCAGGCAATAGAAACAAGGCCAGATCCTGATCCAATTTCAAGCACCCTGTGCCCGCATCTCACCGTTTTGAGCAAAAGATAGCTGTCTTCTGCCGGAGCGTAAACTCCTTCGCATTCTTCTATGACAATGTCCTCAATGCCCATTTTTTGAACACCTAGCCAGCTCTGGTTGGTAAGGAGTCATAAAGAACAGAATCAAAAGCTTTGCCGGGCGGAGATTTATTATTCCACCTTTCTGTTATTGTCTCGTTATGGAAGCGTGGAAAACACCTGACCTAAGAGATGTTATGAGGGCAGCAAAGGTACTTCGTAAGCATTTCCCCCCAAGTCCTCTCATGCGGCTCAAAATACCAGAAATCCCATCTATCGAGACTTACATGAAACTGGAGAACCTTCTCCCCACCGGATCCTTCAAGGTGCGCGGTGCCACCTATCTGATATCCCAACTGAGCGAAGAAGAGCGGAGGAGTGGCGTGATCGCTGCTTCCACTGGAAATTTTTCACAGGGAGTTTCCTACGCAGCCAGCCTTTACGGAGTTAAGGCGATAATCGTTATGCCAGAGGGATCAAATCCCCTTAAGGTGAAAGCAACTGAGGACCTTGGTGGAGAGATAGTCTTTCATGGCTCAAAATTCGATGAAGCACGAAAGCATGCGGAAGGTCTTGTAAAGGAGCATGGCTACAGATACATACACTCCGCCAATGAACCCAATCTGGTTTCAGGAGTTGGAACGCATACACTTGAGTTGCTCGAGCAGGAGCCAGATATTGATGCCATCATAGTGCCTGTAGGAGGAGGCAGTGGTGCCAGTGGAGCCTGCGTTGTGGCCAAGGCTGTGAGCAGTAAGATAAAAGTCATAGGAGTTCAATCGGAGAAAGCCCCTGCAGCTTTCAATGCATGGAAGACCGGCAAGCATGCAACTGCTGAAAACTTGACCTATGCGGAAGGCCTTGCGACTGGGGAGAGTTACGATTACACCCAGGAAATAATGAGACAGTTTCTTGATGACTTCATTCTTGTAAATGAAAATGAAATAAAGTCCGCCTGGAAGGATCTGGCCGAGAGGGGAAGAATAATACCTGAATCTGCATCTGCCTCCGCTCTGGCAGCGGAAATGAAGCTTTCATCTGTGTTGGAAGGAAAGAAAGTGGCACTTATCATCACAGGTGGAAACTCTCCCAGAGAGCAAGTGGATGCACTTTTGCGCCCTTGAAATTGATAGATTTACGTCTCCTTGGGAAACCGGGCGATTGAGGACTATGAATTAAATAGTGTGGGTTACTTTCACTAATTCCTTAGACCATGAGGTAAGCGTAGTGGCCAGCAAAATAATCATAGCAGAAAAGGCGGATGCTGGACGAAGGATCGCATACATCCTTTCTGAAGGTTCCTCAAAGCAGAAGCGCCCAAAAGGGATGAGTTACATCGAGTTCGAGAAGGATGGAACTCAGTACTACTTGATTCCGCTCAGTGGCCACATTGTTGAGATCAACTTTCCTGAAAACATGAAGGACTGGAAGTCGGTTGACCTGAACGAACTTATTGAATCCAAGATAATTCATAACGCCAAGAACAGGAATGCTGTGAATACCCTACAAGCCCTCTCAAAGGGCGCTGATACAATTGTAATTGCAACAGACTATGATCGTGAGGGCGAACTTATAGGTGTAGAAGCCCTCAACATAATCAAGGACGCTCAGAAAAAGGAAAAATTTGAGCCCAACATAAGGAGAGCAAAGTTCAGTGCACTGACAAAAGATGAGATATCGAGTGCATTTGATGAACTCATAGATGTGGATTACCATCTGGCAGATTCTGCCTCAGCACGTGAGGAAATAGACCTCATATGGGGAGCGGCCCTGACAAGGTATATATCGGTTGTTTCAAACAGATATGGAAAGGATTTCCTTTCAGTTGGGAGGGTCCAGACTCCAACTCTGGCACTGATTGTGAGCAGGGAGCTTGAGATCGAGTCATTTGTGCCACAGAAATACTGGAAGATACAAGTCCTATTCCACAAGAGGGGAGATTTCACAGGAGAGTACGAAGGAGGGGACCTCTTTGACGCGACTGTTGCCAATGAAATTTTCTCAGACATAGAGGGGAAGAATGGTACATGCCTGAAATTCGAGAGCAAAGATGAAAGGATTGGAAGGCCGCCGCCATTCAACACAACTGAATTTCTAAGGGAGGCATCAAGAATTCAAGTTGCACCCTCAAAGGCAATGAATGTGGCAGAATCTTTGTACATGAGGGGGCTTATTAGTTACCCTAGAACGGACAATACTGTATATCAGAGATCGATCAACCTGAAGAGTGTCCTGAACAAGCTCAAGGATACAGAGTTCTCTGAGGAAGCCCAGAAGGTTTTGTCCCAGGAGAAGATATTCCCGTCGAGGGGAAGAACTCAGGCAATGGATCATCCTCCCATATATCCAACTGGAGCAGCCAAGAAGGGCTCTCTTAAGGGTGATTATGCAAAGATCTACGAACTGGTAGTTAGGAGATTTCTCGCTACCCTCTACGAAGAAGGGAGGAGAGAAGTGAAAGAAGCAACAATAAGAGTTGCGGAGCACAATTTCCTGACAAAAGGCGTGAGGATAACAAAAAAGGGCTGGCTTGAGATATACACATACTACCGCCCAAAGGAAAATTTCCACCCGGACCTGAAGGAAGGGGAAGAGGTCACAGCTAGGGACTGGCAGAAGATTGAAGATCTCACTAAACCCCCAAAAAGATACGATATATCATCATTATTGAAGAAAATGGAAGACCTTAACCTTGGAACAAAGAGCACTCGGCATGACATAATAACCAAACTTCAAACAAGAGGTTTCATAGAAGGGAATCCAGTGAGGCCTACCCCATTGGGAATAGGCCTGGTGAAGTCAATCCTTACAGTTGAGTCCAAGATAGCAGAACCTGAAATGACTGCCACACTTGAAGTTGACATGGACAAGATTGCCAACCGTGAGATAGAGAAGGCAGATGTGGTGAATCTATCCAGGCAAATGCTTCACAATGTCCTCAAGGACCTCAAGGGCAAAGAGGGGGAGATAAAAGAGACCATTAAAGAGCATCTTAAAATGGGAAGGCCCATAGGAGAGTGCCCTTTGCACAGTGGAAAGAGCATTCTTCACATCAAGGAAAGGGCATTTTCCAAGCTCAAGTGTGAGGATGAGGATTGCAAAATAGATTTCAAAGCCCCAACCAGAGTCCTTATACAACTGAGCGAGAAAGAATGCCCTGTATGCTCGCTTCCGCAGATAAAAGTCATAAGGAGAGGACAGTCTCCTGACATTAGATGCATAAATCCAGAATGTGAATTCAACACCAGGAAGGACAACTTCGGGAAGTGCCCTTCTGACGGCGGAAACCTCTTGGTGAGGCAATCAAGATTTGGGAAGAGATTTCTGGGTTGCTCAGGCTACCCTGAATGCACAGTGACTTATCCGCTTCCCCAGATGGGATCGCTGAAGCCTACGGGAGAAACATGTGAATTCTGTGGGGCCCCCAGGATTGTCTCTTTCAGGAACAAGAGAAGATGGGAATTTTGTCCTAATATGGAGTGCGAATTCAACAAGAAGAAAGCAAAAAAGGGAGCTACAGAAAAGAAAAAAGGTGGAAAAACTGCAAAGGCCAGGAATAGCTGAGATCTCCACGCTACTTTTGTTCGTATTATCCTCACTTTTCGCCATATTTCTTGCCGGAGTGCTTGTACAGGAGAATTCCAGCTATTCATCAACCACACCCACAACAGGTCTTGGTATGGTATTTGTGTACCTGGCATTTGCCATTGCTGTAAGTTTCTTCGTAATATTCCTTGCAAAAAAAAGAAGAATGAAGGTAATGAAGGGAATATTTCTTTTCCTCATCATTTACGTCGTGTTTTATGTGTTCCTGATTCTGGGGGCGGTTATTGCGCAAACTTACCTCCAGTACTATCTTATAATTACTGTGGTGCCACTGGTATATGCGTATTTCCTGATCTTCAGGAATAACTGGTTCGTCACAAATCTGGCAGGCTTCTTCCTTGCTTCGGGCATATCAGCGATTTGGGGAGTAGTGATAGGCATATGGGCAGCGGTGGCTTTTCTAATTGCCTTTGCAGTCTATGACTACATTTCTGTGTACAAGACGAAACACATGGTGAGCTTGGCCCAGATAGCTGTGGACGAATCTTTGCCAATGCTGTTCGTGATGCCCTCCAGGAAGGGAGTATCAATGGAGGACGTCAAGATTGAGCAGGGCACTGAGAGGAAGGCATTGATGCTCGGATTCGGCGATGTTGCCCTGCCTAGCATTATGGTGGTATCCTCTGCCATGTTTGGAAAAGCCCATATGTTCTGGTTCGTGCTTCTCCCACTCCTTGGCGGTCTGATCGGTATGTCTATTCTCTTCACTTCGCTTGTAAAAAAACCAGCACCAGGGCTCCCGCTTATAAATTCAGGCGTCATAAGTGGATTCCTGATTGCATACCTTATCTTTAACGTCCTTTAGGAGTACGAAAGCTCCAAGTCCGAAGCAATATCAATTTCGCTCACTTCTGAGGGCGAAAGCCTCCAGTCTGCCCCTCCCATATTCTCCTTCGCCTGTTTGACATTCTTAGCACCCGGGATTACCATGGCTCCCTTGCAGAGAAGGTAGTTCAGTGAAACTTGAGCCATGGTCTTATCGTATTTTTCGGCCAAGTTTCTTATCAGGTCAAGCACGGGTTCGATCATCGCAAGATTCTCTTGCCTGAACAAAGGGTCCTCCTTTCTAGTGCTGTCATTTGGCATGTTTCCGGGGCCGTACTTTCCGGTAAGGAGTCCCTTAGCAATGGGGCTCCATGCCATCATGGTAATACCCATTTCTTTCATGAAGGGAAAAATCTCTTCTTCAACCTCCCTCTGGAGGACGTTATAACGAAGCTGGTTTGAGGCGATTGGGATATCAGTAGCCTTCTTTTCATATACTTCCTTTATGAGAGAGACTGGAAAATTGCACAACCCTATTGCTCTGACCTTCTCAGAACTGACAAGATCCTCCAGGGCAGAGATCGTTTCTCTGAGGTTAATATAGTTATCAGGCCAGTGAAGCTGGTAAAGATCTATGTAATCAGTATTCAGCCTCTTCAGGCTGTTTTCTGCAGCATTTATGACATCTCTGTACCTGAAGTGGAAGCCCGCCACCTTTGTAGCGATGATAACATCTTCCCTTCTGTACCCATCGATGGATTTTCCAACTATCTCCTCAGAATGTCCCCAGCCGTAAACTTCGGCTGTGTCGATGAAGTTAACTCCGTTGTCAATTGAGAACCTGATAGCGTCTATAACATCTTGGTCAGAGTAGTCCTCACCCCACCCCGATCTTCCCGCCTGCCACGCACCGAAACCAATTGCAGGCACTCTTAGATCGGATTTCCCTAGGTTGATCTGCTCCATGTTAATACCATGAAATCATGGTTCATACTGTTTGCCGATTCAGGAAGTGTTCTAATGCAGAAATACCCTCTTTGCAGTGAAGTAATGAGGTATTCCTCTTTTTTCTGATTCCTTCAGGACTTCCTCATCCCTTATTGACCCTCCGGGCTGAATAATTGCGCTCACTCCAATTTCTGAGGCAAGTTCAATGTTGTCGGCAAAGGGGAAGTATGCATCGGAGGCGAGAACGGAGTCCCTTGCGCTGTCCCCGGCCCTCTGTGCTGCCATTCTCAAAGCTCCTATCCTAGAAGTCTGTCCGCTGCCTATTCCCGTTGTAGTGTGATCCTTTGCAAGAACTACAGCGTTGCTTCTGCAATGGGCAACAACCCTCCAAGCGAATTCAAGATCTTCAAGAGCCGTAGCATTAGCGGAGTCAGTGGTCTTGAGTTCAGGCTCACCGAACTCTGACCTCAGGGGAGTCTGGGCAAGCATTCCGTTTGAGATAGATTTGTACCTTAACCCTTCGCTACGGGTAAAAGGAACTCTGAGTACCCTAAGATTCTTTCTCTTCTGTAGCCGCTCAAGCGCGTCCTCTTCGTACTCAGGTGCTATCAGGACTTCGACGAATAACTTTCCCATGGAGTCTATGGTATTCATGTCAACCTTTCGGTTTACGGCTATCACTGATCCAAAGGCAGACTCGCTGTCAGCCGCAATTGCCCTGCTAAGGGCTGTGGGAAGATCATTTGCCGAGGAGACTCCGCACGGAGTATTGTGCTTCACCACAACAGCCGTTGGGGAACTGAATTCCAGAACCGTATCAAAAGCCGCATCAGCATCTACAAGATTGTTGTAAGAGAGTTCCTTGCCATTCAACTTCTCAGCATTCGCTATACCGTTGACAGAGCCGTCAGAAAAGAGGTAACCTTTTTGATCTGGATTTTCACCATACCTAAGCTCATTTTTTCCTGTAAAGTGCAGGAATAGCTCCTCTGGAACGGTTGAGTTCAGCTTCCTGAACAGGGCATTATAAATGTTGACATCGTATTCCGCTGCCTTTGCGAATGCTTGCAATGCAAGTTTCTGGCGCGTCCTTGCGGAGACTGAGCCTGATGAGGTCAGCTCTTCTGTCACGTGTCTATACTGTGATGGGTCAGTGATTACCACTACATTCTGAAAGTTCTTTGCAGCAGCCCTTATCAGGGAGACACCCCCGATGTCGATGTTCTCGATCATTTCCGGAAGTTCGCCAACGGCGGCTGCTCTTTCAAAGGGATAGAAGTTGACAATGACCATGTCAAATTCAGGCGCACCGGATTTCTCAGTCTGATCCTTGCTTTCCTGGTCTCTCATGGAGAGAATTCCCGCGTATATCTTTGGGTGAAGTGTCTTGACCCTCCCTCCAAGGATGTCCTCGAATCCAGTGAGTTCAGAACTGTTTCTCACAGCAACACCGTTCTCTTTCAGGTGCTTGAAGGTTCCTCCGGTGGAGTATATCTCTTCCAGGTGAGATGAGACACCTTTTACAAAAGGAACTATGCCGGTCTTGTCATAGACACTTATGAAAGCTCTCATTGAAATGATAATGCTTCTTGATGATATATATTACATTCGGGAGTGACCACAGATCAAAAACTATGGGAAAGTTAATCATCACACAATCCATGACAAAATGTTAAAATGACAAAGATGGTTCACATCTGGGATATTCACTGCTCATCCTGCGGGAACACGTTCCAGCACGAATTCAGAGCCATGGATATATTGAGGCCCCATGTATTTGCAAACCTGTATTTTAAGTGCCCTAGCTGTGGTAAAGGTTCCTTTGACCACATTACTCCCATAGGAAAAATGGATCTTGAGGAGTGGAAGGGAAAGCATCCAGATATGGGAATTGAGGACCTGCCTGAATATGAAGGTGAAACTTCAAGTACCTGATCTCTTCGAGGATATGGCTTAGACCGACCCCCCTGCAGTTTAAAGCATTCAGGCAACATCGCCCTTATTACCTAGAGTCATATTTTTACGACATAGGTAATTTTGCTGGCTCTGACAACAAAAGGTTTAATATTTTTCTAATATGAACGACGGAGGAAGCACAATGTCAAGAAACATTTCAGTAGAAACTCTCAAGCAGACCCCAACTCCCAGGAAGGAAGTTGAAATCGTAGAAAGGAAGGGCCTGGGTCACCCGGACAGTGTCTCTGACGGCATTGCCGAAGCAGTAAGCAGAGAACTCAGCAAATATTACCTAAAAGAATATGGAAGAATACTTCACCACAATACAGACCAGGTTGAAGTAGTCGGTGGGCAGTCAGCCCCCCACTTTGGTGGTGGAAAGGTGCTAGAGCCGACTTACATACTTCTCAGCGGAAGAGCAACCACATCCGTTGGAAATGACAGGATACCCTTTAAGTCGATTGCAATCAAGGCGACAAAGGACTATCTTTCACACCACTTCAGGCACCTGGACCTTGATGCAGACGTCATGGTCGATTCAAGGATTGGCCATGGTTCAATAGACCTTGTTGATGTTTATGACACATCAAAACTCAGGGCAAACGACACTTCATTTGGAGTGGGATTCGCGCCCTTCAGCGACACAGAGCGGCTCGTACTCGAAACGGAGAAATACATTAATGGCACCCTTAAAACAAAGCTCCCCTCAATAGGTTATGATGTGAAGGTAATGGGTTTCAGGCAAAAGGGAACCATAAACCTGACAATAGCGGCAGCATATGTTGACAAGTTCGTGAAGGATAGGAAGGAGTATTTCTCTATCAAGGATGAACTAAAGGATCTTGTCAAAGACAATGCACTTAAGTTCACAGACCAGGATGTGAACATATTCGTCAATACTGCAGATGACGAAGATAATGAGAAGTCTGCAACTTACCTGACTGTTACGGGACTTTCCATGGAGAATGGAGATGATGGCTCAGTTGGCAGAGGAAACAGGGTCAACGGGATGATAACACCCTACAGGGCAATGAGCATGGAAGCAGCTGCGGGAAAGAACCCTGTAACTCATGTCGGAAAATTGTACAACGTTCTTTCTAACCTGATTGCGCATGATGTGGTGAAGGAAACAGGAAATGACATTGAAGAAGTGCTCGTCAGGATCGTTTCTCAGATTGGGAGGCCTATAGACGACCCACATGTTGCAAGTCTGCACGTCATATACAAGGATGGCGTTGACGAATCCAAACACAAGAACAACATTAGAAGAATAGCTGATGAGAGATTGGCCCATATAACAGACCTGACAAAGATGTTTGTAGAAGGCAAACTGCAGGTCTTCTAACCAATCTTTTTTTAAATTAATTTCCACATTAGATATGCATCTGAAGAGTCGCTATAATATGCCCTGATTGTGGAGATCGTAGAAAATCCGTACCTTGCATAGAAGTCAATTGCCTCCCTGTTGTCAGTGCGGACTTCAAGCCTGATGCTCATTATGTTGTGCATCCTGCACAGATTTATGAATTCGTTCATAAGGGCCTTGCCGATCCCCATTCCTCTGAAGGCATCCTCAACGGCCAGCAACAGAATCCTAGCCTCAGTCCTGGAAAATTTCCCCCCAGCTATGAAGCCTATGACCCTTTCATGCATGGTGTAAACCATAAATGCATCTCGCCAGGACTGGAACAGATCCATCATGAGATTTTTTGTATAATACTCAGTAAGAGAGGCATTGGCTATTTCGACCACTCTCTCTATGTCTTCAATATCGGCGTTTCTGATGGTTCCTATGTCTCTGCTCTTTAGTGCCATGAGTATTTTGGTTCATATTGCTTCTCATGGTAATACCATTTTGCATACATGCAGCAGAATCATAGAGTTGTATCTTAGCAGCGATCATGGTTGCTCAGATCGCAGTCTGGACTTGATAAGCCTTATTTCTCTGTCATACGCTTCGGCTATATCGGAGAATCCTATTGTTCCGAGTACCTTGCTGCTGCCGTTCTGGCGGTCAACAACAATCAGCTTGCCAGATGGCGTCTTAGTCAGGAGAGCTAGTGCGTGATTTATGTCCTCCTCCTTCCCAATGGTAGTCGGATCCCGTGTCATCATATCCCTCACGAGAACACCATAGATATCCATTCCATATTTCACGTCTTCAAGCGAAAGATAGCCTTCGAGAAAGCCGTCTTGTTCAACAACAACCCCTTTGGTCCTGGTATTGTGGAGTATAGTGAGCGCCTGCCTTATACTCATATCTGGAGAAACCTTGCCATAGTTTCTTTCCATTGCATCAAAGACAGTTACTTCTTCCATCACTGGTTTCTGGTACTCAAGTTTGTGTGCAGGAGATGCTGCCCTGTTTAGGTACTGTGCCTTGTAGATTGTGTTTTTCGGGCCGGAAACAAAATAAGCAATTGAAGTAGTTAACATTAGAGGGAGCAGAAGAGCAAAGCCAGCGGTCATTTCTGAGCCCATAATCATTACTGAGATTGGAGCTTTTGAGATTCCGCCAAAAAATGCTATCATACCCACAATAATTATGTCCGCAGCACTGAGTGAGGGAAAGAGGGGATGGATCAATACCGCAACAGATGCACTAAGAAAGGCTCCAGACACCATACCAGGACCGAAAACACCTCCCGACCCGCCAGAACCAATTGTGAAAGAAGTTGCAACGACCTTCAAGACAAATATTGTGAGCAAGAGCCAGAAAGGCCAAGGTAGGAGACCATTACCAAGAAGAAGCTGAACAAAGCCGTACCCTAGTCCAAGTACCTGGGGAAAGAATATGCCTATTACACCCGCAGCCAATGCGCCTATTGCAGGTCTGAGATATCTTGATACCCGTTTCATTTTTTTGAAGAGCTCCTGTGTAAAATAGAAGAAACGGGCGTAAAATACTCCACCAACTCCACAGACTATACCTAGCAGGGCATATACTAGGAGCGACTCAGGGTTGTAGAATCCTATGGTAGTTCCAGTGGGAATGATGAAAATGGTGTTATAGCCGAAAACATAGCCGAAAATTGTATACCCAATTATTGAGGCGATGATGGATGGAATGAGGGCTTCAACTTCAAAGTCCTGTTTGTATAGTATCTCTGTGCTGAGAAGGGCCCCTCCAAAGGGGGCAAGGAATATGCTACCTATACCGGCACCAATGCCAGCGGCCATTGCTATTCTTCTGTCGTGTTCACTCATATGGAATATGTCAGCTACAAAGGAGCCATATCCAGAAGCTATCTGTGCTGTTGGACCCTCTCGACCAGCGCTCCCCCCTGAACCGATAGTGATTGCAGACGAAACGAGCTTAATGATTGGAACTTGGGGCCTTATCTTCAGGCCCCGATGGACAGCAGCAATCGCTGCATCCGTGCCATGCCCTTCAGTCTCAGGTGCGAACCTGTAGACAATGAATGCAGAAAGAAGACCACCTAAGACTGTGGACACAGGAATTAGGAACTTTCTGTAATGCCCTAGTGTGTAGGAAAGGCTCCCCCCCTCGCCACCTGGTGTAGGGAGCGTAAGGCCAGTGATTCCAGTGAAAAAGTACTTAGTAACGATGTCTATGGCGAAATAAAGTGCCAGCGAACCGAGGCCCGCAATTACTCCGATAATTACGCCAAGTATTACCCACTTTGCCGTAAAGCCTGACAGGAGGCTATCTATGAGCTTCCTCCCCTTAATCTCCCCAAGCCTCATTTAACAAGCCAGACCCGATGGCAAGTCCGTATATATACATTCCAGCAATAGCTTGGACGAAATACTGGAGGCAAGAGTCAATTCAAGTTTGCAAAAAAGAGTGATGCATCCTTCACAGGATCCTCGCTCAGTTTCATGAAAGGAATATATTTCATAAAATAGGATGCTCGCTTATCCAGAATAATGGCCATTCCTGCATCTTCCTCTGCCCTGATAAGTCTTCCAATCTCTTGCTTCAGTTTGATCACTGTGGGAAAAGTTACTGAATACTCCCAACCTCTCCTGTAAAGGTGCTCATAATACCCCTGGACGGATCTCTGTCTGGCGTCAGGTCTTGGGTACGGGATACCAGCAATAATCACCATTTCCAGTTCCTTTCCCGGAAAATTCATGCCTTCCGACAGTCGACCTCCGGCTACCGCAAAAAGTGGGATGCCTTGTTTTCTGTATTTTGACACCATCTCCATCGATTCCACTTGCGAAGCTCCACGATGCTCTGATAGGTACCTGAAATCGAATCCGGCCTCAGTCACCTTTTCCAATGTGCTGTATGAGGGAAAGAATACAATAGTGTTCTTCCTGACAGAGTTCACCAGGCCAGATATCATGTCCCTCATTTTCTCTATCTCCAGAAGGTCGAACTCATCATATCTTGTGGTAAGGTTATCGTAGTAAATGACTGATCTACGGTCATCCGGGAACATGTAAGGTATCACAAGATGCTTAATTCCATTGAACCCTGTTACATTCTTGTAAATTTGCACTGGATCCAGTGTCCCAGACATATGTATGGTCTTTGACTCCTTCAAAGGTGAAAGGACCACAGAGGGATCAAGGCAAAAAGCTTCAACAGAGCCGCTCTTTTCGCTGGAAAGTATTCCAACATAGCGCTCCTCGTCTATATCCTCCCAGGAGAGGAGCCTTTCTGATAGTGAATGAACTCTAGATCTTGGCACTTTACCCTGGTCTTCCTTTTTCTCAAGAATGTGGTCTCCAAGTATGTTAAGGCAGCCAATAAGATTCTTGTATTTCTCGCTGTTTATTGAGTTGGCAATCATGACGTACTCCCTGAACTCATCAAACCTGATCCTTGTATCTTCCCTGCCTTCCAGTCTGTCATCGACAAGACTGAGCATCCCAGACCTGAGCATTTCAGTGAAATCTGATGCCCTGACTCTTGGGATTAGCTCAATATCCCCGAATTCAACCGCTTCCTTCTCTGCGCTATTGATCTGATTGATCGTAATTTCAAAGGAGGAAACCTCCCTGGCCAAGTCAGGAAGGTTGTGGGCTTCATCCATTACTATGATGAGCCTCTCCCTTGTCACTCCCCAGTGATTGAGGAACCGCTCTGCAATAGGCAAGTTCAAGAAATAAGCATAGGGGGCAACAACCAGGTCTGCTTTCTGCATATTGTACTTGAGAGATTCATAGGGGCATACTGTGTTGCTATCCCCGTATCTGTACAATTCTTCGGCGGTAGGCAGCTGGGAAAAAATCATCTGGCTGGTATCCGGGGACCTAACCTTCTCATTGAAAAATCTGCAGGCATTCCTGTTACCGTTCAATACCTTCCTTTTCCTGGCTGAACAGAACTTTGATAGACTCTCAGAATTGAAATCCTCGCTGCCTTCTATTTCATGATACAAGGTACAGAGATTTCCCCTTCCCTGGAATGGAATGGCACGTATCTTCAGCTTACCGCTGAGATTTCTCAACTCTTTCATTATCTGTTCCTGCTGTGAGTTGGTTCTTGTTAAGTACAGGATTCTGAATTCAGGGTGAGACACCCTATATCTGAGGGCTGAAACAAGACCCATCAGCGTCTTGCCCGAGCCGGTAGGAGACTCAAAGGCAGCTCCAATGTCCGTCTCCAGAGCCCTTTCTATGAAACCTACAACTTTCTTCTGATAGTTTCTGAGTTCTGGGCTTTCGTTCAAAATATCTTTTTAGTAGCTCCACCGGATATAAAGTGATATTGTTGAATCCTCAAAGATCCAAGAATAGGCACATGTAGACATACATCAGCATTCATAAGTGGAGAAGAAAATCTTTTATCTAGAGCTATTAATACTTACTTGCAATTTGTAATTAGCTGATGCAAAATGTTTTCCAAGGATCCAACAGAACTGGTCCGAAAGGATAAGATGAGCAATGAAGAAATCTCCAGGTCCATTCGTTTGGCTTTGGCCGCTGAACTGGATGCAATAAATTTCTACTTGCAACAGTCAAGCCTAATCCCAGATGGAGCATTCAAGAAGGTTCATGAAGACATTGCCAAGGAAGAAGTGACACATTTTGGCGAGTTCATGCGCCTGCTCTACGAATATGAACCTGAGGACTTTGGGAAAATAATGGAAGGCTGGAAAGAAGCATCGGGTCTTCTTAAAGGAGACGAGAATCCTGGAGAAATTCAAGGTTTCATTGAAAAGGGTGATTATATGGAGAAAAACAAGGAGGAAGCTGTTCCAAATCTGCTAGAGCATTTCGAGATTTTTAGGCTAATAGACTGGCAGTCTCACGGTGTGCCTCTTCCCGAGGACGAGGGTAAGATTGTGCCGTTGAAGAGGATGACTCACCAGTTCTCCCTGAGGAAGGGCAGTCCTGAGTTGTACAGGAAAGAAGCTATGAGGGAAAACCTGAGGATATTCCTTGCACAAATTGGAGAGGAGCTGTTTCTCAACAATGAACTTTCTCTCCTCAAGAGGTCGGAGAAGATGAAATCAGGGGACTGGTCCAAAGGCGGTGAAATCCTTGGAGACATCATAGAAGCCAAGAACAAGCTCGTAGAATCGGGTTATACCTCAAAGCCGCTTGTCCTGATCTCTTCGGAAGTAAACAGACTACTCCTGAGGCAGTCTGAAAACAGTGGACAGTCGGAAGTTGAACTAATCAGAGAAGGAGTTGGGAATGTACACGTTTCTAACTATCTGAGGGGGAACAGCATTGTTGTCTTGCGTCCTGAGTCTTTCTGGATATTCATTGGTGGGAAGCCAGAAGTTAAGCTCATTTCTGAGACTGCAGATGCCGAACAGTACGTCGCTGAATGCAAGCTTGCTCCGCTACTCTACAACAAAAAAGCGTCAATAAGCATGGAGTGGAAGAAGTAGTGAAAATTTGATTTCAGGAGGATTTTAAGCTCTCCTGGATCTCTATTTTCTTGCCATCCAAGGTTTCTGGCTCGGGCATGACTTTCTGGGCTTCTTCTATCTCCTTTAAAGCCTCTGCAAGCTTTCCCATTTTTTCATACACCTCAGACTTTGCAATGTTGAAATGATAATTCTCCGGAACTAGTTTTAGTGCTGTATCTAGGTCCCTTAGAGCCTCATCATACTTCTCCATGGCAACAAGGAGCTCATGCCTTCTGTATATGAAGATCTGATCAGTAGTGTTTAGTCTGACACATTTGTTGAAATCTGTCAGTGCTTCCTCTAGTTTGTTCATTTTCCAGTAGAGGTTTCCCCTGTTGTAGTAATAGTCTGGTATATCACCTTCAAGCTTTATTGCCCTGTTGAACTTCTCAAGTGCTTCTTCAAATTTGCCAGCGTCCTCCAAGGCAGCACCAAGTGCATTGTAATAATCAGCGTGATCTGGGTAGATCTCTACGGATTTCTTATAATCCTTGATGGCTTGGTCAAGTATCTTCATTGAGTAGTACGCGAGCCCCCTGTTGAAATAGTAATCCGGCTCGTTCTCCACGACTTTAATTGCTTTGGTAAACTGTTCTATGGCCTCAGGGTACTTCTTCAGGTTGAAGTATGATATTCCCCTCTCATTATAGTCATCGGCCATCTCATCCTTATCTGTGGGTCCGAAATTGCTTGGCACAATTCTCGCAGTGAAAGCCATTATAAAAGTATGATCTATTTTTGATCCTGGAAAGACTCTCAGATAACACCGTTTTATATGGCATATTATCAATGTGAAATGGAAGCAGATTCGTTCCTACTGATTCTGCAACGTAACTGGCCATCCTCAAGGGATTCTGCTCTTAAAAAAAGACGGTTGTATTCAGAAAGAAGCCAATGGCGAGATGAAGGTCAGAACAGTCCTTTGGTCCTTACTTTCCTGCTGATCTCTTTCACAGTACTCCAGTGAGTCCGTATGATGCCTTTAAGTTCAATATTCTGAGAAAATGCCTTTTCCAGAAAAGATCTTGTGGCAGGATCAGAAGGATAACCTGACCCAATGTCACCATATTTTTCCTTGATTTTGTCTATCTCCCTGTCTCGAATCACTTTTGAGATGATAGATGCTGCAGAAACAGCAGGGAAATCTCTGTCAGCCTTGTGTACACACATTACTCTTCTTCCGGTCCGTTTTGACATAGCATTACTTGCCCTACCTTCGTCAACGTCAAAACAGTCCACAACGACACCATCTTCTGCCAGCAGTGCAAGGTTTGAGGCGTGATCCAGTTCTATTTCATTCAGGGTCTTGGTCTCCATTTCCCTGTTTAGATCGACAACATCGATGACGTGGAACTCTATCTTCTTTGCATTCCTGTGGATCAGTTGGAATAATTCTTCTCTCCTTGTTCTCGTCAGAGTTTTGGAATCCCGTACCCCCATGTCCCTAAGAATATCGGGGTCAGCACAGACTAGAGACATTACCATGGGACCTATCACTGGACCTCTTCCAGCCTCATCAATACCGCACTCCATGGATTTCTTTGAAACGCTTGACTTTCCTGGGTCGCTCTTTACTGGCATTCGCTTTTCTGATACGGCAACCAACGTTAATATATGTAGCCATGTTACGCACCTGTCGGTATCTATATGCAGGAGACAGACCAGAAGACCTTCATGCTCAACTTGAAAGAGAAGGTTGACATCCAACTGGAAGAATTTTTCAGAAACAAAATGTCCAGCAGCTGGGACCCATTGACTGTAACAGTAGTTGAGGCAATAAAGGACTTCACAATGATGGGAGGGAAAAGACTCAGACCAATTCTCTTGATTCTAGGGCACAACCTTTTCCGTAAGGAGGATCAAAAAATATTGAGGGCCTCCATTTGCATGGAGTTAACACAGACCTACCTTCTCATACATGATGACATAATGGATCAAAGCGAACTCAGGAGAGGCAAACCAAGTTTTCACGTGGATATCAGAAATCGATTGAAATTGGATGGTCCGAGCAAGGAAAGGCTGTCAGAGAATCTGGCTATAGTTGCTGGTGACCTTGCAGACAGCTATTCTCACCAGATTCTCTTCAACTCAGGTTTTGACAGCTTAGAGGCAAATTCGGCAAATGCGGAACTCTCGAACATCGTTGAGACAACGGGTTACGGCCAATTACTTGACGTTTACTCCTCTATCAACGAGTCATTCATCCAGAACGATCTAATGAGGCTGCATCTCTGGAAGACTGCTAAATACACAATACAGGGTCCATTGATAATAGGCGCCATTCTAAGCGGCACAAAAAAGGACTACTCTTTCCTTAGCCACTATGGGTACCTACTCGGGGTTGCTTTTCAACTTCATGACGATATTCTCGGACTCTTTGGTGAGGAGACTAAGACAGGTAAGTCCATTAAGAGTGATGTAAACGAAGGGAAAAAGACGCTCCTTATGATAAAGGCAATGGAAAGGGCAGAAGAAAGTGACCGTGACTTTATCAGAAAAAGCCTGATTTCAGGCAATATTTCTGACAAGGATTTTCTGAAACTGAAAGATATAGTGAGATCAACAGGCTCGCTTGATTACTCGAGGGAAATAATGCGGAAGCTTGTAGATAAAAGCAAGGAATACTTGAGAAGACTCGACGGTGATCAAGAAGTGAAAGCTTTCCTCGAGTGGTTTGCGGATTACATAATCAGCAGGCAGAACTAGAACTTTGGCCTGTATTTTTCGTACATTTCTTTGAGTGTGTTCTCGTCTATATGTGTATAGATCTGTGTCGTGGCAACGCTAGCGTGGCCTAGAATTTCCTGTATGAATCTTATGTCTCCCCCATTTCTCATGATGCTTGTAGCCAGCGTATGCCTCAGGACATGGGGAGTCACCCTTTTCTTAATCCCAGCCAGCTGGGTGACTTCCCTGATTATTCTTTCAATGGTGGAAGTATCATACCTGCTCTTCTTGTTGCTCACAAAAAGGGACTTCGTGGGTGGGGCCATCTTGGAGCGAAGCCTCAGGTAACTACGTATGGCTTTCGTGCAATCGTCGGGTACGACTACAATTCTCCCCTTGTCTCCCTTGCCGCTCCGTATGAGCAGTATGTTTTCATCAAGATCTACATCGTCTAGGTCCAGGGAACAAAGCTCGCTTACCCTCACCCCCGAATACATAAGTGTACTTACGATTGCATGTTTCCTGGAATCATCCCTAGAGCTTTTAAGAAGCAAGGAAGCCTCTTTCTGAGAGAGGTACACAGGCATTTTTCTGGATTTCCTTGGGGGTGTAAGGTTCAAGGGCACTGGAATGTTGTTGGACTTGAGCAATAGCCTTATGGCATTAACGGCAAGATGCTGGCTGGACTTTGAATACTTCTTGGTTGTGACAAGGTAGCTCTTGTACTTTTCCACATCATCTGGTGTCACGGAAGAGACTGGCTTGTCCAGGAATACAAGGAAATTCCTTGCGAGATGTGTATACTGCTTTACAGTGTGTCTGCTCTTTCTTTCTCCGATCAGGTAGGACCTGAATTTTTCGGTAGTTCTGTCAGAAAGCTCGCTCAACAGCTATTTTAGTTCTTTTTGGGATAAGTATTTTCTCATCCCTTCTAGAACAGATATGTTTTAAGTCCTGTCCGTAATATTTGAGCATGAAAGCAGCAGTCGTGCACAAGCCAATGGGTTTGGAGAACCTCAAGTACGAAGAAAAGGAAATTGCTGATTGTGAAACCGGTGAAGTCAGAGTGAAAATGGAGGTCGCCGGCCTCAACCCAATAGACTACATGACTGTAGCGGGGAAGGTTCTGTACAATCTGAAACCCATACCTCATGTGCCTGGAACTGAAGCTCTCGGCATCGCACAGAACGACGGGAAGAGAATCAGGAAGGGGGACAGGGTCCTTGTATACCCGCGACTTCACTGCGGGGTTTGCGACATGTGCATCAGCTCAAGGGAATACCTGTGCAGATATGGTGGTCTCTGGGGAGTCGTTTCGGATGGAGGGTATTCAGAAGAATTCAATATACCTGAGGCGAACTTGGTACCAGTTCCCGACAAAATGGACATAGACGTTGCTGTAAGTCTGCCAGTAGGTGGGCTAACAGCATACCATGCGCTTATGAGAGCAGGCGCCTCCCACGAAAAGAGTATTCTCATATACGGGGCATCGGGGAATACGGGCATCTTTGCAACACAGATTGCATCCCAACTAGGAATGGAAGTCCATGCCGTTTCCAGGAAGGACTGGATCAAGGATTTCGGTGCGGACAAGATCTATGGAGCCGAAGAAATTCCGGAATCACTAAAGGTGGACATTGTTCTGAATTCAATTGGTCAGAAATACTGGAAACAGTCAATAGGGCATCTTTCTGTTGGGGGTACCCTAGTCACTTTTGGTGTTCAGACTGGTCAGGAAGCAGAACTTGATATAGGAGCCCTCTACACCGGGGAAAGAAGCCTGATAGGTTCTACAGGCGGTAACAGAAATGAATTAAACGACCTCATGAAGATGGTGTCGAGAAGAGGAATGAAAGTCAAGGTGGCAGAGTCATACAAATTATCTCAGATCAGGGAAGCGATGAAGCATTTCGAACAAGTCAGGGACGGTAGGATACTGATAAGGGCGGACTAGAGTGTCAGCGCTTTCAGTCCCTTGATCCTTTCACCTATGTTACCAGAGAATATGTAAGAGCCGGAAACGAGAATGTCGGCTCCTGCTCTAGCTGCCCTGGATCCGGTGTCATAGTTTATTCCCCCATCTATTTCCACCTTTGTGGAAAGTCCGTTCTCTTTTATGTACCTAGAGGCGCTTGAGACCTTGTCCAGAACGTCAATAAATTTCTGGCCAGAAAAACCGGGGTGTACTGACATTATGAGCAGAATTTCAGCACCATCCAATAGATCGGAAACCTCGGTGAATTCGGTTTCTGGATTTATCACAACACCGTATCGTATGCCTTCCTCTCTCATCTTTTGAAAAAGTCCTACCAGGTTCACTGGAGATTCATAATGAACTAGCAGTACGTCTGCGCCAGCTTCATGGAAGTTCCTGTAATATTTGTCCGGCCTTTCCACCATTAGATGTGCTTCTAGGGCGAGATCAGTGGATTTTCTGATGGCCTTTACAACTTCAGGTCCAATTGTGATGTTGGGAACAAAATGACCATCCATTACGTCCAGATGGAATGACTCTGCCCCAGCTTTAACACACTCCTGTACCTGAGACTGCAGTACTCTCAGATCCGCGGAGATTATGGAGGGAGAAACCTGCATAAGTAACTTGATGATGGAATATGATATGCTTTTTGCGACTCATTGAGTGATGGAGTGGCTTCAGGGAAATGTTATGATAAAGGTTATAAGCATGATTGTTTATAATATAATTTGGGGATAATACACTTGCCAAAAGCAGGCTCCACGATATCTGGAAAACAATCTGAGGAAGTTAGGGATAGCCTTCTTAGAAAGGCATTTCGGCTGAAGGAAAACATGGTGAGGAGATACCATGAAATTTTTGAGGAGTCAAGTGCAGATCATGTTCGAATGATGCTGGAAACTCTAATAGAAAACGAAGAGAAGGACCTTGGAATGATAAGTGAAGCCATAGAGAAGCGTGAATTCGACAAAGCACATCAGCCATCTGATGCCAGAAGCTTCGAAATGCTTGACCACCTAGTAACGCAAGACCTAGAGGACATAAATGTAAATGACATGAAAAGCGTACTTCTCCAAGCAATGAAAATGTCTAATGATATTCACAATATACTGGAGCTAATGGCTCATGAATACAGCGATCCCCAGGTCTCTGCTGTTTTGATGAGGCTAGCGACTCACCAGCTGGAAAATAAGAATTACATAGCCGAGCTTTATGACGATTTTGTAAACAAAGACTACTGGTGAAGCAGCACCTAGTTCGCGCCTAAAAGGTTTAGAGCGAGATTCTAGACAATTTGTGGAAGTTGGCTTACCTCATTCGAGCAAGTCTTCTGGCTATTCCGAACAACTTATAACAAAAAGGTGAATCCAGATGACAATGCCTGAGGACAGAGACCCACTGAAAGGTCTTAGGAGAGAGGAGGTACGTGTTTTTATTAAGCTCGCACCTGTCATCAGGCGCTTTCTTAAGGACAGGAAGAAAGCTCAACGGGAAAATGAGGAACCAGCATGGGACTCATACAGGGAGAGAAACGGCAAGAAAGCAGTCAACACTTTCATAGAGATGGGACCAACCTTTATCAAATTGGGCCAGGTCCTGTCTGCTCGCCCAGATCTTCTTCCTAAGGAGTACATAAAATCATTTGAGCAGCTCCAGGATCAGGTTCCTCCAGCGCCTTTTGAACAGGCCAAGAAAATAATTGAGAATAGTCTCGGCAAGATAGATGAGGTCTTTGATGATTTCAATCCAGAGGCAATATCTGGGGCGTCTCTTGGACAGGTCTATCTCGCAACCTACCAGGGGAAGAAGGTTGCCGTGAAGGTAAACAGACCAGATGTTGAGTTCATCCTAAGGAGGGACCTGGCTGTGATTGACAGGTTGCTCAAGCTTCTCAAGGGCAGGGTAGAGAATTTCCTTTTTATAAGTGTGAGCAACGTAATCAACGACTTCAAAAGCAGGATATTTGATGAAGCTGATTACACAAAGGAAGCTAGAAACACAGAGAGGATCCGGGCAAACATGTCGGACAGGGATGACGCGATCATTCCACAAGTCATCGAGGAGCTTTCGAGCAAGGCAGTCATGGTCTCGGATTACATTGCGGGCGTGAAGGTAACAGATGTGGAATCTCTGAAGGAGAACAACATAGATCTTCCAGATCTAGCTTTCAGGGTCGATCTGGCATTCATGAGAATGCTCCTGAGAGATGATATATTCCACGCAGATCCTCATCCAGGGAATATATCCGTCACACCGGAAGGCAAGATAATCCTTTATGACTTTGGCATGGTCGGTACCCTTGATGATGAAACAAGATTCTCACTGCTTGCGCTTTACGATGGACTTGTGAAGAAGGATGCTGAACTTGTCATAGATTCACTTCTGAGCATGAATGCCTTATCGCCTGCAGCCAACAGAGGGGTTGTTAGGCGGAGTATTGAAATCGCCATGACAGGTCTTGCAGGAAAGAACCCGGATGAAGCTGAAATAGCGGAACTTTTGGAAATTGCCAACAATGTGATTTTCGAATTTCCATTCAGGCTGCCACGATCACTCGTCCTCTACATGAGAATGTCCTCATTGCTAGAGGGCATCTGTATGAAGCTTGATCCTCAGTTCAAGTTTGTCAAGGTCCTGAGAGAGCTGCTTTATGCTGAAGGTCTATTGGATGAACTCTACAAGAAACAGATGAACGAGTTCCTGCGAAAGGCTGTGGTCTCTTTGGAGAAGGGGCTAGATGTAATCCCACTCCTCAAGAGAAGGCTTGAGGAGGAAACGGAGCCGGCCAGTGCCAGAGGTTCAAACAAATTGCCCGCCTCAGTGTTCCTGGGATTTGTCCTACTTGCATCTGTCTATATGTCCAACGTGCATCCATTGATCTCTTATGCTGTAATATTTTTGGATCTGATTGCGTTCGCTGTAGTTATATTCAGAAAATGAGTAGTGGAGTCACTCCACTTTTATGGTTCTGGAACCCTTCACTGGGATCTTTATTGTAAGTACTCCGTTAGAGTATTTTGCGGAAAATGAAGCGTCAGCCTCAACCTCCATGGGAAGCCTTAGCCTCTTTGTAACTTCCTCGGGCCTTTGGTCTGTGTACACGACACCCTTCTTATCAAGTTTCCTGATAGCTGAAATTGAGAGTGAAGACCGCTCGAGCCTAACCTTGATATCTTTCTTGTCAAATCCGGGCAGGTCAGCCTCAATGACAAGTTCTCCTCCCTCCTCACAAACAGTTACTGGAGGGTACATATAAGTTAGAACCTCTTTTGCCCTGTCACCGAGATTCTTAGCCATTTCTGAAGTGAAATATTTCAACGGACCGTACATGTCTGCCATGGGTAAAAAATGTCTAAAACTTATTTAACCTTGATCTCTGGATCGAAAAGGGTGAAATCCTGTAATAAGCCAAAATGAGAAAGGTCCTTAGACTCTCCCATTTCCATTCAGTCCAATGCGAAAGTTCCCTTATTCCTTGCTGGTACTCAATCAGATTTGCTCCCAACTTAGGAGAAAGTTAAGGTGAGACAAAACAAGCTTGAGTAAGGGCATCAGATCAGCTTCACCTTTGCATGAAACAGAGCTGGGTTGAAATATTTAACGTAGGAGGGAGCTGAATGGCAATAATCTATGGTGTTCTGCCCTCCTTAGATGAATTGCCCGAGGACAATAATTCTTCAACTATGGATTCAGCAGCTGAATATGGGTCAGTCCTGCCTTCCATGATTGATTCTATCCTATTTTCCGAAACAAGCTTTTCTATTTCCGAGTTGATCTTGCGCATCAATTCGTCTTCCAGAGCAAGACGAAGCTCATGCCTAAACCTTCTTTTCCTGGTACTCGAATCCTTGCTGATAAAATCCTTGTGATTCTCAATGCTCTTCAGGTATTCTTCATAGCCTTCTCCAGTGAGAGAGTTAGTCCCTATTACAGGTATTTTCCAACTTCCCTGAGTTGAATATGCAAGGAACTCCTCTATGTCCTTGAGGGCAATATAGCTTCCTTCTCTGTCCATTTTGTTCATTATGTAGATATCAGCTATCTCCATAATCCCGGACTTTATGGCTTGAATCTGGTCGCCAAGTCCTGGTGCCAGTACAACGACAATGGTGTCTGCAAGGTAAACTACGTCCAGATCGGCCTGGCCTGCCCCGACTGTTTCAATTATTACATACTCATAACCAGCAGCGTCCAGAATCATCACCGAGTCCCAAACCGATCTGGAGAGCCCACCGCTCAGCCCCCTGCTAGCTAGGCTGCGCATAAATACCCCAAACTTGGACAAGGAATCTTGCATTCTGATCCTGTTTCCAAGGAGGGATCCACCAGTGAATGGGCTAGATGCGTCGACTGCAAGGACTGCCACAGAGTGCCCGCGCTCTGAGAGCATTCTAGAAAGGACGCCAATCATGGTGCTTTTTCCTATTCCAGGGGGACCAGTAATGCCCAAAACATGTGCCTTTCCGGTATTTTGATAAATTCCCTTTATAATCTTCTTTGACTCAGTCTTCATTCCGTGGTCTTCTATTATTGATATTGCCCTGGCGATAACCTGCTTCTTTCCTGATAATACTCCATCAATTAATTGGTTAATATTCACAGGGAATCCCTAATCCAGAGTCTTGAGTTTTCTTGCCTCTGCCGCCCTGCTTTTCACATGATCAATAATTACAGAGAGGGGTGTACCTGGTCCGTAATTCCCAGTTATACCCATTTCCTCAAGCTTGGGTTTGTCAGGATCTGGGATTGTACCGCCGCCTACCACAGCTATGTCCTTCACTCCCTTTTCCCTGAGGATGTCAGAGACTTTCTTAAATACAGTCAAGTGCGCTCCATTCAGCAGACTCAAGGCTACGACATCAACATCTTCGTTGACAGCCGTGTCAACAACTTCTTCCGGTGTGGGAAGGAGACCTGCATATAGGACCTCCATGCCCGCATCCCTGAAGGCCTTTGCAAGTACTAGAATACCGCGATCATGCCCATCGATTCCAGGTTTTGCAAGCAATATCTTAATTGGCCTGTCCTTAAACAATGACTGGTTCTTTCCATCCTCCAAAGATCTTCCTCCCTACGTCTGATATTTCTTCAAGTGTAGCATATTCTTCAACAGCTTTTATGATATATGGCATGACATTTTCCTTATCATTTCTCATGGCCTTTTCAAGATCGCCAAGAGCTTCTTTCACTGCCTTCTCGTTTCGGGTTTTCTTAACGGTTTCCAGTTTTTTGATCTGGTCTTCCTGTGCCTTCTGGCTTATCTTCAAGTAACTTATGGTCTGCTCCTCATCTTCCACGTACTTGTTTGCGCCGACCATGGTTTCTTTACCTTCCTCCAGCCTAGTCTGCCTTCTGTATGAAGTCTTAGCAATCTCACGCTGGATGTACCCTTTTTTGACAGCTTCCAGTATGCCGCCCATTTTTTCAATCTCATCGAAATACTTGTACGCCTCTTCTTCTAGCTTATTGGTCAACCATTCCACATAGTATGAGCCTGCAAGTGGGTCGATTGTGTCCGAGATGCCAGACTCCTCGTGAATTATCTGCTGTGTCCTGAGGGCTATCTTCACTGCCTCTTCAGATGGCAATGCCCATGCCTCATCATACGAATTGGTGTGCAGGCTCTGAGTTCCGCCAAGAACTGCAGCCATCGCTTCTATGGTGGTTCTGATGATATTGTTGAGCGGCTGTTGCCAAGTGAGTGAATATCCAGAAGTCTGGGTATGGAATCTCAGCATCATGCTCCTCTCATTCTTCGCACCATACTTCTCCTTCATTGCAGTTGCCCAAATCCGTCTTGCCGCACGCATCTTTGCAATCTCTTCGAAGAAATCTATTGAGGAGTTGAAGAAGAATGAAAGCCTGTGTGAAAACTTGTCTATGTCAAGTCCTGCTTCCTTCCCCATCTCGACGTAATAGAATCCGTCTGCTAGGGTGAAAGCAAGCTCCTGGGCCGCGCTTGAACCAGCTTCTCTTATGTGATATCCGGAGATGCTAATGTAATTCCACTTAGGCACATTCTCGGTGCAGTAGACCATCATGTCCCTTATGAGCCTTAGGTGCGCCTCAGGCGGGTATATCCACTCTTTCTGCGCTATGTACTCCTTCAGTATGTCAGCTTGCACTGTCCCTGAAATCTGTTCAAGCGGGACACCCTGCTTCTTTGCAACAGCCACGTACATGGCAGTTAGAACAGCAGCGGGCGCATTGATGGTCATGGAAGTACTAACTTTGCCTAGGTCAATGCCATCGAAAATGTCCTCCATGTCTCTCAAAGATGATACACTCACTCCGCATCTGCCTATTTCACCATCTGCCCTCTTGCTGTCGCAGTCATACCCGTAAAGAGTAGGCATATCAAACGCTATGCTGAGGCCGGACTCTCCGTGAGAAATGAGGTATTTTAGCCTCTTGTTGGTATCGTCTGGGGTGCCAAATCCGGAGAACATCCTCATTGTCCATGGTCTGCCCCTGTACATGTTCGGATAAACCCCTCTGGTAAAAGGAAATTCGCCGGGATTACCAATGTACTTTCCATCTTGTTCACTCCTGAGGTCTTCTTTATTGTAAATCTCCTTGATGCCTATATCCGAGGAATTGACATGTTCCCGGTCCTCATAACCTGTCTTCTTATTCCACGGGTCAAGAGTTTCTGCTTTCCAACGGGTATATTCTTTGTTGTCTCTTCGGACATCTTTCTGAAGCTCCTTTAATTTCCCGCTCCAGTACCCCTTCTCGTTTTCTCCCATCGTCTCAATATTTAATCTGCAGATTTATATCTTTGCGGTTGCCGAATATAACCCATTTTGCAACAAAAGGGCTTAAACTATGCGTCCTTGACATCGTTGCTAAAATTTACAGCGTTAAGCAACAGAGGACCTGCGTCTGGCAAAGTCGTCCCCGAAGAGTTTGCAAGTAATATAGCCAAGCAATGCAGTAGCAGCTCTCACAACATACCAGAAGTTTATGACATCTGGTTTGAAGATCTCAGAAAATCTGAAGTGTGACCACACATCGCTGTGCTTGTTGTTTAACTGCTTTCTTCCAAATCCGTTCCAGAAGGCCTGTTCAATGAATCCGATAAAGGTGCTTCTAGTCCTGTGGTAGATTATACAGTCCTGGCAGAATCCAATCTTTCCACCGGCTTTCACCGCTCTGATGTTGACATCGATATCTTCAGCTGTTATGAAATTTGGATCAAAGCCACCCGCTTCAAGAAAAAGCTTCTTAGAATATCCTAGGTTGACTGAGGGGGACGTAACCTCAAAATCTTCAAAGTAAAGTTCCACTCTGCCCAGTTTCTCAAAAGGCTCGTACCCCATTTGAATAGTCTTGCCAGCGACCACATCATATCCTTTCAGGAAAGAATTCCTCATGTTCCTGATCCAGAAAGGATTGGCTATTGCATCTCCATCTGTGAAAAGTACGTAGTCAAAGCTTGCTTTCTCAACACCAATATTCCTGCCTTCCCCTCGTGAGCACTTCTGTCTTACGTACTTGAGAAAGCCGTGATCCTTCTGAAACTCTGTCACTAGATTTTCGGTTCCATCATTGCTCATTGAGTCAACAAGTATGACCTCCATGGGGCCTTCCTGAACTACAAAGCTATCCAGCAAATCCTTTAGGTGTCTCCCCTCGTTATAGGTGGTGATTACAACTGAAATGCCTATCTCATTCTCTGTCATCTGTGGCAGTCCTGGTTCAAACCCAGTCCATTCTTTGAATTTCTCTCTCTTTTTTTGTTCCTTTCTTGTACTCCTTGTAGTGTGTCTTGCACAGATGAACCTTCGTCTTCTCCTCCTTTAGAGTCAGGACTTTCTTTGCAAGCGATCCGTCGACAGTCTTGAAACTAGACTCTGTGCAATCCTTGACCTGGCATTTTTTCAATGACATTTGATACCACCATACAAATGGAACACATAATTTATATGTTTACAAATTTGTTACGCCTGATCTGACAGTGTTTCACGAAATAAGGATTAGTCAATAAGAACCAAGAGAATTGTCATGAACACATCATAGAATATCGAGATAATCGGAAAAACATTGAATTTCCAGAATCAAACGACGAATGGTTTAATATCATAATCCAATGTTAAATGGATGGGCGCAAAGGAGACACCATCTACAAAGACCGGAATTATACACTTCCTGAAGAGAAATAGGGAGGCAACTCTCGAGGAGATCGGAAACCAGTTCAAGATCTCTAAAGTTGCTGCACTGAAGCATCTTTCTAATCTCGAGAAGGAAGAATTTGTTATGAGAAGGTATGCGCCCTCTGGCAGGGGAAGGCCAAAATGTTACTTCTCTCTTTCAGAGAAAGGGTCTAGTTCATTCCAGAAAGGGTATGAAGACATTGTCATGGATGTAATGAACTACGTGGACAGCATCTTTGGAAGAGAATACGTCGGGAATATCTTGCATCTCAGAACCGAGAAGAAGATTCCGGATTACCGATATTCAATATCTGGAAGAAATGAACGGGACATGATAAGAGAGCTCTCGTCACTCAGAGACCAGGAAGGTTACATGTCTGAATGGAGGCAACTCGACGAAAACACTTATGAAATTACGGAATTCAACTGTCCAATTCTTTCAATCTCACAGAAGTTTGGCGAAGCATGCAAGGCAGAAAACATACTCTTCAGGACAGTTCTTGATGCAGATGTTGAATCAACTCATAGAGTTGTCGCAGGTTCGAGAGCATGCAGGTTCTTGGTCAAGTTCAAACAAAAATAAAAGTCAGGAAATGCCCGGAGTAAGCCCCCTTCTGTTCGCCCTTCCGGGTTGGCAACATTCGACTAATTCGTCTCACCTGGCCCTCACGACAGCCTCATCGGGCCCGTTTAGACTTTCTCCATTCAGGGAAGGTTCCCATCGGTGCTCCCGAGAACGTCATCTTTGCGAATCACACTTTGTCGGGAACCGTTGATTTCTTTTCCCTTTACCATCCCTCTCAGAACACACGCTTGCACGTGTTGAACTCTGCCGAGGAGGGGGGACTTTCCTCACTTTTTCAAGCGTTAGTTGCCCTCGGGCTTTTCCCATTACTCCATGCCACGTTTCCAATATAATCTTTGGCGCACTTTACTTGGGGATAACTACTCTTACGGCACTTTTCCTCTTTACGAGAAGATCAGCAAATTTCTCGGGGAGATAGACAAGATCATTATCGTGAAGGTAATAGTCTCTGTCAGGTTGAGCTATGGGCGGCTGATCCCCGACAATTCTCACCAAAGTGTACGTTTTCCCTCTTGTTGGTGCAATGGCCTCCGTTTCGCGGGCCTCATTCTCATTTACGACAGGGGTTGCTTCTTCAGGCTGCTCCCGAGGTTCTTCCTCATGCTGGACACGTTCCTTAAGAAGAAGGTGATTAAGCTCGTCTCGCATAAGGTTGTGCATCCTGGTCATAAATTCCCTCTCTTCCCCTGTTAGAGAGTTCATCATATCGGCATCCAGATCGTATAGTGAAAGTACAGCCATCTTGCTGAATCTTCTCTGGAAAAAATCTCTGAAATCACGCTCAAGTTCCTGAATCCTGTTATTAATGCTGATGTAATTTGATATATCTTGGTTCTTCAACAGTTTTTCACTTTCCGATCTAAGAGTCTCAAGGGCATCGACAATTTCCCTGTAGAAACTTCCATCAAGTTTCTTTACCTTCTTTGACTTCTTCTCCACCCTTAGAAAGGACTTAAGATCGTTGGCTATACGATCAATCTGGGCAGGAGTGAGAGTCATTCCTATTCATATCCGCTTGAAATATTAAACTTGTTTTACAATTAGTGCTCGAATTCGACCTCAAACACTTTGGAGGGTAGCTCCTTGAATATTCTTTGAAATATCTCTTCCCAGTTTGGATATTCGTTTTGAATCATTTCCGCTCTTTTTGGGACAGAATCTGCAGGAATGACCTTGCCCGGTTTTTTTCTGTCATCAACATAATCTGTCTCCAGAAAGAAGTCCTTTCCAGTTGCAATAGCACTTCTTACATTTGGTCGAGTGGCAAGAATGGACTTGGTGAGGCATGAGTCCTTGGAGAAATCATCAGGGTACGCGTGATGCTTGATTAATTTCTCCTTCTTGAGGCCAGCATTTCTGCCTATTTCACAGAGTTCTTCATACGACTCCCCGGTTAGATCTTCGGTATGCAAAACAACAGGAATATCTGAATCTGCTGCACCTTGGATGCCATAGATCAAAATCTCATTGGAGTCCTGCATCGCCTGCCGGGAGACATCAAAGTGTGGTCTCCCAATTTCTCCCAAGGCGCTGGCTCTGCCTTCTCTGATTATATCTAAGGCAAGGTCTATGCCCGCCCTTAAAAGTCCTGCAGGGTCATCTGTACTTTCAGAAAAGTGCAGATAGTCCAGAGGGTAAGGACCGATTGTTACGATAACCTCTATTCCGGTTTCATTTCTAACCCTATCCGCAAGGCTGAGTGTTTTCTCGTAGATATTCTCATAATATCCCTTCATAGGAAGGCTGTAATCTGGCAAATTTACAAGGTTGAAGGCAGTACCGCCTGCCCTTTGGAATATTCGTGCTGCCTCTAAGAAATAACCATCATTTCTGAGATGCATGTGATTGTCGAAAATCGTATCCCAGGTTTTCATATTGCATCAGAAATATTCCATTATTGTTTTTTGAATATACTTTTCCCTTAGTATTCTTGATCTTGAGCTCCAATCACCCATTCTAGCATCGATATCACCCACTGCTTCCTCTATGGACGAATACGAATTGTATCCTTTACTCATGGCGTCCCTTACTGTCTCTCTTACGACCCAGACACCTAGTGGAGAATAATATTCGCTCCCTATGTTTCGAAGAACAAGCACAGAAGCTTGCCTCCTGATCTTTCTAAGGTATTCCATAACTGCCATCCGTGCTGCATAATATGCACCTCCTACATTGGACGCATAGTTCTTCCTTCCTCTGGAGAGCTCATAGTCCATTAGAACTCTGCTCTCAGGGTCCAACATTCCACTTCCAGTCCAAAGTTCTTGCATTTCGAAAGCAAAAGAATACGGGAGCAGCAGTATGTTAAACCTGTTGCCTAGATAGGAATTTTTGAACCATCTTACTTCTGAAATCGTATCAAATGTTCGTAATTCGTCACGTATCTTTCGGTACAAAATATCATCCACAGCAGTGATAGACCATCTGGTGGGTACCAGTCTCCGATTTTTCCCAATGCCAAGAGCGCCACTAGAAAGAACTCCCTTGAGATAATCTATTGGCAATCCATTTTCATAGAGCATCCATACGGCTTCCGCTGAGAGGAGATCTGTATCGTTGTGAAAATAGTCCACATTTCTCGGAATCTTGGGGTTGGATGTCATCCTCAGCGCGTCTATCTTAACCATGGATTGCATAGGTGATTCCATTCTGCGGTCATGGTCAATTATTTTATTCATACCTCCGCTGACCTTCATCTCAATGTCCACAAACTGTGACGACATTGCTGATTCTTGAACTGATTGGCTGAATTTGCTTGATACATCCCTCACGCTTGTTACCCTGGATGCTCGGTAAATATTTCGACCTAAATTTAGAATCTCTTCTATTTCCTTACCGTACTCGTTTCCCTTAGGGTATAATGCAGAGGGATCTGCAACAGCGACCGGTCCAGCATAAACATTAGGGTAATTGTATGTTCCAACAAATATTCCTGGGGGGGTGAGTGATGAAATATCCCCTATCTTGACCAACCTCGGAGCACTATCCTTCAGGGCCTCACTCATTAAGGGACAGTCCCTCAGTTTACAGAAATTCCTGAAAGTCTTGCACTTATTGCAAAATGGCAGCACGATGTTAATACATAGTCCTAATGTCATGATTAATGTTTTGTTGACACTGGACGCCAAATGTGACCGGTCTCACAAAATGCGCTCCAGATGGCATTCTGCAACCACATTTCGGTGCTGTCCAAGAAAACCTTTATAGCTTAAATGCCCTATTGGACAAAAGGTGAATCCAAATGCAACAGGGACAGATGGCGTATGACAGAGCCATAACAGTTTTCTCACCTGATGGGAGGCTATTCCAAGTGGAATATGCCAGGGAAGCTGTAAAAAAAGGCTCCACAGCCCTAGGTATCAAATTCAAAAACGGTGTAGCACTAATTTCAGACAAAAAGATCAGAAGCAAACTAGTTGAACGCAACTCCCTAGAGAAGATTCAGCTTGTTGATGATTACGTGGCGGCAGTCACCTCTGGCCTGGTTGCAGATGCCCGTGTACTGATCGATTTTGCAAGGATCGGGACACAGCAGGAAAAAATCACCTACGGTGAACTCGTTAACATTGAAAACCTTGTAAAAAAAGTTGCAGACCAGATGCAGCAGTACACTCAATTCGGCGGAGTGAGGCCATATGGAGTATCCATGATCTTCGCTGGCTATGACAGCATAGGACCAAGACTTTTTGACTGTGATCCAGCCGGTACAATAAATGAGTACAAGGCAGTGGCAATAGGCGCAGGGAAGGAAGCAGTCACAAACTACCTTGAAAAGGAGTACAAGCAGGAACTTTCAGAGAAGGAAGCGATCGCAATGGCCATAAAGGCACTCAAATCAGCAGTTGAGGAAGACTCTGAATTCAGGTCCCCAGAAGTAGCGTGCATTGTCGACGGGAAGAAATTCAAGGTTTACTCAGCAGAAGAGGTCAAGGAATTCCTTTAAGCGCTGATAAACTGAAAAGAGCCTACGGAAGGCGTCCCATTTTTCCACTTTTCTTACAACATTAGGAGGATTTCTGGAGTATTCATGGATATTTCGAATGGGCAGAATCAAATCAAATTGTTTTTATTTTTATCTCATATTATTGGCCATGGTCACAGTTGAGGATTCCATTGTTGCAAGGCTGGAATCACACGGACATAAATTTGAAATTCTAGTGGACCCAGATTCAACAGACCGCATAAGATCAGGGAGGATTGACATTGAAAATGACCTTGCTCTAGAGCAAGTCTTCAAGGACGCCGGAAAGGGCGAAAAGATTGGGGATGAAGCCATAAGGGAAGTTTTCGGGACAACTGACATTACTGCAGTGGCAACTGAGATTGTCAAGAGGGGACAGATACAACTTACGACAGATCAACGAAGGGCAATGTATGAGAAGAGAAGGAAGCAGGTTGTTGAAATCATATCCAGGGAGAGCATAAATCCTCAAACAAATACACCACACCCTGCGAACAGGATTTCACAGGCAATGGACGAGGCAAAGGTTCACATTGATCCGTTCAAGACAGCTAACGAACAGGTCGAAACCGTTCTCAAGGCACTTCGACCAATAATTCCCATCAGATTCGAAAAGACCAAAATTGCCGTGAAACTCGTAGGGGATTCTTACGGCAAAGTGTATGGAGACTTGGCCCGTAGTGGGTACATTGTCAAGGAAGAATGGGGCAATGACGGTTCTTGGGTTGGTTTGCTGGAGGTGCCTTCTGGAATTCAGGGAGACATAATGGACTCGATCACCAGAAAAGCAAAGGACGGGGCAGAAATAAGGATACTGAAAGACAGGACAAAGATTTAGCCTGATATAGCTCTAATTTATGCAGGAAAAAAGGGATAGCCATCGCTCTCCAGAAAGTAATCTTAATTGTTCAAGACTGCCGCGATATAAATGACTCCAATAAAGATGATCTGACATGCGAAGTCTCTTATGAACAATTCTAGAATAGACAATCTAGGAGCAGTCCAGAAAGAACATTACTCATCAATAACACATAAAAGAACCAATGATTATATATTTATAAATCATCAGAGCAGCAAAGAGTGGAAGCGAGAAGAAACGATCAGGTAAAAGGTATTGGTGTTATGATTTCCGGTTTAGTTAGTTTGTACAGGTGGCATTTCTTTGAGTTTTAGGAAATGCTTGTTGGAAATGCAAAAAACCCGCCGTTGATTTTTCTTGCAAGCTTCAAGGTGATATAATGAGCAAAATCAGGCAGATAATAATGCCAGGTGACCCGGTAGAAGCAGAAGGTCTGAAGCCGAGGAATGGTGTTTACAAATGCGACACAGACAAGTACTGCTCTGAATATTTCGGAGTTGTACAGAAAGGGGACCAATTTGTGGACATAGTACCTTTCTCAGGCCCCTATTTTCCAAGGAGAGGTGACAAGATTATTGGAAAGGTCATTGAGATAGGCCCTTCCATGTGGAATATAGATCTTAATTCCCCCTATCATTCCCTCCTGCACATGAACGACACTCCATGGAGAACACAATCAGGAGACCTACAGAGATACCTTGATCTTGGCGATTACATATATGCGAAGGTAATGTCGTTAAACGAGATCAAGGAGAGCTGGGTAACCCTGAAGGATATGGGGTTAAGGAAACTTGAAGGGGGGCATATTACTACAATTTCTGCGCCCAAGGTACCAAGAATAATAGGCAAGGGGGGATCGATGGTTAACATGATTAAGGATGCTACCCAGACCAGAATTATAGTGGGTCAGAATGGTCTAATCTGGGTGGATGGCTCACCTGAAAATGTGATGATTGCCATTTCCGCAATTGATATGGTTGAGAAGGAGGCACACACAGTGGGCCTTACAGACAGAATAAATGAATATCTCAAGAGCAAGGTAGGTGATAGTAGTGGGAACACCAAGTAACATAAAGCTATTGAATAAGGATGGCACTAGACTCGACGGCCGGACTGCAGAAGAATTGAGGCCGATAAAGATCGAGACAGGAATATTGAACAGGGCAGACGGTTCTGCATACATTGAGTGGGGAGGCAACAAAATCCTTGTTGCAGTATATGGCCCAAGGGAAGCTTACCCAAAGCATACGCAGAACATAAACAAGGCAATAATCAAGGCCAGATATAACATGGCAGCATTCTCTGTGGACGAAAGAAAGAGGCCAGGCCCGGACAGGAGATCCATTGAAATATCTAAGGTAATCTCTGAAGCTTTGGACGAAGCCATAATGGTCGAGCAATTTCCTAGAACACAGATTGATGTATTCATCGAAGTCTTACAGGCGGACGCAGGAACAAGAATTGCAGGCCTAACGGCTGCTTCGGTGGCAGTTGCATCTGCAGGAATACCCATGAAGGACTTTGTCACCGGTTGTACAGCCGGCAAAGTTGAGGGGCAGATTGTTCTTGACCTCTCAAAGGAAGAGGACAATTTTGGGGATGCAGATCTTCCTGTAGGCATACTCTCAAAGTCGGGCAAGGTAGTGTTACTGCAGATGGATGGTGATCTTAGCCCTGAAGAATTTGACAAGGCCACAGGAATGATTCTGAACGCCATTAAAAGAATAAACGAGATACAAAGGGAAGCGCTTTCTTCCAAGTTTGTGGCAGAGATACAGGAGGATGGTGAGTAAGCATGCCGAAAGATGCAGCAGGAATTCTTTCAGAAATCAAGAGGAGTTACATTGAACACAAATTGAAGGACGGAATAAGGACAGACGGGAGAAAGCCCGAGGAAGTCAGGCAAATGGAAATACAGGCGGGCTACATACCACGAGCACAGGGTTCCGCCCTAGTTAAGCTTGGGAATACGAGGATCATCGCAGGAATCAAGATTGAAACTGGAGAGCCTTTTCCAGACACTCCAGACAGAGGAGTCATGACCACAAACGTTGAGCTGCTTCCAATGGCCTTTCCGACATTTGAAGCCGGACCCCCAAACGAAACATCAATAGAAATAGCGAGAGTTGTGGACAGAGGAATAAGAGAAAGCAAGATGATTGACCTTGAAAATCTGGTTATTGAGGCAGGCAAGAAAGTATGGATTGTATTCATCGACATAGATGTTATCGATTATGACGGAAACCTCATAGACGCATGTTCATACGGTGTCCTGGCAGCACTGAAAAGTGCAGTTGTTCCTGGTTCTAAGGAGGGCGGAAAGGACTTCAAGTTGCCAGTCAAAAACACTCCCGTGGCCGTCACAATGGTCAAGATTGGTGACACGCTTGTATGCGATCCAAACCTCGAGGAAGAGCAGCTTGGATCAGTTAGACTTACAGTATCCACCAGTGAAGATGGTCACATAAGGGCAATGCAAAAGGGCGATTTCGGGCATCTTGAACTTGAGGATATCAGAAAAGCTATAAAGTTGTCCAGTGATATCGGAGGGCAACTCAGAGACAAATATTTCAAGTGATCATCATGGCAAGAAGGACAATTAAGGTAGGCGCCGCGGGAAGATTTGGACCCAGGTACGGCGTCACTGTAAGAAAGGCATGGAATGAGGTCTACAGGCAAAAGACTGCATCCTATGTCTGCCCATCCTGCAAGCAGAAAAAAGTCAAGAGGGTAGCGTCCGGTATCTGGCAATGCAGACATTGCCAGTATAAATTTGCTGGAGGATCATACACGCCTGAGTACTCGCAAAAGATTATAGAGGAGATGCACAAGAGTGTATAAGTGTATCAGATGCAAGAGACCCCTGGAAAAATCCTTTGGAACTGCCGAGATTGAATGCGAATGCGGTTCAAGGGTCTTCGTAAAGGAAAGACCCAATATTACAAAAGACGTGGTCGCTAGATAGACAGATGCCGGAATTTTCAGCCCTTGCTGACCTGGGCATCTGTATGAGGTGCACAGGTAGGATTTTCGCCACAGTCGGAGAATCCCTGGACAACCTAGAGCGCGGAAGGATGCTTATGTTCACAGCAGAGGCACTCTTCCCTGGAATCAGTTCGACCATTGTCGAAGAGAAGGGCTGCCCGATCTGCAGAGGTATTTTTTCAGATCTGGAAAGGTATTTCGACATTGTTATGGAAGAACTGGGGGAGGTTGAATTCAGCACTTTCCTGGTAGGCTCGATCTTTGACCCGAAGACACTTGCAAGTGAGGCTAGGCTGCAAGAAAGCTTCGGTGGTCGAGGGGAGCCAATTAAGAAGGAATTCAACAGAGAATTTGGGAAGTATTTCTCCTCAAGAACAGGGAAAGAGGTTGACTTCAAGAACCCGGATGTCACAATCAATGTGAATACAACATATGACTTTGCCAGTGCAGAGATTAGGAGCCTATTCTTTAGGGGAAGGTACAATAAGACCAGAAGAGATATGCCGCAGACAAGGTGGATCCACAATCATGGAAATGACGAGTCTGTTGAGTCCTACATTGGAAAGCACGCACTCGACGTCACTGAAGGCAAGAACTATTATCTCCATGCTGCAGGCAGAGAGGACGTTGACGTTAGAATGCTCGGAAATGGCCGAGATTTCGTACTGGAGGTAAGCAGTCCCAAGAAGCGAAACATAGATCTTGAGGGAATAAAAGATGATATTAATTCAGAGAAAAGCGGAATCCAAGTTTCAAATTTAGAAATATGCGACAGGGAAGCAGTAAGGGAAGTAAAAGCAACTACCTATGACAAGACCTATCGTGTCACCTTAAGCTCAACAGGGGAAATCGACAGAAAGCGTCTGGAATCAGCTCTTGAGAGCATCACGGGAAAAGTTATTTATCAGAGAACACCATTAAGAGTGGCTGCCAGACGGGCAGATCTTGTACGTAAGAGATCAGTGAGAGAGTCTTCCATTGAAGGAGTCAATGGAGATGAAGCAACGATTCTCATTACGGCCGAATCGGGCACTTACATCAAGGAATTGGTGAATGGTGACGAGGGGCGAACGAAGCCAAGTCTGTCAGCAGCGTACGGGGATAGCCTGAAAGTGGCTGCACTCGACGTCATGGAAATTAACAGGGGTAATTGACAATGGCCAAGATGTCTCACGGCCCAAGGTCTGGGTCAAGAAAGAAAATGACCAAGTCCATAAAGGAAAGGGGAATGCCTTCCGTCAACAGGATAATGCAAAAGTTCAGCCCGGGTGAGCTTGCGGCAATTGATATTGAGCCATCGGTGCACGATGGTATGCCACACCACTCTTTTCAGGGTTATACTGGAAGAATCGAGGGGAAGCAGGGCAGCTGTTACATGGTATCGATAAAGGTTGGGGGAGTAACAAAAAAGATTCTCTCGGCACCAGTGCACCTGAAAAGGATACAGGGTCAGTAATGAAACGAAAATACATCACTGTTGCAGAGGCCTTCAAGATACTCTCAAAGAGAGAGGAACTCACTGATCTCGAAAAGGATACACTTCAGTATACAGAAGTGCTCAATAAGTACGGGAGGAAGGACATGGCCAAGGTCATGAAAGAGGTTTCTGAGATTTCCGATATTCCAGTAAACGTTGCCATAAAGCTTATCGACCTCAAACCTACAACCAAGGAGGAGATTACCGCGATACTCTCATCCTACAACGTTATGCTCTCTGAAAAAGATTTAAATAACCTGATAGATTATTTTACAGGTATCTAAATTATAAAAAGAGGTAAATAATTTTGGAAGAATACGCCTACGTGCTGGATTACCTACCCCAAGGGAGAACGGAAGACAAGGTTTACAAGAAGACTCCCCTAATGATAGTCGTAGGCGAGGTGGAATTCAAACTTTTGGAGGTCATACCCAAGAACAACGTTGTTGTGGCGGTAGGTGAAAGAATCTACATTGGAAAGAGCCCCGAGATGCGGCAGAAGGTCCTTTCAGTCAAGAGAAGAATTGCCTATAGGGAACTGACTAACGCAGCCATGAATGAACTTCCATATGTTCTTGAAACTATAATTGAGGAGAACAAGGACAGGTTTGTCGAGTTCTTCAACAATGCACAGCCGATTAATGCAAGAATGCACAGCCTTGAGCTTCTTCCGGGCCTGGGAAACAAGACGATGTGGAATATCATAGACGAAAGGAAGAGGAAGCCCTTCGAATCATTCAGTGACCTGACTGAGAGGGTAAAGACTGTCCATAATCCGCAGAAGATGCTAGCAGGTAGAATTATAGAAGAACTCCAGGACAGGACCGAAAAACACAAACTCTTCGTGGCCAAATGACGCAGGGCCGCAAATATTATTCCAAGCGCTTTGGCCAGGTTATGTTACGTAACCCTGGTATTGCGTCCTTCGAAGTAAGGCTGCTTGACCTAACTCCTGGAATGAGTGTTCTTGAGATAGGTGGAGGTCAGGGGATCCTTACCGGCAGAATACTTGAGAGCGGAGTCAATCTTGTTTGTGTTGAACCAGACGAAAAATTTGCGGAATCCCTGAGAATACGATTCAGGGAATATGTTGCATCAGGAAAACTCAAGGTACTCAAGGAGGACTTCTTACAAATGGATTCGGGGGAATATGACCGAATAATAGGGAATATACCCTATCACATATCCTCCCAAATACTGTTCAGGCTGTCTGATTTCACCTTCACCAGATGTGTACTGATGGTACAAAGAGAGTTCGCGGAGAGGATGGTGGCAGAGCCTGGCAGTGGTGTATACGGCAGGCTTTCGGTGAACTGCGCTTTCAGATTTACAGTACACATAAAGAGGAAGGTTGGAAAAAACAACTTCACACCAGTGCCTGAGGTGGATTCAGCAATTGTAGAATTAACTCCGAGAGACATCAGAGAGGACATAGATCCCGAGATTTTGGATAATGTCCTGGTAAAACTCTTCTCAAACAGAAGAAAAAAGGTTGGGACAGTGATAAAGGAATGTCCCGATGAATTCAAGGATAAGCGTCCTGAAGAGTTATCATTAGACGATTTTATTAGCGTTGTCCGCTTCCTTTTCCACCATCCTTGAGATGCTGTTTGCTTGCAATGCCCTCAAGCCCCATCGTGGCCAATGGACTCATGTCTCCCACCTGTGGTGTCTGAGCCGGAATCATCATGAGAGTCCCCTTGCCCTCAAGGCCGATTTCATAAAGGATATTCATCCACCTCAACTGGAAGGCTATGGGGTTGTCCTTGTATTGGTTCGCAGCATCAACCATCTTCTGTGCTGCTTCCACCTCAGCTATCGCAAGAGTAACCCTGGATCTTCTCTCCCTCTCTGCTGAAGCCTGTCTTGACATGGCCTCCTGCAGCTGGGATGGTACAATCACATCCCTTATCTCGACAGAGGATACCTTTACTCCCCAGTGCTCAGTCTTCTCGTCTATAATTTCCCTTGCAGCCTCACCTATCTTCTCCCTTTCCGACAGGACTTCGTCAAAAGTTGACTTCCCAAGGACTTCTCTCAGGGTGGTCTGGGCAGACAGGTTTGTGCCCGTAACATAATTTTCAATGTTAAGAAACGCCTTCTGCGGGTCAATAACCTGAAAGTACATCACTGCGTCGGTGTTCAATGGGACGTTGTCCTGCGTGAACGTGGCCTCAGTTTTGAATGAGACAGCTTGTATTCTTGTGCTTATTTTCAACGAGATCTTTGAAATAATTGGTGTTACGTATATGACGCCGGGCCCTTTCAGGCCGGCGAATCTTCCAAGTGTGAGTACTGGTGCCCTCTCCCACTCCCGAAGAATATGTATGCCCGAGAGCAGGACGAGCAGAACTATGACAAGAATTATAAGTCCCAAAATGTCAAGAGTTGACATAAAAACAATACCTGAAAGCTCGTAATAAACCTTTGTCAGACTTATTGGGAGATGCCTCACCCCCAATAATATATGCACCAGATACATGAGTGGGTTTGTGCCTTATTCAAGACAATCAATTGCAGAAAAATCCACAATGGAAAGGGCAGCGAAGCACCTAGTTGAAAAAGATCCAATCCTGGCTTCCGTGATAAGAGAGGTCGGAATAATTGACCAGAAATTAAGCGAAGACTATTTCTTCAGCATTGTTGAATCAATCCTTTCCCAGCAACTGAACCCGAAAGCAGCGGACTCGATTATCAGGAGATTCGTCTCACTTTTTGATGGTGGGGAGGTGAAAGCGGAGGTTGTCGGTAGCCTAGAAGATGAACAGCTTCGGTCTTGTGGAATATCCCGACAAAAAGTCTCTTACATCAGGAGTCTGTCTGAAAATTTTGTAAATGGTAATGTAAGCGCTGAAAAGCTCCCAGAAATGGATGACGAGGAGATCATTGACAAACTTATAGAGATTAGAGGAGTGGGAAGATGGACCGCAAAGATGATACTGATTTTCACCCTTGGAAGGCCAGACGTGCTTCCTCATGAGGATCTCGGGATCATAAATGCAATAAGGAAATTATATTCACTGGAGAAAAAGCCAGCTAAGGGTGAGATTGAAAAAATTGCCGAAAGCTGGCACCCTTATTGTTCCGTTGCCTCCCTATATTTGTGGAAACTGAAGGACGAACTTCCATGGGACAAGCAGTACTGAAGCTCCAATTACGAAATCATTAAACCAGACTGGTCGATAAGCCCCGGGAAGGGTATGCAATTCAAGGCAAAGCTGGTCAGCTGGATGGATATAGAGTCCTGGTGTGACAGCATCAGGCACAGCGTAATGGACAGTTACAAACCGGATACTATTATTGGAATTGCGAGGGGCGGTCTGGTCCCTGCCAGAATACTATCAGACAGAATGTGGATCAAGGATCTCCTATCAGTAAAGACTGAACATTGGGGAATTACAGCAACTAAGGATGGCGCTGCCTCCTTAAAGTCAAGCATAACATCCAACATAGAAGGTAAGAGAGTGCTCCTGGTGGACGATATCACAGATACCGGTGAAAGCCTAAGGATAGCATCAGAGCACGTGAAATCTTTGAAACCCGGGGAGCTCAAAACTGCGACAATGCTTCACATAACTAGGTCTGGATTCAAACCTGACTTTTACGCCCAGGAGGTTGATGCAAAATCCTGGACATGGTTCATCTTTCCCTGGAATGTATATGAGGATCTGGACAACCTGGTTGGGAGATCCCTGGTTCAGCCATTGGCAACTGAGGAACTCAGGAGTGTCCTAAAGAATGATTATGAACTCAACACTGACGGACTGAACCTGGAAGAAATTATGAGCGAGTTCAGCAGATCAGGAAAGGTAACATCACGAGATGGGAAGTGGGTTAAGCCTTCCTAATCTGGCATTACAAGTGTTCCAGACTTCCCTCTTATTCCGTCTTGTGCATTTTCAAGTGATGTTATAAGAGCCCTTTTCCCTCCTTTCTTCACAAATCTTGCAACTGCTTCAATCTTAGGACCCATGCTTCCTCTTGAAAACTCTCCCTTTCGGATGTATCCTTCAAGTTCTGAGGGAGTAGTGCTTCCAATCATTTGCTGATCATTTGTGCCGTATGAGAGATATGCGCCCTCCACATCAGTAAGTATCATCAAGACATCTGCTTCAATGATTGTTGCTAGAACGGATGAGGCAATGTCTTTGTCAATGACAGCATCAGCGCCTTTGTAGGATGAGCCATTCTTGATGACTGGTATTCCACCTCCACCGTTGCATAGGGGGAGAAAACCATCGCTGAGCAGTGCAAGTATGGAAGGTTTCTCGAGTATATCTATCGGCACTGGCGAGGGGACTATTCTCCTCCAGCCTTTACCTTGCTCTTCCCTCACTGACCAACCATGCTCTTCCTTCATCTTTTCTGCTTGTTCCCTGGTATAGAATGAACCAACAGGCTTAGAGGGGTTGTGAAATGCAGGATCATCCGCATCTACAACAGACCTGGTCAAAAGCATCGCCATCTCCTTTGAAATACCATGCTTGAACTTTATCCTGTCGTATGCGAGCGTAAGCACTTCACCTATGAGTCCCTGAGACATTGCCCCACAACTGTGAAGGGGGAGGGGGCTGGCTACCGATGTCGCGAATTCATTCTGAAGAAGTATATTGCCTACCTGCGGGCCGTTTCCATGTGTTATAACAACTTCATTCTGGGAAATTAGTTTATATAGGTTTTCAAACGCCTCTGTTGCCCTACTGAGTTGGATATCGAAGGAAAAAGGATCTCCCTTGTGAAGAAGAGCATTACCACCTAGAGCAACTACAATTCTTTCCATTGATTCACCTAAAGAGATTTACGCTATTGCACAGAGATATTAAACGTTCTAGAACGGGATCAATTAGTGAAATTAAATGATGATCTCAATCAAGTTATGCCCTTTGCTGCACCCTTTTTATCCAGATCGGAAGTAGGATGTTTTCACATTTCAGGAGATCTTAGAAGCCTGTCACATAGAAAAGGCAGTAATCTTACTTAGAAGAAGTCATGTTATTGACTCTGCAGGAATGGAAAAAACTACGGTCATTGTTGGAAAGCTGGATATTGCGTAACCCTAAATGTTCTGTGAAACAGTTTAGTAGAATGCAGGAATGAAGTGGTCATGAAGCTGGTTATTGCTCATACACCTGATCCTGACGACTCTTTCATGTTCTATGCAATGTTTGAAGGAAAAATAAAGTGCCACTTCGATTATGACCAAGTTGTAAAGGACATAGAAACACTGAACAAGGAAAGCCCTCAGGAGTTGTATGACGTGACTGCAATATCTGCAAACGGTTACGTTTCGGTGAGTGACAAGTATTATCTTACCAGTTCAGGAGCCAGTTTTGGCATAAGTTACGGTCCGCTTGTTGTGGCAAAGAAGGAGACGGATCTTTCCAAGGCAGTAATAGGAATTCCAGGAAAATATACCTCTGCATTCCTCCTCTACCAGATGTTTGGTCATGGCGCGAAGGAATACAGGGAGGTCAGGTTTGACAGGATTCCTGATGCAGTTCTTTCAGGAGAAATAGACGCGGGCATCATAATACACGACGAGCAGTTGACCTTTGAAGACAAGGGTCTGGTAAAAGTCCTGGATCTCTATGAGGAGTGGAAAAAATATGCCGGCGATCTTCCAATACCACTGGGTTTCAACGCTATAAAGAAGTCCCTTGGCAAGGAAGTGGCCCTTTCCTATAAGGAAGATTTTGAGAATTCGATCAAATACTCAATGCAGCATGAAACAGATGCGGTGAATTATTCGCTGAAATATGCAAGGTACTCCGATGTTGAGTTGGAGAGGAAATTCATCAGGATGTATGTAAATGACCTTTCCATAGACTTTGGCGATAAAGGTAGGAAAGCACTCAAACTCTATTATGAAAGGGCCGAGAAGATGGGGCTGATTAAGCCGTTTAAGCTTGAAATAATCTAAGCTTGCATTTTCACTATACCTTTCTAAAACACTGCGATCATTTGTTTACAAATCTTCGTAAAATAATACAATTTATTGCAATATTGGGCAACAACATATATTTTGCATGTACAATTCCTTACCTATGCTTGTAAAGAATAAGTTTTCAAACGAGGAATTTGTGAGGCTTGATGATACGCCACTGGATGACGCGAAACAGATTCTAAGGAGGAGCAAGCAAGCATTTCAGGAAATGAGAGCAATGCCTTCATACGAGAGGTATGAGAAGCTCTACGCGACCTCTAAGATACTTGAAAAGAACATAGATGATTTTGCAAAGACAATTGCAATTGAGGCAGGAAAGCCTATTAAGCTGTCCAAGGGAGAAGTGAAGAGGGCATCCATAACCATGCTGTTTTCAGCTGAGGAATCTAAGAGAATTTATGGCGAAACAATCCCACTGGACGTTGAGCCGAGGGGAATTAACAGGTTTGCATATTACACGAGGGTACCTATAGGACCAGTGCTTGCCATAACACCGTTCAATGACCCGTTGAACCTTGTTGCACATAAAGTTGGCCCTGCCCTGGCAGCTGGGAATTCAGTAATAAACAAGCCCGCATCAGTAACCCCGCAATCGGCAATAAAGATGAAGGAGGCACTTCTGGAAGCAGGTTTCCCACAGGGTTCCATAGAGACAGTCATAACCTCTGGAAGCGGGGAAGTCATGAGGTATTTCCTAAGTTCAGATGACATCAAGATGATAAGCTTCACAGGGGGTCCAGAAGCGGCGGACAAACTGATCAGGAACTCTGGGATTAAGAAATACTCAATGGAACTGGGTAACAATTCCCCTGTGATTGTGTGGAACGATGCAGATCTTGATTCCGCTGCTGAGAATGTAGTAGATGCAGCCTTTGGTGCCCAAGGACAGAATTGCATTCACGCACAGAGAATTCTCATCAAGGACGATGTTTATGAATACTTCAAGAACAGGGTAATAGAGATCACCTCTCACCTGAGGGTTGGGGATCCCCTTGATCCCGATACAGATGTGGGCCCAATGATAACTGAGGGGGAAGCAGAGCGTGTTGAATCCCAGGTTGAGAAGGCACTGAAAGAAGGAGCAACGGTCCTAGCAGGTGGCACAAGAAAGGGAAGCATAATGGAGCCTACTGTGCTTGAAGATGTGGCTACTTCTTCGGACATATGGAAAAATGAAATTTTCGGTCCAGTGACCATTTTACGGAGAGTAAAATCCATGGAGGAGGCAATAGAGCTTTCCAATGGCGTCTCCTATGGTCTTCAGGCAGGAATATTCACCTCAAACCTCGATCTGGCGATGCAGGCCATAGAAAGGCTTGATTACGGTGCTGTTCTTATTAACGACACCTCTGATTTCAGGGTGGATGTTATGCCCTTCGGCGGAATGAAAAACAGTGGACTGGGGCGAGAAGGAATCCGTTTTGCAATAGAAGAAATGACCGAGATCAAGCTAGCAATAATCAAAAGATAGAAAAATTGACTAATCCGGCAGATATCTTATCAGTCTGTCGGTCTCATTCTCTTTATTACCTCTTCGGCGAACTCTGAGCACTTGAGTGCCTTTATGTTTAGAACCCTTGCAAGATCCTGGGTGACTTTCTGGTCCGAGTAGGACTCCATTATTGCAGATTCAAGCACATCCGCGGCTTTGGTCCACCCTATGTGGTTCAAGAGCATAACCCCAGAGAGCATCAGCGAAGTCGGATTTGCAACATCCATCCCTGCATATTTGGGAGCAGTTCCGTGCACTGCCTCAAAGATTGCGTGAGTATCTCCCATATTGGCTCCAGGGGCTAAACCAAGGCCTCCAACCTGTGCTGCAAGCGCATCAGAGAGGTAATCTCCGTTTAGATTAGTTGTCGCTATGACATCATACTCGTCAGTTCTGGTAAGAACCTGTTGGAGCATGTTGTCTGCAATTCTGTCCTTTACAACAATCTTACCAGAATACATCTCGGGGTCCTTGAGATAATCTTCCTCTGTGACAGTCTGGTCTGAGAATTCCGATGCCGCCACTTCATATCCCCAGTCCTTGAATGCCCCCTCTGTGTACTTCATTATGTTCCCCTTGTGGACAAGGGTGACATTCTTTCTCTTGTTGGCAATAGCGTACTTTATGGCTTTTCTTACGAGCCTGCTTGACCTGAACCTGCTGATAGGCTTTATTCCGATTCCAGTGTCGTCTGTAAGCTTCACGCCCATCTTAGTTGATAGGAAATTTCGAACTTCTGCCGCCTCTGACGAATCGTATTTCCACTCAATTCCAGCATATACATCCTCAGTATTTTCCCTGAAGACAACCATGTTCATCTTCTCGGGGCTCTTGACCGGAGAGGGAACCCCGGGGAAGTACTTTACCGGCCTTACGTTCGCGTAAAGATCAAAATACTGCCTCAGGAAGACATTCAGGCTCCTGAATCCCTGCCCTATGGGGGTTGTGAGAGGTCCCTTTATGGCCACCACACACTTTCTTACCTTATCGAGAGATTCCTGAGGAAGGTGTTTTCCCTCCTGCTCGAAAGCTTCCTCTCCAGCGAGTATTTTCTCCCACAATATAGATTTTGAACCATGATATGAAAATTCAAGAGCAGAGTTGATCACTGAGATCATGGCCTTTGTTATGTCCGGCCCTATTCCGTCACCTTCAATATAACCTATGTTGGGGTTGTCCGGCACTACTATCTCTGAACCATCTTTGACTTCGATGTAAGCCATGCGAATCGAACTGTAATGCCCACCAATAACATTTAATTTTGCCATAAATCTTGAAGTATACGTAAATGGGCTATACCGTGGCACTAATATTATGGCTAAAAATTGAAGACTGCCCATACTGACAATAACGTGACCAGGAGGACTGGGAGCCCTATTATCAGCCCTACTTTTGTGTAATATCTGGCTGATATACTGACCATTCCCTTTCGCTGCAAGACGTTGAGCCACATAAGGGTTGCAAGTGAGCCAATCGTTGTAAACTTCGGTCCTATATCATTTGCGACCACGTTTGCGTAAATGAGAGATGCAGAGCTACTTATATGCGAGAGTGAAAGATCTATCATCATAACAGAGGGCATGTTATTCATCACAGCTGCTATGAAAGCGAACATGAAACCGGAGGAAAGGATTCCAAGAGGCCCTGGCAACCCTTTCAGGCCAGAGATCACGTAAGTCAGGGCACCTGTTACGCCTTGCTCTCCCATTCCAAAAACGACTAGGTACATGCCAAGGGAGAATAGCACAATCTGCCATGGAGCCCCCCTTAAAGCGGCTCTGACATCTATCTTTCTGTTCAAGTATGCTACGGCCGCTATGACAGCTACAGATGGCACGGCAATCAGAGCCACCGGGATCTCGAAGAGGCCGGATATTGCATACAGGCTGATAAGTGCAATGAGGAATGGGCCTGCGATCTTGAATATTACAGGATCTCTCACTATGCCTTCTCTTTTAACACTGCCTGGCTTATAGTCGAACCCAACAAATTTCCTGTAAAATAACCAGAGCATAAAGAGACTAGCTCCAATTGCTACAATGTCAGGTATTAACATCTTTGCAGAGTAAGCGAGAAAAGAAATGGAAAAATAACTGGCTGTGACTATGTTTACAAGGTTGCTCACTACCAGTGGAAGACTGGCGCTATCAGCCACGAATCCAGTTGCCATTATGAAAGGAATCATTACCTTTTCATCCGCATTGATCTTCCTCAGCAGACTGTAAACTATTGGTGTCAGCACCAGAACATTTCCATCGTTGGCAAAAAATGCTGAAACAAAACTTCCAAGAAATATGATCAGGACGAAGAGTTTCTTTCCTGATCCCCCAGCGAGGTCAAGGAGTCTAACGGAGAGATATTCAAAGAAACCGGCTTCGTCAAATATTAGGGATAATACAATTATTGCAACCAATGTGAATGTTGCATTCCAGACTATTCCCCACACGATCTCCACATCTGTGAGAGTAGTTATTCCAAGCAAAAGGGTGAGTGCGGCACCGATGAGTGCAGAATATCCTATCCCAATCCGGTATGGCCTTCTTATGACAAGTACAAGAGTCATAAGAAATATGGAAATGGATGCAAGAAGGAGTAAATTCAAGAATATCTTACTTCAAGCACTATCGTCTTCGCATTCAACACAATTGCAAATAGCTGAAATGCGCTTTCCAGCAGTTTCACCGGTATTTAGAACCTCTTTTATGGCGTTGTCTGAAAGCCTGTAAATAATATTCTTTCCAGAACGAAAGCTTACTACTACACCATTTTCCCTGAGGTCACGAAGCTTATGTGAGACGAGGGTTTGAGACGCGCCTGTCGTAAGAACAAGGTCACTGACGTTCGTATCATTTTCACTCAGGATTTTTAGGATCTTAAGTCTTGTTTTGTCCGAGAGCATTCGATAAAGCTCTAGGTCCCCTATCTCGCTGGTCTCCGACTTAATCATATGCGCATCTTTTCATATGAATATAAATTCATATTTAACCCTATTTTTTACCCAAGTGCTACAGAAGCAATATAATCCGAACGTTCATTGAGCAACTATGAGGCTCCTCCTCCTATCTGATATACATGGCAATTATGAGGCAATGAAAACAGCAGTCAACAAGGAAGCCTACGATGAGATCATTTTTCTGGGTGATGCAGTTGATTATGGCCCCCAACCTGCAGAAGTGGTGGATTTTCTCAATGAGAACGCCTCGTATAGCATAATGGGAAACCATGACTATGCTGTGATATATGATGTGGATTGCAAATGTGCACCTCTTATGCACCATCTCAGCGAGTTTTCCAGGTTGGAAATCTCTAAAAAACTCCTTGACAAGGGACATCTGGAGAAAATGAAAAAATTCAGCAGGGAACGTGAAGTCGAGATCGACGGAGTAAAGATGTACATGACGCATGCCTCTCCAAATAACAACATGTACGGTTACCTGTTTTCAACAGAAGCTGAAATGGTAACAAGAAACAAAGATCTGGAGCAGTTCAAGTACATTATGGTGGGACACACACATTATCCCATGCTTTACAAGAGCAGAATAGTGAACCCAGGAAGTGCTGGGCAGCCTAGAGATGGAAACTGGAAGCCGTGGTATGCAATCCTTGAAACAAGTACAGAGAGCATAGAATTCAAGCGATTTAAATATGATAACCAAAAGACTATCGATGCTCTCAAAGCAGTAATCAATGAAGATGCACCTGAGTTCAAGGAACTAGCCAAGTTCTACTTGCCATGAAGAACTGCCTGTTATTAGATTCAGACTGAGAGGAATTCAATCTGCCCTAATATTAGACATCATTATTTATTCATTTGAGAGCGTGCTGGAAAACTTTCAAAAACTAGAGTGAGCCCCTCAAAGATTATTTAATCGTTGTCCCCATAGAGAATATATACATATATAGAGTAGATAGTCAGATATATAATATTTGGATATCTTATATATCATTTCTTAAAATCCAACCATGACAACACATGAATACAAAGAACGTTGCAATAGCAATAATTGTAGCAGCAATTGTTGTAGTTGCCGGTGTTACGGCTTATGAGCTGTCAAAAGGAAACGGCGGGGGAAATCCCTCTAATGTGACAATAACTGAAGCCGGTTCCAGCCTGCTCTACCCGTTATTTAATGTATGGGCGGGAAATTACACCAATGCAACTTTTCAACCTGCTGCCGGCGGTAGTGGTCTCGGAATTTCCGAGGCAATCAGTGGAACAGTGAACCTAGGTGGTTCAGACGCGTATCTCTCTTCTTCTGTGGCAAATGCCCACCCATATGTGATAAATGTCCCCATACTGCTCTCATATCAGTACATAACGTACAATATTCCGGGTCTCAACAACGTGACCCTTAACCTGAGCGGTAACATAATTGCGGGAATATATAATGGTAACATAACAAAGTGGAATAATGCGGCAATTGTTTCGGCAAACCCAGGTGTAAGTTTGCCAGACAAGACAATAGTTCCAGTGCACAGGTCTGACGGAAGCGGTGACACATTCATGTTCACATCTTTCCTGAGCAAGGCCAATGATACCTGGAATACTTCTGTGGGGGCATCAACTAACCCCAACTGGCCAAGTAATCCTGCAGCTGCAACAGGGAATGGAAATACTGGCGTGATAGCAACAGAAAAGTCCACTCCTTACAGCACTGCTTATGTTGCGGCTACTTACAGCTCAACTGTAGCGAGCGATGGATTTGGAATTGCTAAACTCAAGAACAAAGATGGGAACTACGTAACAGCCAATGTTACAAACGTGAAGGAAGCGGCTTCTCAATACCTAAGCCAAATACCGTCAAGTGGTTCAATTGCCCTACAGTATGCACCTGGAGCATCTGCGTATCCAATAGCAGACATGGAGTACGTGATTGTAAAACTGAATCAGACAAGTCAATCAATGGCAACAGCCCTGCAGGACCTCATAAAGTGGATGGTCAGCCCAACCGGTGGATCCCAGTCCAAGTATCTGGATCAGTTCAACTTGGCACCATTGCCTTCAAGCGTAGTCAACGGTGTAGTGTTGCCACTCGTCTCAAAGATAGCCACTTCATCAAGCGGCTCAGTGACAATAACAGAAGCGGGTTCCAGCTTGCTTTATCCAGTTTTCAACGCCTGGGCAGGAAACTACACGGCAGCAAACTTCCAGCCTGCAGCAGGAGGAAGCGGTCTGGGAATTTCCGAGGCAATCAGTGGAACAGTGAACCTAGGTGGTTCAGATGCATACATGTCATCTTCACTGGCCAAAGCCAACCCATCCGTCATGAACATACCCATATTGATCTCATATCAGTACATCACATACAACGTCCCAGGATTGGGTGTGTCAAACCTCAATCTCAGTGCATCAATGATAGCAGGAATGTATAATGGTTCAATCCAATACTGGGACAACTCAGCTATCTCTGCAGCCAATCCTGGCGCAACATTGCCTCATCAAGCCATAGTCCCCGTGCACAGGTCTGACGGAAGCGGTGACACTTTCATGTTCACATCATTCCTGAGCAAGGCAAATTCCTGGTGGGGGAGCAACGTGGGAGCATCGACAAATCCCAACTGGCCAAGCAACCCAGCGGCAGCAACAGGTAACGGAAACACTGGAATGATAGCAACAGAAAAGTCCACTCCTTACAGTATTGCATACATCGCAGCAACTTACACTTCGACAATACAATCAGACGGATTTGGAATTGCACACTTGCTCAATCAGGCTGGCAACTACGTAACAGCAAATGTTACAAACGTTGCTGCAGCAGCAGCTCAGTACCTGCCTGACATCCCAGCGAACGGGACAATAGCACTTCAGTTTGCTCCGGGTGCAAATTCGTATCCGATTGCTGACCTGGAGTATGTCATAGTGCAGCAGAACCAGTCGGGTTCACTGGCGGCGAGTGCATTACAAGCTCTGTTGAGCTGGATGGTTAGCTCCAATGGCGGTAGCAGCACAAGTTACCTGAACACGTTCTACCTGGCTCCTCTCCCAGCAGCGGTAGTTAACAACGTGACGACGCCATTGATAAACAAGATTAAGGGGTGATGGTTGAGGTTCATGAAAACCAAACCTAAATTTTTTAATCTTATAACTTTCATATTTTCACTAGTTCCAGCTTTCGTACTTCTCGCCATAATTGCATTCATCTTTTACTACTCTATACCTGCAATAAGGTTCAATGGACTTGGCTTCTTCACAACATATCTGTGGAATCCAGGTTTCGAAAACCAGACTGTCATTCAAAACGGGGTCTTAGGTCCCTTCAAGGCTCAATTCGGTATACTCCTCTTTCTCCTTGGGACAGTCGTAACCTCATTTCTTGCCCTTCTCATCGCATTTCCGGTCAGCTTCATGATCTCAATTACTATAGAACTCTATACACCTAAGGCAATCAAGAGATCTCTAATATCCCTAGTGGAACTATTCGCTGGAATTCCAAGTGTAGTCTATGGGCTCTGGGGAATAATTGTGCTTGAACCCATTCTTTACAACGGCATTGAACCTTGGATGAAATCATACTTATCCTTTATACCTGGTTTTTCAGGGACTATTTACACAGGTGCTGGAATAATCGCATCCGCTGTTGTTCTGAGCCTCATGATATCACCTATTATAACTTCTGTAATGGTAAACAGCTTTGATTCTGCACCGGAGGAAATAAAAACCGGGGTTTACTCACTCGGGGCTACCAGGTGGGAACTTGGAAAGTACCTGATTACAAATTACTCTAGAGCATCGACATACGGAGGCACACTCTTGGGCTTAGGTAGAGCCCTTGGTGAAACCATGGCTGTCCTCATGGTGAGTGGAGGCCTCATAAACATCTACCCTACCAGCATATATTCAACAATCAACACAATGGCGGCTCACATCGCATCATATCTTGACAGTGCCTTCTTTGATGGGACAGGAATCAATGTTTCTGCCCTGGCAGAACTGGCACTTGTACTGATGGCTATATCCCTAATTGTGAACGTTCTTGGAAGGAAGATCGCAGGAAGAGGGGTGTTAAGGGGGTACGAAAATGATTAGCAATCCTGCTCCTAATGAAATAAAATGGAAAAGCATGGGGTCAAGGAAAACCAAGGATAGGGCTGCTAGATTCATTGGATACTTCGCCTTGCTCTTCATGTTTGGCATACTGGTGTCCATCTTTGCATATATAATGCAAGGTGGGGCATCATACATTTCCGCTAAGATGTTCACTACCATTGGAAATGGAACAACTGGGGGACTTCTTAATGCCATAATTGGGACATGGCTTCTCGTTGGTATGGGCCTGGTATTCTCATTGCCTCCGGGAATACTGGGAGCCCTTTACTTTGCACAGAAAAGGCAGCAGACCAGGGTCTCTTCTACCCTAAGGCTATTTACAGACATACTTACAAGTGTGCCGTCAATAGTGATTGGGCTCTTCGGTTACCTGGTCCTTGTGATTCAATTCAACTGGGGCTTTTCACTGACAGCAGGAGGCTTTGCGCTGGGAGTGATGATGCTGCCATATGTTCTGCGTGTTTCAGAACTGTCAATGAAGGATATCCCGAAAGTCCAGGTTGACAATGCATACGCTCTAGGTGCATCAGATGCCCAGGTTGCAGGGCGAATATACCTACCGCAAGCGTTTGCAGGAATAATCTCTGGAGTACTTCTTGCAATAAGCATAGCAGCGGGGGAAACAGCTCAGCTGCTCTACACAGCATCATGGAACAACGCTTGGACGTCGGGCTTTTTCCATTCCAGAGTTGCGTACCTTACTTACGTAGTCTGGTACGGTATAAATCAGCCAGCAGAGTCTGCTCACCACCTTGCATTTGCGGCTGCGCTGATTCTAATTGTGACCATAACGGCGTTGATACTGATATCGAAGTATGTGAATTTCAAGAAAAATTGAGAATGGAGGCAAATTGGAGGCAATAAAATGAGGAAAATAATAGAAATTGAGAAACTGAATGTCAAAGTAGGTCAAAAGGACATTTTGAAGGACGTGGAACTTGACATCTATGAAAACAGCATAAATACTATAGTCGGACCTTCAGGTGGAGGAAAGAGCACTCTGCTCAGATGCCTTAACAGGCTTGTCGAGCTAGATCCGCACTTTGACTTCGAAGGAAGAATATCCTTTGATGGAAAGGACATCAGCGAATATAGCGAAATAGAGCTTAGAAGAAACATAGGAATGGTGTTTCAGAGACCTAACCCATTCCCCATGTCAATCTACGAGAATGTCGCATTCGGGATTAGGCTTCAAGGTAGCGTCAAGAAGGAGAAGCTTGATCAGATGGTAAGAGCAGCACTTGAGGAAGTGGGGCTTTACGAGGAAGTCAAAGATAATCTCAACAGGCCTGCTTCCACTCTTTCGGGAGGGCAGCAACAGAGGTTGTGCATCGCCAGGACTTTGATCCTGAGACCCACGGTACTAATGATGGATGAACCCACAAGTTCTCTGGACCCGGCCGCAAAATCCAGAATAGAGGATCTGATGTTCGATCTTAAGGACAAGTACACCGTAATACTCGTCACACATGACATCGCGCAGGCAAGGAAAGTCTCGGACTACTCTGCAATGATCTACAACGGGAGAATAGTAGCAACAGGGGAAGGCAAGGAGCTTTTGGAGGGAACCTCCAGTGATTCCATGAAATCCTTTCTCGGATCAGTTACAGTCTGATGAGGAATAGGTTGCAGTTGCTTCTTACTTCCAATAAATTTTTATGCTACCTAGCAGAAGCCATATGATGGCTTCGGACGACACTGAAATAATAGTGGCGAGACACGGAGAAACCTACTGGAATTGCAATGGTAAATGGCAGGGGACTCAAGATATACCCTTGAACATCAAAGGTACAAGGCAGGCGGAAGAGCTCGCTGTCAGGTTGAAGGAAGAAGAGATAGAATACATCCATTCGAGTGACCTTGCCCGTGCAAGGGAGACTGCAAATTATGTCAGGAAACAGACGGGTGCCATTGGAGTTTTTGAAGATGGTCGGCTAAGGGAAAGACACCTGGGAATGTTTGAGGGCTGGCCCATTGACAAAGTGGCAGAGTATATTGGTATGTCGTCTGAAGAATCTTTTATCCTTGATCTGGACGAGATCCTAGTTGACACCCTTCCAACTGTAGAGCGCTGGGAAACCTTCAGCAACAGGGTATGGGCAGCTCTTGACGAAATTGCGAATAAGAGGAAGGGTAAGAAATCACTTGTAGTGGCGCATGGTGGTGTTCTTCGGGCAATTACAATGAAGCTCTCATTAAACGGAGATCCAAAGCTGGACTTCAGCAACACTGACTTCATCAGAATATCTTATGATAATGGCAGCTGGAAGCTTGTTGAGTGCTGACAGGTAAGCATCACAACCCAGTTTGGACGTTTCTGTACAGCCCAAGAGAAATCAGGAAGAACGACAACATAAGTCCTGTGACAATAATTATATCGTAAAAAGTCCCAATCCCTACGCCATATACCATTGAGTCCCTCACAATATTGGCAACGTAGCTCAAAGGGTTAAGGGAGGACAGAAGTCTAAGTGCCTCAGGCGTCTGTGGGGTAATCGGGTAGAAAGCAGTGCTTGCAAAGGTGAGTATGAAGAAGAAGAGTATGGTAAGTGTATTGTATGCCTGCATTGTCCTTACCAGGATTGATATGATGAGGAAGAGTGAGGTGAAGAATATAGTCCCTGTAACAAGTGTGAAGATCATGGAGATTGTTGAAATTGCACTGAAAGCAAATCCTCCTGAGGTGAAGGTAGCAAGGACTATCATTATGGCACTCCCACCAAGGGAGAAAATAATTGAAACTCCCATTATGCCCAGGAGATAATCAGTTCTCCTGAATGGTCCTACCATTAACTGTTCGAACATTCCCCACCTTCTATCTGACCAAAGCATTCCGCCCCCGATATTCCCGGCTGTGAAAGCTTGCATGCCTACAATTCCAGGGGCAAGAAAATGGGTGTAGGAGATCGACTCATTGTTTATGCTTATAGAAGGTATGATTCCTTGGAACATTATGCCGAGCACTAGTAGGTAGAAAGCTGGCAGCCCAAGCATAAAGAACATCGTACCGGGGTCAGTATTGACACTTATATTTCGAATAGTCAGCCTAATGAAGGCAGGCAACTTCATCTCTTGACCACCTCAAGGAATACATCATCAAGTGATGGTGCATCTACGACTACCTGTTCTATGTCAATCGAAAGTGAAGTAATTCTTTTCATGAGCTGGTTCAAAATGCTGTTCATGTTACTTCCCATGATCCAGATAGACTTGCTGCTCACTTGCCAGTCTGTGACCCCTTCCGTTGAAGAAATGAATTCTCGAAGGCCATTGACAACTTCATCAGAGGCCTCTTCTGTGAGGGTTATCTCAAGTTTCTTAATGGACCCGAACTTGTCCTTCAATTCCCTGGGAGTACCTTCTGCAACAAGTTTGCCGTTGTCTATTATGCCTATCCTGTCGCAGAGGTAATCTGCCTCTTCCAGAATCTGGGTTGTGAAAAGTACGGTAAGGCCTTTTCTGGCTTTGTCCCTTACAAAGTCAAGGACTTTTCTCCTCATTATAGGATCCATTCCCACTGTTGGCTCATCGAGGAAAAGGACATCCATGTCGTGAACAAACTCTCTTGCAACCTGCAATCTTTTCTTCTGGCCCCCAGATAGCTCAAAGACTCTTTTCTTCCTGAGCTCCAGGAGGTTGAACAGCTCTAGGAGCATTTCCATTCTTTCCCTTACAACTTCTTTTGGGACCTCCCAGAGCATGCCGTATATCCTGAAATTGTTCTCAACTGTGGTAAAGTCGAAAGCCTCCTCTTGCTGGACAACACCAACAATCTTTCTTATGCTGTTTGGCTTCTTTCTTAGGTCCAGGCCAGAGATATGGACTGATCCTGAGGTTGGGCCTATCAAGGTAGTAAGTACCTTTATTGTAGTGCTCTTTCCCGCACCATTTTTCCCCAGAAGGCCGTAGATCTCACCCTTCTTTACAGTGAAGCTTATGTCATCTACAGCGTTCTTCTTGCCATCGTAGCTCTTGATCAAGTTACTGACATGTATAGAAGATTCCTCTGGAGGAGTCACCTCCGGACATTGCGACCTACAATAATATGATTATTATGAAGACACCTTAAAATGGCGTCTTTCCAAAAAATTGTCTCTCAATGGAAAATATAGTGGTTTTAGCTACCACTATTGAGGAGTTCCACCCTAACTTCAAACTTTACCTTGCTTCCAACCAGGACTCCACCGTTGTCTAGAGGGGTGTTCCACTTGAGGCCGAATTGTTCCCTCACAATTTCTCCGTTTACCGTAACGCCAATCCTCTCGTTCCCCCACGGATCTGTCGCACTCCCCTCGTATTCGCCATCCAGCACTATTTCCTTAGTGACATCCCTAATGGTGAGGTCCCCTATGATCTTGTACTTGCTTTCACCGACTTTCTCGATCTTCTTGGATTCAAAGGTCATCTTAGGATATTTCTGGGAGTTGAAGAAGTCCTCTGACTTCAAGTGATTATCCCTGTCTTGATCGAGTGTCTCAACAGAGGAAGTAGCAATTTCAACAGTTGCTTTCCCGGTGCTGAAATCATCAGAGTCTCCATTATATGTAACATTGATGTCCTTGAACCTTCCACGTACCGTGGAGATCATCATGTGCCTAACGGAGAACTCTGCCGCTGAATGAGTCTTGTCTCCTTTCCATACATTTTGTGTTGCTTCCATTAATTCACCTTCTTATTCATATGCAGCCTACTTTCCATTGACACACTTTAATGGTGGGTTTGGTAAGTAGTAGCAATATGTAATCAGGTATAATAATTACATTTAAATACATTTTGCGACTATAGGTAATCAGGTGTCAAGAATGAAAGTTAACAGTGATCCTGAAGGAATACCGGGGCGGATGGAACAATGCCCAATTGTAGGGGCAATAAGGCAGATGGGTGGAGAGTGGAGCATGATAGTAGTCCGTTATCTAATGGATCGTCCAATGGGCTTCAATGAAATCCTAAGAAATGCCTCTGGAATGAATTCAAAGACGTTAAGCAGGGTTCTGAAAAGTCTCCAGGAAAAGGATATAATAAACAGAAAGGTTGTCAGCACACAACCGTTCTCTGTGGAGTACTCTCTTACAGATAAGGGAAGGGCATTGGAGACCATCATGGGTGAGTTGAAAAGATGGGGCGAGCAATGGCTCTCACCGAACCTCCAAGCGGAGGCAAGATAACAGGCATTTCAACTCTTTCGACCTTTCTTGAATTAGATTCCATGAGTGCTAGAGATTAAATTCAGCCCTGCTTCATCTCTTTACTGACCTTGGTGAAGTCTTTCTTTTTCTAGATTTAGAGGCGGGTTTTCGCCTAGAATTAGTCAATTTGACTATTTTGACCGCATCCTCAACGCCCTTCGCTGTGGCGACCCTGTTTGCCAACCTAGTCTCTCCAATATACCTGAGCCACTGTGAGATGTGCTTTGATCTAAGGTGCCATTCAACACAATCTGGATCGAAACTGGCGATTCTCCTCATTTCGCTCTCAAGCTCAGGCAAGTCACTGGCTTTTCCTTTGACACAAAAATAGTAAGACCGAAACAGGAACGACTCCATGGAATAAAATGAAAGTGAGGTGCATTAACTTTTTGAATCGCTCAAAAAGAATCCTAATAACCTCATACTCTGCGCTCTATAAGGCCCATTTTCCTGAGGACTAAATAGCCCGCTGCAACATCCTCAATTCAAATTCCCATGGACTTGAACACTGTTCTCTCGAGAGCCGAGAATTTTTCAATATTCTTTAGGAAATCTCTGAGCTCAACAATATTCCCAGCGCTCCCACTTTTCATGAAATTGATGATCTCTCCAGATTCCCTCATGGCCTGCTCCATGTGTTCAACTATCACCAAGTCGCTCTCTGAAAGAACATCGTCAGCAGCTTCCTGCCGCATAGGCAAATTGCCACCTGCAAGGTTGACATGGTAAGTTTTCCCTAAGTGATTCCTGTTGAATATGGCACTATTCGAGTCTGTTATCGAACTTACAATGGTGGCACCATCAAGCGCCGCTCCTATGTCTTCGTAAGCCTTTATATCTCTGCCTAATTCCCTGCTATATTTCTCTGCAAAAAACCTGGAATTTTTAACTTTTCTTGAATATACCCTGACCTCGCTCACATCGGAAGCCTCTAGGATACCCTTCAACTGGGTTTCGGCCTGGAACCCAGAGCCAACGAGAGTGAAGATGTGGTCCTTGCCATGGACAATTTTTCTCGTTACCATGGCTGGAAGTGCGCCTGTTCTTATCTGGCCGAGCTTGTTTGCTTCAATAAGTGCTATCAGCTTATCCTGTTTCAAATCAAAGAGAAGTACAACGAAATGGGCACCCGCTGGACCAGCTATGTAAGTCTTCATACCAGCAAGTCCATGTCTCAGGGACACGGCTGGCATGGTATTGAATACCGTTTTTTCCATCAGAATTCTGTCCCTTGGGGAAGAAGCTGCTTTATCGTTTCCATAATCAAGAAAAGTCTTCTCTAATTCATCTATTGTCTCCCCCATCTCGAGATTTTCCTTTACTTCATCTTCGCTAATATAGTACATTTCACCCTCCCTACTGTGCTGATCGAACGAATTCAGACGATTCATCAAAGGTTGCAAGGTTCTAAATTCTTGCTATCTAGCAATGCAATAGGTTCAGTTGCCAAATTAATAATCGCTAAATAGGAATTTTCAATGCTAGCACAATGGGTCCATCAGTTGACGAAAACAAACTAAGAGACTTCATACAGGCAAACGGATCGTACACACTAGATGACAAGGGGAACGAGGTTGAAGTGCGTTTTTCCCCAGATTTTCCAGAGGCCAGGGCTCATATGCCCAACAATGAACCCGTAGAGCATATTATGTACGGAAGCAAGAAAAACGGAAAAATATACTTCTACAGGTTCACGACATTCAGCAGCTTTGGTGAAACCTCAATGGAGCTAGAAGACGAAGACGACGCGGTCATGGAGTGGCTTAAGTACATCTAAAGCAAAGGCCCCACAAGAAGCGGGAGTATTACAGTGGCATCGCCATAGACGTTCACAAACTCAGCGTCACTCTTCATCTTTTTCCATGAAATCGCCTCCTCCAGTTTTGCACCGGAAAGGGAACCATCATACTCTTGAGCAGTTGTTATATAAACAGCATAATCAAGCCCTCCCCTGAACTGATTCCACCATATGGTGTGGTGCTTCGAAATTCCTCCTCCAACCATAAGTGCGCCAGATTTCTTCGCATCAAAAATAATGTCTGAAAGTTCATGCTCATCCTTTAAAAGATCCACCTTAAAATCACGATTTCGTTCATAGAAGGACCAGAGCTGAGATCCAAATGATCCGTCTGTCATGCCCGGAACATATACGGGAATATCATTGATGGCAGCATTGTGTAGTATGGAATTCTCGCTCTCGAGCCTGAGCCCGATCTCCTTTACCAGGTCAGCGCCTCCCCACTCTTTTTTTTCTTTATATAATTCATCGAGCATAGGCTGAACCTTACTCTCAATTATTTCACCATAGCTCTCATCTGGCACAAACACGTTTCCGAGCCTATTAATGCCTAGATCCCGTAATTCCCTGTCGCTGTAATCAAAGGTTCCGGAATAATAACTTGAATAGGTTCTGGCTATATCGTGGTCCAGCGTTCCGTTAGTGGTGATAATCACGTCCACAAGTTTCTTCTTGACCATATCATTTATTATGCCTCGTGTGCCCGTCGAAATTATGGCGGCTGGGAAAGAAAGGAAGGTTGTGTTTTCTTCAGAAAACATCTTCTTGAGAACATTAAACGCTGAGAATATCTTGGCTGAGGTGAATCCTCCGGACTCCCTGAATTGATCCACCAATTCGGTTAATGTAGTCTTACCATCTATGTGTAGGTCTTTTACGCCGGAAGAAAGCAACTCCTCCCTGTTCATAGTAGTGAATTAGGAAGATCTTAAATACTGTTGTTCAGGAGAATATTATATCTTACCAAATCCTAGTGAATGCAGTGACTCAAGATGGTGAGACTGGAAAGAATCCTGTTCTCGTTATAATTGATGTCCAGAAAGGATGGTTGAACTTCCTTCCTGGAAAATGGAACAGAACAGACGCTGTAGCAAATATTGCAAGACTTCTACAAAAATGGAGGAACAAGGGCTGGTCGGTCATTCATGTAAGGCATGACTCAAAGAATCCCGCCTCCTTTTTGAAATCCGGAAAACCAGGTTTCGATTTTCAGGATGAAGTTAAGCCCTTGGAAGGCGAATTGGTCATAACTAAGAACGTTAACAGCGCATTTATTGGCACGAATCTTGAAGAAGTACTGAAGAAGGCAGGTGCAGACCCCGTGGTAATATGTGGTTATGTCACAGATCACTGTGTGAGCACTACTGCGAGAATGTCCGGTAATCTAGGGTTTCCCACAGTAGTTGTCGAGGATGCTTGCGCCACATACGCTAAGAAGGGTATCGACGGCGTTGAGATTGATGCTGAAACGCTTCACAGGGCAAATCTTGCATCAGTAAACCGTGAATTTGCGGAAGTAAGGAAGACGGATGATGTATAGAGCATATGTCACTTAGACCGGTCCTTAAATCCAGGAATCTTCTTGCTTTCCCAAGTTCCGTCCGGTTTTCTTTCATATCCGACATCATAATTATTATCAAAGTCGAATGAACCCAGGAAACTATCCGATTGAACTATTGAGTCCCAGCCTTCTCCTCTAAAGAGCACCTCTTTATGATCTGGGTATAAAACCACATCTTTTGTCCTGTGTGTTTGGTCCGGCCATACCTCGATATCCATTATCCTCAGATCATCTTCGCCATCTGCAAGGAACTGAGAGAAGCCATCTGGTCCAATAGGTTTTGAGACTAGATCCCCCTGTCTCAACGCGACTTTGTGCTCCCCATACCGGAGGGATCCTGATCCCTCAAGGACAAGGTAATGCTCCTCCACTGCTGAGTGAGAATGCAAACGAGCATAGGTTCCGCCTTTGTGAATGAGGTAAGTGCGAATGAAAGCCTTTGTAGAACCAAGCCCAGGCATCAGGAATGTGGTAGAGGCCCCATCATGATTTACGGTCATGATCTCAGACAATGCGGAATTGCCGTTGGAATATACATTGCTCACTGGAGGGATCCAGTGGTTCTCACCTAGTTTTGACAACTCACTGTCCTCCTCAGGCCCATTTACTATGTGGACTTCGTCAGACCACATTGAAGAGATTCTTAGAATAAACTCCTTGGCTGCTGCCGTCAAAAGAGGGGTAAGTACATACACAATATCCGGGGAATCCTTTCTCAGAAAGCCAAGTCTGTCAGCGAACTCAGACCATAGCCAGTTTGTAAACTTGTTCAGGTTTGATCTTCCTACCGTAGGGATATCTCCCATCGCATCTGGCAGAAAGAGCTTCCACGCAACATCTGCCCGCACTGAGTTTTTTGGTCTGACATCCTTGGCAGGATCGTCCAAAATTACTATTTTCATGAATGGCAAAATGGGATTCCAGATATATCTCTTGCTCTGTGCACGTGCAAATTATCATATTTTTAAGGGAGGCAGCTATGCCTCATTATGAATGCCTCGGAAAATCTTCATGAATCGGATCCTTGGGAAACTGCGATCAGGATACATGACTTGAACGAGGTTGGTAGTCAGGAATTCAAATCTGTTGATCTATTGAAGAATATCCTCAAAGCTCATGGTTTCTCTGTCACTGACAGTTTCATGGGGATCCAGACAGCGTTCAAGGCTGAGAAGATTGTTGGCAGGGGAACGCACAGCGTTGCCTTTCTTGCTGAGTACGATGCCCTTCCAGGAATAGGCCATGCCTGTGGGCATAATCTAATAGCGGCATCTGCAGTATTTTCTGCAATCAGGGCGGTGGAAAAGATTTCAGACGGAAGGGTAGTGGTCCTCGGTACCCCTGATGAAGAGGGAACGGGTAAGTACTCTGGATCAAAAATAATAATGGCAGATAGCGGTGGATTCAGGGACATTGATCTAGTGCTTGGTTCACATCCAGCGGACGAGTGGAGTGTAGGAAAGCAATCGCTGGCAGTTCAGGATTTTGAAGTCACTTTCAGAGGCATTGCTTCACACGAGGCTGCGAATCCAGAGCAAGGCAGAAGTGCCCTTGATGCGTCTGTTCTCACATATACAGCAGTGAATATGATGCGGCAGCATGTTAGGAGAGATGCAAATTTCGTAATGCACGGGATAATGAAGGAAGGCGGTACCGCTTCAAACGTTACTCCTGAGAGGTCAGTCCTCGTTTACGGCATAAGATCTTCAGATGTTAAGTACCACGCAGAACTCGTCACTAGATTCAGAGACATCGTAGAGGGATGTTCCAAGGCAACAGGAACGGAGTATGAGATCAAGAACATAGGTCCTTTATTTTCAACCACAAAGATCAATCCTGCTTTGTCTAACAGGATAAGGGAGCTTCTGCTGAGAAATGAAATAGATTGCCCTCCACTTGAGAAGACACTTCCCCGGCTACCAGGTGGATCAACAGATTTTGCCAACGTTTCACAGGTAGTACCTGCTCTTGAAGTAGCCTTTCAGATAGCGCCTCCGGGCACACCTTGGCACTCTCATGAGTCTCTGGAAGCGGCAAGAAGCAGTCGAGCTAGGGAAGCACTTAATGTGATGATCGAAGTGCTAAGCGATGCTGCAAAGTCTTACATGGAAGACGCTGCATTCAGAAGGGCCGTCAGAGATGACTTCAACAAGTAGGATTTTCCCTTAACCCTACTGGCAAGACAGAGTTCCGTGTGGCATTGTCTCTCGACAGAGCCGTTGGATCTTCAGTTAATAAGCCCCGTCCCTCTTTCAATGAGCTCCCCCATTATAGAAACGCCAGGGAAAATCAATTAAGTGCATAACCTATGGAAGTAGGAAATGCTGCTGGTCGATCTTATCGTTCTCTGGTTGCACCTCTTCTTTGCAATAGTATTCATCGGAGGATCATTTTTCATATGGTTCGTTGTGTGGCCTGCCTCATACGAGGTCACTGATGACGAGTCCCTTAGGACTCAGATTGTAGGAAAGATTGCCAAGAGGTTTGCATATTTCACGCATGTGTCCCTAGCCGTGCTGGTAGTGACAGGGCTGTACAACGCGACTTGGTATCTTCCTTCCCCCTCTGCCCTCTTCAATTCCACTGGTGGCTTGATACTACTGGCAAAGTCGCTTACTGTCCTTGTAGGGATCATAATCATTTATGTCAATAACCTCTACCATGGAAAGAAAATAATGCGGCTCTCCCGTGAAAAGCGGTATGATGAAATGAAGATAATCAGGAGAAGAACCCACCTATTGTCCTACATATCGCTGGGCCTTCTCTTTGTGATCACTATATTGGCAGCGGCCCTGCAATTTTACTGATTTAAAAATAGCCTCAGTCAAGCCTATCTGGCAGACTGGGCAATTCTCTCAATTTCTTCTTTCTTGCTGACTGCAAAAGATCCCTGCTCATTCTTAGAAGCAGTTATAATCTCATCCGCGAGACAGTTGACTATTGACTTCTTGCTCTTAAACGAGGCCTTGGTTGCACCTATCGCAATATTTCTCAGGGCAACATCCACTCTTCTTGAAGGAGAAACATCTACAGCTTTCGGAACGGCTATACCACCGTACTTGAGCCTGGTGACTTCCTCTCTTGGTGCGGCATTTTCAATGGCGTCCACCAGGAGCTGCACCGGGTTTTGTTTGGTCCTCTCAGCAATTATGTCGAAAGCTTCCTTAAGCGCTTTGTATGCGCTGTACTTCTTTCCGGTCCACTTCTCGCTCCTCATGATCTTGTTGAGGAGCCTTTCAATGGTGTTTACGTTCCTTTTACCTGCCTGGTAACTTGAGAACCTTCCGCCTGTATGGAGGTTTAGGTTTGCTGTGAGGTTAATATAGTTCGACAGGCCCTGATCATGGATCTGAACTTCGTTAATCGAGTATTCCCCTAGGATTTTGAGTTCCACCTTATCTCACCGTTTTCTCCTTTCTTCCACGGACAAGCTCTATGAGAGAAATCCCGTTTACCTGTACAACCTTGTACCGGACTCCTGGAATATCCCCCTTGCTTCTGCCCATTCTTCCTCTGATTCCTTCCACCAGAACCTCATCGTGCTCGTCTATGTAGTTGATTGCGCCATCTCCTGGGGCAAAGGCGGTGATCTGCCTTCCGTTTTTGATAAGCTGCAATTTGACACATTTTCTGATGGCTGAGTTTGGCTGCTTTGCCTCAATTCCGATCTTTTCAATTACTATGCCCTTGGCCTGAGGGGCGCCAACAAGGGGATCGCTCTTCTTCTTGAGCGCCAGCATTCTCTTTTTGTAGTCTCTGTCAGACCATCGGTACTTCTTTCTCTGCGAATTGAGCTTCTGTCCTGCGTTTATTCCATTTGCCAATTTACCACCTGTGTCATTCGGGGATTATTGTGAATGCCAGAAGAATGGTTACTCCTGAACTCGTAGCCTCATTATGGTGTTGAAGTATAAAACTGTTACAATCCCGCTTCTAGAGGTTCTATAAATCACTTGGTCTTCGCAACTACCCTTACTACATCCCCTTCTTTCAATTTGTGATCTTTCCCTATCACCATCTTGGTCTTGCCGTCAATGGCCTTTATGAATCCTTCTCCTATCTGTGTATGAACCCTGTGAGCAAGTTCCAGAGCAGTCTGTCCATCTTTCATAACAAACGCATCAGGGAGGACTCTTCCGTCCTTGTCAGTCCAGTGTGTTTCGTCAAAGACAGGATAAACAACAAGGTATCCTAATAAATGCACCACATGCTTCAGGAGATCCTGTGGTCTTTCAACATTGGGACGGTGCAGGAATTCCTTGATCTCCCTAAGGGCATTTTTCTGCTTTTCTGTGGCTTTTCCTTCTATTATCTGGAAATCTGCATACACTGAATCAATGATCCCGGCTGAGTATGCCTTCTGAAGTGCCAGTTCATACTCACCTGAGGTGAAAATGCAGTCTTTCACGGCGTTACTTATTCTCTCTATTTCTTCCGATCCGCATAGATCAGCCTTGTTTGCCAGGTGTAGTATGGGTTTTCCGTAAGTGAAGAAGGCTTCAGACAGGACCCTTATATCTTCTCGTGACCAGTCTGACAACTTGGCGGGAAGATTTGCCCTTGACAGAATGTCCGCAAGCTGATGTTCGTTTAGTCCCAATCCAGCCATCTTCTTCATGAGGGACACTTCCATAGGAGATCTGGTAGCATCTTCTTTCCTTGAAAATTTGTCCCAGTCGCGGGCAACTTTTGAGACCAGCCATTCTACCAGTTCAACCCGAACAAATTCAACTTCTTTCAGAGGATCCTGTTTCACTTCCGCAATTGAGCCGTCTAGGTTGCTAGTGCCAGAGGCATCAAAAACATGTATAATGGCATTGGAGTCCCTGACGTTCTCGAGGAACTCATTTCCCATTCCTTTCCCCTCACTTGCACCAGGTATGAGGCCAGGTACGTCAATGATTTCAACAGGAATATTTCTCTTTCCGTTTTGGCAACTTCCCTCCCTGGGCTGGCATTTCTTTCCAATAAGCGTCTCTGGGCAATCTACGGTAAAATAGGAAAGTCCGATATTTGGCTTAATGGTAGTAAATGGATATGACGCGATTTCAGCAGAATTGTGTGTGAGAGCTGAAAACAAGGTCGATTTTCCTGCGTTTGGTTTACCGACCAGTCCTATCTTGACAACGGTCATCTGGTATCCAGAATGTATCAGCAATTAAGAAAGTTATCAACTGAATTTAACAGAGACTCTTCTCATGTCGTATCCCTTGGGGCAGTCCAGCTTTTCTTCAACTTTTGAAATTGTTGCCTTTGTGCCTTCTCTCTTGTGTATTAGGTTGCAGGTCTCTATGTTTGGGCAGGTATAATGGTCGCATTCCATTGACTTTAGTGTCACTTTGGAACCCTCTTGAACCTTCTTCCCGTACTCGAGGTTCACGTTTTCATTTACCTCCTCAACCTCTATTGTTGCAACCTTGTCGTGATTGAACACAAAGCACGGATGCACCTTGTCTCTCACCTTTGTAATTTTATAAGTCTTACCTGGCTGCAGGTTAAAGCAAACGTTCTTTATCTTGCATTCAGCACATCCCACAAGCGGAGTGACAAATGTGAATTCCATACCTTCTTTGGCCAAGTCGAGGCCAACTAGAGAAATCTTAGCCATTCTGATCAGCTCTCTTATATGATTCCGGTTACCTCGAGGGCTCTTTCAGCCACCGAGTAGCTTAGGTCAGTCTCACCCAGAATGGTGTATCTATCGGGTCTTATGCTATGTGCAGTTCTGAGGGCATTGATTACCACGTCCTCACTTATTCCGTAGTCTTTGGCCTTTGTAGAGAGTCCAAATTTCTTGAAAGTATTGACGAGTTCCTGCCATCTTCCCCCGTGCAGGAACATTGAAACTACGGATCCTATGGCACACTGCTCTCCGTGTATGGATTTCCCAGGTCCGTTTTGTTGCAGGGAATGTGCGAGCAAGTGCTCAGAACCACTGGCTGGCCTTGACGATGCGGCAATTGCCATTGCCGTCCCAGAAGCGAGTATCTGCTTGGTAACAAGCCAAACTGCCTCTTCAACGCCAGGTAGGATGAGATGAGCCTTTTCAATAAGCTCTTTAGATGCATATTGTGATAATGCTGCCGCACTTGTGCTGTACTCTTCAGCATGCAGTCTGTTTGCAAGCTTCCAGTCCAGCAGGGCAGTTTCGTTTGAAATTACATCTGCAGCTCCTGCTGCAAGATACTTGAATGGAGCCTTTACCATTATTGATGTGTCTGCTATAATTGCCACAGGCATCACGGCCTCTTCTGAAACCGTGCATCCATTCCTCTTTATGGATGCCCTAGGCGATGCTATTCCATCGTGACTCGCAGAAGTTGGAACACTTATGAACGGTATGTTAAGGTCAAAAGCGGCTTTCTTTCCAAGATCAATCTTAGAGCCGCCTCCCACACCTATGATAATTCCTGAACGGGCATATTTCGACTCTTCAATTATGTGCGCCAAGTTATCTTCATTGGCTGCACCGGTGTTTATAAGATCTAGATCGAATTTAGAGGGTTCAAGGAGATCTTTGACCTCGTTTCCGGCGAGATCGCCAGTCTTATTGCCAGTGACAATCATCACTGATCCATGCCGAAGATTGTAGTCTACGACCTGAACAATTCTCTCGAGAACCCTATGTCCGACGAAGACATCTCTCGGAAATTGCATGGTCCTGAATTTTCCAAACTCCATCTGCGGCTTCATCCTTTTTCATAATAAAAAGCAAGCTAGTTCAAGTAATTTTGCCTGCTCTAATAGCGCATCATTACTCTGACAACTGCTTAACGCCCACTGACATGCTACCGTTATCATAGTAAGCGAAATCTGTCTTATCAACTGCTATGAGTCCTACAAGTGTCTGACCGAACTTCTCAACCTCTTCTTTCAATATCTCTGCCAGTGGGGCGGATCCAATTCTTGCATATACCCGATAACAAAGTACTTTCTTGGCGATCTCCTCACCTATACCTGTTGCAACAGCTGCACCTTCTGGTCCACAATATATTCCTGCACCTATTACAGGCGAGTCTCCGACCCTGCCACGCATCATTGGGCTCGTTCCCCCTGTGGAGACTGCGGCTGCAAACTTACCGTTCTGTCTTGCCACCGCACCAACAGTGTCACAGGAGTCATTGAGGAACCTTTTGTAGTCCACATGTCTTCTGAAATTCAACACGCCTTCCGACACAGCTTTGTCGTTTGAGTCCAAATCCTCCAGAACCTTATCCAGTCTTTTTCTGGCTTTTTCGGTAGAGGGGTCATAATATTCGTGGCCAAGAGATCTGGCAAATTTCAAGGCACCATCACCTGTAAGCATTATGTGTGGGCTCATTTCCATCACAGCTCTTGCGATCACAATAGGGTGCCTTACTCCCTCTATTCCCATTACTGAGCCAAAATCTCCAGGAACCATTACCGCTGCATCCATCTGAATGGTTCCATCTATTCTCATAACCGAGCCTGTCCCAGCATTGAAGTCCTGATCATCTTCCATTCTTGACACTGCATTTACTACATTATCAAGCGGAGCATCATCTGAGGATCCATAAGAGGCATAACCGTCTAGACGTTCATTGAGTTCGTCCAACCTCGACCTATCAGATCCAACACCACCGTGCAGAAGAAGCAAGCCAGTCATAGCAGTTCATAGCCCCAGCATAATTAAATTTGTGCGCTTCTTCGGGAATACAGCACTGTTTGAGGAACCCTCGTGCACAAATATAACTTAAACCAAGGGACAAAAGTGGAAAGACCTAGATCCAACGGATCTTGCATGTTTACCAGGAACATAAGAATGTAACAACAAGACAAAGTATAATCGCAGAAATCTTATATATATTCTTAGAATGAAGCGCAGCACCCTTTCTCTGGGTAAGCAACCAGTCAAAACAGGGCTCGTAGTCTAGCGGTATGATGTCTCCCTGACACGGAGGAGGTCACCGGTTCGAATCCGGTCGGGCCCATCATATTTACTGTATTAATATAAAATTCGAAATATAACAATTGTCAGCCTCTATTTATCAACATCTTCCAGACGAGTACGGCCTACATTGGCCCTTGTAATGGTATACGCATCAAATCAGAGGTTCTAGGTATGAGGCACACCAGAGAATAGAGCCTATCTTGTGTCCACTTTCAGCCTGAAAGGCGCTCAGAGTCTTTGGTGGAACTTTTGCTTGAAGTTTTGTCTTACACTCACTGGCTTCGAATTATACATGCGATTCTTTACTATATCCGCTTATTTTGGAGGGTTGTAACATCCTCCCTGACTTATACCTCGATAAGTCCACGTTAAGTACTTTAAGATATTTATTATCGGGTCTCATAGCTCAGTGTTTTCGAATGGCGCATATTTTACACAATCTTAATTGATCCCGGGCAAATTGAGAAACTCACAAAATAGTTATATTATCTTGTATGGTTATGTTGCTAGGCATTGGACTAGGGTGACATTCTGAACAGGCAGACAAAATATATCTTAACGGGGCTGGTTGCAGGGTCAGTCCTAATAGCTTCCATTGGTATCTACATATACGGAGAAGTTCCTCCTTCCATCACATTTACATCCATAAATTTCAACATTGTCTACAAGGGAAATAATTCCAATTTCCTGACGCCATCTGTTCTAGCTTTGAATAATAATTTTGATGTAAACTATACAAGCACCACTGGTGTTACGCCTTACAAGGGAATAAATAATGACTGGTATATCACGGGTTACCTTGGACTAAAATTCAATTCTTCAAGCAAGTTTGGTGCCTCTATGCTGAACAACAACACCAGCTTCTCCAATTCTGCAATACTGGATTCTCTTTCTGTCAATGCCAGTGGCTTTGTAATACAGGGAATAGGTATGTTCAATAGTTTCTACAAGCTGCCGGCTCCACTCACCCCAATAAATAGTTTTCAAATCGCTTTTACCTTTCTTCTGTCAACCCGCTATTATGAGGGACCACTTGATTTTTCACTTAACGTAACTTCACCATCAAAGAATATAGTGGTCTTCTCCCCTGCATTCAGTGTTCAGGAGGCTTCCAACCAGAGAGCACACATTAATTTCCAAGGATTCGGTACATCTGGACTTGGATATTATAACGAGGTTAACTTGGCAGATGGGAATGTTTCACTAGACCCCACCCTTAACTCATCTTCAAATTTTACAATCTCTAGAGTGACCGTCAGTTATCCGTTCACTCTATCTAATGTGAGTTATGGTTTCGCTCACCAGCCATATCTTTGGAACTCAAATTTCACGTCCTATACAAGGGGTAACTATTCGTTGGATTTGTGGCTTGAAATAAACATGCCCGCTCATGGCTTCGACGGGCAAATGAATATCACCATTTTCACGAAGAATAGCTAGGAACCTTAGGACCTTTTTGGTGACACAATTAATCTAGTCAGAAATGTTATAATATTCAACAGAGTTGATTCCTTACAATGATGCCTCGAACAAAGGCAATTATTTCTGCAGCAGTTGCAATTTTTCTAATTCTTAGTGGCATAAGCTTTCTAACGCTGCCCAAACCAATACACATCAATGACAGATTGGTTCTAGGTCAGATTGTGAATTACCCACTGCTGCCTCAGGCAAACCTTACATTTTATGATTATGGCCAGTCAGCCACGTATTCATTTCTTGCGAGCTTTCCTATCGCGAATTGGACATCAGATCAGTTTTCTGCTTTTCAGCTTTACATGGTAAAGCGATCTCAGAATGTGACCTTTCCATTCAATGAAGCCAGCATTGTAGTGTCTCACGTTACTCTGCAAACTAACGGCACAACAAACCCTTTGTCTTCCGAACAGAATTCCCTGCAGGACAATGGAAGCGTTTACCAGAAGTTCTATTACTTCACCTCGTTGTATTCGTACAACGGCTCAACTTCCTTCAACATAAGCTTCCAGGTTACCTTGGATTTGGTTTTTGGCATATACTACATGCCCGTAAACCTCGGTACATATTACATAACAAAGGACTTCAAGCTTGGGCGTTGAAATGCGTATAGTTTTTTCACACGATACATAATGGAAAAGAAAATGCAATTTTTTCCAAACGTAACAGGACTCGGTCTGTGCATAATAACTATATTTGTTTACTGGAGTTCAAATTCAATAATCCTGATCTATTACAATCCAACGTCTTCATTATAGAAAGTGTGAGTGCAATCCAATACGACATTCCGGTGAGACACTATTGGTCAACTTGGGCATGCATTTGCTTGAAATCGCAGAAATGAGTTAAAATTTGTATTGAGTCCTAAAGAGAGTCTCGAAGCAATTCAGCAATCTTGTCCCCAACTTCGATTGTTTTGCTCTTACCACCTAAGTCTGGCGTTTTCACATTAGAACTCGTGACTTTTTCCAATGCATCTATGATTCTTGTTGCTGTTTCTTCCATACCCAAATAGTCGAGCAACATAGATACTGTCCATATCGTTCCAATAGGATTCGCAATCCCCTTTCCGGCTATATCGGGGGCGCTTCCATGAACTGGCTCAAAAAGAGACGGGTACTTTCTATCTGGATTCAGATTAGCTGAAGGAGCAATTCCGATCCCTCCTGAAATTGCAGCAGATAAATCTGTAAGAATATCGCCGAAGAGGTTTGATGCCACAATAACATCGAAACTCTGGGGTCTAGTCACAAGATACGCAGAGAGGGCATCTACATGATAGAGATCCGTTCTCACTTCCGGGTAATCCTTGGCTACAACTTTAAACATCTCATCCCAAAATGGCATAGTAAAAATTATTCCATTGGATTTGGTGGCTCCTACGACGTAAGGAGGTCTACCTGTGGTCTTTGCCCTCTTCAATGATAGTTCAAAAGCATATCTTATGACCCTCTCAACACCAAACCTCGTGAAAATACTGTTTTGTATTACCACTTCCCTCGAAGTACCTTCATAAAGTCTTCCACCAGAATTCGAATACTCCCCTTCCGTATTCTCCCTTACTACTACAAAATCGAAGCTTCCAGCTTCCATGCCAGCAAGAGGAGATTTTATACCTCTCAATATTCTTGCAGGTCTAAGATTGACATACTGGTCAAATGTTCTCCTGATAGGTATGAGAAGTCCCCAGAGAGAAATGTGGTCTGGAACTGTCGGAGAACCTACGGCGCCCATCAGAACCAAATCGAATTGACTGAGAGTCTTTAGGGCGTTTTTGGGCATCATTTCCCCATTTTCTAGATAGTACTCGCAGCCATAGGGGAACCTCTCGAAATCAAAATTCACTTCTCCTGTGCAGTCTGATATGGTCTCCATTATCTTTATACCTTCATCGATGACTTCTTTTCCTATTCCATCTCCTGGTATGACTGCCACTCTCACACGAGGCATAGCTAAGTATAAACAAACGGAACACAATAGCTTTGCTGCGCACAATGTCTCTTTTGAGCCTAAGGAAAATGCTTCTCTCTCAGGATGACTGAAAAAATCTGCAGTAGCTTGATAGAATTCCCATGTAAGAGAGCCTTAGAAATCAGATCGTCGGTCTTGTTGATGATCGCTGCGATCACTTGTTTCATAACAATTTACACGTTGTAAAGAAAGAAAGCACATTTGAGTCAAAAGCCTCAATCGCGAGCCACATCATTGAGCATTGTTAGCATGCAACACATCAGTATTTGAATATTTTTATAGAGATATGATTATATACCGAGAATTTGTACATACAATAATGGCAGCCGAAAATACTTGGAACAAGACTTCTGTGATCATAACCGGCGCTTCAATTGGACACATTCTGGAGTGGTTTGATTACGGGGTCTATGGTTATTTCGCCGTTGTTATTTCAAAAGTGATTTTTGCGGGAGGACCCTCCGCGCTTTTGTTAACATTCTTGTCTTTCGGAATAGGCCTTGCCTTTAGGCCACTAGGAAGCATTGTGTTTGCGCACATCGGCGATACCAGAGGTAGGAGGACTTCGCTGCTTCTCACTTTCTGGTTTACTGGGTTTGCTACTTTGTTCACTGGACTTATCCCGAGTTATGCTGCAATTGGGTTCGCGGCTCCGGTTCTGATTACGGTGCTAAGAGTATTCCAAGGATTCGGCGCAGGTGGTGAATGGGGCGGAGTTGGATCGTACTTGACGGAACTTGGAGGTTCCAACAAAAGGGGATTCTATTCTTCCTTCCAGCAAGTGTTTATTCTTGCATCTATCCTTATAGGAACTTTGACAGGACTATATGTTAATTCCTACTTCCCAACTGCATTTGTAGATAGTATAGGTTGGAGATTGCCGTTCATAATTGGTGGTTTGATTCTAATCCCGTTCGCATACTATCTGAGAAGAAAACTACCGGAGTCGTTTATGTTCGAAGCTGTGGAGAAAAAGCACGAGACTGTAAAACTTCCGCTTGGGAAGGTCTTTGTCAAGGAACCGAAGGCAGCAGTTCTACAACTCTTCGGTATGCTCTTTACACCGGTCACATTCTACACAGTTCTGATCTACCTTCCATCATATGTGACCACTAACTCAAATTTGCCATCCATTGACGGTTTCCTGCTCGTAGCAATTGGTTCTGTCGTCACTATAGTGCTGATACCTATATGGGGAATGATCAGTGATCGCCGCAAAAACAGAAGAACTCACTTTCTCATCGCTTCAATTGGAGGCGCAATACTATCCTATCCGTTGTTCTACTTCATCTCCACAGGTGTTTTTGCCTTTGCAGTGGTTGGAATCATAATTCTACAGGTTGTTTTGTCTAATTACAATGGGACTATAAACGCCTTCATATCAGAAAGCTTCCCAACTAACGATAGATATTCTGGATTCGTTCCATACAATGTGTCGACAGCATATGCCGGAGGTTTCGCTGGGTCTATAGCCATAGCGCTCATAGCCGCAACTGGAGACCCACTTTCTCCTTCCTTTTACATGATAGGGGCTTGCATAGTATCAGCCATAGCAATCTATTTCATGAAAGACGGTGCAAAGTTGGAAAAGCTTCCGGAAACTGAATCCATATACTATTCGGGAGCGTTGGATCTGAAGGGAAAGCCAGAGGCAGCTTCTAAAGTAGAAAAATAAACATTAACACCCTTTTTTTTTTTAATTCCTAATTTTTTTCTTTCTCGGGAAATGGAAGTCTAATGTCATGTTATATATCCAAAGAGGTAAAGACAAGGTCATATTCTCCAGTTATAACATTCTCAGCTCCTGTTATCAAAGAATACCAAGGTCAAAAAAAATCTAAGAGAATTCCGAGTGGGTTATATGAATCTGAAATTAACCTAATAGCGTTCCACGACACTTAAAGGGAATTTAATTCGTGTGGCATGAGTTCAGGATAAGCCACTCGAAAGTTTTCGTGTGTAAATTCATATCTATTCAAATTAGAATAATAGTGGAACTTAATCCCGATCCACTAGGGTTGATGTAGCACCTAGTAAATCTGAACACATTGCTTGTTTTACCAGTTGAAGTTCTCATCTTAAAAATAACGTCATCTTGCTGAAACATTAAGATACTTTCAGCATTTATATTGATATGAGTTCTTTTGTGTGGCCCAAGGGATTTAAGGCTGCCGTATGCATCACCTGGGACCTTGATGGAGAGGCAGCACAGTACGTAAGAAACCCAGATCAAGCGAGAAATCAATGTAGTGAGCTTGTTCAAAGGTCTTACGGGCCGGAGGTTGGCTTGTGGAAAACACTCGACCTAATGGATGAATTTGATCTTAAGGTAACATACTACATTCCAGGATACACTGCCAATCTTCATCCTAAAGCTGTCAGCGGAATTCTCGAGAAGGGTCATTCAGTTGGTCTGCATGGATATATGCATGAAACCATGGACTCCCTTTCTGAGGATGAAGAATCAGAAATGTTCAGAAAATCAATTAAGTCTCTCAAGAGATTTACGGGAGAGACCCCAAGCTTATTCAGAAGTCCTTCATTTGAGCTGAATAGAAGAACTCCAGGCCTCTTGCTCAAGTACGGAGTGAAGTCAGATTCTAGCCTAATGGGTGATGATTATCCCTATGTCATAGACACCGGATTCGGCCCTCTCATAGAGATCCCAGTTAACTGGATAATGGATGATTTTGAATTTTGGGGTCACACTAAGTCCAACAGGCAGAAGACGATCTCAGATCCTGATACTGTTTTGAAATTGTGGACTAAAGAATTTGACGGGTTATATAACGCCGGTGGAATTTTCGTATTAACAATGCACCCATTTGTCACGGGACGCTGGGCATTTTTAGATACTGTGAAAAAGTTGTTGCTACACATTGGGAAATTCCCAGAGACTTGGGTAGCATCTGTAGATCAAATTACAGAGCATTGTGGTAAGAATCTTTCAGAACCATTCATGGTACATAGAAAACTACCCGCACCAGAGATTATTGACTTTAGCTAGCCCCCAGAATCTCTCTGAAATTTGAAATAAGGTTTCTCATGCCATCTACTAGCCCATAGTCTGGTTTATAACCTAAGATACGTCCAGCCTTGGATATGTCGAAAAGCCCCTGCTTAATGGGAAGCATTGAATTCATAGGGTCCTGTTTTTCAGTGCTGTGAAGAAGGTCTCCTTTGCCAATGTCTACCTTTAATTCAGGACAGATCCTCTTTACAGCATCTCCTAATTCTGTTATCCTGTAATTCATCCCTCCTGCAATATTAAACGGCTCAAATCGGCCGATCTTCTTAATGAGAGCGAGTTTCACAGCTTTCACGATGTCATCTATATAGGTGTAATTGACGGTGTGATCCCCACCTGCCTTCATTATAATGGCCTTGCCTGTGGCACAGTGCAAGGCAAATAACAGAGTGTGTCTATGCAATGCATCTGGTATGATCTTCTGAACCTTAGGATTGAACATTCCGGGTCCGTAAGGTGCTGTTATTCTAAATCCAACAGCATCTATCCCGTAATTCTTAGAATAGTCCTCGACAGTATTTTCAGCTGCAATTTTAGATATTGAATATATGCCTCTTGTAACAATCGGCCAGTTTTCAGTGATTACGTCAGTAGACTCGCTGTTTTCGTATATACCTCCCGAGCTGATATATACAAATTTCCTTATATCTCTAAGTCGAGCGTACTCAAGCATATTCAGTGTTCCCATTATATTGGTTCTGTATGCAAGTCTTGGATCCTGCTGGCATTTTTCAGGAGAAATGATCGCTGCACAATGAACTATTGCATCCGCGTCTCCAATGTCTTTGAGTTTGTCAACAGCCTCATCACTGGACAGATCGATCTTCAGGTACTCTTTGAGGTTTTTTTTATCTCCTGATTTCTGGATGTCTATCCCTACTAACCCGCCTTGATCGGTGTAAAGTTGTGCAATTCTCCCACCCACGAATCCTTTTACTCCAGTCACAACTATCATTTGACTACACTCTACCTCGCCCAGGTTGCATGCAACACTCTGAGAACATTCTTCCCAGTTGTCTTTTCAATCTCAGAGTCGGAATATCCCCTTTTTATCAGTGCCCTGACTATGTTCCTGAATTCTGATGGATTCTCTATTCCGTCCACATAATCTACTTCTTGGAACTTCATAGCTGAAAGGGCTCCTTCGATTCCAAGTTCACCAGCAAAAAGGTGGTGCATGCCAACATGGTCTCCAAACAGTGTGTCAGGGCCGAATCCAACATGATTTATTCCCATGACTTCTACGGCTTTTTCAAAGTGGTCCATGAATCCTTCGATTGAGTGTTTAGGGTTGTTTGGGCTTATTGTTGTATGCGGTGCAGCTTCAATTCCTAGTACCCCTCCTTTCTCAGCAAGCGCCTTTAACTGATCGTCTGGCTTCATTCTCTTAGTTCCCCACAATGACCTGCAACCGGCGTGGGTCATTAGTACCGGTGTCTTGCTTGCTTCAATTGCATCCATAGTAGTGGTATCTCCCACATGAGAGACATCAATAGTCATTCCAACCTTATTGAATCTTTCAACAGCAGTATAGCCAAAATCAGTAAGGCCAGCATCTGTTTTTTCCTTCAATCCTGATCCTATTGCGTTCGCCTCACTGTATACCAATCCAGTGCACCTGATTCCCAAACCGTACAGTATGTCCACTCTATCGGGATCATTTTCTATCATGCTCGCGCCTTCAAGATGAGGCACAATAGCAATTCTTCCTTCCATGTGGGCCCTAATTATGTCATCTACTGAGTCCGCCCTGATTGCGTAATCCTGATGAGATATATCACAGAGTTTCATTCCAAGTTCGCTAACCACTGATTCCCATCTCCAAGGATAATTTGAATTAATGGTGTTGAAGCTGTTCAGCAGGGCGTCGAATACTCCATCAAGGCCAGATCTTGAAAGACCCTCGTACCCGGTGAAAATGCGATTCCTCTTTACGTATTCGAAGACATTGTTGAGTTCGCTTGGCAGGACAAAGGGATGATCGTGAAGAGAGATCATAACGTATTTTTCCAAAAGACTCTCAGCTCTTTCCTCTTCTGATTTTGACAAGGGTATAAGGCTAGAATTCACTCTGTTTATTTCACTCGCCAGCTTAAAGCTCTTGAAGTCTTTCCCACTTTCAAGATAATCGTACGATTTATAACCAGAATATCTGTTTTTCAGAGACATCTTGAATCTCCCATATTGTTAGTTAATATCAAGCACTGTAGTTTTATTAAGGTATCGTATGTGCTTCTAGAACTGATAATAGTTTAAATAAACAGTATCCCACCAGTTCTTAAAGGGGTTAAACAAATTCACTTTCTGAAAAGGCACAGCCTCTTGATCTTGAAGAGCTAGTTCTGCCAACTCTAGGAAAAAGCGATGATATACTCGACCTTCATATTTATTCCGAAAATCCTGAAGGGTCATTTTGAAATTAATCGACTTGTATTATCTGGTGTTTTGAGGCGACACAAGTTCTCTAAAACTTAGGTAATATTCTAGATCTATCTCTTTCAGAGTTGAACAACTAGTGAGAAGATTATGTTCGCGGGAACGTCTACTTTTTCAGGGTTGTGCATATATGTTAAGAGGAGTTTGAAAAGACGGTGTCCTTGGATGAGTTCAATTTGATTTCACAAAACACATATCTGGCGGGGTGTTCTCACACTCCAGTATATAGCGGTCTGATTGAAGCTATTGACCAATACAAGCAAGACATGATTGAGCTAGGTAACCCGTGGGATCTCTGGGGGGAAAAGGTAAGAGAAGCTAAAAGGCTATTTGCTAAACTAATTAATGCTAAGGAGGATGAAATAGCACCTCATTTTTCTGTATCATCTTCACTTGGCGCCCTCCTCAGTGCTTTCTCTTATGGCGGAAGGAAGGAGTTGGTGACCAGCGACATGGAATACCCAACTTCAAATCACGTATTGCTAGGTCAGGAAAAGTTTGGAGCAAAAGTGGTGACCCTTAAGAACCACGACTATCGAATTGATCTCGAGGATTATAGCAGGGCTATAAGTCGAAGCACCAGGCTTGTTTCAGCTGTACACGTAAGCTCTTTGAATGGTTTTATGGAGGATGTGAAAGAAATCTCTAAAATAGCACATTCCTCAGATTCTGAGATATATGTTGATGCCTATCAATCCGCGGGAAATGTTGCAATTGATGTCAGGAAACTTGATCTGGACTATCTTGCTTCAGGCACATTGAAGTATCTCCTTGGTCTACCAGGGCTGGCTTTCCTCTATGTAAGGCGTGATCTCATAAAGGATCTTGAGCCTGCTTACATAGGTTGGTTCTCGCAGAAGAACCCATTTGGTTTTGGGGCTGAAAAGTTGGAATATACTGAGTCTGCAGACAGGTTTCAGTCAGGAACCTGGTCAGTACCTGCACTTTATGCCAGCATAATTGGACTTAGCACAATACTCAGAATAGGGGTAGAATCTATTCGTAAAAAAATATCTCTTCTAACTAGAAAAGCAATCGACTTAGGTTCGACTCTCGGTTTGCAAACAATATCCCCACAAGAGGACGAAGAAAGGGGGGCAATTGCTTCATTCATTGTTAAAAATCCGCACGAAATGGAAAATCGTCTACGAAGTGAGGGGATAATAACTTCTAGCAGAGGAATTGGAATAAGGATAGCACCGCACTTCTACAACACTATAGATGATATTGAGAGAGCTGTCAGCCGTATCGCAGAAATAAATTCTGGCTGACCTTTTTTCTATTTCTCGAGCTAGCTCTTTATTCACTGTCGTTATTTAAAACCATGAAATTTTCAGAATATCACGATCTGACCGCATACTTGGAGGACAGTATGCCGCTCTATCCTGGAAACCAGGAGTTAAGGATAAAGAAAATCGCCTCACCTGCAAGAGATGGCTACGGCATGGAATCCTACTCATCCTCCACACACTGCGGGACACATATAGACGCACCATACCACTTCCACGAAGATGGAAAAACTGTTGATTCAGCCTCTCTTTCCACATTAATGGGTGAAGGGTATGTGATTAGGCCAGAGTTCAGTGGCGAAGATATTCTTGAAAAGGATCTAAAGGAAGTGTGGAATGAAGATTATGACAACAAGATCATATTGATAAATACGAGCTGGGACAGAAAGAGATCGTTCAACGAAGAATTTCAGGAACATTTCCCTGGTCTTTCACTCGAATCAGTAGATTTTTTTGATCAACACCACATTAGCGTCATTGGCATTGATACCTTAGGAATCGAACCCTTCAAGAACACAGACTTCAGGGTACACAAGGCCCTCCTTTCCAGGGAAAGGTACATTATAGAGGACCTAGCAAATCTTGACAGCTTGGTTGTGGGGGAGAAATACTACATAATTGCCCTGCCTCTAAAAATAAGAAAAGGCAGTGGTGCTATGGCCCGTGTTGTCGCAGTCAAAGAATGACCTTGTATGGATCGCCCCAAAAGGGGCAAACAGGTAAGTGTGCTATTCACCTGTTCTCACTATTGGCAAGAGTCCAAACCTCTTCCCAAGAAATGGGGATCTTTCTCACTTCGACTCCAAAGGGTGAAAGTGCATCTGATATTGCATTGGCAATTGCGGGAGGTGCCCCAATGGCCCCGCCTTCACCCATTCCCTTATATCCACCAGGTGTAGTGGAGGGACTCTCCAGATTCGAAACTTGGAATTCTTCTGGCAGATCCGACGTTGAAATGGGTATGTAGTCCCAAAAGTTTGAGGTGATTAGAATCCCATCATCGTTGTACTTTATCTCATGGAAGGTCTGCTGCATTCCATGTGAAATAGTTGAACCATGGACCTGGCCCTCCGCGCTCAAAGGATTTATGATCACGCCGGCATCATCAACAACGTAATACTTCAGGAACTTTACCTGCCCCGACTCAGGGTCTACTTCAACAAGAACGCCATGCCAAGCATAGCTCACAACAGTATTCTCATTTGGAGATTCGAATATGGCATGCTCCTCGATCTCGGGTTCTTCCCCTTCCGGAAGTTCTGTAGACTTCCTGTAGGCAATCATCGCTACCTCCTTTAATGAGATGTTGCCAGATTTTCCATCCCTTATGACTCCGTCCGATATCTCTAGATCTTCAGGGTCAGCTCCAAGCGAATGAGCAGCAATTCTGAGGATTTTGTTCCTCACTTTCCTTGCAGCAAGCAATACAGCATTTCCTGCTGTAACAGTGGACCTGCTAGCCCACGATCCAAATCCGTATGGGTCCCTCTCAGTGTCTCCTTCAAAGACATAGACATCTTCTATGTCAACTCCTAGTTCATCTGCTGCCACCTGGGCGTAAACCGTTTCATGACCCTGCCCGCTGTCCATGACGCCCAGATTGACGGTTACCTTTCCACTTGGCAACACCTTGATTACCGCCTTCTCATATCCTCCGACTTCCCATCCTAGGATCTTTTGAAGCCTGAATGAAGAAGGGGCGGTATACTCTGAGTATACGCCAAGGCCTATTCCCAGGTACTTGCCCTCTTTCCTCTTCTTTTCCCGAAGCTTCAACAGCTCATCGTAATGCATCATCTCTTTGATCTTTTGCAATCCGCCTTGATAGTCTCCGCTGTCATACACCACCCTTGCCGGGCTCTTGTAAGGATATTCGTCCTTGTTGACAAGGTTCATTTCTCTTATTCTTGCAGGATCTATTCCTAGCTTTCTTGCAGCAATGTCCATTGTGCGCTCCATAACAAGCGAAGCAACAGGTCTTCCAAATCCGACATTTGGCGACCAGGGTGCCTTGTTTGTGGTGACCGCCTTAAGATCGAACCCATAGTGGGAAAACTTGTACGGCCCTGGAACTGTAACTGATGCAACCATTGCAGGCTGTACCTCGGCCCAGAATGTAGTTCCTGCACCTACATCGGCTATGATCTCATCATAAAATGCAACAATCTTACCTGACTTGTTGAAACCAGCTCGAATGCGATGAATCTGGTCCCTCTCATGTCCTGTGGTGAGAAGATCCTCAGTTCTGGACTCTACCCACTTCACCGTTGCCTTCATCTTTACTGCTATGGCATAAACAGTAGCATCATCGCTGAAGACAGCGGATTTAGGTCCCCAACCCCCTCCCACATCAAGTGCATACACACGGACCTGCCCTTCAGATATGCCAAGCATTTCAGAGACGAATGTTCTAAGAACGTGGGGATACTGGGTTGTGCTCCATATCTCAAGCCTTTCACCGTCATAGGAGGCAATCTGCACCCTCGGCTCCAAAGTGACTGTGGTGCTTCTGCCATTCACGAATTTTTCCTCTATGACAAGTTCGCAATTGTCAATGATCTCCTGAAGGTCAGACGTAGAATGGTAATTGTCAGTGAAAAGAATGTTATCATCAAGGTCATCGAATATTTTCCTCTCAGGGTGTTCAAGGGCAGAGGAGGAATCCAGAATAGGTTCTTCGAGTTCATAGTCAACCTCAACAAGTTCGGCAGCATCCTCTGCTGTGTACTGGTCTACAGCGACTACAGCAGCAACTGGCTCTCCATTATACATCACTCTGTCGATAGCAAGTGGCCTCCTCCTGGGCTCCTTCATTGTGGGAAGGTGCATCCAGTAACCAAGGCTCATGTCCTTGAAATCACTGCCTGTAAAAACTTCCAGAACACCGTCCAACTCGAGCGCCTTTGTAGAATCTATTCTTGCGATTTTTGCCCTTGCGTAGGGAGACCTAACAAAACTTACAAAAAAAGTTCCCTTGGGTGGATCAACATCCTCTGCGAATGTCCCTTTTCCCTGAATTAATGATTGTGAATGCTTCCGCTTGATGCCCTTGCCCACGAACTTCCTGGGCATGGCTTCAGTCTCCCTTGTGACCTCTATTTGCTTGGTGACCTCCATAAATTGCCTCTCCGGGTGTCTATCACCTGTCTCTTTTTAATTTTTACCATCCTGCAGTCTGTAATAGGCTCTTACCGCGCAAATTTTTAGTATTGACTGAAGATATGCCAATGATTTTCATGGCATCTACGATTTACGGGAAACACACGTCTAAGAATGACGGTGTACTTAGACTGGTAACATATTCAAAAGACAGGCTAGGAGTGAAAAGGACTGGCTTTGTTACAGGCGACAGTATTGTTGACCTCAACCTAGGGAGCAGATATTATGTTGACAGATATGGGGACAGACCTGACAGGAACACCTATTTCTCAGACATGCACGCCCCTACTGATATGCACAAGCTGATTCAGGGCGGCCCACACTCGATTGATCACATAGACCAAGTATTCAAGCATTTTTCTGGACTTAGCGAAGATGAACTCTCAAGGCTTCAGGAGAGCGATGGCTTCATTACGCCAATCCTAAATGCTGTCATTCACGCTCCGCTGAGGCCCAACAAGATTATACACACTGCAGGCAACTTCAGGGAGCATGCAAATGAAGGCAAAGATGCGGACTGGCCCTTCCCAATACCAGAGTGGATATCATTCCTCAAGAACCCGGATGCAGTGATCGGGCATGACCAGATAATAGAGAAACCATCCTTTACGAGCAAGCTTGATCACGAACTTGAAGTATCAATAATTATCGGAAAGAAACTTAAGAACGCTGATGTCGAGGAAGCGGGAAAGGGGATTTTCGGATTGACAGTTTTCAATGACGTAACAGCACGGGACATTCAGAGAGAGGAGATGAAGAATGGGCTTCTCAACATTGGCAAGAACTTGGACACTTTTGCCCCACTTGGTCCCACACTTGTTCCATACAGGTACCTCAAGAACCCACACAACCTTGCAATGGAGCTGAGGGTGAACGACGACCCCAGACAGGTAGGTTCTACAAATAGACTGAGCGTGAAGCTTGAACAGATCGTTGAGAGATACTCATGGATGACTCTTAACCCCGGAGATATGATCTCAACAGGCACAATTTCAGGAGTTGCAGCCTTCAGGAAGCCTGATCCAGAACCTTATTTCCTTAAGGACGGGGACGTCCTTGAATGTGAAATCGAGGGCTTGGGCAATCTCAGGAGTTATGTTAAAAACGCGCCTCCGCACTCAAAGGCTCAGGAAGAGGAAATTCAAGTAAAACAGGGATAGGGAAATTTAAGGGGCAGTATTATTACTGCCTCAAATCTTATTTTTTGTTTGCCTTGGCAAAGATCTCGTTTGCAGAGAGGTTTGAGCTCTCAAGCTTTATGCCAAGAGGCTCAAGGGCATCCTCAACTGCATTGACGATTGATCCTATGGGCCCCCCGCCACCTTCACCGACGCCTCTTACTCCCATTACTGAGCTTGTGGACCTGGTGACGATTGTCTTCATGTCAATATCAGGCATGTGCTTGGACCCAGCAACCAAGTAGTCCCAGAAGTTTGAAGTCAGAAGAATGCCGTCCTCATCATAGACGAGGTTCTCCATCAAAGCCGCACTTATACCATGCATTGTGGCACCCATCTCCTGCCCTTCAACCACAAGTGGATTTATCATGAAACCTGGATCCGAGACAACGCCGTGTTTGAGTATCTTGATCTCAAAGGTTTCAGGGTCAACCTCCACTACAGTTCCATGGATGGCATATGAGTAAGTCAGTGTATTGTTTACCCTCTTTTTCTCGTCTGGCATGTTGTATGTAAAGTTGGGCTTGTAAACTGCATAGCTCACTAGGCCCGGCTCCATGTCCTCAGGAAGCCTGTTTACATCAAGCCAGGCAAGCGTAGCGATATCTCCAAAGGAGATCTTCTTGCCCGTCTTAGTGCTCACAACCTCAGCATCCTTGACCTCAAGATCAGGCTCTTTCTCACCAAGGGAGTATGCCGCTATTGTAAGGACCTTTTCCTTTAGACGCAGAGCAGCATAATATAGTGCAGTTCCAGCCATTACAGCACTCCGGCTTGCATATGCACCCGAGAATGCAGCCCATACATTGCTGATGGAGTCGAAACCCTGCTGGAATACTACCTGCTCAGGGCTGGTATTGAAAACCTCCGACACTATCTGTCCGAAAGTGGTCGCATGAGACTGGCCCTGGTCCGAAGTTCCCGTTCTTGCAACTAGGGTGCCAAATTGATCCAGCATGACAAGTCCAACCTCCATACTGCCCGATGCAGGGAAGTTCTTGTTTATGATCTTTACTTGCCCGAAGTTGTTAGCGCCTGAGTCTATGACAGCAGAGAGGCCTATTCCAATCAGTTTTCCCTTTGATCTGGCCTCTTTCTGCTTCGACCTCCAATTATAGTAATCGATGGTTTCCAAAAGAGTGTCAAAGGCTTTGTGGTAATCCCCTCCATCATAGATCGTTCTTGTTGGTCCCTCGTAGGGCATCTGGTCTGCACGGATCAGGTTGATCCTCCTCACTTCAGCAGGATCGAGTTCGAGTTTTTGGGCTACCCTGTTCATCATCCTCTCCCACATGAAGTTGTGCTGGATTCTGGAATAGCCTCTCACGGGCCCAGTGGGACCTTTGTTTGTAGTGGCCTGTCTGAAATCTACATACACATTCTGGACATCGTAGATTCCCGGCACTACCTGAGCCCAAATGACAGCCCCTGCTGGCTCATACCTTGGATAAGCGCCACAATTGTCTATGGCGTCCATCTTTATTCCTGTCACTCGTCCATTTTTCTTTACGCCTATCTTTACATGGAATATCCTTTCATTGTTGTGAGTTCCTGACATTATGTTTTCGGATCTGTTCTCCACGTACTTAACAGGCGCTTTCAGGAACTTTGAAAGGTAGGCTACCACTGTAATATGGGTAAAATTGATGATTTTTCCTCCAAATGCACCGCCTACATTGGTCGGAAGAAGCATCCTGAATTTTGATGTTGGCATCCTAAGAGCTGCACAAATTATTGGCAAAGAAAACATTGGCATCTGATTGACACTGTTAACAGTAATGGTATCTGTGCTTTCGTCATAACTGGCAAGAACGGCACTAGTTTCCAGTGGAACCGCAGCATATCTGTGTGTCTTTACGGTGTCCTCCACTACAACATCAGCTTCTCTCAGCGCCTTCTCGACATCACCAAGATCCCAAACTCCCCTCCAGACCTCGTTGTTTCCCACTGACTCATGAAGAACAGGTGCGCCGTCCTTCAGTGCCTGCTCTGCATCAGTCACTACGGGAAGTGGTTCATACTCCACTTCAACAAGTTCAGCAGCATCTTCTGCTGTGTATACGTCTGAAGCTACGACAGCTGCTACTGGTTCACCAAAATATCTAACACTGCCCACAGCAAGTGGGTAATCCTTCAGATTTCCAGACGGGGGAGGTGCTATCTGCATGAAAGGGGATGTGTTCTTGCTGAGTTCTTCTCCCGTAAGAACGTAGTGTACGCCGGGCAGCTCCATTGCTTTGCTGGCATCAATCTTCTTGATCCTCGCATGACCATAGGGAGATTGGGTGTATGCTAGGTAAAGCGTGCCGGGAAGATCCACATCATCAAGGTATTGGCCCTTTCCCTGTAATGGTATAAGGTCTTCATTCACCTTGGTTGGTTTTCCCATGTATTTGAAGCTGCCCTGTGCCTCTTCAGAGGTCTTCTCCCTTACAAGCTCTGTCTTCTGCGGCATTTCCATCAGGCCTTCCCTTTCTGGACATTTACCTTAGTAGCCGCTTCCTTGATCGCTTTTATTATGTTGATGTAACCGGTGCATCTGCAAATATTCCCCGCAATTCCCTCACGTATCTCTTCTTCAGTAGGGTTGCTATTCCTGTTCAAGAAGAATACGGAGGACATTAACATGCCAGGAGTGCAATAACCGCACTGTAGCGCATGATGTTCCCAGAATGCCTCCTGCAGGGGATGCAACTTTTCGTTGTTCGCAAGTGACTCAACTGTCTGTATTTTCTTGCCGTCTGCCTCAAAGGCAAACATAGTGCAGGATTTGACTGAAACACCGTTAATTATGACTGTGCAGGCACCACAGCTGGTCGTATCGCAACCTATGTGAGTTCCCTTAAGTTTTGCCACATCTCTGATGAAATCCACCAGGAGCAGGCGTGGTTCTACATCTTCCGAATAACTCTTGCCATTTATGTTAATGTTAACCTTCACAAGTCCTTCCATCACGCTTTCACCTCCTCAGAAATTGATTTCAAGCACCTTTTTGTTAAGACCTTCAGCAGGTTTTTCCTATATTCCGGTGATGCATGGACATCGCCTGGGGGGTCAAGGTCTCTTGTTGCAATCTCAGAAGCTTCTAGAATGACATCATCATTCAGCCTCTTACCCTTAAGATATTCCTCTGCCGCTGGCGCCCTAATGGGTGTTGCAGCAGCCACACCCAACCCGAGCCTGGCGGCTTTGACTGCCCCTCCTTCCAACTGAAGGTTTGCAGCAACAAATGCCAGAGGGAAAGCGGTATCTGATCTAGTGAATTTCATAAATTTCTGCCTGGAATTCTTTGGAAGTGGCACTCGGAACCCTGTTATTATCTCCCCTGGTTCAAGGGCCGTCAGGAAAAGATCAACGAAGAACTCGTCTATCGGAATCTCCCTCTTTCTATCCTTACCGCTTGCCAATACTGTTGCATTTAGGGCTAGAAGTGCTGCAGAAAGGTTGGTGGATGGATCTCCGTGAGCAACATTGCCACCAATTGTCCCCCTGTTCCTTATCTGCTGGTCTGCTATTGCTCCAGCTGCCTCGGACAGTACAGGAAGATGTTTCCTGATAGTCTCATTGTGGTGGACCATGTCGTGTGTCGTCATGGAATTAATCAGTATGTTATCACCTTCCTGCTTTACTCCAGGCTGCATCTCAGGCAAGTGTCCTATGTATACTAACTCCTCCGGGGAGAAGATTCGCAGTTTCATCATAGGTATCAGGCTCTGCCCACCAGCCAAAGGTTTAGCATCTTCATGCGAAGAAAGAAATTCAGAAGCTTCCTTGAGGGTCTCTGGCCTGTGGAGGGAAAAGGGTCTAGGTCTCATACTGTGGAATGTGCTTTGCTGTTAAAAAATTTTTCAGTGAAAAACCGCTTCAGAGGAAACATTCTGCTAAGTCCAAGAAAATCAGTGCATTGAGTGGAAAAGATAACTCATCTAAATGGAGGAGGTTAATTTGCCCCGGAACAGCGTTCGAGACTATGCTGAACTGAAAGCATACTTGCTCTGATTAATAAGTTGCGCGCAAGAAAACATATTATCGCCTTCAACGATACTTTTTCATGTATTTCGAAGAATTCAAGGAAGATTTCATCGAAAGATCCAAAGGAAGAACCATCACGGAGGCTGATGTGGTCCTTTTTTCCACAATGACGGGAGCACACAACTCTCTATTCCTTGACGAGGAATATTCAAAAAAGACCAATTTCGGTGGTAGAATAGCTCCGGGTTATTTGACGGCATCTATGGCAACAGGTCTGATATACCTGTTTCCCAGCGCACCTTTTGAAAAAGGGTTCGTCGCTCTCCTAGGATCCGGGTTCAAGGCAAAGAAGAGCGTCAAGATAGGGGATACAATTACCTGCGAGACTAAGGTGAAAGAAAAAAAGGAGAGAGACAAAAACGGTATTGTGACCCTTCACTCAGAAGTTGTTAATCAGGATGGGAACGTGGTCATGGAAGTAGAGCATACAATTATGGTGAACAAGAAGTAATTTCAAATTCCACTCATTCATTGTATGAAGGCTTTCTCTTCTCCAGGAAGGCCTTGATACCTTCCTTTCCGTCATTATGGAGGAGTATCTGCGAATAAAGCCTGGTTTCCAGTGAAAAGGCATCTTCCAAAGGTTTCCACTGACTGTTTATTGCCTCCTTTGCTAGGGAGATCGAGAGAGAGCTCTTCTGAGAGATTCTGCCTGCCATTTTCATAGTCTCTTCCATCAAGGAGGTCTCCGGGACGGCTCTGTTTATGATGCCACAATCCAAGGCTTCCTGTGCGCTTATGAGCCTTCCTGTGAATATCATCTCTCGCGCCATTCTAAGACCTGCTGTTCTAGGGAGCCTTTGGGTACCTCCTCCGCCTGGTATTAATCCGACATTCAGCTCAGTCTGGCCGAATCTGGAATCCTCTGCTGCCACTACCAAATCTAAGGCAAGGATGAGCTCAAGTCCACCCCCAACAGCAATCCCTTGAACCGCACCAATGGTAACCTTTGGATAATTCTGGATGTAATCGAGAAAAGTTCTGACATAGTTGGTGTATTCCTCAACCGTAGACTTATCGATCGAAAGAAGGTAATTCAGGTCAGCCCCTGCACTGAAATTTTTTCCGTTGCTTCTGAAGACGACACACTTGATGCTGCCATCCTTCTCATAATCCTTCAGATATTCAACTATCTTCTTTCTGAGTGTATTGTCAAGAACGTTGTTTTTTTCTGGCCTGTTAATCTCTACGGTTATGCAGCTGCCCTGTTTCTTGAAAAGTATTTCACCTTGTTTGGCGTCCATTTGAAAACTCCATCATGGTATTGAAAAATGTATTAAAAAAATGGTGTACTGATGTCTTTTCAGAGCATCAGGTCGCGATCTCTTCAAGCTCCTTCCTCGGTGGAGTATTCTTCATCACGAAGAAGAAGATGATAATCGCAATTATTTCTGGTATTATCTCAACGTACAGCCATGCATTGTTGAAATGCGCAATACTGATTCCAGTTGCAGAGAATACACCAAACAGGGCAAGCGCCTGACCGAACAAAAGAGGCCACACTGCCTGTCCAAGGCTCCAGAAGGCTCCTCCCCAAACAGCACCGGTCACTCTTACTCTTGTTGGGAAATTCTCAGTATTCATCCTTATCAAACCAGAGAACTGGCCGTTCTCAGCAAGGAAGAATATTATGTAGAATATGTAGAGTCTCGTCATGCTGTTTCCAGTGTAATATGCAAGGAATATGAGCCCTATTACCTCAATTGCGGCAAATATCATTATGGAGTATTTTGCACCAATTTTGTCGTTGAGGACGCCATTTGCGATATACCCAATTATTCCAGCGAATGATACTATCAGAAACATGGTGGTTACTGCGTTGAAACTGAACTGTGCCTCAAAGTATGTCGGCTGGAACGTGTTAGATGTGATAGCAATTCCAGTCGTTATGAAGTTCCAGAATGCAATCACAACTGTCATTCTTACAAGGTCCTTTGAAAAGAGCTGCTTGTAGCTTGGCATTCCAACCATTGCTGTGTTCACTTTGTGGACATTGAGCAATTCGGAAAGCATTTCTTTGTTCTTGCCCTTGGTAGCGTTCTCGACATCCTTCATGTGCTTGAATCTCTCAGGATCCTTAACCTTGAACCTTAGAGCTATTACAAGCAGTGCGGGAAGGAATGCGAAAAGGAAGGCTACTCTCCAGCCCTCAGCTGAACCGTATACTGTTATTGCAAACAGAGAGATCACGCTTGCAAGTCCATAGCCGAAAACCCAGCCAGACTGCATTATGGATAGAACGAATCCCCTGTACTTCTTATCGACTGTCTCTGAAAGTGCAGTAGCTCCGGACCCCCACTCACCACCAGTGAATGCCCCGGCTCCAATCCTGATTCCAAACCAGCCAAGGAAGCTGTTTATGAAATACTGTAGCACGGAGAAAAATCCAGTTCCTATCAGAGTCAGTTGAAGGACAAACCTTCTTCCATACTTGTCTCCGAGTGGTCCAAGGAATAAACTCAGAACGAAACTCGCTGCAAAACCTGCCGACACAATATAGGAGAATTGCTGTAGAGTCAGATTCAACGCGGCCAATATAGGACCTGACAGAATCAAAATTAGATTCGAGTCTGTGTTGATTAAACCCCAGCCAAGATAGATCACGACAAGAAGGAATACAATATAACCGCCACTCTCCTCTTTGGCGGCTTCCTGGAGATTGCTTAATTCCTCCTTGCCTACCTTATCAGCTTCAGAAGCCATAGAAGTTTTACGTTTTTCTTATTATTAAATATTCTGTTAAAACTATAATTCAGGGAATTTTCCACAACAAAATTATATCAATGATTTCATAAACATGGTTCTATATTTAATTCCATTGATTCCTTTTGAATTGTATATTACTCTTAAGGAAGGAAAATTTCTCGACCTTTAGCGCGTCAAGTCTGAAGGAAATCTTTCTAAAACACCGTTAAAATAATCAATGAAACGAATTAAAAAATTAGATTGATATATTTTAAGTCACTTTCCGGGTTCTCTGACAATTGTTTGTCATCTATCCCTGGAGCATACGTCAGAAGCTAGTAACGCATATACCTTTGTACATTGATGAAGATCGTCAACATTGATGTATTCTCTGTCCTTGTCAGAAAGGGTCAGTCCTTCAATTCTTTTTCTTCCAGAGGGTCCATAATTTATGGCACTTGCTCCAAGGGCATTAAAGCTCGGTGCGTTAGAATACCAGAGCTCGTAAGTAGTCCCGGGCTCCTCTCCTAGTACTTTCTTATGCGCGTCTCTCACTGCCTTCACAATTGGAGAGCTGTCTTCTACTTCTGTAGGCGGGTTTATTGCATATGGTTGGGCAACGAGTTCCAGACTAGGATCTTCTATGTTTAGGGACTCTACAAGATTCTCTACTTCCTTCTTCACACTTTGGGCAGTCCAATCTGGAGGATACCTAATATCCATGTACATAGAGACAGAATCTGGGGTTCTGGATCCTTTCCACGGTCTTCCTCCATTGATAGCTGCGATGTTCACAATTCCATTGTATCCCTTATATGATGTTTTATCTGCAAACTCTTTTTTCCAATTAGATATCCGGGATATTACCTTACTGAACTGCTCGATCTTGTTTGTAGTATCCCTGGACCAAGCTGTGTGCACAACTGTTCCTCCTCGGGCAGTTAGTTTTACCCAGAATGATCCGAAATGACCTATCATCAAGTTAAGGCCGGTGGGTTCGCCAAGTACCGCATAATCAGGAAGCACGCCGTGTGAGGTTGCATACTTCGCACCGGCACCATAGCCTCTGTATTGCTTGCCCTTGAAATCATCCACCTGTGTCTCTTCTATCTCCCCGCAGGTAGCAGATATAACAAGGTCTCCTTTTAGCTTGGTCTTAGAATCAACAATGGCCTTAGCGGCTGCAAGATATGCCCCAAGTGCTGCCTTCATGTTGAAGCTTCCGACACCGAAAATCCAGTCCTCTCCGTTGACTTCTCTCAGGGAAGCGCTAGGTGCAGAGGCACCTCCAGACATGAAGTCTTCAGAACCGGTGAATGAGACATCAAGATGACCGTCAAATTCAAGAGAAGGCCCTGTGCCGTTTCCTCGGAGGATGCCTATTACATTTGGTCTGCCTTCTTCCACATCCTGCCAGATTACGTCCATGCCGAGTTCCTTCATCTTCTTGGCAACATATTCCCCCATTAGCTGCTCGCTGCCAGTGGGGCTTGGTATGTTTACCATATCAATCACTGTGTCCTTCAGATACTGCAAGTCTATACGGTCGGCTATGCTTTTTGTTGATTTATCACTCATCAAATCACCAGTTGTTCAAATAAAGTAGGTATGGGTTAGGCCCCTACCATCCCGAAACCACCGTCACAAAGTAGCGTGTTTCCTGTCATGTGGAAAGAGTCTTGTGATGCCAGAAATACCGCAGTATAGGCTATATTATCCGGTTTTCCTATAGATCTAAGGGGAGTCTGGCTCACCATGAATTGTCTTCTTTCATCGGTCCAGTCTTTCCTTGCCCTGAGTGACGGAGTGTCCATGTATCCAGGGGCCATTGCATTTACCCTAACAAAGGGTGCGAATGCGAGGGCATATGATTTTGTCAGCCCAATGATGCCATACTTGGCGGCAGCGTAAACAGGAGATCTGGGGCTTCCCGTTACTATGACATTGGAAGCCACATTGACTATTGTGCCTTCCTTCTGCTTGTCAAGCATCCTCATTCCAAATTCATGCAGGCAGTAAAGCGTTCCTTTGACGTCCAGGTCAAGGGTCTCGTCAATTATATCGTCATCCATGTCCCTCCAAGACTGCATACTTGCGGCAGTTTCCCCAGCGTTGTTCACCAATATGTCGAGCCTTCCCCACTCGTTCCATAACTTGTCAGCCATGGCAATTACCTGCTTCCTGTCTCGTATATCAGCTTGAATGGCTATTGCCTTGACTCCCTTTCCTTCAATCTCTTTGACGACCCTCTCAGCGTCGTCCTTTGACCTGTTGTAATTAACTGCGACATGAGCACCCTCATCTGCTAGAGCGAGGGCAATGGTCCGCCCGAAACCTCTGGAGGCACCGGTGACCAAGGCGTACTGGCCATCGAGTCTTTTCCCTGGAGGTGTGGATCTTCTTTTCCAGTCAATTTCTTTTTGAACGTCCGGGCTCCCCGGAGCTTTTCCCCAACTCATTTATTCACCGGGGAGAAAATTGAGAATGCTTATTTAAAGAATGTCACAGAATCACACTGTAATCTAAAGGGTTTCAATGATATGGCTAAAAAAATGTAGATGGGTTTTATCCCAACACTTGTTTTGCGAAGCCCCTGAAGTCCGACTCTGAGACCTCGTGCTTTGTTGCTTGTGCCTTGTCCTTGACGAGCAACATTATCTTCTCCAGCTGTTCTTCGCTTATATCGTCGTTCCAAAGGTGAAGTTCCTTAAGTTTGTACTCAATTGAGCCCTTTCCGCTCTTCTTTCCGACAACTACTTCGTGCTGGTTTCCGACTACTTCCGGAAGAACGGGTTCAGATCCGAGATTGAACTTCGCCCAGCCTGCAACCGATATCCCACTTTCTCTTGCGAATGCCCTGGTCCCGACAAATGGTTTGTTGCTAGGAAGTTTGTAGTTCGATCTCTCCTCCACCATTCTGGAAAGCTTGAACATTCCGTTCAGCTGGACGCCTGTATCAATTCCATAGAGATACTTCAGGCCCGTAGCTATCTCATCAAGTGGAGCATTTCCAGTTCTTTCCCCAATTCCGTTGACGGCAACATGAACTGTTGAGGCACCCTTGGCAACCGCGGCAAATGAAGCAGCAACAGAGAGGCCGAAGTCATTGTGCGTATGCACTTCCAAGGGCTTGTCAGTTATCTTTGAAACTTTTTCTGCAAGGTACGACATCCCTTCGTATGTAATGCAGCCGAAGGTATCCACGAGAGTTATTGAGTCCGCCTTGGTCTTGGAGACAGACTTTACGTAATCCATGTAAATGTTTTCCTCGGTTCTAGTTGTGTCGACCCCAAATGTCGAAACAAAGAGGCCGTAGGACTTGGCGTAGTCTATCATCTCAAGAGTGAGATCCATGGCTTTTTCAACGGTCCAGCCCAACTGTTTCCTCTTAGGAGTACCCAGGGGCGTTTCGAGAATAACTCCGTCAACGCCTGACTCAGCTGATTGGTCAACGTCGTTCTTTATCAATCGCGCAAGTGTGAATACCTTTGAGGAGAGCCGCTCCGATGTAATTGTCTTGATCGCGTCCTTCTCTTCCTTGGAAATGACAGGCATGCCCACTTCTATCCTGTGGACACCCAGTTCGCTGAGTGCCCTGGAAATGTTCACCTTGTCATCTTTGTTGAACACAATGCCGGGGGTCTGTTCTCCGTCCCTTAGAGTTACGTCGTGCAGCTGCACTTTTTTTGGGAGCTTCAGGCCCAGCTCACTGTTCGCAAGTGAATTGTAGGGGCTTACCCACCAGTTGTCTCCATAATAGTTTCCATTATCAGAAGTCATTGTATCACTCTAGCAGAGATAAGGGCGATTTTATTTATAATATTGTTCACAAACTGAGCATTATTCCGGACGGCATGATAAACCTCTCCCACGGGTCGGCAAAAATTATTGAAACTGAGATGGGGGCATGTTGAAGTGCCACCTCATCCTATTGCGACCGGCCTAACCAGTGATGCTTCCCCGCCCTTGATCCTTAGAGGGGACACAAAAACAAGAGAGACATACTTCCCATCCTTTGCCAGTTCCTCAAGCATTAGGCTCTTCATCAGGAACCTTCCATTGTCCGTCAGTATGATGTTGTGTATTTCAAAGGGTTTAGGGACACCTGCTGCAAGATTGTCTATCCCAACAACTGATGCACCTTGGTCGACGAGCCATTTCGCGGCAGCTGCGCCAAGGCCTGCGAACTTGTGCAGGTAGGCGTCGCTGTCGCTTTCAAAGAACCTGGAATATCCCGTTCTTACAAGTGCACAGTCTCCAGATTGGAACTTGACATCTTCCTTCTCAAGCGTCTTTTCCAGGTCTTCTGAGGTTATTTCATATCTTTCGGGAAGTATGTCCATTCCTTTCATTCTAGGAACGTCAAAGAGAACTGCCCTCTTAATTATGGGGTCCACCCTGTCCACAGTCTTGAGTTCTTCCGGGACATCTATGTACCCTCTGTCATCCTCGTACTTGGTGATATCCTCGCCGAGAACCTTTAGGTTTCTTGACATGTGGACCGGCATATCGAGATGCGTGCCAGCATGCATTGATGAGGTCATGTAACCAATGGAATCTGCAAAACCTGGGGCTATTTCCTTGAAGAGCTTGGCAGTGTGCTCGTGGTATCTGTAGAGAAAAAATACGAATGGGGGGTCCGCTGGATGGACTGGCATCCCTTTCCAGTATCTCTGACCCAGATCATATACCTTGGAATCTGAGATCAACCTGATGATCTCTTCTGCGTTGCTTCCGCTGTACATAGGGCTTAAAGAGAAAATTTGCATAAATTATTATCGCAGAGTACGCGGAAAAAAATGTTATCCCAGTGCACTGGGATCAGATGGCGCTCCATCCCCCGTCAACGAGTATCCCTTCACCTGTGATCATGTCTGAATCATCTGATGCAAGGAAAACAGCCAGTTTCCCTAGGTCTTCAGGCTTCACGAGGAATTCTCCATTCTTGAGTAGCGGCGTTCTGGATTGGAGTTGACTCAGCCCTTCCTTATTTCCCCAAAATGGGCGTGTGAACTCGGTCTTGGTAGCCCCGGGGCATATTGCATTCACATTTATTCCGAGAGGTGCGTACTCCACTGCCAGAGCCCTGGTCAAACCCAGTACGGCGGTCTTGGAAGTTACATAAGCAGAGAGGTTGGGAAGGGCATTGTACGAGAAATTGGAAGCCAGATTGATTATCTTCCCGCTCTGTTTCCTAACCATGTGCTTCAAGGCATACTTGGAACCAAGGAATGCACCCTTAACATTCACTGAAAGAACCTTCAAGAACTCATCACCGCTGGTATCAAGCGCACTCTTCATTAGGGTGATTCCGGCATTGTTGACCATAACATCAATCTTGCCAAATTCCTTGACTGCCGATTCCACGAGATTTTCAACAGCACTCTCATCTGTTACATCCGTTTTTACAAAGATGGCTTTGCCGCCGTTACCCTTTATCACCGATGCAGTGTCCTTTCCACCTTCTCTTGGTGTTTCTAGGACATCGCCAATTGCCAGGCATGCCCCTTCCTTTGCAAGAGCAAGGGCAATGCCCCTGCCAATGCCTGAGTTGCCCCCCGTGACGACCGCTACCCTTCCCTCAAGTTTTCCGTTCCCTTCCGTCATGTGTCCCACTGAATTCCTAAATCAGTCGAATTTGGGAACTGGAATGTCGTTCGAGTCGAAGTATGGAAGCGGAAAGAACTTGCTGACTTTGAAGGTCGGGACTTCCTGCTTCTCGACCGCTACCCTGTAGATCGAATCATAGAGAACCCACTGCAAAGCAAGGAACCTTACTTCTGCCTCCCACATTCTGTTCTGCCCTTCCTTTGAGGTAGAGTACTTCTTCACAAGGTACTGCCCGATCTGGGTATGGCCCACATCCTCTTCCACATGCTCCGCGTGGAATATCATGGCATCCTTGGGGACAAACGGGTAGTACTTCTGATATGCCTCAACGTACTTTTCATGCCTTATCTTATTGACATTCTCGCCTGCTATCTTCTCAGCGGCCAAAGCCTCAGGCAGAGGGAGGAACTTGCAGATATTGTAAAATTCCATCACCGCAGAAACGGTGCCTGGAAGAAGTGGCGTATTCAGGACTTCTTCTTCGGATGCTCCTAGAGCCTTGCAGTATTTCATGTAGAGGGTGACATGGGACTCTTTGTCGCCGGTACCCATTTCAGTGACAAGTGGGTCCATCAGGATCTGCTGGTCAAGAAGGGTGGGTGCATTGGCAGCTTCTGCAGCAGACCAGTAAGATGGGCCCTTGTAAAACCAGTACTCCTGTATTGCCCATGTCTTTATCTGCTCCTTGCTGAGTTTTCCTTCCAGAAAGAGTTTGACAAGGGGGTGATGTATTCCGGCCCATCGCTCTTCTGCTATGCTTCCCATGAGGTCAATGAACTCTTCAGGAGAATATGGCTCCTTTCTGTTCAAGTCAAAATCATGCTCGTACTTCATCATATCCTTCAGGATTCTAATTCGTCACATAAATTAAAAGCTTTTGCAGTGGGAATTTTTAATAATATTTGTATATGAGCATAAGAACAAATAACATTCTGTTACAGCAAAAATTGAAAAAAAGAAAAATGGAGTATGAAGCGCATTTTATTGCGCCATCCTTTACACTTGCTCAGTTGTTTGTCAGTCCAAATTCGGCTTCCTTTTCGCGCTTCTCCTTCTCAAGAGTCTCAACATCCACCAATGATCTTCCAACGGTGTACTCCTTTTGGGGGAGCCAGAGCAGGAATATTGCAAGGAAAATCACTGCCATTGCTATCCAGCCATAGGAACTGGTCACTGCGAATGAACCAACTATAAATGGCAGAACGAAAGCTCCCCCTCCAGTGCCAAAGCCCTCGAAATGAGCAGAAGCTGCGCCTACCATTTGGACGCCGTATCTGTCTGCAAGCAGGGCAAAGATTGGTCCCGCAATAAGAAATGGCCATCCCGTGGCAACTGTTATGAGCAGCAGAAGGGGCAGTGGCATTCCTGCTGACATTGAGGCGTATATAACTCCAAGCATTGCAACAAATGCGCCACCCATTCCTATTTTCACAAATATTACTCTCTTCCTTACCCTGTCACTAAGCGGCCCAAATATTAGGATGAGTATACCCTGTGCAACACCCCAGATAGTGGCGAATAACCCTATCTGGAGAGGGCTAAGATGCTGAATCGCACCTAGGACGTCTGGAATGTAGTATGTGCTGATCACATTTGCTCCGCCAATCACGACGAATCCTGAGAGTATGGCAAGTGCCATCCACCTGTACTTGTACAGCGACACCGAAACACTAAGGAAACTTCTGTCCTTCACAGGTGGAACGTCTCCCCAGTCGAGGTGGGGGAGGCCGACCATCGGGCCGTAAGGCTTTGCTGTGAAATAGGTTATGATTCCGACAATAATTCCCAGAATTCCAACTATAACCGCCCAGGTTTGCCAGCCTCCGGGAATGCCCTCAAAGTATTGACCCACAAGCTCATCAAGTGATATTGCCCAACTGTAGACTGCTATCATTACTCCTAAGAATTTTGAACGCTTCTCAATCGGAAACCATAGCTGAACTGTTTTTATCAAGCCAGACCAGGCTGCACCGTTGAATACGCCTTCAATAACCCTGACCGCGATCATTCCACTCAAGGAATGAACGTAGGGGAAGATTATGGTGGTTATACCTGCTATTACCAAGCCTATTGTGACTATCCTGTATGGCCAGTAATTGTCATTCAGGTGCCCCCAGATGAAATTGGTAATTATGAATCCGGCTGCGAACGCCGATACCAGATAACCAACTTCCGCCGGTGAGAAGCCATATGTATGAGCAACCGACAAGGCAGTTGGATTGGGGCTTATTGCCACTCCATTCAGCCAGTACCAGATAAGTGCGTATGTGAATGAAGCCAAAATGCTCCATACCAGGATGATTATCTGCCTGGAGCTGAGTTTCTTTTTTTCGTTGTCCGTCAGTTGCATGTATGCCTTTACAGGAACATCGGGCCAAACTTTCAAAGGATCTCCGCTTTTCATGTAACCTGGTTAGAATATATCAGGGCATATTAAAATATTCGCGTTCGAGTGTGTTGCTGTGATAATAGTTATACAACTAAATGAAGTAATCTCCAATCGATGCCATGCTTAAGAGTTTGCTTGAATTTGGCTTTGGCAATTCAAGGCGAATTAGCCAAGTATTTAAGGAAAAGCATGTATCAATATACTCGCAAATTCAATCTATTTATGGCTTGTTCATCAGCTATTCTTGGGCAAATGAATTGCAAGGCAAGTTACAGAATAAACATATTGAGCCTCGTACTTTAAGAACAATCCAAATTTCTGCATCCCATGCTGAGCAGTCTTTTTGACCCTAGTGTTGTAGCCATCATTGGAGCCTCCCAAAATCCGTCAAAGATCGGAAATGCTGTACTCCAAAATATGCTGAACTCTGGCTACAGGGGAAAGATTTTGTTGGTCAACCCTTCGGGAGCTGAGATAATGGGCATGAAAAGCTTCAACTCTATTGTTCAGCTTGATCCAATCCCGCAGCTTGCAGTGATAGCGTTGCCTGCAAGTAAAGTCACTGATGCACTGAGGGACTGCATTAAGATAGGAGTCAATTATGTCATCATAATAGCTGGAGGATTCTCTGAACTGGGGGAAGAAGGATGCGAGAAGGAGAAGAATCTTAAGGAAATGATAGTAGGAACTAAGACCAGATTGTTAGGTCCAAACACACTGGGGGTATACTTTCCGCATAGTGGAGTTAACACCTCCCTAACACCCTGGGGGAGAATCTCATTTCTCCCGCCCGGCAACATAGGTTTCATCTCCCAGAGCGGAGCCTTGGGCCTTCTGACAATGGACAGCGTATCGGAGTATGGAGTTGGAATATCTGCTTTCTTGAATTTGGGCAACAGAGCGGACCTCAATGAGATTGAGCTCCTGGATCATTTTTCTTCAGACAAGATAACGAAAAGCATTGTGCTCTACCTGGAGAGCATACCTGAAGGCAAGGAGTTCTTTGATAAAGTGAGAGAAACCACCCCGCTGAAACCGGTTGTAATATTGAAGTCAGGTAGAACAAAGGAATCAGCAGTGGCTGCATCTTTACATACAGGGGCTATGGCATCTGACGACGCAATCATAGATGGTGCAATCAGGCAGTCTGGAGCAGTCAGGGCGTTTGATGAGACTGAAATGATGGATTATGGAAAGGTTCTTGCTTACTCCAAAAGGATGAAGGGAAACAGAATTGCAATCATCACAACTGCGGGAGGCGTAGGAGTGATAACTGCGGATTACGTTTCTTCAAGCCTAAATGGAGCAGGTATGAGGCTCGCCAAGCTCTCCGACAGCACTAAGAATTACATACGGGAAAGACTAGTGCCCTTCGCTTCATCAAATAACCCTATAGACCTTACTGCAGAAGGATCAAATGAGAATTTCGGGGAAGTGATCTCAGCACTTCAATCAGATGGTGGTGTGGATGGGATAATAGCCTATCCGTTGCCGCAAACGCCTAAGATGAGCTCAGGAGTGGTCGATATTATTGCAAAGTACAAAGATGCGGAGAAGCCAGTGATCGTTGGATTACTCGGATCCCGGATTTCTAGGGAACTCATAGTAGAATTCGAAAAGCGCAAGATACCCGCCTATCCATCAGTACAGAGAACCGTAAAAGCAGCAAAGGCACTGTTTTCCTACAGTTCGTTTCTTGAAAGGAGGGGTCTGTAATGACCGGGCCGGGATCAGTCAAAAGAATTGCTGGAGAGGGCACTGGGGAAAAGGCATTGAAAGGCTTGCTTTCTTCATACGGTATTTCTACTCCAAAGGGCTACAAAACGAAGAAAATAGAAGATGAGGTCAAGTTAAGGTACCCGCTGGTACTGAAAGTTTCTGATCCCACAATTCTCCACAAAACAGAAGCCGGAGGCGTGAAAACTGGAATCATGAACTTGGCTCAGCTGAGGGAAGAATTCGACAAAATGAGCAGCCGTTTCCCGGGAAGTGAATTTCTTGTAGAAGAAATGGCGGAAAGTGGCGTCGAGATCATTATCGGCGTCGTGAGGGACGAAGCGCTAGGATTGGTCATGATGCTTGGAATGGGGGGCATATACACAGAACTTTACAATGATGTCACTTTCAGGCTGCTGCCAATCGACAAATTCGACGCCGAAGATATGATCGATGAGGTTGCAGTCAAAAGATTTGTGAACGGTTTTCGTGGGGTGAGTGTCTTCAGATCCAACATTGTTGATCTTATCACAAAAATTTCACAATTTGCACTAGACTATGGCGAAGATATTGAAGAGCTTGACCTGAATCCAGTCATCCTGAGCGGGAAGGATGCAATAGTCGCAGACGCGAAGATCATTCTTCGTTAGTTGGTCAAGGTGTCATTCCAGCTACGATAATAGTCAGGTAAGTGCTGTAGATAACTGTGATGAAATACGCAAATATGAAAGCCCAGGAAACCAATTTCCGCGTACCTTTGGAGACTCCCAGGTCATATACAATTGCCTTTAGGCCGTTGAGTGCGTGAAAGGAAATGACCCAGACAAAGGCAATGAAGAATGCAAACCACCATGGATTGGAGAGATTCTGTATTATTGACGCGAATAGCTCAACTGGTGCGCCTCCATTTATGTGAGCCACATATAGGTGCACTCCCATGAAAAATATAAGAAAAATTCCAGTAGATGCCTGGAAGAACCACGCGAGAGTAGAATAAGATCTGCCCATTATCCCTGAAGAGTTAAGCGCCTCAGTCATCATACCCCACTTCCAGCAAGGACTTCCTGCCAGGCGAAGTACAGGAACAGGAGCATCAGGATCATTGCAGCAGACTCCAGTGCAAAGAACATGAATTTATGGCGGTTGAGTCCGACGCCCATCTCGTTCAACATCAACCTCACACCATTTGCACCATGGTAGAAGATGACAACTGACAGCAGTACATCCAACATTACAAAAATCCCAAAGGGACCATAGCCCATAGAACGAACAAGATCGTTGAATGTCGCCTGGCCACGAAGAAGGTTGGAAAGCACTGCAAGATGAAGATAGAGGTATGCAGCTATGACGATGCCGGAGAACCTGTGCATGCTGTAGGCAAAATAACCTATTCCCTTTCTGTTGAACTTGAACCAGCTAAGGACGCCCTCTCTAGTTTCTGTCATTTTCGGGGCCTCCTGAAGATATTTCTTAGCTCAAGGCCCAATGTCTGAGTTCTGACTTTCTGAATTGCGAATGAAGGGTTGACTTCCTTAGGGCAAACTTCAGTGCACTCTCCGGCAAAATGGCACCTCGATGCACCCTCTTCATTGTCTATGACTTGCAGTCTGTACCGGGTGCCCTGGTCCCTGCTGTCCAAGTTGAATCTGAGCACAGAGGCTAATGCGGCTGGACCAATGTAGTTCTGATCTGTTCCCGCAGTTGGGCATGCAGCGAGACAGAGACCACACTTGATGCACATGGAGTACTTTTCGTATTTTTCAAATTCTTCAGGTGTCTGTCTCAGTTCTGCACTGTAGGGCCCCTCCTTTTCCCTGATAATATATGGTTTGGCTGTCCTGTACTTGTCGAAGAAAGGTGCCATATCCACAACGAGGTCACGTATCACAGGGAGATGCTTTATTGGTTCAACAGTGATCTTAGATGACCTGAGCTTTGATGCGATCGTTGAACAAGCCATCCTTGGCTTCCCATTGATCTCCATGGAGCAGCTTCCGCAGATCTCCATTGTGCAAGAGTATCTCAGCGCTAGGCTCTGGTCGAGATGCTCCTTGATATATATCAGACCTTCAAGCACGGTTGATATGGATTTTCTTGGCACACTGTATTCGGAATATGTGACATCACCGCCTCCTGTCTGCCTCTTAATCCTAAATTCATATTCCCCCTCACTCATTATGCCACCTCAGTAGACCCTCGCTGCAGGTTTCCACTTGGTCACTTTCACAGGTTCATATTGAAATTCTGGCCCATCCAGCCTGTATCGTACTATTGTGTGCTTCAGGAAGTTTGTGTCATCCCTGTCCGGGAAGTCATTCCTGTAGTGTGCTCCCCTGCTTTCCTTCCTGAGCAGTGCACCCTGTGCCACAGTCTCAGCAAGATCCAGCATGTTCCCTACCTCGAATGCCCACTGGAGCTCCATGTTGAAGATCCTGGATGAGTCTCCTATCGAAATATTCTTGAATCTCTCCCTCAGGCTCTTAATCTCCCTTACGGCCTTCTCAAGTTTGTCTCCGGTCCTGAATACTCCAACATTTGCAACCATAGTCCTTCCCAAGACATCCCTTATTTCAGCTACATTCTCTCCCCCTTTTCTCTCGATCAATTCGTCCCATATCCTCTTCTCTTCGGCTTCCACTTCGACTCGGTCAAGGTCAGGCATTCTATGGTTAGACGCCCACTCTACTGCCTTTTCTCCGGCAACTTTTCCAAGTGCGAGGCATTCATTCGTCGAATTTGACCCAAGCCTGTTTGCGCCATGTATGCTTATGGCGACATTCTCTCCCGCACCAAAAATGCCCTTGACTGATGTCTCGGTCTGTATATTGACATCAATGCCGCCCATGGTGTAGTGCGTTGCGGGATGAACGGGTATCATTTCCTCTGTAGCATCAATATCATTGAACTTTCTAGCTATTTCAGTTATCATGGGCAGTCTTTCTTCAAGCTTGTCTGCAATATGTCTCAGGTCGAGGTTGATGTATTCAATATCTCCGTACTTTCCCTTCACACCTCTTCCTGCTTCTATCTCCCACATCATTGCCCTTGAAACTATGTCTCTAGGTGCTTCTTCAAGCTTTGTAGGGGCATATTTTTCCATGAACCTCTTTCCCTCAGAATTGCGAAGGTACCCACCCTCAGACCTGGCTGCCTCAGTTATGAGTATTCCTGATGGAACCATGCCAGTCGGGTGGAATTGCACAAATTCCATGTCCTTCAAGGGAATGCCTGCTCTGAATGCAAGGGCGTACCCATCTCCAGTGGTGGAATGAGAGCATGTGCTGAATCTGTACATTCTCCCTGCCCCGCCCGCCGCGAAAATCAAAGCCTTTCCCTGAAAGACCGTAAATTCCCCTGTTTTCATGTTTATTGTGGTGAGCGCATTGAAGGCGTTCTGCACCACCTTCAGGGAAGTTGCAAAATATTCGTTGTAGAAATGAATCCTGTCATATTTCATGCAGCGACCAAACAGAGTCTGCATTACGTGAAAACCTGTTTTGTCAGCAGCGAAAACTGCACGTGGAAAACTCAAACCCCCGAAATCCCTCTGAGATATCTTTCCCTCTTCATCCCTGCTCCAAGGGCACCCCCAGTGGTCGGTGGTGTATATCTGTTCTGGCACTAGTTTCACAAATTCCTCCACTGCGTCCTGGTCTGCAAGATAGTCACTCCCCTTTACAGTGTCATAGGAGTGGAGGTCATAGCTGTCTGCTGCATCTAGGACTGCACTGGTGCCTCCCTCAGCGGCTACTGAGTGCGATCTGAGGGGATAAAGTTTCGAGACAAGACCAACAGTTATTCCCTTGTCCTTCTCTACGGCTGAAATTGCGGCTCTAAGGCCTGCCATTCCTCCGCCAAGGATAATAACATCCTCTTTCACAATTTCCAAGGCTGTTACCTCGTTTCTATTAAACGGGTAGATATAAACCGATATCCGTAATCCTAATGCATTTCAATCTCAGAGGAAATCTTTTGCTGCATCATAAGTCACTTATGATGACACACATATTGGCGACTTACCGAACACCTAGTCATTTCGTCTTTTTTTGGAATTCGCCGTGCACTATTGGGCGAAATGGTTTATGGTGGATTGAGAATAGGGGAGTTGTTGACAGACTTCCTCTTCCTGGCTGCAGTTGCCTTTGCTATTGCCTCTGTGCACATGGTGGCCCCAGATCACTGGGTTCCACTTCTATCGGTGTCAGTCAAGCATGGTTACAATAAAGCAAAGAAGTACGGGATTGCTGCACTCCTGGGCGCAACGCATGCTTTGACTTCAGGAATTCTGGCACTTATCGCCCTGGTCATTGGGGGGAGCTTATTGGGCCTCTCTGAGCTTGATCTGGTGCTAGCATCAACAGCACTGCTTACTGTCGTGGGGATTTATTTCGTCGTCAATGGCATCAGGGAGTCTTCTGAAGTAAAAACGTATGTGACAAGATCTGTTCTTGCCGTTAGCATCATACCAGATTTTGCACTTGTGCCAATAATATTGTCAGGAATCAACCTGCCACTCGCAGAACTATGGGCTGTCTTCCTTTCTTTCCTGCTTGCCAGCACTGCTTCACTGACTGTAATGATCATTCTCTCGTCTGGTACTCTTGGCAAAAGGATCTCAGAAATGTCATCTAGCGGCATGGATTACACGATAGGCGGACTTCTATTTATGACAGCATTGGTGGTCTACCTCTTTCCAAGCCTTTGAACTCATTTGTGAGCCCATACATTCAGCTTGTAACATAGTTGATCTCGCAGGCGCTCGCTGCACTTTGAACAACTCTGTATAGTAACATTGAAATAACATGCGAAAATAAACAAATTATGCCGCTAATTAGAGAAGAAGACAGACAATATCTTACAGACGAATTCAAGAAAAATATGACGGAAAATGTGGACCTGGTTGTGTTCACGTCAAACGACTCTGAATGCAAATACTGCAAAGAATCTGTGCAGCTTGCGGAGGAAGTAGCGGAGCTCTCTGAAAAGATCAACTTTGTATCATATGTTTTCGAGGATGAAAAGGAGAAGGCAGAGCAGTACGGTGTGGACAAGTATCCAGCAACTGTTGTGGCAAGAAGCGGAGAAGCCGATGGCAGGATCAGGTACTACGGTCTTCCCTCAGGTTACGAGTTTGGGTCTCTCATGGAGGATCTCAAGAATGTCAGTAAGGGCGAGGCCGACATCTCTTCCAAGGCAATGGAAGTTATATCCAAAATAGACAAGCCAGTAAAAATTCAAGTTTATGTCACACCGACATGTCCATACTGCCCGAAGGCAGTTGGAACAGCCCACAAATTCGCGCTGGTTAACAAAAACATAACAGGCGAAATGATAGAGTCACTGGAATTTAGCAACGAAGCAGAGGAAGTTGGAGTCTCTAGCGTTCCCCACATAGTCATAAATGGAAGCGTCCAGTTCGTTGGAGCATACCCGGACGACCAGTTTGCTGACTACGTACAGGAAGCTTATTCCCAACTCTGATTTTACTTTGGCAGTAATTTTCTAAACAGCGAAGGGGAGCCTTTTTTTTGCTCCCTCATAAACCCGCCTTGAATTTGAATTTCATTCTACAGTGTGATCTTGGATGGCCTCGAAAAGATTCAGGCCCACATTCAGTCCCAGGAAGAGATCGGTTATCGAAGTACAAATTCTCTGGATCAATCCACTATGGCATCCTTCTTCTCTATCTTGACCTCGTAAAGGCGCCAGGATAGGACTATGCCCGCTAGGAGAATAGTGGATGCTGCCAGGACTGATATTGGCCAAACGGGGTAAGCGTGAATCCATATTCCTCCGACTTCTGAATAGAATGGTATCAGTATCAAAGCTGTTGCCCCTATGGCAGAACCCACGTTGTACACAATCCCAACACCAGTAGTCCTGAAGCGTTTGCTGAATATCTCTGAAAGAAATGCAGGCAGCGTTGAGAATATCATTCCCTCCACAAAGCCCTGAAGTATGAATCCTATGGTCACAGTGGCGAAATTCAGGCTGAATGTTGATGAAGCAATAGCCACGCTAACCGCAATAAATGCAATTGAATATGCCAGCATGTAGGGCATCTTTTTCCTTGACCGGGAGGCGATGAATCCACCTAGCACTACAGCAACTACGGAAAGCGCATTGATCAATATGAGAGACTCTCCTACTGTCGGTCCAGAAAATCCGTTTACCACTGAAAGGAGTGTCGGATAGAGCGAGAATGTTGCTGTGTTGACGAAAAGGAGGGAACCAGTGATTAGCAACACTGAAAGAACAGCAATCCATTGCTCTCTCAGGAATGAAAGAAGGGGTGCCTTTGCAATCTCTCCTTGTTCCTTGGCCTCTTCAAAGACCCTAGTCTCGGAAGTGATTCTACGCACCAGGAGCGTTATGAGTCCTACTATACCACTGGAGAGAAACAGCACTCTCCAGCCGTAGGAGATGTACTGTGCAGTGGAAAGGTGTGAACTCAGCAAGAAGAAAACGACTGCAAGTATTGCATAGCCTGTGCCAAATCCACCCTGCACAAAGGCTCCAACGAGGTTCCTTTTTTCTGGTGGGATATTTTCCATAGACAGTGCTGTTCCGCCACCATATTCTGCACCAGCGAAGAGGCCCATTATCACTAGAAGCACCCCAAGAAGAATGGGGGCCAACAGACCGGCCTGAGTGTAGGTTGGAAGGAGACCAATTGAAGCTCCAGAAGCTGAAAAAACTGAGACTGTTACGACCATCATTTTTCTTCGGCCAAGTTTGTCCCCAATGTAATTGCCCAGGACTGCGGAGCCTAAGGCTCTCACAGCACCGCTGAACACGAAGAATAAGTAGTAAAGAATACCAAGTCCTTTGGGGAAGAAAAGACCTATGAAATATGAAGCCTGCACTAGGTAAGCGATCGAAATATAACCATCCATAAGCCAGCCGAGCCAAGAAGCGAGTATTGCCCTTCTTGCTACGGATCTTTCAGGATAAATTTCCATGGATTTTTCCCTTGGGAATTATCAAGATGTTCTAAAAATTATCTTAACCCTTGTTTGAGGATTGCACTGCGGTGCTAGCAAGTCGGAAAACAAAAATTGTGGCTTTAATGCGCATTATTAAACATCGTCTCCAGAAGAAATTCATGCGCGGTTGTCTGGCTTTCTTTGAGAACCGATCGCTCCCATAGCCAACACAATGGAGTCTTATCTGCTAGCATGTTTCTCAAGGAATCTAAAATGTTATCTCCTACGGTGACTTCCTAATATAATGACTTCAAAGGAAGCTCTTGCACCTATAGTGGAGATGGCACAAAAGTCCGAAGCGGTCAAAAAGGAGATAGCCTCAATGGATAAGTCGTTCCAGTTCAATGTGTCCGATGAAGAACCATACTATGTTGAAATCAACGGGGGAACTGTATCCTTGAAGGACGGAACTCACGCCTCCCCAACCGCAACTATCAGTGCAACTGGTGCGGTCCTGGTCGACATGTTTTCAGGGAACCTGAACCCCATACAGGCATTCATGAGCGGGAAGCTTAAGGTGTCAGGAGACGTAATCAGCGCACAGAAACTCACCAGCTTAATAGACAAAGCCAGGAAGTGATCTGTGTGGAGATCAAGGAGATCTCAGTTATAGGCGCCGGCGTAATGGGTCATGGCATAGCAGAAGTTCTGGCTCTGTCAGGCTACAAAGTCAAGGTTTTTGATGCCTACCCAGAGGCGCTGAAGAAGGGAGAAAGCCTCATTGGAAAAAGCTTAGAGAGGCTGGTCAAGTCAGGCAAGCTTGATAGTGATAGAATGAAGGCTGTGATGGATTCCATCACTTTCGGATCAGATATGAAGAGCATAGTCACAACGGCGGACATGGTCATTGAAGCTGTGCCCGAAATGGTCGACCTAAAGAAAAAGATCTTTGGGGAACTCGACAAGTTATGCAGAAAGGATGCAATTCTGGCCACCAATACTTCTAATATAAAAATAACTGAAATAGCCAATGTTACTTCAAGGCCTGAAAAGATTGTGGGTGTTCACTTCTTCAATCCACCTGTCATAATGAAGCTTGTTGAGGTGATCCGGAACCCCAAGACCTCGGATGAGACATTTGATGCTGCACTGGACCTAGTCAAAAAGATCGGGAAAACACCGATTCGAGTGCTTAAAGACAGTGCGGGTTTTGTTGTGAACAGAATCAGTGCTCCAGAGGGGCTCCTCTTCTGTCTGGTTCTGGATAAAAATATGGCAAAGCCGGAAGAAGTTGATACGTTTGCCAAGGGCCAGGGGCTTCCCATGGGTCCCTATGAGCTAATGGACTATGTCGGAATTGACACGGTTGTGCATTCAATGGACTATTACTCGCAGGAACTTTCAAGTGATTACGGAAAGTGCAAAATATTCCGCTCAATGACTGACAAGGGTCTCCTGGGGGCAAAGAGTGGAAAAGGTTTCTATGACTGGTCTTCTGGGAAGGCTAATATTCCAAAGGCTGAGCCAACGGATAAGTTACAGTTGATGGACGTACTGGCAGTTGAAGTGAACGAAGCAGTAAAGGTCCTTGAAGAGGGTATAAGCACACCTGAAGAAGTTGAGACAGGTGTAAAGCTTGGAATGAACAGGCCCTTTGGGCCAATATCGGTGGCAAAGGGTCTTACAAATGCTGAAGTGAAAACCAAACTTGAAGAGCTTCACAAAAAGTATGGAGCGGATGTTTTCGCACCTGCACGCTCAATAAACGAAGGAAAAATGCGGCAGATCATAGAGAAAGGGACAGTGATACATGAGTTAGAAGCGTCAAAGGACAAGCCTGAGAAGGAGAAAGAAACATCAGGTGAACTTGTCAAAGTCGTAACTGTTGATGAGAAAGTAAGAAAGATAGTCCTTTCCAATACGAGAAACAATCTGATCAGCTCGCAAGTGATCAAGGAACTCGAGGCTTCTATCAGAAAGCTGTGGAACGAGAGAGAAGTGAATGTCATCATAGTCACAGGTGAGGGCGAGAGATTCTCAGCGGGCGCTCAACTCTCTGAGTTCATAGCTGGGGGAATGGACTTTGCAGAGAACTCAAGGCTAGGGGAAAGAGTGTTCAGGCTTCTGTCAGAGATCCCAAAAATAACAATTGCGGAAATCAAGGGGTATGCTTTGGGCGGAGGGTTTGAATTATCCCTGGGCTGTGACATCAGAGTTTCCACTGAGGAAGCACAGATAGGTTTCCCTGAGTTGAAGCGTGGCCTCGTCCCAGGTTGGGGGGGCTCTCAAAGGCTGAGCAAGTTGTTGGGAATGTCCCGGGCACTGTACTATGTCCTGACTGCTGAAAACATGAGCGGAAAGGAAGCTTACGAAATGGGGCTTGTATCAAAGTTGTTCAAGAAAGAAAATATTGATGCCGAGACTGAGAAGTTTGCTAAGGACCTTTCAAAGAGAGTCGCTCCTGTTGCTGCCACTCTAGCTAAGCGGCTAATCAACAAAGGAAGTGAGGCTTCAATGGACATAGGGCTGGAGATGGAGTCATTTGCTGCAGGCCTTCTTTATGGTACTGAAGATCTCAGGGAAGGAATTACCTCTTTCCTTGAGAAGAGGGACCCTGCATTCAAGGGGAAATAGGTAAGAAATCCGACTGAGCTATTGTCGATACAGTATAGAATTAAGCGCGTGATATCGTAAGATATCTGCCTTTGAGGTGCCCATGGAAATAATGACATCGGAGAGGTAAACTTTCCAGATCAGTAAGATCAACGGGAATTTCAGCAATTTTGCTAATCTCTGAACAGATAATCTAAGACAAATTTTTATGCAATTCTGGATTTCACGTCTGCACCAGTACTGACTAAAGCCACTGTAGCTCAGCTGGCAGAGCAGCTGACTTGTAATCAGCAGGTCGGGGGATCGAAACCCTCCAGTGGCTCTCTACCAAAGAATCAAAGCCCAATCAATTATGAAGATTATTTCACAAGTGATTCCTCCTCTATTGAAAGAGCTTCTTTATATATGTCCAACTAAGAAGTATTGTTAAGATTTTATCTTGTTTGTTACTAATGATTAAGTTTTAGGTGTAATTCAGTTCTTGTATTCCAATTTTGACTCGATGATTGCATTGTATTCGTCATCATATTGGAATTTGTCAGCCAAAAAGTCTACCCATTTCTGGGAGTAGACATAATCTCCGTGAGCCTCGTCAAACATACACCAATCGTTCTGAATTGAAGGATCTTTGCCCCTAGGCCGAGCTTCATACTTGACCCAGCACTTTATATGCTGAGTAATAGTGAAATTCGTTCTACCTGTTTGCTCTTTTACTAATCTGACTACATCTGAAGGTTTCAGCTTAAAGAAGTCTCTGGATGGAACTTTGACGGACTCGTACTTGACAGTCATGAATCCAACTTTTCCACTCTTTATTTCATCCACATCTATTTTCACATTTCTGTCAAATATCACAGGGATGTCATTCTTATGTTTATTGTTGCTCACCTTTGGAACCATGTATATACTCAACCTATACCTGTCGTCGTTGTAAATATCCGTTGAAATCCCATCCCTGTAAGCTTCTATGAACTTTTTTATGTTGAGATTATAACTCTTCATTGGTTCGATCTGTGTAGCCAATTGCTCAGGGCTCAACTGTTTTGAGAACTGAATGGAAAGTCCAATCTTATTTTGTATCATTTCCCCCTCGCCAAACTCCCTGATAAGTGTTTCTTCATAATTCAGTAATAGGGACTGACATTCTCCGAAGAGGTCAATCCCAACTTTTTCGATATCAACATATACTGCATGCTCTATTTCATTTCTAAGCTTAATGATAAAATCCAGGTTTAGGTAGACTGGATCTCTGTTATCAGTGAAGTATTGACTCATTAGTTTTTCAGTAGATATTGTTTTCTTTCGGTCTTCGATGACAATATAATGTCCTGTTCTGTCTTTTTCATATATTTCTTGACCTTTGTTTAGGAAAGTTGCCTGCAACAATGAGTTCCAGGCAATCATCATATGAACAATGTAAGATTCAGTTCTAAACTTCGATAGTGGATTGTTATAAATTTGAACTGCTGAAAGTACTGACTCTTTAGATTTCTTCAACAACTCCTTCGGGGTGGGTTTATCATCTATGAGCTCTGCCTCTTCAGGGTTTTTCATTTCTTTATTAGTATAAATTTACACAACTATATTTAGATATATCGGTTAAAGGGAACAAGCGTTAACTTCTCCTCTGTATTTCCAACTAGTGGCTGAACCAGTAATGGTAGTTCAGATCGTGTGATTCATATAGAGGTAAGATTCATCAATTTCAGCAACATTGTTTGATACCATAGCATCTATTTCAAGTAGTTCATAGCCTCTTGAATATTCATTAAAGACTTGTATCGTTCTCCTCAGATTTCCCGTGGTGGTATATTATGGAATTTCTACAAATTGTTTATATAATGGAACCATCACTTTATAAGACACCTAGCTTACTACACGTAATATCGAATAGTCAAGTTTTGCAACTTCTAGCTAATTTTGTTCAAGGATAAAATAGGATAGCTTCTACAAAACAAAGATATTTGTGGAACCACCATAATAAATAAAATTTATACATTCTATCATCAATAATTCACAATAATCAAAGTTACAACAATACCATAATTGAGTCCAGAGATGCATTTATGTCTCGCTCTATCGTGTTTAGTTGGTCCCTGATATGATAAATGGCATTCTCAGCATTTGTACAGTCCGTCCTGATTACACGAAATTTTCCAATTGATTTCCTTACATCATTGAGTTTCTCATTTAAGTCAGGTAGTTCGTCCTTTCCGTTGGTATCCTCATCTGAAGATAATGCCCTGATCCTAGCCCATTTGTAAGCGATCTCCATGAGTTTGTTACTAAAGTACTGGTCATCCTTCGAAGCAAGAGCTACCACGACATACTTTCCATCGTACTCATTAAACCACCCAACACCTTCCGGGACATCTTCGACATACTTTGACACATATATGCCGTAATCAGCTCCTCTGTTTTCAAGGGCACCTCTCATCTCAATCTCGATCTGTGATGAAGTATACCTTGAATCCTTGGCTTCTATAACGATCTTCTTCTCATTTCCATATAACTCTGTGACAAAGTCTCCTTTCTTACTTCTCGTTATAAGCCCAGCTACACTAGTTGTGTTTTTTACCTTATCGCTAAAAGGCTCCGCAATTTTTCCAATAATCGGGTGCAGGGCATCTTGAAAATCTATGCCTTTGAGTGGGGTCCCTTCCTTGATAACCTCTTCTGCCTTCTTAATTCCTAAATCCTCGCGTACCCTGATAATGGAGTCAACAATATTCTTATTCATGCTCGCTAGTGGCGTCTTCTCGTTATTGGGATCAAAAATGTTCTTGATTACGGTTCCATTTGGGCCAAAGTAATCTTTGATCATATTCTCGAATTCCCAGTTCTTACCTATTTTAGTCTCTAAGAAGTTCTCTACTCTGCCTTTCTCACCGAAGTATTTTGAAATGACTGTATTCACTTTTCCATCATCATCAAATACGCTCCTAATCTCACTCTTAAAATCATTCGTCATGTTCTGGAAGTTTCTTTCTATATAATCCACCCTTTCAGATGTAGTCATAGTTTTAAGTGCGGTAACTCCAAGTTTCAGGGCAGTCCTAATCATCACGCTTCTGTCTTTTTCATCTAAGTCATAAAAGAACTGGTACACTTCTTTATCACGCACCGAGAACTCAGAGATAATAAGCTCACGGGCATCTTCTATCAGATCAATACCATCAGTCATAGACACCAATATAGTACACTTCATTATTATATAAAAAAGTTATAAATCACAGAACAAAAGTGTATTTGACTTCTTTTGAACACATTATAGCGGCATTACAATTCTACCTCATAGAGTCAGTTTCGCCTAACCAGAACTTCTGTTTTTCTTTAGGCAGTTTCGAAATCTCCCTTTCTCCTATCTCTTCCAGTATTTTTCTATATTCTGGCTGTAGTAGAAGATCCATGAGTTTCTTCAGATCACCCACATTTGTAAAAGCCCTGATTATGGCAGAGATCTCGTCAGCCTTTCTTTGAAGATCCTGTTGTATGATGATCTCTTTCTCGTCCAGTGGAAGCCAGCACTTTTTACATTTCATCGCACTCAAGGCGTTGATTTCACCACATTTTGGACACTTCTTCGGACGTGGCTCATCATCTTGATTCTCGTTCTTGATCATTCCGTATGCTCTCAGTACAGCTCTGTCCTGCTCTTTCGCTGATAAGTGCACGTAAGTCTGCATCATCGAAGAACCGTGTACCCAACCCATCTGTGATTCCATGGCTGAAGTAGAAAGGTCTTTGGTTGAAAGCAGCGTAGCTCACGTATGTCGCATTAAATGGGGATAGATTCTCCTTGTTATTCCCGATCTCCGTAGTACTTTCCTGAATACAGTGTATATATCACCAGGCTCCATTTTTCTGTAGGGAGGCCTTTCTATTCTACAGAATACTGGTGCATCAAAATCATCTGTCTGTGGATGAATCTCCAACCAACTTCTGAGGTAGTCTATGGAATCACCTATTATACGTACTTGTCTCACACCAGTCTTTCCAGAAACAAGGAGCAGGGCCCCTGATTCATCGAACTTGACATCCCTTATCCTTATTGAAAGCAGCTCACCTAACCTTACACCCGAATCGTATAGCACTGAGATTATGGCCTTGTCTCTGTGGTTAACGCAATTATGAACCATTCTTTCAAGCTCTTCTCTCGTAACTATGTTCTCAGGCTTCACCTCAGATGCCGGTCTTGGATGACCGATCTTCATCCATGAGACACATCCTGGATACGATCTGTTGCCGGACAGCCACTTGTAAAATCTCTTCATAGCTATCTGATAGCCGGCGACAGTATTGTCTGACGGCAGGTGTGAAGGAGTGTTATGGTTCTCCTTTCCTCTAAAATACTTATCTCCTCCCCTCTGGATAGGAGTTTCCATTATCTCTTTGACAGTGTTCTTGATATCCCTTTCTGTCGGTGACAGGAACTTATCACCCAGGATTATAGCTATTCTTCGCAACTTTTGTGCATATCCGAGTCTCCTGACATCCGTAATCCGCTCAAATTTGAGATCATCCAAGAACTCAATGATCTTTTGGACATTATCCTTGTTTTCTAACTCATTAATTCTTTTAATGGCTTCTCTAAGACGAATTTCGTAATTCATAAAGCCGGAGCCTGTCATTCAATAAATGTTTGGGCTTTGTCCTCTCAGAGCATATTTCTCCAGTGGCTCTCCATTAACTCATATAATTGGTTGGCTCTATTTTCCTTCTCTTTATATACCGAAAACAGCTTTGGGGCAACAGGCTGTAAAGCATTTCTAAACTAATAGGTAGGGATCAAAACAAAATATTCTGATAAGATAATAATTGCTTTATTGAACACAACACAAATTCTTTGGTTGATATATGGGTGACACCGGGTCCTCTTATAGTCGATATCTCTTATGAACTCCATATTGCCGGCGGTATCCTTTACATAGTCATCTATAACTGACTCAATTTCCCCTCTTATTGTAGGATCTAGTGGCATGCGTAGTTTTTAAACATGTGTTATAATTGTTTTATCTGAAGTAAAAAATGAGAAATTCAAGAGGATTGAAAAAGTCAGCGTTTCTTCCTATTCTTGTTCCTATACTTTTTCCGACTAATTCTCTGTTTCTTGAATGAAGGGCGTTTCTGGTTCTTTACCAAGCTCTCCATTACTCTTCTGTGTATTGCCTCACACTCCACTGGAACTGATCCAGATATTCTATCACCATATGAAGCAACGCCTTCTGGATGTAATGGGGGGCTTTATACCATTAATCAAATTGCTAAATTCACTCCAGCCGTTATCTTTTCTAACATTCAAATTGTGCCCGGTATTGATGTCGGAACTGTTGGTATAGGAGGTTTGTATTACAATGGTTATTATGACAAATATATTCTCCAATCATACGGCGCGAGTACGCCAAACGTCAAGACAAGTTATGATGGGAATGTTGTAAACGAGTGGTTGAACTCTAATTATGCTCCAGAAAAGATAGGATGCTAAAAGATGCGGGAGCAACAGATTGGTGGCCATAAATATGCAAAAAAAACTATTCGAGTTAGGTGTTGTAATCTACATTGCCTCATTTTTAACTGAGGCCTTATACATTCTTACAGTCGATCCAATTACTCATTTGACATCTTACCCTCCAATAACAAATACTGTAATCAATAATTATATCTCATCAAATTGGAGTTCTTTTATATACTCACTCTTATTTGCAGAGATGCTAAGTGGACTTTTTTATTATATCTCGTTGCGAATGTCATACTTGTTATATCAATTTTCAAGTATTCCTGGTCTTTTACTAAACTATCTTTAATAGTATTTTCATTCTTCCTAGCATCTACAATCTCGTTTGTAACGGAAAATAAATTGACATTTATCATATTGAACACTCTTTCGATTCAATACTTTGTAAATCCATTCCTACTCTTTTGGGCGTACCAATTGCTCTCCACAAAGACATTATTTGGTGTTTCAACCTTAGTTAAATTCATCGTTAGAGAATGGGATTTGCATCCATTTTAATCCATAAAAATAGTATAAATAACCTTCAAAGATATGTTTATGTTCTTCATGATCGCATATTTTTCTGTTTCTGGTATTTCTCAATGAAAAGAATCAATCGAATTATATCTTTTCTATACTAATACTTAAACACGCCGCTTGAGTAACATATTCAAGGATAACAGAAAACCCTCTTAATGTAACTGTATCAACATTGTGATGTACAGTATTTACAACCAAGTCGTAAATTGTCTTTGAAAACGACTCAATTATTCAATGGAAGATCGAAAGAGAATCAAAGTAGATACATCTTCGAAAGATGGAGGCTGTATGGAGGAAATGACGTAATATTACCTTCTTAATTGTTTCTATTCTCCGATGATAAATCTTCTTACTGCTAACTCCAACCACAAAGAAAATGCAATAGCTTCAAAGAACTCAAAAAAAGACTTTGACCAAGAGATAGTTGTCCTCCAACTTTATAACAAATAGGATCAAGAAGATTATTCCAAACGAGAATGCAATTATGTTACCTGAAAACTTCTTGTCAGGCATATAACCAGTCTTTGCACTCGCAATTTGCCATAATAGAACAAATGTCACAAGAAAATATGCAAGGAAATCATACATGTTGGATATTAGTTCTAACCATCCATATCTCAATATAACGGCTACAATGAATACTGCAAGTAACAAGGTTGAGTAGACTATTTCTTGTTTGTTTTTCGACATTATGACTCTTTTTATACTGTCCCCGAGTGACAAGATAGCCTTTCTTAGCATGTACAGGGCTGTAGCTTGATTCAAACAACTCTTCTGGGGTAAGAATGCTCTAAAGAATAACTGTATAGCGTAAAGCCAAAAGGGATGAGAACAACAATAAACACCGCTATCTGCACTCTCTAGTTAACCGCCACATTTAATCAACATTACTCTTAGTATAAATATTGTGAAAAAGGTGGAAGTCAAGGTACGAGTTCTTCTAGGAACCATTGAGAAGTTATTTCCGCAGCTACTAGATAGCAGTGTGAGCCTTGCCTTCTAGAACAAAATAAGATAGGAGCTAACTTTACGGGGTCGCAAGAATAAGGTTGTGTTTGTAAAAAAAGATATATGAATCTTATTAAATCTAAAAAAATGTAAAGTTGAGCAGCTCTATACAGCGCTCACGCGATGCCTAGTAGCTTGCTCTATTACTGTTGCATCCTTCGAAAGTTCGATAGATTCAGCCTCAACATAGTTCACAATGCAGTTATTCCCTATTATGACCTTATCTGCGATTATGCTGTCGGTCACTACATCCTGCACTTCGACGATCTTTCCCTTAATTGTGTCGATTTTTACGTGATGCACTGCAGGGAAGACTCCTTTTCTCATTGTAATTTTGACATGATCAGCTTCCACGTTGTTTACGGCAGATATTGTAGAATCAGACTCTAGAGTGAACTTGTTCGCCTTGATATCCTCGCAATCCAGTACACCACGGATTTCTATCCTGTGCCCTTCTATCTTGTTAGCAGTTATGGAACCGCTGAATGAAAGGTCAAGGCATTCAATTTCCTTAGTCCTGATTGAGCCGCTCTCCTGTATTTTGTCAGAAGTCAATTTTTCCTCGATATACGCTTGTCCCCGTGTTGAGAACAGGTTGCTCTTGCAGTTTCTCATCTGAAGCTCTCCAGTGCTGACAACTTCTTCTGCTGTGACATCGCCTGGCGTTCTAAGTTTGCCTGATACATTGATAGAACCCTCGCAATTGATGGGGCCCTTTATGTTTGCAGTACCTGAGATATCCAAACTTGTGACATTAACAGGCCCCTTGACCCTCACATTTCCTGGAACCTCAAGTTCCCTAACATCTACTCTGTCCTTAGTCTCCGTACCGTTGATCTTGAGTTGTATGTAGGTTTTCTGGACGGTCTTTTCTTTCTTTCCCTTCGGCGTTTCCACTCTATACTTTTCTTCTTCTACTCCTTTCAACATCGCGCTACACCCCCCAGGGATTCTCCTCCTGGGTCTCTATGGCATGTTCCCTCAGTCGCTAGAGTTTCTATTCCGCTACCAGCGAAGTTGGAAGAGCCTTTCTGAGTCACTTTTGCAATTGTAGATCCCCAGTTTGGTAAGTCCCTAATTTAAATAACCGCAGGTAAGTGATAAACAGGAATCTTAACCTTTGAGTACTAAACTAGAAGAGCTGATTACTGCATTACTTTGGGCTTTCAAAGACATCTACACTGCCGTAAAGGAAAATGGAATATAAAAAAAGGGAATTTTTACTGGTTTCCAGTTCTCGGCATAATCCTCTGTTCTATAACCGATGACTTTTCGGAGACCGAAATTGTTTCCGCCTCGACATAGTCAATATTGCAGTGATCCCTGATTACCACTTTCTCAGCAATCACTTTGGCGCACCTGACACCCTCCAAGCTTACATTTTTCCCTATGATTTTGTCCAAAGATACCACTGGACCGGGGAAGATCACTCTCCTTCTAACAGTAATCTTGATCTTTTCAGCCTCAAGGTTCGTTATGCCACTGCTTAGAGAGACCGCCTCAAGCTCAAATCTCTTTGCCTTTACCTGTTTTCCGTCAACTGAACCATGAACTTCAATACTGTCCCCTTCTAGAGTGTCTGTTCTCACGATTCCATTAAAATTCAAATCATGGCATTTTATACTCTTAGCCCTGAGAGTACCGCTCTCCTCGATCTTATCTGAGGAAAGGGCTCCATCGAGATCCGCCATTCCTGTCAAAGAGAATAGATTGCATTTGCAGTTGCGCATTCTTACGAACCCTGAGCTGATTACTTCCTCAGCGGTTACGTCATTGTAGGCTCTCAGTGAACCTGAAACATGGATGCTGCCCTCACAGTTGATTGGTCCATTAACCTTTGCAGAGCCTGAGACAGATAGGCTCGTTACATTGACTGGGCCTGTGATCTTGCCGCTCCCAGATATGTCGAGTTCTCGGGCATCAACTCTGGCAATAGTCCCGGAGCCTGAGATCTTAATTTTGGCATCACTTTTTCCAGTTGTTTTCGGCTCCTGCGTTTTTTCCTTCTTCTCTTGGGGAATTTCCTCTCCCATTCCCTTTATCATTTTCCTCACCCTCCTTTCAGCCAGCTATCATCTGGCATCTGCACTCACTTAGTCTTCTTTTACATCTTCAGATGCAAAATGAATACCACGATTTATTTCCATTGGAAATGTGCATAGCTCCGTTGGTTCAGCTGACCCTAATATATTCAACTGGCACGTATCCATAAGTGGTTCTCTTAACCTTTAAGGAGAATAATAAATAGGAGGTGGTTGCACACTTAGAGGAAAGATTGACACCATTCTAACGACAAGATGCCGGCATGATTATTGAGAGAACTGTTCGTCATGCTCAATAGCACTGAGTCTGGAAGCAAGCAAATTGCATCCAAGGTCGTGCCCGAGCTTGCATTATTTAAGCAGTAAAGTGAGAAATTTCAGGTCATTTGAAGTTTCACCACAGACTGCGAGTTGATGTGCTATTGAAAGGAGAATTTCCTCTTTCCATTGTGAAGTCTAAAAATTGTCAACGCCGCTTCTCTTCCGGAGCAAGTGTTGGAGCGAGTATTATTGTGCTAAGGACTGGCAAAGCGAGTGACCATATTACCAGTATAAGGTAACTCTGAAGTGCTCTACCTTCCAAAATGAGCTCATAGGACAGGTACGCAAGCCCAATGGATGTGGGCCCGAAAAAGAGAAAAACCTCACCTATCCTCCTTCTCATGGTAGACAAATTAATCCCTTCCATTTCAAAGACTGTTCCCAGCCAATCTCTTAAAAAATTCAAATTGGGATATCATCTTTTCCATCTCTTGTCAACACTTAAATACTGCAAGGGAGTCATAGTATAGATCCTATGCCTAAATACCTCATAGAGCGGGAGATACCAGGCGCCTCAAGACTGTCACAGCAGGAACTCATCGGCATTTCCCAAAAGTCATGCAGTGTCCTCAGGAACATGGGGCCACAGATTCAGTGGCTGCAGAGTTACGTCGCAGGTGATAAACTATACTGTATCTACATTGCGCCCAATGAAGATAGCATATATGAGCACGCTAAACAAGGCGGCTTTCCAGCCAACAGAGTCACGGAAATATCCTCCATAATAGATCCTACAACTGCAGAACTCTGATCAAAAGCAGTTGAAGTTCGTTTTTCAAATTTTTATCTTAATTTTTGTCTATGTTTCAGTACACTGAAATTTAGATGAAACCACGTTTTATTAAAGATAGAGCAGCCTTATCAAATACTCCGTCACTGAACAATAGGGGAAGGGCCAGTGCAATCAGGCCCACGGATACGAATAGAAGCACAATTGGGGTAAATATCCCAAAGAGCATTGCAATTAATACAGCAAAAAGTGGACTCAGTGCGGCCAGCTTCATCAAAACTCCCTGTTGTGGAATTGTGTCATCCATAATCTGCTCAGTGGAGAGAAAAGCACTGATAACCTGCGAGAGAAACATTGCGGGAAACGTTGAGAATGCTGCAAATGAAAAAGTATAAAAGAACTGAAGGGCGTAGGAATTAAGCCCTAAAAAGTAAAGGGCAAGCGGAACTATCAACAACGGAAGAAGTGAGAGTGATGCAGAAGCACTTCTTGCAAGTGTGTGCAATCTAAGGGATTGGTTGTTCTTGATTGCACCCAAGGATATCCAGAGTCTTTCGTGTGCTATGGAATTGAAAGATGCGCCGAGTACAAAGGCGTATACAAGGATGAGGGTCAACCCTCCAAAGTAACCCATCAAAAAGGATAACAAAAACTGCTGAGTGTGTCCTTGAACGTAAGTGATCCAGGCATACGCCAGAACTGCTGACATTAAAACGGAAAGGGACGACACAAGAATCAGGAGACGTAGGAATGTCACTCGACCGGCCTTGTTAATTCTAGTATTCTTCCTGTTGTTAGTCAACAATGGACTGATGTGAAACCAGAACCTGAATATGGCATCCCTTCCCTTTTTCTGTGACATATCCATCGGATGCTTTATTACAGCTTTTTTGTCCGTGGTTATGCTCGAAGCGAACTGGAACCCCTTCAATATAACTGAACGGTAGGCGTACGCAAATGAAAGAACGAGAAATGCAATGCATGTTACCATTGCATACATGTAATCAGAGGACGCTATGCTGCCCATTGAAAAGGGATTTCCCAGCAGGTTGCTGAAATCAATGGCACTAATGATGCCGAACAACGCCATTGAGGGTGCGTAACCGCGGGAAGCGAAGAGGATCGAAAGGAGGATGGTAGTAGGCATTATGATGAAAATAGAAGCAGGTATGTATGCTCCAGGAACGGGGTATGAGGCTGCCAGAACTTGTATAACACCTAAGAAAAATATCTGTACCGGGGCCAGCAGAATCAACTCAAAGATGAAGATAGACCGAAATAGTCTTCTTCTTGGCACACCAAAATTGAAGAGATTTTCCCTGTCTGAGAGTACGTAAACTGTCCTGCTGACTAAAATTGTGAATAAAATTATAAAACTGATGACCGAGTCAATCAGCAATTTGCCGTAAAAATCTGGAAATAGGGCCTGAATCGAATGACCCGCCACAAGGATAGTTACTATGCTGGGTAAAAAGATAATGTAAACCAAGATTAAGACGATTAAGCCGGCCAGTGAAACCCTTGTCTTGAAAAGGAATGATACAAGATTATACCTGAACAGTTTGCATCAGCCTCGTTATCTTTGACTCCATGGTATCCCCGGACAATCCAGTCAGTTCCAGTTCGCTGTATGTACCTTCCCAGGATATCTTCCCACCAGATAGTATCATCATACGATCAGTGAGCCTAGTTGCTGTCGAAACGAGATGTGTTGATACGAGCAAGGTCGCACTGCTCTTCCTCAAAGTGTCAGAAAGAATCTCTTGCGTCGGTATGTCAAGGTAATTAAGTGGCTCGTCAAGTATCATCACCTCTGGCTTGTGTACAAGCCCCATGGCAAGACCAAGTCTCTGGCGGTTTCCTCGAGACAAACCTGCAGCCCTTACTCTGGCAAGATGCTCGATGTCGAAAGTCATCATAATGTCATGCGATGCTTCGCGGACATCATTGACTCCTCTAAGTGCAGCGGAATATTCGATGTTTTCCATCACTGAAAGGTACCGGTAAGGCATTGGCTCCTCTGGAACAAAACCGATCTTCCACTTCACGTGCTCCAGTTCAGGTCTCTCGCCTCCTATAAGAACAACCCCTGCCTTCGGCCTCAAAATGCCAGAAGCAATTTTCAGGGCAGTCGACTTACCAACGCCGTTCCTGCCGATTAAGGAAATCTTAGAGCCTGCCGGCACGTTAAAGGAAATACCTCTGAGTACCTCTTCTGTGGAGTACGAAAAGGAAACATCTGCGAAAGAAATTCCTTCCATGCAATTCAATACCTGAGCAGGCATAAAAACTTAACTTCCTGCATTCAGCTAGGAGCATCGAGACAAAATGAAAGGGAGTAAAGCAAGAGATGTCATTCGTTCAAAGGATTCAGGAGCCGTTGAAAGACGAAATGCAATCAAGAACCTGAGATCATTACCCGATGTAAGAGGTCGAAGATGAGCCAAAATTGCTTACGACTCTGAAGTCAGAGCCGTCTCCACCCCTCACATATTTCAGCTGAGGGTAGAGTGTCCAGATGTCCCCTGTACTCATTAAATAGGCGAAGTGTTCCTTGGGAAAAATCGACGTAACTACGCTGGCGGTTGCTTTTCTTGCCTCTGTCTCATCAAGGTACCCAAGGGAGTGAAGATATTCGTGCATTAATATCACGTATACGTATGAGTTGAATTCCTCGGCAGATTTAGATATGACCGTCATGGCCTTGACAAGGCTTTCATTGATCACTATGTAGTTTCCACCCACCTGCCAGTAAGCCCCAAGGGCAGCCGGCATGTTGGAAAGAGCAAGACCCAGTCCTCCCCTTTCCATGGCGAAATGACTCTTGACGTCCTTCTTCACCAATTCGAAAATCCTGTCATAATCCATTTCCATTTCAAGAGTGTGATTTTCATATTCTGCTCCCTTTGCTCTGTTCGAATTTCCTCTTACAACTTCATTGTTCTCAAAGTGGATTTCCGGATCAAGTTCGGAATGGTGACTATCTTCGTGTAGCATTTATTTCCCTTAAGATTAGAATTAAACAAGGGTATAAAACATGAGCACGGTCAGTGCGGTAAGCAGCTTGCGGTCTCCGTTAAATCTTTATGGGGATACGAAGTAATGATGGAGATGGAAACACCAACAGCGCAGGGAAGGACGGTTGGACAAGCTGCCGAGAACAGACTTATCACCAAGGGTTCTTTCCTCTACCTGTTTGTGCCCATAATTGCATTTTTTGCTGCATTTTATTCAGGAAAACAACTCTACTTGGATTATGTGCATGTGATGGTTGGCGCGCTTTGGACTGGCATAGATCTATTCATGGGCATCGTTGTAGGCCGTGTTCTCTCAAAAGTAAGTGTAGGGACTAGGGTTGACTTCATAAAGAAAATGATGCCAATGATGCTATTTCTGATGCCGTCTCTATCGTCTGTCACTATAACTGCCGGAATATATCTCGCAATGTGGCAAGGAATTTTCAACATACATTACAATGCCATCATTGCTGCTGGAGTCATTGTGATAATCCTCTTGATCCAGGGACTTGGCATATTCCTTCCAAACGAGTTAAGGATCTTCCTGGAGCTAAGAAAAGAAGAGCCTGACACTGATAAAATCTCAAAGCTCGGAATGTTGAATTTCCGCCTTTCTGGCTCACAGGCATTCTTCCAGATTGCACTTATCTTTGTTATGGCAAATATTGCAATGCTGAATATGAACCTATGATATTTATTCACGTGAAAGGGATTCCTGGGCAGCTGCAACAGCCTGACCTATCTCGATGTTCTCTCCAGATGCTTTAAGTGCACGTTCAAGTACTGATACTGCCCTTATTATGTGGTGCCCTTCTACCCATCCCATATGCCCTATGCGGATATAATCCGGCTTGACTCCTTTGTGTACGCCAGAACCGAACTCAACTCCCAGGGAAAGTGCCTTCGAAAGCACATCGCTCTGTCTTGATTGTGATAACCTTAACCCAGTGACTGTATTGCTTCTATACTCTTCCTTTGCCACAACTCCAAGGTTCATTGCTTCAATTCCTACTCGGAGCGCCTGAGCCATGGTGCTGTGTCTTTTCACCCGTCTGTCAAGCCCTTCGTCTTCAATCAGGCGGAAAGCTTCCTGCAAAGAGAATATCGTACTTATCGGAGGGGTAGCAAAATACCCTCCCTTGCCCGCTTCCATTCCTCTCATTATGGGAAGCCAATTCATCAGGTTCAGTGAATATCCAGTTAATGAGGTTTCCGTCATATACGACATTGCTCTGGGGGAAACGACAAGGAGGCCCGCCCCAGGTGGAGCCCCAATCGCTTTCTGGCTTGCTGTGAGAAATATGTCTATGCCTCTCTTCTCAGCATTTGCTTTCTCTCCCCCCACGCCTGCAACTCCATCCACTGCAACTAGGTCAGAGATATTCCTTAAAATTGGGATCAAATCATCAATTGGAGCTCTAACTCCAGTGCTTGTTTCAACCTGTGTCATGACTGCCAATCTGTAATGTTTCCCCTCAGTCTTTTCCTTAACGACAGCCGGTGTTACTGAGTCTCCAGGCTCAGCACGTATGATATCACAGCTGAGCCTGTACCTTGAGAAGATTCCCTCCCACCTGTCGCCAAACACTCCATTGGTAAGAATCAAGACCCTGTCATCTTCATGAAGAAAGGTAGTTACACTTTCCATAGCTGAAGTTCCGCTTCCCGGTATTATGAATGGTTGGTACTCATTTCCTGCACCCATCACAAATCGCAGTCCGTTTAGCGAGTCAGCCATGGCCTGCACGAATTCACGGGAGGCAAAACCGATGTTCGATCTTGCGCCCGCTAGCAAGACATCTCTATTGCCTATTGAGGGGCCAACGTGCATGAGAAGTTTGTCCATATGAAGAGAACTCTAGACCTTAGATAACACTTCCGAACCTGCCTATGGGCGAAGTATTAACTGGTTCAAATGATTGGGTCAAGCCGATGGACTACAGGAGCCTGGCCCTTTCTACAACTAAATTTTCGAGATCCTTTGTCCTTAGCATGCTCGCGATACTGACCCCTTACTACCTTTCGGGGCTCGGGCTATCAGTTGTTCAAATCGGTATTGTAATAGTCCTTGCTGTGGGGGTGTCCACGGCCTTCGTTTATGCCTTTGCTTATGTACGTGCCAGCCTTCGCCTGAGGCTCTTGTTGCTATCCTCCTTATTGACAGCCTCCATGGCAATACTGTTACTGTTCAGTGGGATATATTCATTCCTTGCAGCCATCATAATAGGCGGGGTAACGCTGTCCGGCAGGGATCTCACTCCAAATGAAACTATTGAAAAATTCTCTATAAGCACCTATGAAGTAGAGCGAAAAGACAGGAATTTTGCGTTTTCTGTGTACAATTTCTCATCTTATATTGCAGGAACTGTTGCCTCTCTTGTCCTATACTTTTATGGATCTCTCGACATCGAAACTTACTTCCTCCTCGATCTCATTTTCGCTGCTTTTCAGTTTATCCCATACTTGCTTGTCAGCCTGCCTGAGAGTATTGAGAAGGGCTCTCCAAGAAAATTTGACAAAAAAACTCTCTCACATGTAAGAAAGCTCAGCCCCCTCTTTGCAATGGACGCCTTTGGCGGAGGGCTGGTAGTGACATCTGTCATCACATTGTGGTTCAAGTCAGTATACGGGATAACACTCTCCCAGGCTGGCTTGATGTTCGTTATAATCAATGTTGTCACTGCAACCTCTATACTCGTGGTTTCTGCAATTTCAAACAGGCTTGGTCTCATAAGAACCATGGTCTATACGCATATTGTAAGCAACGTTTTTCTCATAATGGTACCTGTGTTCCACACTCTCATTCTGAGCCAGATTATGCTCTACCTCAGGCAGACTACAAGCCAGATGGATGTGCCGGGGAGAGACAGCTTCATAAATACAGTGATACCTCAGGAACATAGGGTCAGAAGCAACTCCAATTTCCTTGCAGTGAGAAACGGCTCAATGGTTCCTGGTCCAGGCATAGCTGGGTTGCTCATAGAATCTTACGCTTCATCCCTATTCTTCCTCGGGGGTGGAATCAAAATACTTTATGATCTCCTGCTCTATGCGACCTATAAAGATTACAAAGAATGAGGCTGCTTTATTCAGTACTCTATGTCATAATCGTCTGTAATGGAGACTCTCAACTTGCTCCTGCCAGCTCTTATGATTTCCTCGATTGGTTCTTTTAGCCTGTACACGTGATAGGATCTCCCAACCCCAGGGTGATCTTTTCTCTCCATTCTCTGGACAAAACCCAAGGATAGAAGATAGTTAAGTGTCTGATTTGCCCTTGAGGCATTGATTCCAAGGAGCCTGGTGATGCTTTGCAGCCTTGCACCCTTGACCTGTTCGAGAAGAGCCAGAATTTTGGCTTTATTTCTGCTGTAACCTGCATTTCTAAGCAAGTCATAAATAGAGTTGGCTCTTTCCGTATCCATTCAAGAACATATCTGCTAAAGAATATTTAGCTTTTCTGTTTGCCGCTGGGTTTTGTACTCAAAGGCTGCCGTTAGAAAGGACTTGTGTGAAAATAATTAAGGATAAACGGCAATTACTGCGCAGATGAAGATCGACAGGATCAAGGGTTTCAGGGACCAGTATCCTGAGGATATGGAACCTAGGAAGTGGCTTCTTAATGTAGCAGAGGAGCGAGCAGAGAAATTCGGCTTCCTGAAGATTGATGTCCCCAGTCTGGAGTCTATTGACTTGTATAAGATCAAATCTGGGGAAGAACTAGTATCACAGACTTTCTCCTTCGTCGACCGGGGTCAGAGGGAAGTCACAATGATCCCGGAATTTACGCCCTCCGTTGTAAGAATGCTCACTTCCAGGAAGGATATTCCCAGACCAGTTAGGTGGTATGGCACTCCCAAACTCTGGAGGTACGAAGAGCCACAAGCAGGAAGATTGAGAGAACACATACAGTTCAACGCAGACATTTTTGGGCCTGACACTGCAGAAGCTGATGCCGAGGTTATTGGACTTTCCGCATCGATTCTGGATTCCCTTGGTCTTTCGGGCGAATACGAGATCAGGATAGGAGACCGGAAAATTTCAGAAGAATTCCTAAAAAGATTGGGAGTGAAGGAACCGGAAAAGGCATTCCCGATTATAGACAAGTTCAGAAAAATGACCCGGGAGGAATTTCTTGATGCCCTTGCAGGGGCAGGATCAACTATGGAGAACGCGGAGGCGATCGCAGAAATAGTCTCGGAAAAGTTCGAAATTGAGGATCTAGAGGAAGTGCTTAAGAGATCCCTGCGAGGAGAAGAACTGCCAAAGCATCTGTTGGATAGGATTAGGAAAACAGGGAGGCTAGTGAAATCTTACACGGAGTCTGAGGTCAAGTATGACTTTTCAATAGTCCGGGGTCTGTCATATTACACTGGAATAGTGTTCGAGGTCTTTGACATCAAGGGGGAGTTCAGATCAATTCTAGGAGGGGGAAGATATGATAACCTTGCTTCCTTGCTTTCAGACCAGGATATACCTGCAGTAGGATTCGGTATGGGTGATGCGGTAATAGAGCTCTTGCTAAGGAGAACTGGCAAGTGGAACGCACCAGATCGTGGAAGATCCTACTACGTGGCAATTCTAGGAGAAGAGTCCATGGAGTACGGCTTTGGAATAGCAAATCAGATCAGGAAGTACAGCACAGCAATGCTTGAACTGTCAGGCCGTGGACTTTCTGCCCAGATGAAAAGTGCGTCAACCAGCGGGTGCACACACGCAGTGATAATCGGAGAGAGAGAAGTCGCAGCTGGAACAGTGACAATCAGGGATATGTCATCCGGTGAACAGGAGAATCTCCGCAAAAAAACCTTCTTTGAAAGACTGGCCATTTGAGTATTAAACCGAGACTCATCCTATCAATAACCAGTCGCTAGAGGCATTCAAGAAAAATCAACAAAAATACTGAAGAACGGCGCAAGAGAAAAATCTTTATTAACAAAATAAAGCTTAAAGGAACAGTGGTGAAAAGTGTCCATAGCGTTCGTTCTCGTAAGCACTGTTCCTGGCAAGGAACATGAAGTGTACAACAAGATATCCAAGGTCAACTACGTCGTTGAGATACACCCTCTTTTTGGCGAATATGACCTCATCGTGAAGATAGACGCTAAGGACTACAGCGAACTCGGCAAGACAGTGGTCGAACAGATACGCACAATTGAAGGCGTAATAGACACAAAAACACTGACTGGCATTAAATTGTGAGGTGAATGATTGGTAACACCCTGGGATCCATGGAACTGGACAATATTCTTACTCGTTGTTCTCGCACTGCTCGCTTTGTCTCTGATTATTCTGGGAATTCTCACTTCTTACTTCGGTAGTGGGAAGAGCAGGGCAGTGGGAATTGCTCTTCTTGTGATTGGCGCTGTGGTGGGAATTCTTACCATAGTGGGGTCACACTACTATTGGCATGCAGGATTCCTGCAGAATGTTGTAGTAGCGACAATCTATTACGTTGTGGCATCCATTATTGGCGCGGCAATAGGCTTGCTTGTCTTCTTGGGTGCCATAATGAAGACCTGACAACAGGTCCTCACTTTTCCTTTTCCAATACTAAGTTTAGAATCTGGTTTGATCTAAATTATAAATCACTTTTCTATCTCCACTCAATATGTTCGACGTGGCCGATTTTGTCAGAGAAGCAGAGGAACAGATAAAGTCAACATTAAATTCAACTAGGGGCATTCTAGCCTGTTCTGGAGGACAGGACAGCACACTTCTGGCAGTACTGGCAAACAAAGCTGCAGGGGACTCTGTTCTCACAGTGTTCATTGATACTGGTTTTCTCAGAAAAGGCGAAAAGGAGCGGGTCGAGGGCATTTTCAAAGACTATGGCCTCAACTATCGGATACTGGACGAGTCGGTGCGTTTTATCAAGAACCTCAAGGGTGTGACAGACCCGGAGGAAAAGAGAAAAATCATCGGAAAGACCTTCATTGACGTATTTTCTCAAGTTGCTGAGGAATTTGATGCCGAGTATCTACTGCAAGGCACAATAGCACCTGACTGGATTGAAAGCGGAGGAGGAGTTAGGGAGACAATAAAGAGCCATCACAATGTTGGAGGTCTACCTGAGAACATGAGGCTGAAACTCTTGGAGCCCCTCAGGGATCTCTACAAGGACGAGATTAGGCTTGTGTCAGAATACCTCAGGCTACCTTCCAACATTCAGCCATTCCCAGGACCTGGCCTTGCTGTCCGCATAATAGGTGAGGTCACCAAGGAGAAACTGAATCTGCTGAGGGGTATAACCGCGATTGTAGAGTCAGAAATTGATACACAATATAGGGATTCAAAGACTAGGCCATGGCAGTTCTTTGCAGTTCTCCTTCCCGTAAAGACAACAGGCATACACGGGGACAAGCGTTCATATGGCCCCACCGTGGCCATAAGGTCCATAGATACAGAAGATGCCATGAGCGGCTCTTTTACAAAATTGCCTTGGGATTTGCTGGAGAATATATCTGTCAGAATTACGAATGAATTCAAGGAAGTGAACAGAGTTGTTTATGATATTACAGACAAACCTCCCGGTACTATTGAGTGGGAATAGGCTGATTGGGTCGCAAAGAAGCTTCTAGATTCCTTTTCCTTTTTTGAGCCGGCTGTACTCTTTCTCAGTCTTTTCGGACAGGTAGGATTCTCCTCTGTACGCCGCAAGAAAATGTCCGACGATTCCAATCCCCCATCCGAACAGTGGAAATACGAACCATGGGTAGAAGCTTCCCCAGGGGTTGGACGTAAAGTACCAAATTGCAACCAGGAAAAGGTTGACTGCCAGGAATATGCCGAAATGAACTTGGAACCCCAACTTGTCAGCAGCTATCTTTTCTGCCCGTCTCTTCATTTCATCATCGTTCATGATTTTATTTAAAACTGGGCTCCTTATAGCCTGTTTCCCTTACCTTTATGGCTGCAAACACCCTATGTCGACAAATCTCCAGAAAGCACCCTTTGGGAGCTTCTGGTTTGTTTCTGGGATAAGTCTAACTATATGTCATTTGATACAATGGAAAGAAATAGTAATTATATACGAAGGGAATATCAGGAAATACTATTCCAAAGAGTGATTTGATGAATGCAGAGGAACTATTAATTTCAGAAGAGGAGTACCAAAAATCAGGAGTCCATATAGGAACGCAGACAAAGTCCAGGGACATGCTGAACTATATTTTCAAGATAAGGAATGACGGACTCTATATTCTTGATGTCAGGAAGACCAACAACGCACTTATCACTGCTGGAAAGATGCTGGCAAGAATTGAGCCCTCAGAAATTCTGGTTGTTGCGCAGAGGCAATATGCCTTTAGGCCCGTCAACAAGTTCTCAGAAGTCGTAGGCGCCAATTCCATCGTGGGCAGGTTTATTCCTGGTACCTTGACGAATCCCCAGCTGGAAAGTTACAGGGAAGCAAAGGTCATCGTCGTTACTGACCCACTTGCAGATGTTCAGGTAATGAAGGAAGCAAAGAAGACCGGAGTTCCAATAATTGCATTATGCGATGCCAACAACAAGACTGACTTTGTGGATTTGGTTATTCCTACAAACAACAAAGGAAGGCGATCTCTGGCCGTAATTTACTGGCTCCTGGCACGAGAGACACTCAAAAACCGCGGCAAGATATCATCCAACGAAGATTTCACATCTACTGTGGATGACTTTGAGGTCCAGCTTTAAAGGTAAAGTCAAAGATCTTATGGCGCATTATACTACGAAAGGGTCCCTTACCCTTTCAACTGAAACGTAATCGATATTGCCCTCATTGAAGCCTGCAAATATCATAGTTTTGTGTACACCGTGGGCAACTCTGACCGCACGGCTAATCTTGTACCACTCCTCGCTATCAGAAAAATAGTGTATAAGGAAATCTGCATGGGCATCCATGGTCTTGGTGTAAGCACGAAAGTTCGTGCCGTACTTGAATCCAGTCTTGACGATCAGCTTTCTCGTTACCAGATCTGAATAGATCCTGAATAGGGGGTGTTCCGAACATGCATCATCCTGTCCGTTTATCGTCTTGACCAGGCAGTCTTCAAGCTCGGTCAGGAACCTCACTCCCCTGAAAGAATTGCCAATCCAGTCAGGGAGGCCTGGACCATAGGCAATTTTTCTATCAGAAACGGTAGAGGTCATTACTTTTTCAATCTGGCCGATTCCTCCCTCTCCATGCGGATCCACCTTTCCTACCTTGAAGTAAGTTATATCGTTCTCATCGTCGAGTGCTGCTACAAGAGATCCGTGAAGTTTGAGCAACTTGGAAAATGACAAGTCACTGCCTTCCCTAATTACTCTTAGTGGCCCCAGGAATTGTTCCTTGGAGCTTTTCCTATAAAAGAGCGATTCCGCCTCTCTCTTGACATAGAGACCCTTTGACTTCACTTTCTCATATACAGTATAAAGAAGAATGTCCGAAGGATCTGGCAGCAGTTCCCTCATAAGATTTGTCGCATCGTAAAAATACGAATTTTCCGGTTTTATCTTCCCTTTGTAGAAAAGGAATAATCCCTCGAAGGGGGTCAGATACAAGTTCCCACCCTCCATTTTGCCAAGTTTGTACCTGTTGGCAATCGAAGAGATCCCTTTGGTTCCTGCGGGAGTGAAAGCAAGACCGGAGCATATTACATTATGCATTGGCCTTCCTCTTGGCATAGAAATTCTCCAAGAGTTTTCCGGTGACATACTGGATCAACTCAGGAACCTCCGCAGCATTCCTTGAGCTCACTATGAAATAATCGACATTAAATTCTTTTTTTACCTTTTCAAAATCATTTTCCCAAACAGCAGCTTCATACTTGAGGTCGGATTTTGTCCCCACAAGCACAAGAAGGGGAGTTTCCTCATGACTCTTGAGATACTTTATGATGTCCTTAGAAACCTCGAGCTCGTCCGGTTTGGTTATATCGACAGCTATCAATATGCAGTTGGAACCCGTAAGCAGCTTCTCCACTCCATCACTATCCTGAAGTTCCAGAAACAGGAGGTCCGCAATTACTTTGCCACTCTTGCCTTGCAGGGTCATCTTTTTCTTTACGATACCTCGCTGTTTGGTAGGTCCTGAGTCCGTATCGTAGACAATCCTGGATACTAGAGATGACTTTCCGGACTCCGGTTGTCCGAGAACAGCAATTTTCCAGGCGACCCTTTGTGCATCCATCCTTCGAGTTATTTGTCGTTGTATATTATATTTTACTCCCCACACAGCGCAAAAATCGTGCTATAGATTATCTGGGCAGTTGAATGTCGGTAAAGCCTTCACCTAATCTGAGGGAGAATATGGCATCCCTCTTCGGTGGATAAGATTCTTCTGTTGAATCAGATTCCAACGCTATTGATTACACCGCCGGTGGTTCCATCTATCACCATTATGATAGTACCCTTCTTGTGTGTAAATTTAGCAAACCAGACAGGAACATGTAACAATTCAGGGTCAGAGACATCACACTGCGTATTTATGCTCTTTATCATATGATGCTTGGAATGAGCCTTTGAAGCCTGAAGTTGATCAACGTTGGTTTTTGCTTCATATCTTGCGGCCTCTTCCCCAATGTCCCCATTCAGAACACTGATGCCCTTGGGAACCTTTGAACTGTCAAAAAGCGCACGCTTTCCAAGCTCGAAGGAATAGTCTCTTGGCTGATACTGTGAAAGGGCCTTTACAGCAACAATGGGGAAATTGTAGTTCTCATCGAGAGTATATGCCTTAGTGCTCTGTCCGCCACCTCCCATCATTCCCCCGATCATTGTGCCTTCCAGGATCCCCGTTCCAAAACCTCCTCCGCCAAATCCTGAACCTCCTCGCCCACCGCCAAGCCCTCCGCTGGCAAGTCCTATAATGGCGGCTGTGGCTGCAACTTTACCAACTTCAACAGCCACATCCTCGGCTGTATAGTTAGTTCTGGCTGATACGGGAACAATCCAATACGGAACATACCTCAGGTTAAGTTCCTCAAGATTTGAGTTTTCCTCAAGATGCCTTCTGAACAGCCCCTTGTCCATTTGATCCTTCAAATCTGCGACTGCCTGGTCTTTGCTCGTTATTTTGACAGGAAGCATGGTATGTTTGGCAACATTCTTCCAGCCCTCATTCTCGAGGCTTATGCTGGCTCCGCAGTACTCACAGGTTATGACCATTTCCCCGAATTGTGGTTTTATTGGAGCTCCGCATCCAGGGCACTTCAACTCCTGAACCTTCGGCCCAGCAATTATGTTGGAAGCAGCCTTAGTAGTAGGCTGTGTCGGCTGGGGTGAGCCTGATGAACTTGAAGATTCCTGCTTGGCACCACACTTAGGGCAGAATAGGGCATCGTCGGGTATCTGATTTCCACACTTTTGACAGTACATAGTTTACACCTTTGTCCCGCAATTGGGGCAGAACTTTGCATTTGCTTGCAGTTCTGTACCGCATTTGGAACATTTAATTTTCTGCGGCTCAGCCGCAGTCATAGGGTTTCCACAATTAGGGCAGAACTTTACGCCTTGCTGGACTTGGGATCCGCACTTCGAACATGCAACCGTCCCAACCTGTTGCTGAACGCTGGCGCCACAGTTCGGGCAAAAATTGCTCGTTGCCGGTACTATTGTCCCGCACTTCTGGCAGGTTCTTCCAGGAGGTTGTTGCATTCCTCCATACATCTGATTCGAAAAAGCATATCCCATTCCTGCACCGGCACCCATGCCGACTCCCAGGCCTGCTCCTAATCCAGCAGTACCGGAGGGGTTCTTCGCTGCGTCAACCATAGCTTGACCTGCCTGAAACTGCATATAATTTACACCCAGTACGGACATTTCCGACCTGGTATCAATGGCCTTCTGCACCTCATCAGGAAGTGATATGTTTAGCTGCTGAATTTTATTTATTTCCACACCATATTGCCGGAAATGGGCAGGAGCGAGAGCGAGCACTCCCTGCTCGATAGTAGTAAGATTTGATGGGATATCGGTAACCTTCATGCCTGCTTCCTTCAGTTTCCCCATTGTGTTGTAAACAAGGATCACAATCTGTTCCCTCAGACGATCCTCCACCTGGTCGGAAGTTTCGGCACTGAAAGTGCCCACAAACTGGCTTATGAAGACCTCAACATCTGATATTTTCCATCTGTACTGGCCGAAGACCTTGAGGTTGACCACACCAAATGTTGGATCCGTAAACTGGTAAGGCTCTGGGCTACCAAACTTCCCATCAATGAATCTTCTCTGGAGGTAGTACACCTCAGCCTGCTGCTGCACTCCTGAAAGCGCCTTTACTAGGGGGCCAACAATGGGCGCATTAATGTCAGTGAGAGCATACCTGTTTGGCTGGTCCAGGGTGGATAGAATCTTACCATCTCTGAAGAAAACGGCCGTCTCGTCCTCTCTCACAACTACGTTGTCATTAAGTCTGATGAGGCGTGGTACCTTCCACATTGCATTGTCCTGTTTGTACTGGCTCTCCCACTCAATTGTGGTTGAGCCAAACAGGCTCCCTCCTTTCGAAGGGATATCCGACGATTTCTTTCCGAACATCATTTATCATCTCCAGGCGTTAGCAATATGTTCTCTACTGCTTGAATTCTGCTTTGCCATGCTGTTCTTGCATCTATTACGGCCTGGTTGATTTCCTTCAGTGAGGAGTCAAGGTTCTGGGAGTCTGAGAATGCTGAGAGTGCCTTTATTTTGGCAGAAACATCGAGGAACTTCAAGTCGTACTCGTATAGCCCCTGCAATTTGCTCTCGTCAAGTTTTATTGCGGGAGAAATCCCAGTGGATCCTTGCTGGGCATGTAGAAGTTCTCCTTGGAATTCTTGTATTCTGGAAACAGCATCGCCGATTTCTGTTAGTTTGTCAAATTTCCCTTGAGTTACTAGCGATTCTCTCTCATTCTGGACTGAGTCAAGGGCTTGCTGAAGTATTCCAGAGGCTTGCTTCCTGAGGAGTTCATCTGCTACCCTGATGTCTTCAAGCTTTCTGTATCCCCTGAAAATAGGAATGTGAAGCTGTATCTTCTTCAGAAGACCTCTGTTTCTGTCAACCTCTTCCCTTATGTCGGGATTGCCTGACTGCATAACAATGCATGTTCTGAACTATTATATCCTTACCTTTCAACATGTAAACCTTTTTTTCGCATAGAGCCGGAAATGAGGCTATTAATGATGTTTCATGCCACCTTGCTCAAATAAGAAGGCGGAAGAAATATTTGTGATCCTGCCATAGAGATGGCATATGGAGTTCTCACTGTCAGAAATTGTAGGCCACATGAGGCCTTCTGAGATAAGGGAGCTTTCGAAATATGCGACAAGCAGTGATATCGTTTCTTTCGGAGGCGGTATGCCGGATCCTCAGACATTCCCCAAGCCGGAGATAAAGGAAATTCTTGATGACATAATTGACAGGAGTTCGGATAAGGCCCTGCAGTATGGTAACACCATTGGCCTAGACGTGCTGAGGGAACAGCTTAAGGCTTTCGTGAAAAGAAAGGAATCTATAGAAACAGATGAACAGCATATTATTGTTACATCTGGGTCTCAACAGGCATTATACGCAATAGGTCGTATTTTCGTAGATCAGGGAGACTACATAATCACAGAATCACCGACATACGTGGGTGCGGTGTCAGCATTAAATGCCAACTCAGCCAAGCTGATCCAGATAAAGATGGATGCCAACGGCATCATTCCTGAGGAAGTTGAAAACTCAATATCAGAGCTAAGGGGAAAGGGAGCTAAACCAAAGTTCATATATGTCATACCAAATTTTCAGAATCCAACGGGAGTCACTCTTTCACTTGAAAGGAGGAAGCATCTCCTAGACATTTCGGAAGACTACCAGATTCCCCTAGTGGAGGACAACCCATACGGTGAGCTGCGCTATTCTGGGTCCAGAGTACCAACACTGAAGAGCTTGGACAAGAACGAGAGTGTGATCTATCTCGGAAGCTTCTCAAAGATAATGTCACCAGGCCTCAGGCTAGGGTACATTATAGCACCAAAGGAAGTCGCAGATACAATTGGGTTGCTTAAGCAGGCACTTGACCTTTCCACCAATTCACTCTCACAGTTTGTTGCAGCAGAATATTTGAAGAGAAATATCATCGACCAGCAGGTTCCAAAATCCGTCCAGCTTTACAAGGAAAAGAGGGACATCATGCTTCAGGCACTTGAAGAGAATTACTCCGAACTTGGTTCATGGACGAAACCTGAGGGCGGAATGTTTGTCTGGGTCACTACCAAGGGAGACCTGAACACATCCCGGATGCTTATGAGGGCAGTCAAAAACGGGGTCATATACGTAAGTGGACCTGCTTTCACTCAGGATGGAAGCCACACTCGTTCAATGAGGCTCAACTTCACTTTTCCGGAGAAGCCTAGGCTCATTGAAGGAATTAAGAGGCTAACAAAGGTTACGAAAGAGGAAGAAGCTACTCTCGTTGAGCAGAAGTCAAACAAATAAGAAATACTGATAAAAACATGCTCCACAGATGATTACAATCCTCGGTGGAACTTTCGCCTTCCTTCATCCTGGTCACAAGGAGCTTCTTAGTGCTGCAGTAAGAACTGGGAACAGGGTTGTAGTAGGCCTGACTACCGATGCTTATCTCCTCGAGAACAAGAAGTACGGCAATGTTCCTTACGCGGAGAGAAAGAAGAAGGTTGCTGAATATCTCAAGAGCTTGGGAGCAAGCTTTGACATTGTTGAATTATCCTCAAAGGAGGGAAACTCTGAGTCTGGAGAAGACTATGGTTGCATTGTTGTTTCAGAGGAGACTCACCATAAGGCGCTTAGGATAAATGAGACAAGACTGGGGAATGGTCTAAAGCCCATGGAAATTGTCGTTGTTCCATATGTCCTCGCTGAGGATCTCTTCCCTGTAAGCTCTACTCGCATAATCAAAGGCGAAATAGACGAGAACGGAAAGAGACGGACCCCAGTTCGCATTTCGGTAGCCACGGGAAACAGCCTCAAGGCTGATGCTGTGAATGAGGTTTTTGGCTCCATGATGGACAAAATTTCACTTGATATGAAAGCGAACTATGCGACAGATATAGACCAACCTTTTGGAGATGATACGGTGGATCTCGCCAAAGAAAGGGCGCTTTCTGTACTGGAGAATTATGACTATTCTGTGGGAATTGAGGCAGGCATTTTCAGGGTCGGGCTTACAGATACATATCTTGATGTACACTGCGCAGCTATCGCTGACCGCAAAGGATCGCTTACTATTGGTTTCAGCAGTGCTTTCCAGATCCCGAGTATTCTAGTGCGCGAAGTCAAGCGGGGGCTTAGCCTTGACGATGCAGTAAAGAAGCTTTTTGATCTCACCTCAGTAGGATCGAAAAGCGGCCTCGTGGGGATCATGTCAGGAAAAAGGGTAACAAGAAAAATGTTAATTGTTGAGGCCGTAAGGAATGCTCTTATCCCACGGATGAACTCAGAGCATTACCCAAGTAGCTCTTGAAACTTCCCTTCGCTTCTTTCTTGTAAGCCTAATTTGCCTTTTCCAGCATGAACTTGGTCTCAGAGTATTCGACTTCGCTGAAATCACGGTAAAACTCACCTACGGATGTCATGTACTTCACCGTTTGCGCACTGAAGGCAGTGCATCCTTCTGATACAAGTTCCTCTTCCATTTCTCTTGTCATTACTGGGACAGCAACCACCACCTCTCCGGCGCCATGGTTCTTGAAGTACTTAATTGCCGCTTTCATGGTAGCTCCAGTCGCAATCCCATCGTCGACGATTATGGGTATAGTGCCTGGGTCATAAGTCAGTCTTTCTCCATTCCTATAGAATTCAACTAGCCCATTTATTTCCTCAATTTTAGCTTCGAGCAGGAATCTCATACTCTCATCTGAGATTCCAAGGTCTGCCAGTATTGGGCTATTGTAATACACCGTCGGTGGATCTCCCTCTGTGACTGCCCCGAGGGCAAGTTCCTCCTGCCCCGGCGTGCCAATTTTTTTAACAATAAGAATTTCAAGAGGGATTCCGAGCATCTGGGATATTTGAAATCCTACGGGAACGCCTCCCCTTGGCAGAGCGTACAGAGTGCACTTGCTCCCATGATATTTGGTCAGGAGCTTAGCAAGTCTGTCGCCAGCGTCTGCACGGTCCCTGAAGGTGTACACCAGTTTCATGCATGCGTTCCCTGTATTTCAAATGGAAGCACTATGTGCAGTGAATTACTGACACAATGGTTAAGTACCCGTTCTCAATTTTTCAGATGGGACCCAATATGGTTACTGAACAAGAAATTAGAGAGGAGCTCAAACAGGTCTCGGACCCTGAGATCGGAATGGATATAGAAAATCTGGGCCTCGTTTATGAAGTTAAGATTGACGGTGATAGAGTATACATAAAGATGACGATGACTGCGCCAACATGCCCTGTAACACCATGGATACTATCTGAGGCTCAAAGGGTCGTTGAAAACTTGGAGGGTGTGGAAGCAGCAGACGTAGAACTCGTATGGGAACCTCCTTGGAATCCAGACATGATGACAGACGAGGCCAAGGAAGCCTTGAACATGATGTGAAAGTAAAAATCCCCTTCATTTTTTCCTTGATTGTCACTCATTGACATGGATGTGCTGTTCTTTCTGGGCGTAAGCTGGAAGCGTGTTTTCAGAGCATACATCTCAAGTTCCAAAAAACATATTTAAATAGTCATTACTTATAAAGCCTTGAAGGGTTGTTCATGAGTGAAAGGGAAAAGATAAACATAGAGAACATAGTAGCATCAACCTCTCTTGCAGAGCACCTCGATTTAAGCAGAATCGCCCTGGCCCTAGATGGGTCTGAATATGAGCCTGAGCAATTTCCTGGACTCATTTACAGGCTTCAGGAGCCCAAGACAGCTGTTCTTATTTTCAGAAGTGGGAAGGTAAACTGCACAGGGGCAAAGAACCTGGCAAATGTTAAGCTCACCATTGAAACAATTATCCAGAAACTCAAAAAAGCTGGTATTGAAGTATATGACAATCCAGAGATCGTAGTTCAGAATATAGTTGCGGTTTATGACCTGGAGGCAGATCTGAACCTTACTGATATCGCTATGTCTCTGGGACTAGAGAATGTTGAGTATGAACCTGAGCAATTTCCAGGACTTGTATACCGGGTAGAAGAGCCCAAGGTGGTGCTTCTACTATTTGGAAGCGGGAAAGTAGTTTGCACTGGGGCCAAGGAAGAAAGCGAAATAGAGCAGGCCGTCATAAAGGTCAAGAAAGAGCTCCAGAAAGTTGGACTTATCTAATTATCCTTGAGGAATTCCCTGAGGAAGGAAGTGGCGTAGATCCCCCTTCCTAGGGAGAAATTCAGAGTATTGTCATTTTCAAGGGAAAAATCCACAGGCTTGACAGATACTATTCTCCGATCACCTTTTGAAGAAAGTTCTGGATATCCCGATATTCTGAACATTCCTGTCTCGAGATTTTCCTCGTCCATTATCTTTCTTTCAATTTCTCCCTGAAATCCGCGGGTAAGACCGCTTTCGGTCCCTATAAGCGGTATTGTAAGCCTCAGTTTGTCTTCTGCCATGAACTTGTTGATCTTCTCCGTGTTGTACCTGTTGACCTTGATTTCCTGACCATCTACAGGATTGAAATGCTTGTCAACTTCTATAGCAATATCTCCGGGGACAGCCTCCAAGAGATTCCCAGTCGACTTCATCCTCTCCGATAGTATTCGGTTGAAAAGGTAAGACTGATACGCATGCACAAAAAGCATCCCCAGATTCCTGGGGAAGGATGAAAAAGCTCCTTCATAGTCTCCATTTTCCTGAATGTAGCCTAAGATGGATCGCTCAAAATTGAGTCTAGTGGGAAAGTCTCGGAGTGCATTTTCCACATTGCCCGTCTCACCAAACTTGATCCTGTATTCCTCAGTGTCGAATTCAGGATCGTATATGTAAGTCTCCACTGCTTTTCTGTATTCTCCCCGAACTATGTGGCGACCAATTTTGTGAGTGTTAATCCTCATTGATCCGAACCTTTGCAAGCCGAAGAAGTTGGGAAACCCGCCTTTTGAAATAACTTCATCGTATGTGGCCGCGATTTCCTTTCGGTAATCCCTGTCTGTTTCAATTCTTATGGTGAATCTGTTCCCGATTAAATCTCCAAGCTTGAGAAAATGGTTTGACCTGAAGTAATCGAGAACCTCTGCGTCTGAAATTCTTATTTCTTCTGGTTCTATGCCTGCGTTTATACAGAAGTACTGGATAGTGATCCCTCTCTTGTCTTTGGTTCCAGCATATGATATTCTCTTTCTGCTAATATGCAAGTCTCTAGAAAGCCTGATGAGAAACTTGTTGGTGTCCCAGTCTTTCAGTCTTATCCGAAGATAACTGTATTTTCCGTTATCGGAAGGTTCAATGGAAGGGAGTGGGATTTCTTCAACGACAAAATCACTAGGGTCATTCTTTATGGATCCTTGAATTCCCGTGCCAGTGGAAGAGTACCCTTCTATGCCTGCGTATTTCTCAGTAACTGCACGCATTAGTAATACTTCACAACCCTGTAGAGATTGTCTCTTTCAACAGGCGTCATTCCAATTTGCTTGAGATTGCTAATTATGAAGTCCTTTCTGAGGTTTCCAACCTTCTTGCCAGTTGCAGGTATGACCTTCTCATCATAAATTGTTCCGCCCCAGTCATTTGCTCCAAAAAGGACAGCAAGTTGTCCCATCTCAAGGCCGTTAGTAAGCCAGGAACTCTGGATTATTGGCAGCTCTTTGTTAAAAACTATCCTTGCTATGGCTATGTTCCTAAGAACATCGGATCCGCCAGCCCTGTATTTCACTAAGCCGTCCCTTTCCAGTTTTGTATTGCCAGGCTCAAAATTCCATGCTGTAAATGACATGAAACCCCTGTATTTCCTCTGGAGGTTGAGGATAGAAAGGAGGTGTCTAGCCTTGTCTCTGCTCTTCTCCACATGCCCGAACATCATTGTGGCGCTGCTCCTTACCTTTTGACTGTGAGCCGCCTCCATTACCTTAAGCCACTCTTCTCCGCTGTTAGCCGGTCTCCCCAGCTTGACTCGCACATCAGATGAGAGTATCTCACCTCCTGCTCCAGGAATAGATTCAAGGCCCGATTCGGCAAGTTTTGAAATGGTCTCATAGAAGCTCATTTTCTCTCTCTTGGAGATGAAAGAAATCTCTGAGGTAGATAGTCCGTGAATTCCCACTTCTGGGAATTCGTCATGAATTGCCGAGAAAAGGTCTGTATAGTAGTCTAGGCCCAATGTGGGATTTACCCCTCCCTGAATCAGAAGTTGCCTGATCCCAAAATTGTCATAATGGTATCTGACTTTGTCCAGAACCTGCTTTTTGCCCAAGAGGTATGAGTCGTCTTCCTTACCAGTACGGTAAAATGCGCAGAAGTTGCATCTTACATTGCATATGTTCGTGTAATTAAGTATCATGTTGGAAACGAAGGAGGTGTATCTACCAGTTATCCCGTCTGTGACTGATCTAGCCATGCGGCCAAGAGACATCAAGTCCGCAGAATCATACATGTAGACAATGTCATCCTCGTCAAGATCCACTCCGGTGTCTACCTTTTCAAGTAGTTCATCCATTGGATCTGCAAGTCCCAACATAGTTCGACATTTTTAAAAAATATAATAACGTTGGTTTTTCTGGAGTCATTCCCATTCCTGCCACGAGAGGCTTGAGCTCATACTACCACAAATGCCACATTTTTCTTCGCGCAGTAATAAACGATAATGGTTATAACTCAAGTATCACTTCAGAGATAATGCAAACTGGCACATACGATCAGAGCTATTGGGCAGAAAGAGCCAGATCTGAAAAGCCAATAAGTTTTAGGGAAGGAATGTCCCTGCTTGAGGACCTGGATACCTATTCTCTGCTGTCTCTTGCCAATTCCCTTACATCGGAGCAGATAGGTGACACCGTCACCTATGCAGTCTCGTACAACCTCAATTACTCAAACTACTGCACAGCTAGCTGTCCAATCTGCGCATTCTATGTCCCCATGTCACTCAAGGGTAAGAGTGACAGGGGGTATGAGCTCTCAATCGAAGATGCCAGAAAAGAGATTGCGAAAGCAAAATCCCTCAATGTCACAGAGGTTCACATCGTAGGCGGATTCAACTCTGACCTTCCTCTGGAATATTACGAGGAACTTTTCAGTACAGTAAAGAAGCACCTTCCGAACATAACACTCAAGACACTCACTATCCCGGAGATTGACTTCATCGCAAGGACCACGGGCAACTCAATCAAGGAAGTAGTTATCAGATTCAAGAATGCAGGAATGGATGCCCATACCGGTGGAGGTGCTGAAATATTTGACCCTGAGGTCAGAAAGCAGATTACTACACCACAGAAGATAAGCGGTGAAAAGTGGCTTGAGGATGCTAAGATAATTCATTCCTTGGGGTTGCCGGGAAATTCTACAATGACGTACGGTCACGTTGAGAAATGGAACCATATCGTGGACCACATTGTGAGGCTTAGGGACAATCAGCTTGAGGTTCCAGGTTTTCTTTCGTTCATACCGCTGAAATTCAGCCCGGAAAACACACCACTCTTAAAGATGAAGAAGGTTACTGGCCCATCATCTGCTGAAAAGGACCTGAAGGTAATTGCCTTGGGCAGAATCCTGGCAGGCGAGGCAATAAGGAATATCAGCGTCTACTGGGTCGCTTTGGGAAAACTCACAGCACAGGTTGCACTGAACAGTGGTGGAAGCGACCTTGTTGGCACTGCATACAGCGAGGAGGTTTTCGGGGCTACTGACAGGACTGAAGGCACTACCATTGAGGAACTGAACAATCTAGTAACCCAGATAGGAAAGGTTCCTGCCCAAAGGGACACTTTCTACAACATAAAGTCCTACTGATCTTGATAGGATTCCACATTTCTATTATGCCAAAATAGCTTAATACGACCAAAACGGGGGCGGGAGACACAAATTCAATACATATGGCGGAATTATCTGAACTGGGGGATGTTATTACCAACTAAGTCCCCGGATAAGTACTGTGCATGGTTCAGGATACTGAGAAAAAAATTGGGCTTTCACCTTACATTTCCATGGATAGAGAGTATTGGTCCGGCCTAAGGAACTCTACCCCAATGACCATAACGCAGGAGGACTTCCAGAAGCTTCTTGGCCTTAATGAAAGAATAAGGCTCGATGAGGTAGAAGAAGTTTACTTGCCTCTTTCCAGGCTTCTCAACCTTCATTTTGCCGCATCACTGGGATTATACGGTGCAAGAAACGAGTTTTTCTCCAAGCATGACATCAAGGTGCCTTATATCATTGGAATTGCTGGCAGTGTTGCTGTGGGCAAGAGCACAACCGCTAGAATTCTCCAGTCCCTGGTGTCCAAATGGGATGAGAAGCCTACTGTAAGCCTGGTACCAACAGATGGATTCTTGTACCCAAACAGAGTTCTGGAGGAGAAAAACCTCCTCAACAGAAAAGGATTCCCAGAGAGCTTTGACGTGAAAGCACTCCTCAATTTTCTTCTAATGCTGAAATCTGGAGTGAAGGAAGTCGACATGCCGGTTTACTCACACCTGGAATATGACATCTTGCCTGGGGAGAAATATACGCTCCACAACCCGGACGTGGTAATTGTCGAAGGCTTGAACGTGCTTCAGACAGGTAAAAAGTATGTTTCTGAGAGATTCCCGGGCCTTTCAGTTTCGGACTTTTTTGATTTCTCCATATATGTCGACGCAGAAGAGGCGATCATAAAGCAGTGGTACCTGGAGAGGTTCCTCATGCTCAAAGAGACTGCCTTCAGGAGTAAAAGATCCTATTTCCACAAGTTTGCCGATCTTACAGAAAGTGATGCCATAGAGCGGGCAAAGGATATATGGGACTCAATTAATGCTGTAAATCTCGAGGAAAATATTGCGCCAAGCAAATATCACGCCGACCTTATCATTAGGAAGGGTTCGGAGCACAGGGCCAACGAAATCCTTCTTCGGAAGATTTGAGTTAACGTAGGCTACCTTTCGTTGCCTCATGTGGTGGTGTAACATCATAGGCAGAAAGTTGCGATTAAGAAGCTTTTCACGAATTATTTCTGGCGTACCATATTTAGGCACCAGTGGATTCCTGTCCGATGATCGGACTCATCAACTTCACTCACAGCGACCCTCTCTTCCTGTCCTTGAGCAAGAAGGAAGGGTTTCTGAGGGAAACTCCGGGAAAGATACTTGACATGATTCTCGGCGGTGAATTGGAAGGAGGTATGATCTCATTGGTGTCCCTGCTTGAGAATGGCCTGGAACTCTTCAAGGGGGCAAACATCCACTCAGTTTCAACCACAATGTCAACCATCCTTGTCTCAAGAGGCAAGGGGCTTTCAAAGAAAATGGAAATAGCCGTGACATCCCACACGAGAACCACGGAGTTTTATCTGGAAATGGTGCTGAAAGGCTTAGGGATAGAATACAAAATGTTGCATTCTGACTCAACCGATGCAAACGATCTCTTGAATCAAGCAGAATATGCGCTGGTGATTGGAGATGAAGCACTCAGGGTATATTCAACCGATCTCCGAATAATCCTGGATACTGGGTATGAGTTTTCAAGGCTCTTCCATATGCAACCGCTCTACGCTGCGCTTGCATACAAACGTGAAGAGAAGCCACCAGCTGGCTTTGCAGATGTCGACAGAGCAACAGCTCCTGAACGTCCTGTAGTTGAGGAAGCAGTTGAGGAGGCTTCAAAAAGGCTAAATCTTGATAAGAAACTGATGAGAAGATATTTTTCGTTAGTGAAATACGACTATGTTCCAGTTCTGGATAGAACAGTGGACTTCGTTTCAAAACACATCAAAAGTAGGTAGAGACTGATTCAATCACGTTTATGTAGTGCTTTTTACTAACGGTAACATGTTCAGAGATAAACTCCTTGAGGTTAAGGAGGGATTCACATTTGATGATGTCCTTCTTACTCCTTCAAAGACGGCAGTCGACCCCAAGAGCGTGAACACAGAAACATTTTTTACCAGGAATATCAAGTTGAAAATTCCCATAGTCAGTTCTCCCATGGATACTGTTACGGAGGGGGACATGGCTATTTCAATGGCCAGAAACGGTGCTATTGGCATCGTGCACAGAAACATTTCCCCAAATGAGCAAATGCAGATCATTAAGAAAGTAAAGCGTGAGGAGTCAATAATAATAAGAAATGTACACACTGTGGACCCGGACACCACCATCGAAGACGTAAGGACAATAATGAAGAACAAGAATATTGGAGGGCTTCCTGTTGTCCACGGCGAAAAGATTGTTGGCATAATTACAAAGAGAGACCTGGAACTTGTCCCTTCCAGAAAGGGTATGAAAGTCTCAGAGGTAATGGTTAAGGATGTTGTTTACGCAAAGGATAACATTAGTCTGGACGAGGCAAAGGAGATTCTTTACAAGAACAGGATCGAAAAGCTTCCACTGGTGGATAATTCCGGAAGGGTTGTCGGTCTGATCACCGCAAAGGACATTTACACAAGACAGAAGTTTCCATACGCAACAAGAGACGAAGAAGGGCAGCTTATGGTTGGTGCTGCCGTCGGTCCATTTGACATTGAAAGGGCTAAGGGCCTGGAAAATGAAGGAGCAGATGTAATCGTCATAGACACTGCACATGCTCACAACACAAAGGCAATGGAATCCATCAAGAAGATGAGGAAGGCTGTCTCTGTGGATCTTGTCGCAGGTAATATAGCGACTGCAGAAGCAGCCGAGGATCTGATATCGCTGGAAGTAGATGGTCTAAGGGTTGGAATTGGTCCGGGTTCTATTTGCACCACAAGGATCATAGCAGGAGTCGGTGTTCCACAGATCACTGCGGTCTCCGAAGTGGCAGAAATCGCTGAAAAGCACGGAACCCCAGTAATAGCTGATGGTGGAATTAGGTACTCCGGAGATATCGTGAAAGCACTTGCTGCGGGGGCAAATACTGTCATGCTAGGCTCCATGCTGGCCGGAACTGAGGAGAGCCCTGGAGTGGAGATGATCATCAACGGCCGCAAATACAAAGCATACAGGGGGATGGGGTCGATTGGTGCCATTCAGACAGGAATATCAGACAGGTATGGTGAAACCGGCTCAGGCAAGTATGTGGCAGAAGGCGTAGAGGGCGCAGTTCCCTTTAGGGGAAAAGTAGGAGAAGTCCTATTCCAGATGCTAGGTGGGTTGAAGTCAGGAATGGGTTACGTAGGAGCTGCTGATATTGAGGAGCTAAGGAAAAACTCAAAGTTTGTAAAGATCACAGCCAATGGGCTCAGGGAAAGCCACCCCCACGACATCAAGGTGATTACAGAACCGCCAAATTACCAGATTTATCAGGTTTAATCCTGACATCATATTTCTTTTTCATTGTACCATTTCGTATAAATACTCGAAGTCAATTTTAGCTGGATGTTGTTCAACAGGAAAAGGGGTGCCCTTCTCATCATAGGACTATTGGCCCTTGCATCGACGGTTCCTCTTGCAGGTGCTTCGACCATAACAATGGACGTCCATCCTCAGTCAAACAGTGCAAATGTCACTGCATATGTTAACACATCTGTAACTATCAAGACTAACAATTCTCTAGTGCAGCTTCTGTCGTCGTTTCTATCCAATCTAACAGTAAACGAGACTGCTGCGATTCCTTCCAATTCCCCAGTCTTCGCTGGCGTGCAGGATGCAATACACAACAATTCATCCGAGGCAAAGCTCACTTTCTTGAAATTCGAGCTTCACACGGATTCCCAGAAGCTTAGCTCATACGAATGGATGCTTAACTATTCACTCAAGGCCGTCATGAACATTACTGACATTTACCATAACAATACCTTCGACCTTAGCTGGCGTGGATTCTACGACAATAGCTCTGCATCTATGAACTCGACTAGCTTCACCTCCATAAAGTTCCAGAATGATACTACCATAAAGGAGTACAAAGCACTGAACTTCACCGCTTTCTCCAAGCCGCTGACTGAGTGGCAGAGGCATTATGATACAGCAAAAAATGTCACCACCTTCACAACCAACGCTGGATATACTTATAACAGCACCTTCAATCTTACTTACAATAATTCTCTCCCAGGTAGCCAGTGGTATACCAACATCACGGTGAAATCAGATCCTTCATACACAATAGTCACACCTGGGTTTGCAGAAGCAAATTCTGACAGCATAGTAATCACATCCACGCCAAACCCCTTGCTTCCCTTTCTCTACATTGCAGTGGTAGTTGTGCTGCTGGCAATTGGCGCCGGAGTGACAATAAAGATCAGAACAAAGAAGCCTCGTTAGATCCTCTGTACCGTGTATTTTTTAAATACATACTCCACTTTTTTTGACTCAAGATCGTGAAGAAAACCTGCTATTCTAGTGAAGCTGTCCTTAAACATCTCAGTCTTCTTTGGATTCCTGAGTATTGCAGAGGGATGGTACTGTGGAATTACATAGAACCTTTCACAAAAGAACACCTTGTCATTCACCTCAGAGATGCGCCCGAATTTCCGGTTCAGAATTGTTGATAGCGAATGTATGGCGGAGTTGCCCATTGGCACAACCAGCCGAGGCCTGATCATTTCAAGCTCCACCTTAAGGTAGGCAGCACAGGATTTTATCTCCGAAACCTTGGGCGTCCTTCCAACCTTAGGCCTGCATCTTACTGAATTGGTCAAATACACTTCGTGGCTCTTAACCCCAGCGCTGTGAAGAGCCATGCTTAGCACCTTACCGCTTCTTCCAACAAAGGGCTTGCCAATTTCATCCTCCCTCGATCCGGGGGCTTCTCCTACTAGCATGATCTTAGGGGCAGAATTCCCAAAACCGCAGACAGGATTCTTCCTGGAATACTGCAAATCGCATTTCTTGCAGTTCTTTATTTCTGAGCAAAGTGATAAAAGGGGCTCCATGGGGTGCCTTGAAAAACGACTTGGCGTATAAATTTCTTTGGCGACTTTGCCAAGTTCACTTGACGTTTTTCGACGTAAGATAAATTCCGGAGGATATGAGCGCGAATCCAATGTAGGTGAAAACAGTATTTGTCTCATTTAGTAGGAGAAAACCAAAGACTATGGAAAGAGCAGGGACGGCAAAGAAGTAACTGGAAATGGAGGATACCTGGTACTTCTTGAACAGGTGGAAATATATGTAATAGGCAACGGCTGAGCCAAGAGACCCCATGTATAGAGTGATTCCCAGAAACTGCGGGAAAAGGCCATGGATATTAACTGGCTGTGTCAGGAATGCCCAGGTTGCAATTACAGGAAGTGCATACAGGAACTGAAAGGCATTAACTGAGAGAACATTTCCACCTGACAAGTGCCTTTTGAAGTAAATTGTGCCAATTGACCAGCTGACTGCGGCGACCATCAGAAATATCAGGCCAGGGCCCGGCGTGATGGAGAGCTGGTCGAAGAAGACCAAGACAATACCTCCAAACCCCAGAAATGTGCCAATTACACGGAATCTGTTTGGTCTCTCCCCGAGGAACAGCATGGAGAAAGCCATTGCAAGAATAGGGTAGGTATAGATAATTATTGAAGAAATGGAAGAGGGCTCTGTTTGCTCACCAGTGAACCAGAATCCCATGAACAAGACTACATTGAAAATACCAACAAAGGCAATTGAAAGATGTGTCTTGATCCCTCTTGGAACCTGAAAGTTTCTAGAAAGGAGTATCATGGCAAAGACTGCTCCAAACAGGACCCTGAAGAATAGCAGGATCAAAGGCGGCTCGTATTGAAGCCCGAACTTGACTAACGGGTAATTCAATGCCCAAAAAGAAGCCATACTGAGAAACGCAAGAATATCCACCCTCTCTGTCACGATGCGTTGATAACTCGCGTTTTAATAATTTTCACGATGCTCCGACTGTAACTAATGTGGCTTTTTAAGGGTTTTATTGTTCTTATACACTAAAAGCCCTTGATTGGCATTGAACCGAAACTATCTGATTAGAGACAAGAACAAATATATAAGAAAACAAGTAAAATTCCTGTTGAACAAGATGGTAACCAACAAGATTTTATTTCTTGCATAGCTCACAATCAATCAGCATGTCTCTTTTTGAGGATAAGGTATCCATTCTGGAATACTTCCATCAACACGGACTTCTTGTATCACCCGAAGCGCTTAACTTCATCCTCGACAGAGGCATGGGCTCCATGATAAAGAACCTGGTTTCAGATGGCGTACAAGAGGCTGGATATATAGACGAGCGCACCGTCAAGTCCATTTTAAGAGGGCAGAAGAAGCAGGAAAGTCAGAACTTTGAGGTGTACCTTCCCGACATAAAAGTTAACAGTTCCGTCGAGGACTTCAGGCAGATGTTCAGGAGCAGGTACCAGAAGCTCTCCAAGATCATCTCAGCCTCGGGGAGTATGAGAGGAACACAGAACATAGGTTCAGCAAAGAAGTCCAGTGGCGAGATCAAGGTAGTAGGAATGGTTTCTGACATTTCAACGACTAGGAACGGCCATAAGAAAGTTGTAATAGAGGACCTCGAAGACTCGGTCCAAGTCATTCTCATGAAGAACAAAGGTCTTGCTGGCGAGCTCTTGCTTCAGGATGAAGTAATCGGGGTCATAGGCAACATGAGTAACGGCACTGGTGACCCTGTGGTATTTGCGAATGAGATAGTAAGGCCAGACATTCCATACAGGGTAATTGACGAACAAAAGAAGGAACCATCATATGTTGGCTCTATTTCAGACATCCACGTGGGAAGCAAGACATTCAGGGAGTCTGAGTTCAAAGCGATGATAAACTGGCTGAAGAGCTCGGAGGGTGAGGCAGAAAACCTGAAGCACCTAATACTTAGCGGAGATGTGGTCGATGGAATTGGTGTTTATCCAGGGCAAGAAGATGATCTTGCCATTTTGAACCCCATTGAGCAATATGAGAAGCTCGGGGAATACCTTGCAGAGATACCTGAGGACATCAACGTGTATGTGATGCCAGGAAATCACGACAGTGTGAGGCTTGCAGAGCCTCAGCCTCAGTTCCCGGACAAGATAAGGAGGGCTTTTGAGAGGAATGTAACACTGCTGCCCAATCCTTATACACTGATGCTGGAAAAGAAAAAGGTCCTTCTTTACCACGGAATGTCGCTTAACGATATGGTGGAACTTGTGCCCGGAGCAAATTACGAGTCCATTGGAAAAGCAATTGATGAAATATTGAGGCGCAGGCATCTTGCCCCGAAGTATGGAGGCAAGACTCCACTTATACCCTCAAACAACGACTACCACGTAATTGAGGAAGTCCCGGATATTTTCATAACTGGTCACATTCACTCGCATTACATCGGGAACTACAGGGGAGTACGTTATGTCAACTCCTCCACTTGGCAGTCACAGACAGATTACCAGAAGATGATGAATTTCAGCCCGAATCCTTCCATAATGACTGTATTTGACCTAAATTCTCAGACAACAATAATGAGGAAGTTCGCAAGATCCTGAAGTTACAGAGTTTTCCTGATTATTTCCTCTATCTCTTTCTTGAAGACGCCCATGAAATCACCGATTGCTTCGTCCTTTATTGACTGGGGAGTAGTGAGAACACCAATCTTTGCAGTCAGTTTTGCCATCTTTGCCATGGAGTCATATTCCTTCAGTTTGCCCTCCATGAATTCCTGCAAAACATCGGCAATCGAGTTCTTAAGCTCAGCATCTTCGTTTATCTTCTTCCTGAGGTATTCTTTGACAAGGTCCTTCATTATGTCTCTTAGCGCCTCAAAATAGAGATCCTCAGATGGCATTGTCTTAAAGATATTCTTCAGATACTGGCTAATCTCGTCTTCCACAACTCAACAGTTGTCTTTGGTAAATAAAGGTTAGTCAGAAGCGGGAAATCATTAAGAGGGCAGCTGTATTTCCTGATGCTATACTGCGTATTGCTTGTGATTCGACTAAGCGTTCAGTCTCCTATTCTTCTTCGAAGCACAGTTAAATAAGAAGAAAGGATTACAAAGGGCGCGCGGCGAACACGCCTGCCGCATGTATCTAACTTAAGGCAACATTTGAGGTGAAACGTTGAAACGAAGCTCACGCGACTGGAAAAAGCGCGGAAAAATGCGATGGAAGTGGAGAAAAAAGAAGATAAGAAGACTCAAGCGCGAGCGTAGAGCAAACAAGACCTAATGGGAGCATGGGGTAGTCAGGTATCCTAGCGGGCTCCAGTCAGGGTATGATTAGCTATGGGTCAACTGATCTTCATGATGAGTGACTGGAACTATGAACCGGGAAGAGACCCGTAGATCTGGGTTCAAATCCCAGTGCTCCCACCATTGTTTTCTTTTTACCAGTTTTCAAAGCATTCACCCTATTCTGCAGAACAACGCATAGCTTGTGCGTTTTCCAGTTGACGCTGTGTTAGCATCCTGCAATAGATTTTTATTGAACACGTTGATTAGAACAAAGCGGACCAACGCTGCAACTCAGGATGTAATACGATGCAAGCTTCCGAAAAAATGACAAAAGATGCGGTTGATAGAATTCTCGCTCTTAACGGAAGTGAAAATATAGAATTCATATTCCTTTATGGGTCTGTATCCATTGGAAAGTCCCACAGGGGATCGGATATTGATCTCTGTATCGGGTTCAAGGGGGAAGATGCGAAAGCCTTTGAATTCATTCTGCAGGCTATGTCTGCTGTAAGCAGTGATATGTTCGATATCAAGTTATTCAGGCAGCTCCCTCTATACATAAGGGTAGAGGTGTTCAGGGGAAAGCTCCTTTATTTCAGGGACCTTCAGGAGGTATATCGCCTGGCATACGACACTATTGAAGATTACGACGAATTCAGGCCTCATTTCTATGACTACATAGGGAAAGAGGCGATGCATTGAAGAACAGGAAAATCAGGGATACCCAGATCTATACAAAGATAACTGAGATACGGGAAAGTATCGAAACTGTCATGAACCACCTTCCAGGTAGTGCAGAAGATTTCAGTGAGCTCGGTATTGTTAAAGACGGTATCTATAAGCGTTTAGAGTACGCAATTGAGAGCGTTTTCGATAT
>JBJKSA010000008.1:0-3923 GCA_046704405.1 Thermoplasmataceae archaeon | reverse complement strand
GAGGCAGTCATATCAGCATTGAGGCAGGCTTATGTAGAGGTGGAGGGAGAAACCCTAAGGAATCTTGGAGACAGGGACTTATTGATTCTGGCGTCATTGATCAAGAATCAGGACACGAACAAAGCCTGGGCCGAAGTGACGAATGTCAACAGCTTCCTGGTTAAGGGAATGAGCAAGTCCACTTTCTTTCAGAGTGTCAACTACCTGCAGAACTTAGGTCTGGTCACGCTGATCAAGAAAAAGATTGGCCGGTACTACACAATGGAATCGCAAATTTTATTATCTGATGCGTCGATTGTATCTGTCGAGCTGAAAAAAAGATTGTAGATTCTGACACTTTTTGAAGGAAAATATATAGCAAGAAAGCGTTATCTTCTTGATGGCTTACGAAAAGGAACTCGAATGTCCATTCTGTCAACATGTAGGTAGGAATTTTAAGGTGGAAAAAGAATGGATTAGGGGAACTAGTCTTGTTAACAGATTAGTCTGCCCAAAATGTAGTGGTTTGTTTAGAATTTATTGGGGTGAGAGGAAAGATGGATCTGAGTACAGCTATATATTACCTGCAAAGTAGTAAGTATTCAATTGGAGAAAACTCAAATTCACCAGCATTCAGAAGATGCGAAGTGCAGTCTAAGCCGCGATTTAAATAGTTTCTGGACCATAAGGTATCAGATGAACAACTATTTGCTTGATATGTTTGCTGACACAAATCTCGTAGCAAAGATCAAGGACAGACTACCTTATATGTTTCAACTTGCAGAGTTAGAGAGTTCAAGAGCAGGTAAGATTGGAATGGAAGTTGGTTCGGTTAGAGAGAAAGTGATAACTGCTCTCTTGATTTACAAGTATGGAGAAAAGAATGTTGAATCAAATCTGCCAATAACAGAGCCTGAAGTGGACGTTAAGTTGTTCAATAATCCTATTTCAATAAAGACAATCTCTGGCAAAGAGCCTTCCGGTGTAAAATTAATATGGACAGTAGATGCTGAGAAGGCCAAGTACTTCCTAGATACATGGCAACCTACTTATGACCTATTATTTGTTCATATCAATTGGTCAGCTAAAGGTGGACTTTATTACATCCCCCAAGAAGTCCAAAACTCCATATTTAAAAAGATAGGGAGAGATAACTATATAAAACTACCAAAGCAGGGAACGAACCCAAGAGGTGTTGAGATTTCTAATGAGGCACTGAGGGCAGCGGTGAAGGATGCCAATACAAAGTCCGTAGAGATAAACTGGATTAAGGAATCAATAGACTATAATCCATTTAAGAAATGGGTTGATCTGTGGAGTGAGGATTAATGAATAACAACAACCGTAGAAATGGTTCACAAACAAGTTCGTTCGGTAGCCCCAGCCGGGCAAATCACGATTCATCTAAATTTTACAGCAGCAGGCTTTATGAAGGATTCTCTAGAGGAAAAGAAAATGTGGACTTCCGGGAGAATCCTTTGCCTGCTAACTCTATTGATAAAATATTTTGTAAATCCTCTGAAGGTATGAAGGAATTGCCGAACAATAGCATCCATCTTATGGTTACTTCGCCCCCGTACAATGTTGGCAAGCTGTATGATAAGGACATGTCGCTAGAAGAATACAGAACATTCCTCACATCAGTATGGAAAGAAGTTTACAGGGTACTTGTGCCTGGTGGAAGAATCTGTGTAAACATTGCAAACCTTGGCAGAAAACCCTACATTCCCCTACACACGTTCATAATAGAAGACTTGCTCAACATTGGTTTCTTAATGAGAGGTGAAGTCATCTGGGACAAGGGAGCTACTGCCAGTTCTTCTGTTGCGTGGGGAACATATCTTTCAGCCAAGAACCCTGTTCTCAGGGATTCCCACGAATACATACTTATTTTCTCAAAAGACACATTCACAAGAGGCATCAAGGAGAAAATGAAATCCACACTTACAAAGGAGGAGTTCATTGAATATACCAAGAGTGTTTGGTCATTCAATGCTGAGTCAGCAACAAAAGTGGGCCATCCTGCACCATTCCCGATAGAACTTCCTGCTAGATGCATAAAGCTTTACACTTTTGAAGACGAGTTAATACTTGACCCTTTCATGGGTAGTGGAACAACTGCCGTAGCGGCTCTTGAATTGAACAGGCATTTTGTTGGGTATGAAGTTGATTATGAATACGTAAGAAGATCAGAAAAGCGAATCAAGCTAACCATGGATAGAAAAAATCAACAAGTATTGCCAGAAGAAGAAATATCCTATTAATAAGTAATAAGGTGATAACCAAAGACTTCGGCTCAAATTCACCCCTACCCCTCTTTGAGCCTTCGCCAATTAGTATGTGCCCTTCGCTCGCCTGCACGCCGAGCACAGGACCCCATGCTTCGCCTACAATCAAAATTCACCCCTAACCCCTCTTTTGATTTCCGTCTCGCACTCTTCTGCGAAGAGCCCCTCTTTCGCCTTGCTCATTCAGGGTGGTGTCCTGTGCTCGCCGCTCGTGGTGTATGTGTGGTGTTCCACACCACCCACCGCTAACGCTTACACCACTCGGTCTTGCTACGCAAGACTTCCGGCTCGCTTCGGGCACATTATTCTCTCCTGCGGGGTGCAATTTGAGGGGAATAGGGGAGGGGAATTTTTGACCGCACAATCTCGCTCCGCTCGGTGTGGGATAGTATAGGTTTTGGTTCTCCCATCGTTTTGAATCTCGGTTATTCAGGGGACAATAAGTGAAGGATACTGCGATCACACCTTTTGAAAGGAGTAGGCGAAAAATTATAGGAACTACAGTAGTCCTCTGTAGGTGGGAATAATTGACATTGTTTTCAAGAATGCAGCACCGTTTGTACTTATGACCTTTGTAGCAGCGGCTCTCTGGATTTACGGATACACCGTCAGCTCAAGCTCACTAACTTTCGACGGATGGGCTGTTTTCATAGCTGGTGTAGTGTTGCAATTTGTATATCTAATAGTTAGATTTGTTTTATGAGGAGAACTTATGGCAAAGTATATAGAAAGACTCGGAAATAGAACCGTTTTAGGAGGGCTGGGGCAACTTTACGATTACGAGTGCCCTGTGTGCAGCAAGGTCTACTCTACTAAGGAAAGCTGTAGAAGTCACGTCTATCAGAAGCATAGTGAGTGGGCGCACAAGGATACGGAGGAGACCCTAAAGAATTTGAAAGATAAATCGAAGCAAAGAAATTATTAAATTTTCTTCTATGATATGTTAATTCGATGTGGATTAAAAGCGTGGCTGTTTACAATCACAAGTCGATTAAAGATAGTGGTGTCGTAAGACTTGAGAAGGGACTAACATGCCTCGTTGGAATGACTGGAACAGGTAAGACCTCTTTCTTAGAGGGAGTTAAACTTCTTGACCCAAAGGTTATTCCCAAAGAGTCAGAACTCTTTCGCGGTTCTGACGTTTCTCAGAAGATTACCAATGGATCTTTGGCGGCTTCCAGCGTTAAGGTAGTTGAGGCGAAACTTGGATTAGACGAAAGTGACGTTAAAGAACTGTCTGCAGTAACTCAGAATGGCGGTTTGACTGAAATCACTCTTAACAGGTATCTGGATGGGCATTTTTCTGTGTTCGTACACGATAAAGAAGTAAAGATCGCCCCGCTTGATCCAACTACTATACTGAAAGTTATTGAAGAGTTTCAAAACAACTTCCGGAATGCCATGAACAGAAACTTCAACAACATACGTAATCATGAAGGGGCTTTTAATAGTGCACTTGACACTTTTAAGAAGACTAATTTTGGAGACAATAAGGAGAGTGAACTAGCTATTCAATCTTTACGGAATTCCGTAACAGGTCAGTCATGTGTGCTCATCACCCTGGATGAGGGTTCCTTTTCTCCAACATATCAGGAACATCCCTCAGGAAGCTCTTCTTCCTGAGCTTTGTCGTGTAGAATATTGAGTGAAGCCTTT
>JBJKSA010000007.1:0-73947 GCA_046704405.1 Thermoplasmataceae archaeon | reverse complement strand
TGCACTAATGGTAGCACTTTTGTCATTCATTGCTTACATAATATTTGCAGAAAGGGTCAATCCGCTACTGTTCAAAAGTGTCGAAATAATAACAACACCTTTTGTTTGGGTATTTGCTGTTTATGTTGTATTAAGGTGGTACCGCAGACAGTCACTTCCAAAAAGGATAACGTGACGGGCATGTTCGCGAAATGTAGGTCAGCTCCTTCTCTTTGTCATAAGTTACTTTAATAAAGTCATTCCGAGTAAACAGCTTTTCATATGGCATAGTGCTATCTATTTGGTACCTTTTCACATGACGGAATACTTAATTTACTCATGTGGGGTGAGTGGTAAGGATATGCTTATTCTTCGACGCTGGAAGTGATGTGGGATATTTTAGGCAAGAATCTCCAGAGGAAGCCAGCCATTTTCACCTCTACTGTTGCTGCAGAATGCCCATCCGTCGAATTCTCTATGCACACTAACAGTTTCACCTTCTAATCCGCTAAGTTCCCAGGAATTGTAATCCTCAGTAACTGTTGCCTCAGTGCCATTGACCACAAGAATGTTATCAGGAACATAGGATTCAATTCCACCCTCAGATCTGCAGTAATACCAATGAGGGTATTGGTCGCCCTTACCCTTTATCTCAATTCTGTCACCCTCTCTAAGAATCATGGGTTCTGGGAATTCTCTTTTGTAATCTGAAGTCAGAATCCTTTTGTCCAATAAATCACCCCTCTGTCAAAGGAAGAGCATGTAGTGCATAAATGTGTCTAATCCAGGTTATCCCCGGTCCTATTGTGAGCAGGATTAGAAGCCATTCAGCATTGAATTCTCCTCATAGGTTAGGTGCGGTGATTATGAGACTTCCTTCGATAAAATGTTGGTGAGTAATATGTCTGGAAAAGGACTGAACTTCATAATGTTCTCAGGAACAGCGGACAAGTTTCTGCCACTGGGAATACTAACGCAGTCTGCGGCCAACATGGACATACCTGTGTCTATATTTGTCACGGGGTGGGCAATAGAGGGCTTCAGAAAGAACGGTCAAAAGAATGTAAACAGGATGCCAAAGGAGTTTGAGGACAAAGTGCCCGCGTTGATGGAGGGTATGAAGGAACTCAATGCCCCCTCCTGGTACGAGATGATAAAACAGGCGAAGGAAGACGGTGACGTGAAGGTATACATCTGCTCCATGATGGCAGGTGCCTTCAAGATTGACACAAAGAATGATCTTGACCCAATTGTGGACGACGTGATTGGTGCTGCTGCTTTCCTTCAGATGTCTGAGGACAGAGAGGTAATATTCATCTAAGAGGTGGAGAAATGTCAGATCAACAAAACGTGCATAAAGTAGACAGCAGAGGGACTGCCTGCCCCGGCCCAATCACCGATCTTATAAGAGCTTACAAGAAGGCATCCAATGGCGACATGATAGAGCTCCTGGCAACAGATCCTGGCGTCAGGGCAGACGCAAAGGCATGGTGCGAACGAACCCGGAATGAGCTCGTGGATGTAAGTGAGTCTGATGATGTCTATACAGTTCACATCAGGGTGGTATCAAAGAGGTAATCCTGAGAATATTCTCAGGAAATTCCTTTTTTGGTGGTGCAGGAAATGACGAATGTAGCCATAGTTGGAGGCGGAGCTGGAGGACTCATTCTGGCCAGCAAGATGGCAGGCGAGATGTACCAGGAGATTCGCACTGGGAACCTCAATATTACCATCTTTGACGGAGCGGAAAACCACGAGTTTCAACCAGGATACATAGGTGTAGCCTTCCGGGGGAAGAAGACGAGTAAGATCGTGAGGCCATTAAACGAACTTGTATGCCCTGGGGTCAATCTTGTAGCAGAGAACTGCTCGGAAGTGAATCTTGAAGAGAAATACATCGTGACTGAGCAAACAAAGAAGAAGTTCGAGTTTGATTACATAATCATTGCAACCGGAAGCACTCCTGATTACGATCAGATACCCGGCCTGAGGGAGGAAAATCATGATTTCCATTCCAATGCAGCAGAAGCAGCTGAGACCTACAGAAGAATATCAGGTATCAGATCAGGTAAGGTTGTAGTGGGAATCGCCGGACTACCGCACAAATGCCCTCCTTCGCCAAACGAGAGTGCTTTCTTGCTTGACGAGTTCTTTACGAAGCGTGGATTGAGAAAGGACATTGAAATTACAATGATCACCCCTTATCTCAGGGCTTATCCAGCTGAAGTGATAAGTAAGATCATTACTCCAATATACGAGGAGAGAAACATAAACATTGTAACAGGCTTCAATCTGGACTCCGTGGATGGTAAGAAGAAAGAACTGGTATCTCTAGAGGGTGACAGCATGGAATACGATGAACTCATTCTGGTCCCTCCACACACTACTGTGCCTCTGGTCAAGAACTCAAACTTTGTCGATGAGGATGGCTGGATAGTCACAGACAAAAGAGACATGCACATAATGGACTATGACAACGCCTTTTCCATAGGCGACAACACCAATATACCCATTTCAAAGGCCGGGGTGGAAGCACATTTGCAGGGAATTATTGTTGCTAACAACATAATGTCCGATATAAGAGGAGGAACTGAGAAGTATTTGTTTACCGGGAGGACCCATTGCTCAATGGAAACCGGATTTCATCAGGCTACTTTTGTTGTTGGAACTTATGAACATGGAGTGAGAAGTATAAAGCCTTCAACCATGAACTACCTCCAGAAGAGATTCATGGAGAGGATCTATTGGTCATCACTTCAAGGTGGCTATGAATGGCTCTTCAAACTTTTCTTCGGCAAAGACTACATGGAAAAGGTGTCCGTGACGAAAGGGGATCAGAAAATAACACGGTCACATAGTCATTAATGCCTTTTCCCAACTTATTTTTATTAAGTAGATTATTTCTCACAACATCGTTTTTTTTCCGATGTGCTGATTATTCCAAGGTAACTCAGTGAAACACTGCTTTACAAAGTGAAAAAACTTTATAATTTATAGATAAGTTTTTATAGGGACTATAAAAGTTTTGCTACGAAACTCTATTATAAGCTAGGCGTATGGTACGGGCAATGGAATCAGCAAAAGCCAAGAAACCACAATTAAAGAGAGAGCTGACTCTCGTACAGCTGGTCTTCATAGGAGTAGCTGGAGCTCTAGGCAATGGAGCTCTTTTCGGAGCAGTGGGTATGGTTACAGTAACCGGACCCGGTGCAATCCTTGCTTTCGTATTTGGTGGTGCAATTTATGTCACCATTGCGTTGACTTACATGGAGCTAGCGAGAGTCCATCCTGAGGCCGGAGGGCCATCAAGGTTTTCACTTTACTCGCACGGCAGAACGACAAGTCTGATAAATTCGTTCGCGGATATTGTTTGGTACGTTTTCATACCGCCTCTTGAGGCGCTGTCCATCGTGGATGGAATTAACTTCCTGTTGCCAGGATCACCAATGCTTGTTCCGGCTACTGGATACCCGACATTTGAAGGCGTCCTTGTAGGAGTTGCACTTGTACTTGCATTCGCCCCATTCAACTACTTCGGAGTTGGAATGTTTGGAAAGAGTACAAAATACATAGGGGCAGTCAAGCTGTTCTTCTACATATCAATGGCACTGGGCCTTATATTCGTGGTACACAACTTTGGAAACTTCTTCGGCCAGACATATCAAGGAGCAGGAGGATTCCTGCCATACGGTGCAGTAGCTATCCTTCTTATCATGCCTCTGACGATGTATGACTTTGGAGGAATCCGGGTCATACCAGATCTCGCAGGAGAAACCAAGAAAGATCAGATAGAGAAGAAAGATGTCATTGTTAAGGCAGTCGGCCTGACAGTGCTTTTTGAGACACTGATATACATATCGATTGCAGTTGCAATCATATCAAGTGTCAACTGGAGCGCTTTGGGAATAGCACCAGGCAACTGGGCTGCACTAAAGGCCTCGACACACGGCAACAATCCTTTCTTCGTGCTGGCACATGCCAATGGACTGACTTTGATATTCGTATTCGCGGTTATAGCAGGTCTGATGTCTCCGTTCGTGACAGGTTATATATATTCTGGAGCGGGAGCGAGAATCTTCTTCTCAACAAGCAGGTCCGGCTTCCTCGGGAATGCCTTTAAGGAACTGCACAAGAAGTACTCAGTTCCTTTCTGGGCAATCATAACCTTTGCAATCGTCGGAGCCATTACGGTGATGATATCATCTCCAGCGCCAAGCGTTTACAGTGTTATCGTGGACGCAACGGTTGCCGGGTACCTTGGTTTCTCTACACATCCAGTTGCGATGTGGGTTCAGAGAAAGCAGGGAGTCACAAGAGCTGACCAGAAGATCCCCGGAGCCATCATATACGGCCCTATAGCCATGGGTGTGGCATCACTGGTGGTTTACTGGAGCGGCTGGCCCTCGGATCCATACGCTATGCTGTTGATCACAATTGGAGTAATAGTATTCGGAGTACCCTTCAAGGCATTCCAACAGGTGAAGAACAGCCTTTGGTATATTGGATACTTTGCATTCCTTCTGCTGATCGTACTGTTCTCGCAGACAGTTGGTCCGGGAACTCTCTATGGCGTGAATGTAGGATTCATCCCATTCACGTGGGGAACCTTGATCACATTCCTTGCGACAACACTAGTCTTCTTCCCATGGGGAGTTGCATCCGGTCTCAAGGAAGAGTACTACCACGAGGAATTTACAGCACCTTACAGGTCGGAAGCCACTACGGCGGAACCCTCAGTTAGCGAAGGCGGCAAGTAGACCCAAACCAATTTTTTTTATTTTTTCTTTCTTAATTTATTTACTTATTGTCCAAAATGTAATGCTGAAAACTTCCTGAAACCCTTTATCTAGAATGTTGAATTTACGGAATTGGATGAAGATATCAGTCAACTATGATGTAGACGATGAGACTCTGCAGGAATGTTCAAGAATTACAGGTCTTGAAGCATCTGTAGATCGGACAGGGAGTGGAGAGATCGTCATAAGTTTTAGGAATTTCAAGGTAAATGAGAATACAGTTCTTCTGCAGTCTGCATCCGCTGGTGTTGATCACTTTGATCTGTCAAGCCTGAATGAAAAAGTGACATTCTGCAGCAATGCTGGAGCGTACTCAAATGTCCTGGCGGAACATGTTTTTGCACTCCTTCTTGAGCATGTGAAGAAGATTGGAGCACTGAGCAGGAAGACTAGAGAGGGAAAATTCGAGAGAGAAGGCATAGGGACCCTTGAAGGTTTGACATTTGGCATATTAGGTTACGGCGGCATAGGGAGGCAATCTGCTCGCATAGCGAAGGCATTTGACATGAGAACTATTGGATTCTCAAGATCTCTCAAACAGGATGAGTTTCTGGATTCAGTTGCAAAAAGCCCTAAGGAAATCTTCTCTTCCTCAGATGTTGTTCTGATTTCCACTCCTTTGAGCAATAGCACGAGGGATTTGGTTGACTCCTCTCTGTTGGGGAGCTTCAGGGGAAAGTACATAATAAATGTGGCAAGGGCTGATGTGGTCAAGAGGGAGGACATGCAAACCTACCTCAAGGAAAACCCGGAAAAGTACTACCTGACAGACGTATGGTGGGGAGAGCCAGAGTTGAAATATCCCATTCCAGAAAATGCCGTCCTCACGCCCCACATTGGAGGCTTCACACCCAAGACCCTAAGAGATGCTACTCTCAGTGCCTGCAGGAATGTGAGACGTTTTCTTGACGGGCATCCTGCAAACGTTGTGAACCCAGAGGAATACAGGAAGTAGTGCTGTCAGTACTTCTTGAAGGTAGAAGTCTGCAATACTTTTTCATATTCAACGCCGACCCAGAACAACGAGGAAAGGCCAAAGAGTATCCCGTAGAGGAGAGGATAAAGAATCAATATCAGCGCTGGTGGAAATCCGGCTATGGATCCCAGTATCCCAGCAAGGTTACCTGTCAGCCCTATTGGATAGAAGAGGTATATTGAAATTGGGGAAAGGACGCCTATGCTGAACCCAACAAATGCATTCCACTTGCTTTTCAGAACGATGAAAGGGAGAGCCGCGAAGAAGGCCATCCAGGGGTATGGAACTTCCACCAAGACTACAAAGGAAAGTACTATTGACAGACCTACAGCACTTAAGTACCTAAGGTACATACTTCATCCTCACCTCCGTTTTTTGCTCTGTCATATTGTAGTACGAATGGGAAAGCCAATGATCAAATTGATTTGAGAAGTAGTAGCTGAGTGGATTTTCACTAGGTCCTCCCGGAAAAACTCCGTAGAAGGTGTGTTCCCCTGGTGAAGAAACTTCGCGGAGTGAAGATCCAACTGAGACGTGAGGCTCCGGGACAACCATTTCGAGTGGAACTGATCCGACGCTCACTGTGTGATCATCACCCCATATTGGTATTGGGCCTATTGAAAGCGCAGAGAGCCCAGTCTGACTTGAGATGACGAGTCTGTGTACATTTCCCCATTGCCAGTTTGAAGTCGATCCAAGTTTTGAGCTGAGCAGTTTGACTGCATCCTGGAATGCATTCTTAACCACACTGCTGAAATTACCCTGCGTGTTCTGGGCACCAGTCGGGTTGAACCACCATGCATTGGGATCGTTTTGTGCAATATATATCAGAGAACTCTCAAAGGGAAGTGATGCAAAGGAGATCCCCCTCTGTAAGAAGGCCTGCCTGAAAGTAAGGTTGTATATTTCTGACACTGTGTACCAGTATACGGTAATACCAGTCTGATTCTGGTAGGTAGTGTAATTCCAGTCCTTGAGGTAGTTGAAAGCGGTTTGCTGTGTAGAATTCATGGATAGCCCATTGAGGGAAGCGATCAGAAGCGGGGTAAGCTGGCTGGCCCAGTAATCTGAAACATTAGACTGGAGTTCCATCATGTTCTGCACAGTCATGTTAGGATGGCTCTCCAGGTAGTGATAAATTGTCTCTGCTCTGCCTCCAGAGGCCCAAAATCCTCCTATGAATGGATATGGGTAATTCTTGGAAACTGTAGGCTGGTTGGGAGCAAACATATAACCTCTGGAAGGGTTGACAGCTTGCGGAAGGTAGTTGAATGGCACTGTTCCTACCGGCTCGTACTTATCTGTTGTGCCATTGAGAAGAGTCCTGGAACCGACAACTTGGACATGCTTGCCATTGTTCAGTGTCTCATTGATCAAGGGGTAAGAACCTGCAGTAAGAATACCGGCCGAGTTGTTTGAAACCATGGCAAAGTTCTGTGGTGGTGATCCCCAATTCTTGAGGGCGTTTACCATGTTACTGTAATTTCCAGACTGGTCCATCATGATCTCCGTTATGAGATCATAGGAGGGTTTTGCAGATGTCCAGAGCAGGCTTATTCCATAGCTGCCCTGTCTTGCGATAAGTGGGCCGTTGTTTGTGGAATAGACAGTATAATGCTTTCCCATAAGGGTGTAGTTATACATATCCATGGTTTGCCAGGCGCCATTATAGTAGTAGGAGGTTCCGTTTACCATCTCTAGGTAGTCATTAGCGGAGTTTCCCTCAGATGTGGTCAGTCCCCATGAGGTGTATGGAGTATGGCCAATCAGTATTCCTGGTACCCCGGCAAGATCCCATCCTGTTACATTCATGCTACCGGAGTTCAGCTGCATTGGAAGCCAGAGAGATGGAGCGTATAACGAAAGGTGAGGGTCGTTCGCAAGAATTGGAAAGCCATCCTTTGAATAGTTCGCAGTAACAACCCAACTGTTACTCCCGACAGCGGAACCCATTCCATGTGGCCCAATGAAACCATAGGGATCGGAAATGTTTGCAATGGCATTATAGATGAGCCCTGTAAGGTTCTTGAGCAGTGATGTATTGACGCCAGTTGCCCATTCTCCGTACCAGTTCTGAGACCAAAGATAAGAAGACGATATGTTTTGGTCGCTCAAGCTATAACCGTTTACTGTTCCGTTTCCTGGGACATTGGTAATATTTTCCGTATAGTAGGGATAATAGGGCCATATCTGAGTGGTGTTCTGGAATCCAAGGGCGTTGTACATCAGGGCTGACTGAAGAGGCTCCATGATTCCAGTTGTGAGCGACAGTGACATGTACTGTTGCCATGCCAGGGAATCGAACACTGTCCACTGGAAAGGTGAAATTCCAAGGAGCTTGAATCCAAGGGGAAGTGAGTCTCCCGTGCTGTTTATGTACGCATCAATCCCTGATGCGTAATCCTGGAGATAGGAATAGTAGGTCGGGTAGTTTATTTCATACGCTTTTTCCAGGGCCATAGCGTTCTGAGGCAAACCAATAAGGTGCATTGCCTTATCCGAATTCAACCCGCTCTTGCCTATGTAGGAACTCAGATTACCAGAGGCAAGAAGAGCCTGTAACTCCATCTGGAAAAGCCTGTTGCTGGCGGAATAGTATCCTTGAGCCATGAAGAGATCGTGCAGATTGGTGGCAGTTATATGCGCAACTCCCGAGGAATCAATGGTGACGTTCACAGGAGCCTTCAACCCACTCAGATCATAGCTGCCGGAAGTGTAGTTGGCGTTACCTGCTACAGACCAAACCCCGCTTTTCGGGTTAAGGAAGGTGTAAGACTGGGAGAAATATGAAATGACAACAATGGCTGCAATGATAATGACAAGCCATCTTAACTTCATCAGATTTATAAATTGAGTTGAAATAAAAAACTTTTGTTTGCTGTGGGTTGCGAGTGGACCTGCAGCTAGTCTTTCACCTCTTTCCAATTAGATACGGTCGCTTCTTGATGATATCTTGCACTGCTAAAAATATCTTTGAGTTTTTCTTTGATCCTACGAGGTTCTCCATCCACTGACAATACAGAGCAATAGGGCTCTGTGCGCCTAATAGGTTCAAAAACTGTCCAGGGAAAGGTTCCCCGCTTTCTTTTCCTTAGGGTTTTCGTCTCCATTATTGGAGGATTTACGCGTAGTCTGAACCTGCCTCTGTTCGCCGAACATCTCTGTGAGCGTTTTCTGTCCAGGGTCTTTCTGAGAGATACTTATCTCTTCTTCAAATGCCTCAAGAACCCTGTTTAGGGTTTCTTCTACCCTTCTTGCATAATATTCCCAGTCCGGTTTGTACTCGAAGTCGTTACCGTCGATGAACGGCTCCACTTCCTGGGGATTCCTCCTGCTGTCAACTACAATCCAGGACACTTTCATTCCTGGAATGAAGGTCTCACCTCTCTCGATGAGTTTCTGAGCGACCCTGACGTTGGCAAGAGATTTTCCATCTTTGTAGTCCTTGAAATTTTTTACGCTTCTCGATATAACCAGCTTTTCGATGGGAATTGACTCATCTCCCCTACGTACCCTTTCGATGATGTCACGGGAGTACTTTACGGCGTTATCTACGTCCCTGTCTAGAACAAACTCAAAAAGCTTAGCAAGTGCCTCACTCTGAAGCCCGAAGGAATCAGTTCTCCTGACTTCGTACCCTCTGACCAAAGTCTCACCCTTCTGATCCTCTGGGTAGATAACTCTCCCAATGTATCTCTTCTTGGCTCCAGAGGAGAAGAATGGGTTCAGTATTTTTTCAAACTCAAGTGATATATTTTCCTCTGCCGAAAGCCTCTGGCTGAGGTCAGTTCCCATTTCTATGGCCTCCTTCTCACTCTCTTTGCCGGATTCAATGAACACACTATCAGTGTCTCCATATATGACGTTGAAACCGTCTTTTTCGAGCTTCTCTATGACCTCTTTTATAGTTTTTCTTGCAAAGGCAGTTATTGCACTGCCTATCTGCACATTAGTGAACCTGTAGAAGTATGAAGCAAGTACTCCATAGAAAGTGTTCATGAGAATTTTAAGTGCACCCTGGACACCATCGTAATACTCCCTTTCCTCCTCATTCGGAGCCTCCTTCATCTTTTTCTTCACTCCGTCCCTTTCATCCATGAGGTCCTTGAGAATTCTGGGGACAAGGCCAACTCTCTCATTCCTGTCAAGGAACCTTATGCCAGTTGGAGAGACAATTGTCCCCTTATCATTGAGGGTCGTGAAACAGATGTTGTATTTCATGATCATGGAAGGATACATGCTCTTGAAGTCCAGCACTATCACGTAATCATAGAGCCCAGGCTCAATGGAGTGAACATAACCTCCCTCTATGACATCCTGTTTCATAGAACGAGTGGTAAGAGGCACGCCTATATTTTCTCTGTCCGCCCTTCTTATTAGGATTGAGTCCACATAATTGCTGGTCCCGCCGTTTGTAACATCGTCAAGGGGAAGCTTGGTTACAGTGGACATGAACATGTTTCTATCTAGAATTCTTATTTTTCTGTATATCTGGAGGGTCAGATCTGCATCCTTGATGCAGTACTTGATAACCTCTTCCCGTCTGTTATGCCATTCTTCCTCAATCTTAAGCCTGTTTATGTTGTCCTTTCCCTCACCAAGTAGTGTCTTGGCAACATAGTTCAAAGTTTCTGATTTCGGGTGCAGGACCCTTTTCACAGCCCACCATGTGTCGTTCACAATTCTTCCATGCAGGCGCCAGAATTGTCCCATTATTCTGGTTGGAGTGCTGAAGTCCCTGCCTATTCTAAGAGAAAGCCTGAATTTCTTTGCCCGGTATTCAAGCACTGGTAAATCATATCCGTCTATGTTGTAGCCAGTGATAACATCTGGATCTTCATCCTTGACAAGTGCCATGAAGTCGCGGAGGATCTTTTCCTCATCACCGTATATGCTGCCTTTCCTGTTTCCTTCTTCCTGAAAAATGGAGTATCCTATCATTAGGATCCTTCCGTAATCTTCCGAGCCGTCAGTGACTATTGCATTCTCTATGTCAAAGCTGAATATCTTCAATTCCGGGTTGAAGGAGTCAACAGTCTTGGCAGATTGCATCCTGACGACGAGATCTGTAGTATATTTCTCACTCTCGTCTGCAGGCTCGCATTCCATTTCCACACAGGAACCGAGATCAAAATCATAGATGAATCTGTGATGGAATGGAATATCAGCAGCTAGAACTCTGAAGGGGGCGTCTTTCCTGAATTCGGGAACTTTCCAGGGGTACTTGATGAAGATCCTTACAACCCTCTTGTCCTCCCCTTCATCCCAGAGAGTCTTCTCCTCAAGCCTGACAAAATCAGGGTTTCTCTTGATGGAATTTATATAAAGTTCGTCAGGGTCCACTACGTCGAAATATGGATTGAACCCGTAGTAAAGGGCTGTAACGGATTTCCCTTCCCTGGTCTTCCCGTACAGCTCGATAACAACATCCTCCCTCCTGTATGAGGCGGTGATTATTCTCATCTGTACACGCATTACATCATCCTAACTCCGGGCAACTAATAACTTTTTTTGGAATCGTGGAGAGCATTATGATGTGCTTTCAATGCGTCGGCAATTCAAGTGTTCGGTGCATAGCAAAGAGCCGAGCAGGTTTATCGGAATCCTTCTCAAAAATGTTAAATTCCACTGCGGGATATATATATGTGCACCTGGGGGGCCCGCGTCTAGAGAGCTTTCAGTCATTTTCCCAGGGGCGAAAGGATAGGAGTTCAAAGCTTTATGACAGGCGTTATAGATATTGTCAGAAATCATAACAAGTACAGATCAGAAACACTAAATCTTCAGGTTTCGGAAAATGTCCTGAGCCCTCTTGTTAAGGAGGCACTTTCATCAGACATGGCTTCAAGGTACTCACTGGAGCTCGATGGTGAAGACGCTTATGGTGGCACAAAATATTCTGTAGAATTGGTGTCAAAAGTTGAATCACTTGCCTGCGATGTATATGGTGCAAAGTACGCTGAGGTGAGGACAACCGGGGGCCATATTGCCGCGGAAGCTGTCCTTCTAGGATTAATACGGAAAAAACAAAGCATACTTGCAATTGAGGAGAAGCACGGCGGCTACACCGGGTATTCGCAGGGATACCTTCCCAACATGTTCGGCTTCCAGAGCTACCCTATACCCTTTGACAACGAGAAACAGGAAATTGACTTTGAGAGACTGGAAAGGAACATAGAGCAGACGAGCCCAAAATTGATAGTGCTGGGGCAGTCTCTATTTGTAAAGGCATATGATCTCAAGAGGATCAGGGAACTAGCTGACCGGGCAGACGCATACTTGGTCTATGACGGATCCCATGTCATGGGGCTAATCGCAGGAAAGGCATTCCAGAGTGATGTGATGAAGTATGTCGACGTTCTGTATGGGTCCACGCACAAGACTTTCTTTGGACCTCAGGGCGGGATTGTATTATCTGACAATGAACAGCTCATGGATGCAGTTAGAAGAAACATCACATGGAAGACAATGGACAATTATCACATCTCCAGGGTGGCAGCCCTTGGAGTTGCTCTGGAGGAAATGAAGAAATTCGGCCAGGAATACGCATCAAAAGTTGTTTCAAATACCAAGGAACTTTCTAAATCAATGGATGCTGAACACATACCAGTGAGATTTGCACCGTGGTACTCGGAGTCCCACCAGATCCTTTTAGACACAGAAGGACTTGTCTCCCAAGGTTCAAGTACGCTGGAGTTCAGCAAGAAGTTGGAGGCAAATGGGATAATTGTTGACAGGGAAGGCAGGGTAGGAACCGCTGAGGCCACAAGGATGGGCATTAAAGACATCGCAAGAGTCGGGCCACTAATGTCCAAAGCCATGAAGGGAACAGATGTCAGGGAAGAAGTTAGAAATATTGTGGCTGAACTTTCAATAGAGTATTGCGAGTGATGTGCTATGTTTGTTAAGGACATAATGACAAGAGATCCTGTATATCTGGACGGGGAAGACGACATTTCAGAAGCAGTCGCCAAGATGCGTGACCTGAAGATACACCACATACCTGTGGTTGACGGGAAGAAGTATGCGGGGGCGATTGACTACCGAGAAATAATGCGCAGGAGGAGCGTCAGGACAAAGTCCAAAGTCAAGAACCTTGTGTTCAGGACCCCCGAACTCTCCGAAGATCAGGATGTCATGGATGCAGTTAGAGATCTAAAGGAATCAGGACTTCCAGCCCTTCCTGTACTTGAGAAGGGCAAGCTTGTGGGAATTGTAACAGAGACAGACATCGTTAGAAATATTGATGAGATAATAAAGGCACAAGCACTCAGAGTAATGGACGTAGCAACTATTGATCCCATTCTTTCAACTGTGGATGAGGACATAATGAGTGCAGCTGAAAAGATACGCGGCCTTCATGAATATGAGATACCCGTCGTGTCCAAAGATGGCATCCTCAAAGGAATTCTCAGGCTTGATGAAGCCATGGACATGATAATAAGGGAGAAGGACAAGATGTCGGTCGGTTCTATGAGGGGAGAAAAGACAAAGGTGAAGGTTACGACGGCATCCCTTATGGATAACGCATATTCTGTCAAGAGGACTGACAGCATATCAAAGGCGGCCCGCCTTATGACCGATAAGCAGCTACACATGCTCCCTGTTGTTGAGGAAAAAGAGAAGGTTGTAGGGGTGATCGACCTGTGGGATATCCTTGAGCTTGTGGATACTGACAGGAAAGATGAGGGGATACTCATAACAATCAGTGGTCTGACTCCATATGAGACTGATCTGTATGATATTACATACTTCATTACAAGCAAGTTCACCTCGAAATTCTCAAACCTTACCAACCAGAGTTATGGCAAACTCGAAGTGCACGTGATGAAGTACAACAAGGAAGGTATTACAAAGTACTCCATACGCACCAAGCTCTTGTCAGGTCCCATACTAATGGCCGAGAACTACGCAGGATGGAACTATGGGGAGGTCCTGTCAGAGATATTCAGCGCATACGAGAAGAGGTTAAGGAAACTCAAAGAGAAGGGCACTACATGAGTGAGTTCCTGGACAGCTTGCTCGATTATGCCTCAAAAAAATCGAGATATGCAGAGGCTAGATACATGTCGCTCGAGTCGAGTGGCGTGTCATACAGGAACGGTATTTTTGAAGGCACTGCGTCCATGAGGGAAGAGGGCTATGCAATCAGGGTCGTCAACGAATCAATAAGCATGGCATATATCGACAGTGAAGATCTTGGAAAGGCAAAGGAACTCGTGGACGAAGCTGTAAAACATTCCCATTTTCCAGGCAAGAACAACATTTACGAAGGTACCGACATAAGGGACTCCTGGAAGGTAGACCAGAAGAAGAAGATAGAGGACATGTCAATTGACGACAGGATCGAAGTCGTCAAGGAAATGGATAACTTGGAGGAATCCCTGGGAGCCTCTGTACGGGTCAATGCTGTAGGGGACAGAAAGATAAGGGAGGTTTACGCGAACTCGGTAGGTTCCTTTATTGAAGGAGAGACATCGAGAATCTTATACTTTTATCTTGCCGGAATGGTAGAAGACGGCCAGTTCGAGCAGTCAGTCGAAGAGTTTGGAGGGACAGGCGGCTATGAGGTACTGGATAACATGAAGCTCGAAGAAAGAGTGTCGAACGATATGAGGGACCTCAGGGAAAGCTTGTCGGCGCCCAGGCCAAATCCTGGGAAATTCGATGTTGTCGTGGGGCCATCCATTTCAGGTATAGTTGCTCACGAATCCTGTGGACACCCCACAGAATACGACAGAATTGTTGGCCGTGAAGGCGCACAGGCTGGCGAATCTTTCCTCTCCGGGAAGGGCCTTGGCTTCAGGATCGGGTCAGAAAAGGTCAGTGTAATTGACGATCCTACATTGAAGGGAAGCTATGGTTACTACAGGTATGATGATGAAGGAATACCGGCAAGAAAGAGATACCTTTACAAGAACGGCCTGACGAACCAGTACATTCTGAACAGGGAGAGTGCGGCAAGACTCGGCACGGAATCCAACGGGGGAGGAAGATCTTCGACCTGGGATGCTGAGCCTCTTGCCAGGATGAGCACCACTTACATAGAACCAGGAGACTACAGTTTCAACGAACTGTTTGAGGACATTAAGAGAGGCATTTATATCAAATCTTTCACAGAGTGGAACATAGATGACATAAGGTTCAACGAGAAGTATGTCGGGAAGGAGGCGTACTTCATCCACAATGGCGATCTCACGGGAAGGGTGAAGAGGCCTGTTATAGAAACAAACACAGTGAACTTTTACAGTTCAGTGGATGCCGTTGGGAAGGACCTACAGTTCAATGCAGGAACGTGCGGAAAGGGGGATCCTGAGCAAGGAGTAGAAGTTTGGATGGGCGGTCCTCATATGAGGCTCAGGAACCTGTACATTCAGTGAGGTTTTTGTCATGGATTATGCGGACGAAGTGTTTAGAAAACTCCAGGAAAAGGGAATTGAGGAGGCGGTCGTACATCAAACCGACACTGAAACCAGACAAATACGATTCTCGGAAGGAAGCAAGGATCTTTTCAACACATGGAATGAAAGCACTGTGTCTGTTCTTGCAGCAATTGGTAAGCATGTGGCGAATATTATTATCAAGAACTACGGACAGATCGATTCCATAACAGATGAAATTGCGGAAATGTGCAAAAAAATTCCTGAGAGCCCTGAATTCATGGGAATTAACCCCAAATCGACTGCCATCAAGAAGAGAAAAATGGCAGATTTTGATCCCGAGAAGATCAGAGACTATACAGATGCAATGATAGCTGGGTCAGCTGAAGCCGGAGCAAAGCGCTCAGCGGGCGTCGTATACAGGAGATTTACTCGCATTCACATGAAGACCAACTACAATGATCAGGAGTATGAGCAGGGAGGAACCGAACTGGTCATAAGATCCTTCGGCGCAGAATCCACGGGCCAGGAAAGCTACCACTTCGGCCCTGATATTTCTGAGATTCCAATAAAGGCAGAAGACATTGGCAGAGCCGCTGCAGAGACTGCTAGAGCTGGATCAAAGCCAATACAGGGCGAGGCAGGCTCGTTCACTGTACTCATGTCACCGTACGCCATAGGGAATCTACTGTCTTACGTAGGGGGGTTCCTTTCTTCTCATTCCGTCAGAACCGGAATAAGCTGCTTTGCGGATCTTCTCGGCAAGGAAGTGGCTTCTGAAGAGGTAACGCTTCTTGACGATCCCACCGATTACACCGGAGAGGGAGCAAGACCAGTGGATGACGAAGGCACACCTACGCGCAAGAACACTCTGATAGAAAATGGGGTGCTTAAGACATTCCTGCATTCCTATTCAACTGGAAAGTTAGAATCAGCGGAGTCCACTGGAAATGCAGGTATTATTTCCCCAGCTCCATGGCAGCTAAAACTTGCTTCAGGCGAAGAGAGCTATGGTGACATGCTCTCAGGAATAAGTGATGGTCTTTTCATAAATAACACGTGGTATACAAGGTTCCAGGACTACAGGAACGGTGTCTTCTCTACAGTGCCAAGAGACGGAGTTTTCAGAATAAGGAATGGAAAGATAGCAGAAACCTGGTCTGGCATAAGGATAAGCGATTCAATACCCAATATATTGAAAAACGTAATTTCTGTTTCCAGAGAAAGAAAGAATGCAAAATGGTGGCTAGAGATCGATCCGACCATAATGCCCTATGTTCTTGTGGGAAATGTGAACGTAACGAGGTCCTTCTGAGTTTGCTCATTAAGACTTGTTGTATTTGGCCCTGAACCTCTCATTTATCTCCAGAAGTTCCAACCCCTTTAGTATCCCCTTTTCGGTCTCAGGTGACCTTAATCTCTCAAGCAAGATCTTCATCTGATCGACTCTACCCATTCCAACCAGTGGCACAATGCTCTCCAGGGCTGCAGCAGACCTTCTGCTTCCTGCAAAGGTCTTCTTTAGGAACTCTACTGTTTCCTCCAGGTGTTCAAAGGAAAACTCCCTAGAAGTGGGGCAAGAGGCCAAAGAAGAGAAAAATGCCATGCAGTCCTGCCTCTTGATACGGCCATCTAAAACCAATCTGTTTGCGCTTTCAAGATCTGCCTTTTCCTTTAACCATCCAAGGGCTCCAATGATGATAGTCTTATCCTCATCCTTTTTCGAGGCTTCCATTGCATTCACAAGGCCTTCAAAGTCATTCTCAGTTAGCGCATATGAAAGTATTACTGCACCCTTTATGTCGGGGTCCAATGACTCAAGTTGCTGGAATTTTCCAGAGAGTCCAGATGCAAATTCCTGGTCGAGAATTGCAAGGCTTCTGAACAGATTTCCCCTGAGTATTGACAAATTCATATCTTCCTTAGCTACTTTCTCGGCCCCTGCCATCTTGATGAATGTCCTGATCATGTTGTGGGCAAAACTCCTGAGTCTGTCATTTTCAGGCGCCTTCATGTGAAGCCTGAGCAGTTGTGAGGAAACCTCCCGGAGCACTAAATGGTGCCTCTCGTTTTCAAGGTGCTCAATTGCATCAAGATACGTGTCCAGGTTGATAAGATCAGCCAAGAGGAAAGCGTACATATCACTGACAATTCCCCACCTGTCGAGATGAGTCATCTGATCCAAACGAGAAAGCACGCCTTCCATGACATCCTTCTCGTAAAGGACCCGGTAGAAACCTGAATTGTCAGAATTTACCTTTACAAATCCATCTTCCTTCCTGCTCATCGTGAGAGTGTCCATTATGGCGCTTTCGACACTGGAAGACGTCACCAAAGTCATTGGAATTGGCCATTCGTCACTCGCATCTGCATTGAAGAGGAATCTCTTCTGCTCTAGCTCAAGCATGTCTCCTTGCCTGGAAACATGAATGTAGGGATATCCCTGCTTTTTTATCCATGCTTCCATAATCCTGTTGACGGGCTTGCCCGATGCTTCTTCAATGGAATTCCAAAGGTCAGAACCGCGGCTGTTGGAATAACTGTGTTTCTTCAGGTATTCTCGTATTCCGTCCCTGAAATCCTCTTTTCCGACAAAGTGTTCAATCATTCTGAGAACGCTAGCCCCCTTTCCATAGCTTATCTGATCGAATATCTGGGCTACGGAATTTGGATCTCTCACATCAACATCTATGGGGTGTGAATTTATTAACGCATCATCTGTAAGGGCTCCTGACGTCCGGGTGGATATTAGCTCTCCGAATCCATCCATTTCCGGGTAAAGTTCGTCAACCATTTTGTACGCCATGAATGTTGCAAAGCTCTCATTCAGCCAAAGATCGTTCCACCATTTCATCGTAACAAGGTCGCCGAACCATTGGTGCGCGATTTCATGGGCTATTACCGCTGCAATCATCTTGAGTGTCTGAGAGCCTGTCTTATCATCAGCATACAGCAGAATCTCCCTGAAAGTAAGTGCACCCCAGTTTTCCATAGCGCCTGCACCAAATTCCGGAACTGAGATCAGGTGCATCTTTGGCAGCATGTAATTTATGCCGAAGTATTCCTCAAATTTCTCTATGCATTTTACAGCAACTTCGAGAGGAAAATTCGAGGGGCTCAAGTGTCCTCTGGGTGCCGTGAGAATCACATCAACATTCCCATGTTTTGCGCTCTTATGGTCAAATTTGCCAATGCCGATGTATAGAAGGTAAGTGGACATTCTGGGCGTCTTTTCAAACTCAACTCTCTTTCTGCCATCCTTTTCCGACTGATTCTTTAACGGCATGTTAGATATTGCCTCAAGTTCCCGGGAAATGTTCAGAGTGAGACCGAATTCTGCCTTATATCCAGGATCATCTATGCAGGGAAAAACCCTGCGAGCACCCGTGCTTTCGAACTGAGTGGTGAACATGTCACTTTCAGCCGTCTTAGCAAGGTAAAGTCCTGTAAGGTTCTGGTTAATGGCCCCTTCAAAGGATATTTCTATGATATGCTCGCCTGATCCAGGCAAAATGATGGAAAGATGGTCGCCAGACAGGGAAAATTCAGAGGAAGAGCCATCAACAGACACACCTCCAATATTGATATCTACACAGTCAAGTGAAATCTCTTTTTCACCGGAAATGAGCTTTATCTGCTCCTTACCGGTGAAGGAATAATCTTCATCGTTAATAGCCAAATCTAAGTCATAGGAAAGGACTTGCATAAGTCCTCTATTGGCGGAAAAAATAAAAGGGTGTCTTTTTGTTCCTAGGAGGCTTTCTTTACAAGCCTGCTATAAATTTCAAGCACTTCGAGACCCTTTTCTATTCCTTTCTCAGTTTCAGGATGCCTCAGCTTGCGGGTGATCTCCCTGGTCTTCACATAGTCGATCAGACCCACATAAGGAAGGGTGGATTCAAGAACCATACCTGTTACTCCAGTTCCGACGAAATATCTCATCATCTCTTCAGTCACCTTTTCGTAATTCTCAAGCAAGAACTTCCTCCCTTCCGGGTTCTGGGCCACAGAAATAAAAAATCTCAGCATGTCCTGTTTCCTGATTGTTCCATCATCTATGAGATTCATTATGCCCTGGAGATTCTCACTTCCCTTGAGCCACCCCATTGCACTTATGATCTTGATTCTATCCTCATCACTCTTCACCTTCTTCAGCATTTGTGTCATGCCTTCAAGGTCATTCCTGCTCACAGCATAACCTGCTGATATGGCTGGCCTGAGATCCGGGTCCTCAGTTTCGTATGAACTAAACCTCTTGGATAGCGTATCGGCATAATCCTTGCTTATAACAGAGTATGCTCCTGAGAGGGTCCCACGAAGGATAGATATCCTGTCGGGTTCCCCTGCTTTCTTTTCACCAAGATTATTCAGCTGGGTAACAAAGAATCTGTCAGATATTTCCCTGACCATCTTGTTATCCGGTAGAACCAGGCTAAGGGTAGTAAGATGGGTACTCAGGGATTCGGCAACTATTGGATCGGGATCGCTTACAAGATCTGTAATTCTGTCAAGGTAATCATTCAGGCTGAGTCTTCCTGCACACAGGAATGCGTAAAGGTCAGATGCCACCCCCCATTTATCAAGTCCAGTAAGTTCTTCCTTGCTAGCAGTCAAACTGGAGAACAGATCACCAGAATAATCCACTCTGTAGAAGCCCGCCTGATCGGGGTTCAACTTGATAAAGCCCTCAGCTTCGATGTTCATCTCCCTTCTGCTGAAAAGTATGCTTTCAGTCTTGTCACCGCGTTTTACAGTAAGTGGTATGGGCCACAAGTCCTCTGTCTCTTCGCCAGAAAGAAGGAATCTCTGTTGTCTGAGATGTATCTCAGAACCTTCCTTCTTCGCATGGACTACAGGATACCCCTGCTTCTTAATCCAGGCCTCCATTATCTCCTTGACAGGATGCTCGGAAAGAGAAGCAATAGCGCCCCAAAGCTCGTTTCCAATTGCATTTCCATACTCATGTGCCTTGAGGTATTCCCTGATACCGTTTCTGAACACATCCCGGCCAACAAAACTCTCTATCATTCTCAATATGCTGGCACCCTTGCCATAGCTTATTTCGTCAAATATCTGAGCTACCTCGTCAGGGCTCTTGACATTTACATCTATGGGGTGGGACCCCCTGAGGGCATCTCCCCCTAACGCACCTGCAGTTTCAGAAAGTAGGAAGAGTCCCCACATGTCCCAGTCCTTGTGGTATTTGTCGACCGTCTTGTACGCCATGAATGTTGCAAAGCTCTCATTCAGCCAAAGATCGTTCCACCATTTCATAGTAACGAGATTTCCGAACCATTGGTGTGCTATTTCGTGTGCAATTACCTCTGCAATAGTCCTTCTCACCAGGGCACTTGTGCTTGAGCTCACATTCAAAAGAACCTCCCTGAACGTTATTGCTCCCCAGTTTTCCATGGCACCTGCTCCAAAATCGGGAACCGAAATCAGATGCATCTTTGGAAGTACGTACTTTATACCAAAATATTCCTCGTAATTTTCAACTGACTCTCTTGCAAGCTGGAAGGGCAGATCCACCTCTCCCATGTGGCCCTTGGGAGCAGCAAGAATGAGCTCAAGATCGTGAAATTTTTCAGATTTTTCTTCAAGTTTCCCTACTCCAATGTAAAGCAGATAGGTGGACATTCTTGGTGTCGTTTGGAAAACCACAGTTTTCCTTTCCCCACTGACATCAGTTGAAGCAGCCGGCATGTTTGAAATGGCATCCAATTCTGCAGGGATCTCGAGAGTCAGGTCGAACTCGGCTTTGAACTCAGGGTTATCCATGCAGGGAAAAACCCTCCGGGCTCCGGTACTTTCGAACTGCGTTGTAAAGAAATTTCCTGAGTCCGTCCTGGAGAGGTAAAGCCCCATAAGCACGTCTTGTATCTTTCCCTTGAATCCAGCCTTTATGTTAATTCCTCCATCGTAGACTCCCTTGATTTTCACCCTTTCTTCTTCCGGGATTATGTCAAACTCTACTTCCTTACCGTTCACCTGGACATAGTCTATCTCCAGATCTACAGCGTTAAGAAAAAGGGGTTCATCCAAAGCTTCTAGGAGAATGCCTTCCTCCCCAGTGAACGTCCTGTTCTTTTCATCTACGTTGATCTTAAGTGAATATTTCGTGAATCTCATGGCAGTCCTTTCAGAATGCCGGAAGCAAATATAATCATGATGCGTTTCCAGGACCGCATAAGAGGCTACAAACAAGAATAAGCTCAATATAGGGTGCTTCATCAAGGAATTCTCCAGACCTGGGAAAAATATCACAATAAGTTACCCTCATGTTTTTCATCAACATCAGGCTCTTTGGAGGTGAACTTTTCTCGGGGATCACACTCTGCGCTCTGGATATTTCTCGCAATTGCACTGATCTCGATCTCACTATGGACTTACAAGGCGGATTTCTCTACGTACGCCCTGAGCAGGTCGCTCATCATAGAACTCTACTCATACTCCATTACTTTCTCGCTGGCTGGAATAGCGCTTCTGGTAGTTCTAAGGTCTAAGGAAACTGGAATTTCAATTAAGCTCCCGATCTTTTACAACTCACTTAGAGTTTCAATTGGCATTCTGCTGATAACGGACGGAATACTGCAACTTCAACCCCAGATGCCCTTTGGCTTCGCACATTTCGTGCTCGGCTCGTCTGCTGCCAATCTGCCAGGGTGGCTGTCTCCTCTTACTACATCTTTGATAACCTTCTGGACATCGCACGAAATAATTCTGGATGCCGCATCAGGTTCATTTCAGATATTCCTTGGATCTGCATTTCTCCTACTCAGAACTGAAAGTGCAATCAGACTGGTGTCAGTTGCAACATTGTTGTGGTCAATTGGACTTTGGGCATTCGGAGAAGGAGCAGGGGGCATTCTTTCATCCGGGTTGTCATTTATTACAGGTTTCCCTGGAGCTGCCCTTATTTACGCATTTATATCCATAATACTTCTTTTAAGAGCGAGTGAGAGAACGGCCATAAGGACAACATGTATATTCATGGCGGCTTTGTTTCTATTATCTGCCATTGTTCAAGCTTTCCCATATGAAGGATTCTGGTCATCAGGGAGCATTCATCTTATTGCGGCCGGTAACTCGGTCAATCTGCAGCCAAACCCGCTGATTAGCCTGCTAACATTTTTTTCAAAGGTATTCATCATACCAGGTGTCCCTTGGAACCTTATATTCATCACACTATTCGCCCTGACAGGTGTGGCATGGTTAATTAGGGCCAGAATTGCGGCAGCCTTTACTGTCCTTTTGTCATTAATTGTTTGGATTTTCGGGCAAGACTTTGGCATATTCGGTTTCTACAGTACAGATCTCAACACTGCCCCGGTCCTAATACTGGTTTCTTTGTCAGTCCTAACTGCAACGAATCTTGCTGAAACGAGCGAAGAGACTTCACAATCAGAGTCTACAAGTGATGCAAAATCAACCTGAACTGTTTACCAACACTTAATTTCATATGTTAAATTATCCGACGCAATTCATGACAATTGTCCGGAAGGTTGACCAGCTAGATCCTGACAGGAAAATTCTGAGAGAAGCAGCCAGGGTAATACGTGAAGGCGGTACAGTGGTATTTCCTACCGAAACAGTCTATGGTCTGGGGGCCAATGCTTTTTCAGGATCCGCCTGCATGAAGATCTTCGAAGCAAAAAAGAGGCCAGCCGACAACCCACTGATAGTGCATATCAGAAGTATTGCTCAGTTGTACGAATGCACTGTCGAACAGAACAAGGAGGTTGTCAAATCCTTGAAGACACTCTGGCCAGGGCCGCTCACCATACTGATGAAAAGAGGAAAGAAGATACCAGACATTGTAACCGCTGGCCTGGATTCTGTTGCAGTCAGGATGCCTGCAAACCCACTTGCACTGAAGCTCATAGAAGCTTCAGGGGTTCCTGTGGCAGCTCCCAGTGCAAACCTAGCCACAAAGCCTAGTATAGTGGATTCATCAGAGGCAATAGAGGAACTTGATGGCCGCGTAGACATGATTCTAGACGCGGGTCCCACTTTCTTCGGGATTGAATCGACAATACTCAACACTATGTCTGTGCCTGTAAGGCTGATGAGGCCAGGTGCATTTGCACGGGAGGATCTGGAACCCTTTTTCGGAAAAATAGAAGTGGGCGGCGAAGCAAAGGGACTGGTGGAATCGGATGTTCCACTGGCTCCAGGGATGAAGTACAGGCATTATTCACCGGAAAACAGAATTTTTTTACTGGGTTCACTGGAGCTTCTCAGAAATCTACCCAGGGATGCTTTAGCGGGGAAAATCAAGTTGATCGCTTCTGATGAGACAATTCGAGAAACAGGCGTAGAGGGCATATCCCTTGGAGCCAGAACAGACTTGTACGAGGTTGCGCGAAACCTCTATCCTTCCTTCAGGGAACTTGATAGAATCGGAGCAGGAATCGGCTTAATCGAGCCGTTTCCGGAATATGGAATAGGGCTTGCAATAATGAACCGTATCAGAAAAGCATCGAGTGGGGCAATTTCCAACCCTAGGGAATTTGAAGATCTATTAAAGAGTTAAGGCTTATCCGCTAACCATACCAGTTCTCTTTAATATGAAAATATCAATGAACAGGTTTTCTGCAATCAACACAGGACCAAGTATTAGGACTGCTTGGAACAGGTAGGTATGTGGAATGGTGATGAAAGCAGGTAGCATTATATACGGCACTTCTGGAACTGAGGCTGTTGTGGAAGTCAAGGATAGCATGATGAATGCCACAAGGTCGAACAGTATGGTGAATATCTGAACACCAAGTGAACCAAGCCTGAATAGGTCATATATCAGGTACCCGAAAATCAGCGCCAGGATTCCGAACAGCACAACAGAAGGAGTCACGAAGTATTCCGCAGCGGCTGTCACCAGAGAGAAAACTGCTACAAAGAGAGGAAGCGCATCTGACTTCCTCAAGGTTGTCAGGCGCGCTTTTCTGAGCCACAGAGGTGCCATATTTATCAAGGCCAGGCTGAAAAGTGCCATGAAGTCGACAATGCTTACCAGGAAGTTCTGTCCAGCCAGTGCGAGAATGCCAATGAAAAGGATGCTGAAGATCCAGGATGATGAAGTTATTGACTGCGGAAGAAAGCCATCTTCTCCCAAAGACCTTAGATGCCTGGATGAAGCCACGAAGGCCGTAACAAAGGTTCCAACAGTTGAAATAAGGAACGCTATGGACATTGTCAGTGCACCTATGTTCCCGAAGAACAGTTTTGATATGGTGACAGCCGGGATCGAAGCTTGATAGACAATCTGGTGGCTTGGATGTGCTGAGAGTACAGCCATCGCATAGAATATTTCAATAGCTGATCCGATTGTCACCGCCAGTATCATGGTGATGGGGAGGTAGTTGTCCTTCGTGAGGCGAAATTTCTTCCAGTTGAAGAGGTTGATTTCCACCTCAGGCATTGACTCCTTCTCAACGCTCTGTATCTCCTGGAATCCGAAGAAGAGAAGATACACATAACCAACATTTATGATCAGGTCAACTGGCCAGCTCGTTGGAATTGGCAGGAGGCCATGGAGATCCCATCCCGTCTTTCCGCCCAGCAGAACAGTTTGGAAAATCATTATTGCCCCTAGTATTAGGACAAGAAATACTTGGACGAAACCGATGAGCCTTATGTACCGCTTCTCAAAGAAGGCGTTCATCACGAACCAGAATGCAAACAGGCCGATTACCACGATAACTATGGCATTGACTTCGAATGGTCCAATCGAAAATCCCCTTAGCACTCCAGGGAATATCTGGAAGTCGAAATCGCTGAAAAGTAGGGCTGAATACGCAGCGAGGGCAGTATTGGCCAACCAGAGAGATAGCCTTGTTAAGAAGTACCTAAGGCTCTTTACGCCTGCGGAACTCTTGACGAACGATGGGCCACCCACGGCATCAAGTCCCTTGTTGAATGAGTACTTGTAGAGAAAGCCGTAATTTTTGGCCATGAGGGTGGAGAGCGCGGCAGATATTATGAGCGAGGCAATTGATACAAGCTCATACTGCAGTATATTCTCAGGGACAAGGACAAAGAGTGGAGATGCAATAGTGGCTGCCATACCTATGGATAGAACGCTGAAGAAGCCAAGTATTGGCCTGCTTACTGCCTTTCTCACTGGCCTGATGAACCTGACTTTGAAGGATCCCGTTAATGAGGATATGAGCTGGATCCCCGTTATCAAGGCGGCAAAGAACGATAGAAGAATTACGGGGGCATATAGTACTATGTCACCCTTTACAAAATAGTTGGCGATAGTTCCGAGGATATAATCTGCCGCAAAAAACGTTATCCCGGCTCCCAGCACTGCGGCAGCTATCTTGTATCCGAACGCAAGTTTTCGAAGCACCCTTCTTCTGGATGCCATAGATTATCGGTACCTCAGTCCTGTGTTTACTATGAGTTCTGCCGATTCTCTAAGCGAATAGAAAGCTGCTGAGAGAAGCAAAATGGCAAGGATGAAATCAGTGAGCAGGACGAAGGGGAAATAGGGGAACGAATCTATCAGAAAGACCTGGGTGCTCACGAAATAGTGAAGCAGAGCTGAGGGTCCGTTGAATCCTTCAAGCGCAGGAGAGAGGACAGCAATACCAACAAAGAGCAATAGTGACGCTATTACAATTTCACCAGCTGCCATGACAATCTGTGGAATTACCTTTTTTTTCGGCGTATGAAACATTTCTACGAAGGAATTGAACTCCTCGTCCTGAGCAGAAGTAATCTTTTCTTTCACCCTTTCCTTGCACTCTACAGAACTACCGCACAATAGCATTACAGCTTTCACGGAGAGGACAATCTCCCCGATCGATTGATCCATATCGTTGTCGGAACTTTCCATGGCTAGTCCCCAGACTCGACAAAGCGGTTCAGCTTTAATAAGAAGTTCGATCTATAGGTTGCAATGATCTCTGACGCTCAGTCAAAGACATTAGATAATGAGGCACTGTTCAGAAGCGTCATAACCGATCTGTACGAGGCGGTTCTTTTCTCTAGTAGGCAGGATCAGGCATCGGAGCAGGTTGAAGATCTCAATGCCAGGCGCACAGAGAAACTGTCAAGCGTGGATGACCTAATGAAGGAAATAACTCATCCGCTGAAGAAATATTTCGAGTCCAATCCATCAGAGTCATTCAAACAGGCGAACGAAAGCATAACCAAGTTCGCCAGGAAAGCTTTGGACCAGTACAAGGAGAGGTTGAGCCTTGAGTTTCTTTCAAAGGAGAAGGAGATAGAAGCTACAAACTCCTCTTACGTGACAAAGGCACAGAAAGGTATGGAATCGTTCCTCTTTTCTCAGCCAATACCTATAGATGAGAGTGCCACATACATCAAGTACATGAGCGGCGGATACCAGGCCGTAAGAAAAGTCCAAGCTCAGGGCGGAATAAGTTATGAGATCATACTCAACACTGCCAAGATAAAGCTCTTGGAGGAATCACTATATTTCTCCAAACTTTACAAGGGTTTGAGAATACCAATCAGGCAATCTACGTCATGGATTACAAAGGAAAGTGTTGTAGATAGGGAAAAACTTGACACGTACATGCTTGTAAGTGCTGAGTTCGCGCACGGGACTACAATAGCATTTTTCAGGGACGAGGAAAGCAGGTCCGAATTCAGGTTTGTCCTTTCCGGATCGGGCGATCAAGCGGTCTTCGCAATTGAATATAAAGACGAGCAGGAAAGTGTGGACATCAACTCACATCCTGCACTTCAGAATTATGTTGACTCCTCAGCGGTCAAGGAGGCACTCACTCAACTATCAGCCTCCATACGCCTTCTGAGGGCTAACCCAGTAAAGATTTCTGCACTGACCTTAGATGGTGATGACATTTTGACTACCCAGATCTTCAGGCGACTCTCCGATAGAGTTTTTGAGATCCTGGGCGAAAAAATGAAGGAAGGTATATTGCCGTTCATGAAGAAGAAGCATGTTCTGGACGACCTTGAGCTGGACGCACACAAGATAGCCGAAAGGCTGAAGTTCCTTGAGTTCTACGACCAGGAAATACAAAAGCAGGTCCTTTCACCAGTTCATTAACTGCAAGACAGAATAGATGAGATTCCCAATCTGGACAAGTCTATTATTTCTTAAACGCATCCAAAGTCATGCCTCTTGTCTCAGTCATAATGGGAAGCAAGTCAGATTATGAACATATGAGCGACGCGATAACAACTCTAAGGGAATTTGGTGTAGAAACAGAAGTCAGGATAGTTTCCGCGCACAGGACTCCTAAACTCATGTACGAATTCGCATCCTCAGCCTCAGAGAGGGGGGTTGAAGTCATTATTGCCGGTGCAGGAGGTGCGGCACACCTTCCAGGCATGACTGCCTCCATGACCACACTTCCAGTCATAGGAGTCCCTGTACCATCCAAGCACCTCAAGGGAATGGATTCATTGCTATCGATTGTTCAAATGCCTTCTGGCATTCCAGTTGCCACTGTAGCAATTGGCAACTCCCGGAATGCAGCTCTTCTGGCGCTGAGAATACTGTCCATCAAACACAGTGAGATAGCAAAGAAAATGACGGACTTTATGGAGAAACAGAGAGACAGTGTTCTGAAACAGAAGCTCGAAGTTGATTGATAACAGGAAAGTGCTTTCATTGGATATAGGAATAATGGGATCAGGTCAGCTTGGCTGGATGATGATCCTCGAAGGGAGAAAACTCAAGAACAGATACTTTGTATTGGACAAGAAAGAAACTGGCCCAGCATCTGCAATCTCAGACGGCTACTTTCCGCTTGATAGGTATCGGGAGTTTGTGGAGAAATGCGATGTAGTTACCTATGAGTTTGAGCATGTTTCCAAGGAGGCGTTAGAATATGCAGAGAGCAAGGGCAAGCTTTTCCCCCCTCTAAAGCCGGTTCTTCTAAAGAAAGACAGGGCATCTGAAAAGGACTACCTGGTGGAAAAGGGGTTTCCCGTTGCAAGATACAAGACTGCGGAGAGCCTAAGGGAACTGAAGGAACTCAGGAAGGAATTTGGGAAGTGCGTCATCAAATCAGCAGGAGGGGGCTACGATGGAAAGGGGCAGGTTTTTCTTGAAGATGGAGAACCCCTTAGTTCTGGCATATCAGAAGGAAAATATGTAATTGAGGATTTCATAGATTTCAAGTATGAGGCATCTGTGATTGCCTCTAGGGACAGAGACGGAAATTTTACTCACCACGCTCCGTCATACAACTACAACAGGTCGGCAATACTGGTAAGCAACGCAGCTCCCGTTGAAGACAGCGGTATGGTTGAGATCGCTGAAAGGTTGATGAAAACACTGGATTATGTGGGGGTAATGGGAATAGAGTTCTACATTGTTGACGGAAGGCCCGTTATAAATGAATTTGCCCCTAGGGTCCACAATACAGGACATCACACATTGCATGGCTCTTCAATATCACAATTTGAGCAGCACGTACGAGCCATATCAGGACTACCTGTGCCAAGACCAGTCCTATTCGTGCCAAGCGGAATAATCAACATAATCGGCATCGAACCTACGCAGGACCAGATAAGACAGATTCTCTCCATAAGTGGGACGAGATATTACTGGTACGCGAAGGACGGAGTCAGGAAGAAGAGGAAAGTGGGACATGTGAACGCCACAGCCGAATCATATGAAGAGTTGCGGTCCAAGATTGAGGAACTCTCAGAAATTATTTACGCCGGTCGCATTGATGACTTCATTTGAAGCTCCATAGATTACAATTCTTCTCTAAGTTCTAGCTAGAAGAATCCCATTTCACTGGGGGGTACACAAATTTATGACCATAGAGTGTATCTGCGGAACATGAGACTTATTGACCTGCATGAAGATCTGGCATTCACTTCCCAGAGGACAGACGTCAGAGAGGATTCTGAGCAGTCCAGCATTAAGGGGCTGTCCGAGCTTGGGGACGCAACTGTTTTCTCCGTTCTTTTCCCACATGTAGGAACATGGAATGAAAAGGCAGAAGAGCTCTCAAGGAGATACGGTCAAAAGCAGCCGTCTACTGCGCCACTCTTCTCAATTCTTATGGAGCAGGTCAAGCTTTACCACTATTTTGAAAGGTCCAAGCTTGGCAGGATCGTCCGATCAGGAAAAGATCTTGATACGGAAGGCGTCAAATTCCTCATCGCACTAGAGGGGTTGGATGCGCTTACTGACCCGTACGACGTATATTTACTGAAAGAGCTGGGGATGCGCTCCATGGGCCTCTGCTGGAATTATGACAACAAATTCGCAGCTTCTTGCATGTCCAGAAAGGATTACGGGCTAACCGGTTATGGTGAAGACGCCGTCAAGATATGCAACGAGATCGGAGTGGTAGTTGATGGAGCACATGCCAGCAAGAATTCTATCATAGAGGCAGCTGATATTTCAAAGAAACCTATCCTCGTGTCCCACACAAATGCAAAATCGGTTCATAACCATGTGCGGAACCTGGACGATGAAACCATCGAAGCAGTTGCAAAGAAGAACGGCACAATTGGGATAACAGCCATAAGGGCAACTCTATCTGACAAACCGAGCATAGAGGACATGGTGAAGCATGCAGAATACATAGGCGATAATTTCGGATGGGATCATGTCTCACTGGGAACTGATTTCCTCGGAATTCCGGCAACACCCGAGGGTTTTGAAAACCTGTCCAAGCTTAAGGATCTCTCTGGCAGGCTGGGTAAAAATTCTGAAAAGGTATTCTGGAAGAATGCCTACAGGGTTCTCAAGGAAAATCTCTGACCTCAGAGGATTACCACTGCTTCGACTCCAGGAACATTTCTGATTTCAGGAAGAAGTGATGCAGGTACGGGGCTATCGGTTACAATGATCCCGCGTGGGTCGTCGTTTATTTCAGGATCGTCAACAATGACCTGCCTGATGCTTATGCCCTCTCGTGAAATGATTTGAGACACGCCTGCAACAATTCCTGGCCTTGCGGCTGAATCAGGAACAATCTGTATAACGCCAAGGCCAATCTTGCTGCTGGCCTTTCCCAAGTTGGCCACTGGAAAAAGATTCTGGAAGAATGGGCCCAAGGTGCTATCCTTGACTATCTTTTCCATCACTTCCACAACAACTCTCCTGTCAACCTGCAGGGCCTTGGCGAGACTGTTCGGTTTAATCTCTATGTTATCGCAGAAAATTCTTGCTCCCTCGTCCGTCTGCATAACTTTTAGGCCAATGGAAACGAGCTTCATCACTACCTTCAGCTGAGATGGCTGCTTGGAGAATTCGTCTTTTATATACTTCCACATCTCAGTTTTGTACTTCGAGGTGGGAATTAATGCTTGCTCTAAAATTTAGGGAAGAGGTCAAACGCCGTCGACCACTCCGTCCTCCCTAAGCTGTATTACAGTTTCGCCCTCGGGCAGATAGGGAGAGTCTATGAGTCTTGCAATTCTCTTTCCTGCCTTACCTTTTCGGAGATATACCCTAAAGGTAGCAGTATGCCCTACAATATTTCCACCAATTGGTGCCATGGGATCGCCGAAGAATACGTCAGGTCTTGCCGAAACCTGATTTGTAACGGCTATGACAGCATTGTGCAATGTCCCAAACCTGAGAAGGTCGTGCATATGTCTGTTAAGCAGCTGTTGTCTCTCTGATAGCGATCCTCTGCCCATGTACTCAGATCTGAAGTGAGAAGTTAAGGAATCAACCACAAGCAACCTGATGGGAAACTCCTTGGCTAGTTCGCCGGCCCTTTCGGCAAGAAGAATCTGGTGGTGTGAATTATAAGCCCTTGCAACATGAATCCTTTTCAACACTTCGTCAGAGTCCAGTTCCTTTCCTTTTGCCATCTGAATGATCCTCTCTGGTCTGAAGGTGTTTTCAGAATCAATTATCAGCACATCACTGTCAAATCCTCCTCTCTCTTCTGGCATGGTTGCATTAACAGCGGCTTGATGCATTATCTGAGTCTTTCCGGATCCAAATTCTCCAAAGAACTCTGTGATCGACTGTGTCTCAAACCCTCCTCCCAGGAGCTCGTCAAGATTCTTGCTCCCAGTGGTGAGTTTCATCACTTCCTTCCTTCTCTGAAGTATTTGCTCGCCTGTCTCGAAGTTTCCCACATCCGCGAACTTTCTCGCGGCGGCAATAATCTTGACGGCAGCACCTTCGGCAATGCCGCTAAGGTCTGAAAGGTCCTTTGGCGATGCAACTGCCAAACTCATTATATCGTCATATCCATTTTCTCGCAACTTTTCTGCAGTTGCTTCTCCTACTCCCGGAAGATCCTCTATTGTGAGTTTCTTCTCCTCTTTCTCTTCTACCATTACAAACTCCTCCTTCCTATTCCAAGGCTTCTATCGGTCATTTCTATTGATTTGTCTTTTTCTTCTTGTTCAAACATTGCCCTCACAGCGTCTACATTCTCCGGTACAACATCACTTTCCTGGTTTACCGCCTGAACATATGTGAGAATTCCACCAGAAACATTGACTGTTTCATCCCATACTGCAATCTCATAGAGATCGGATCTATTGCCACCCAACTCTTTGGCGGCATCCATTATCTGGGCTGTGGATGTTATCCCTTCAGATCCCTTTACAAGTAATATCCTTCTGTATTTAGCCCATTCACCGAGAATATCTTCTTTGGTCGCACTCTTCTCAATCTCTGCCCTAATTACATGCACGTGCATAAGCGTCGTAGGAACCTTAAGTGCTACAGAGTCCACCTTGATCCCCTTGATAACTGTTGCGAGGTCAGGGGCATGATGGGAAGGCACCTTCAGGCTGGGCTCAATTGCGTTTATGGGGCCCTTCTTGCTGTCGTTTGGGTCAGTCGCCCTTCTGGCCAAGGTAGCAAACACATGTTTGATACCAAAAGCCACGCTCAGTGGATACAGTGTCCTTGCTAACCCAGTGGTGTTGCATGAAACTACCCTGACGAACTCCTTCCCCCATGACTCGTTAAAATTTGAATAGGCGTTGAAGCTGGATTGGGCTATAGTGCTTTTCTCCCCACCCTGGAATATGGCTCGGATGTTTTTTTCCTCATACAGCTGCTTATTTCTTTCTCCAACGCCTTCAGGCGTTGCATCTACCATAACATCGACGTTCTCCGCAAGATCATCGACAGTCCCCTTAACTTTTATCCCTTCTGTGGAGAAACTTTCTTCATTGGCCTTTTCACTCGTGTAAACGTTGAATGATTTGCTTGCCAACCTGGAAATATAATCGGGCTTGGTTTTGACTATTCCGACCACAGTGATATCTGGCTGCAGACTAAGGGCATGGGCAACACGTCTGCCAATTGTTCCATAGCCGTTTATCCCAGCTTTTAACATGAACAAAAGCATATTTTGAAGCCTGTTATAAAGCTATCTCAAACTTTACAAAATGAGAAAATGACTGAAAACAGCATCTCTCCAAAAGAAAAAACAGGCAGAAAAATTGGAATGAAATTATTTTATCCGTGCTACAAATCATGAAGTAATGAGAAGACATTTATTAGTTGGTATAATGGTCATATTGTTATTTTTGACAGGAGCCATGCATCTAGTAAGAGCTCAAGATCTCACTCAATTTAGTCAATCAACACTTCATGATTATAATTTTACTTCACTTGCCGTTGGCACTCACCCGGCAAATATGAGTTGGATCTCGTTCCAAGACATCAATGAAACTCCTTCGTTCAGCAGTATTGTGGAAAATAGTTCCATTGGAAGAGGGCTTAGGGTTTACAACGGTAACTACTCTACCCAAAGCTACCTTGAAATAAACTTGACAGACAGCAGTTCTCTTAACCTGCATATGGATTTCTCATGGAATACTGCTGCCATACAGGGGCTGACCAACAACACAATATCCTGCTATAAGAACGGTACTAAGCTCTTTGGATTCGCATTTGGCACTCTTTCTAGGGAGACAATTCTTTCAAACCATACTTCAAGCAGTTCCATAGGTGCTATGCTACCATATACAACAAGGATCAATCTAACGCTCTCGTTTAACTCGACATATCCTGGGCTAGCTGTAGCTAGGTTTAATACATCTGGTTCTGGAACATCATCTTTCCCAATGGAGCTAAAGTATCCTGTTGTCAAAGGGGAAAACATATCACTGAGAATAGGGGGAAACTATGCTAATGTGACCATTTATGATTTGGATGAGTCAACGGGAAGTCCACTAAACTTTCCAGTACTTTCAAACAACGAACTGCGGTATAATAGTTCAAGTTTCAGTCTGAACAGTAATTTTCCATCTAACGTCTCAGCAGGTACTATGCCATATCTCGATTCTAAGCTGAACAGTATTATCTATCCCGCTAGGAACAGCACTATTGTGAGGTACAATTATTACAACCTATCCTCGGAAGTTTTGCTGAAATTGCATGCTAACATCACTGGCGGCATATCATTTGATGGCACGCTGTATTACTGGAGCAACGGGACCAACGTCGATGTTTACGGATTTAACGAAAGCACTCTGCAACTGACAGAATACCAGACCGGACAGACCATTGTCGGAAAAGTGTTCTCGCATTTTACCAGTAACTACGTTATTCTATACAACACAAAGGGGCACATGGTAAAATACAACCTTGAGAATCGTACTGTCTCGGCGGTGTTTAATGCATCTTTCTCTTCTGGTGGAGGGGCATTCAAGCTTCTTTCTTCACTTTTTCAGAATGGAACTATGGCTCTTGAAGCATATTCAAATGGAACCAGGGAAATCTCTATGGTGAGATATAATATAAGTACACTTGGCCAAGTCTCTAGAGCTGTTGAAAGTTACTCGGAACTGGTCGGTTATATTTCAATTTCCAAACAAGCAGTTAAGTCAGACGGTATTGCATCGGTTTTCAAAATAAAGGATAACGTGACAGGATCCTACCTAACCAACAAGCCTGGTGCCTATGAATTGCCAGTTAAAAATGAATCACTCGCCTATTTAGAAGGATCTGGAGGAAACTTAGTAACCGTTTCCAAGAATGGTACCATAGCATATTTGAGTGATAATGAAACACTCATCCAGACTAACATTCCCGCTCTCAGCCATAATACATCAATCTGGACAGCAGCGAATCTTTCTGAGATAGCAACTTTGTCCGGCACAAGTCTATCTATATATTATTCTGGCCCTTCTCTGCCACTTTCCAATTCCAGAATAAAGATAGCCAGCAAGAGTTCTTACCTTATGCGTGGTATCTCATTTCTCAATTTTACAGTCGAGTCAACACTCCCGTACAAAATCTCCCTTTCGACAGCGGGAATGAACATGAACATTAGCAATAGTTCCTCCTTTGAGATTAATTCATCAGTTCTTCCAGAGGGAAACCACACTGCCCAAATTAATGCTACAAATAGTGCCGGGTATGCCTGGAACATCAGCACACTAATTGAAGTGGACAACGCTATTCCTAATCCAGAATTCACACCGTCAAACGGTAGCTTTATTTCAAATTCAACCAGGATCAGCTTCAACATTTCTGATATAGTTGGAATTCAGGAATCAAATGTGACGTACCTTTCCAGCAATCTTACCTTCAAGGGGAGCAAGGGGGTATTTTACCTGGAAGCATTAAACTACACCGGCCCAATCAAAATAAAGTTTCGAATAACAGACAGCTACGGCTATCATTTCGAGTACAACGTCAGCTATACAATCCCGGGCTACAGTGGAAATGACAACCTTAGCCTCTGGAGCGGTGAGTACCTGAACAAAACGGTGCAAATTGTTTCGTGGAGCTTGGAGAGCAATGTTACATCTTACACCTTAGGGGTTTCTTCTGTCTCAGGTGAAGAGAACATAACTACCAACTCCACGCAGTTAAAGTTAAACTTGAGCAACGGCAATCATACACTGACGCTCTATGAAACCCTGGTAAACAACAATACACTAAAAATTGCAGAATCCAATGTGACTGTAATATCATACTCCCCACACATAAGTGTCACGAGGCTTCCAACTGGAACCTACTCCTTCAACGGAAATTCCAAGAAAAGCAATTTTTCTACCGTCATATCTTCGAACATAACCTCTTACCTCAATACAACAATTGAGGCGCCTTCAGGTGAAGTGGTGTATTCTACTCATACGTACAACGAAACGGAATTGAACTTTGCATCACTTGCTAATGTACTGGTAACCAATGGAAAATACCTGGTAAAATACATTGCCATATCGCTCAGCGGTACCTCTGCATCGGGTAAGTTCACGATTTCAGTTAACAACACAATTCCAGCATCACCCTTGGATCAACCTTTGCCTCTTTACACTAACACTTCCGAAGTGTTGGTGAAATTACAAATGGAGCCTTATCTTAATTATTCCATAAGTTTAACCTTGGGAAACAAGACTATTTCTCTTGGAGAACAGTATATTCCTCAAGTGCCACTCTTACTTGGAACAGGCATATACACGCTTAATGTGACTGTTACCTCTGAAAGCGGAAACCATAATTCTTCAGATCTCGAGATCTTCAAATACAATCATAGCCCGCAGATTTCTCTCAGTTTGCCCAAAGATCTGATAGACAGGAATTACACACGCATCGAATACAGTATCTCAGACATGGCTCCATTGAAAAATATCACACTAAATATCAATGGAACTCGCAAAGAACTTCACAAAACAACAGGCATGGTCAATCTTACATTTGACATGAATGGACTTTACAACATCTCGATGAATGTTAATGATCTTTGCGGAAATCACAACACAAGCGGATACTTTTCATTAAATGTGTCCTATTACATCAAACTGAAGAACCCTGTGATTGAAACTTCCCATTCCGGAAAAATGTGGCACTTCAGCCTCTCGTCATCTGGCAATGGCCTAAACAGAACCACAATCACGTGGTACGTTGATGGTAAACAGGTTGCAAATGCAAGTGATTTCAATCAAACACTGGGAGTAGGAAAGCATGTCATCCGCTCTGTGATAGAGTTTCAAGGAAAGAGTGTAACAGTGAGCAAAACTGTGTATGTTCTAGGCGCTGTCCCATACATTACTGCAGCTGTGGTGGGTACCTCTATTGTAGCGGAGAGACTCCTAATTGCAAAAAGGGACCCTGAGAAGGCAAGAAAAATTATAGCTGATCTGCTGGGTATGCCTCTAGCCACTGCTGTTAAAGCTGGTAGATCGCAAAGAATAACTTCTGGCACAATCAGGAAGCAGGCTAGGCGGATGCAGGACGAAGGAAAATTGGCAATCAGAAGAGACCCGGACGGAAACAAATACATCATGGGACCCGAATGGGGAGACAGAAAGCGTCCCTGAAAAGTTATTTAAGAATAGTTTCATCTCGGTTCAGCTAGGGCAAGACAATGCACACGAAGAATATTGGCATAGCAACAATACTATCACTTCTCCTCATTCTGGGATTATCTCCCGCACTTGCTAGTGCATCGACTCCCCAGCTGAGTACCCCGCCAGCCAACCTCCCTTCTGTCACGTATTACACCCCTTCAGGCAGCTATTATACTGTGACTTCAGGCGAATGGGGAACTTTCTTCACAAGTGTAATCGACAACAGGAGCATTGTGAGCTACAACTGGACTGCAAACGCAACTCAAGACCTCATAGTGTTTGACCTCTCATATACTGGGATGAACTATTATGGTCTTCAGCTAGTTTTAGCGCTGTCTGGTATTGGTTTCCCCAGTCTGGCGAACATGACAAAAGCATTCTGGCAGGTGGCGAACCAGAGTTCCAAGGTCAGTGGCTACACAAACATACAAGCATTGAATGTAGGTGCCTACCCTGGTTTCTCATGGTCAACGCCAAAGGTTCACACTCTAAGGCAGAACGAGTACTATGCCGGCTCTATTGTAGCCATCATAGCAGCAGTCTTTGTTCTTTACTACATATTCAACAGAAAGAAGTGAAGATCTGGGTATTCCTTAAGCTCATATTTGGCATTGTCAACCTACTACCTTCCGGATGGGTCTTAGATGGTGTATACTAGGAAATTTTGCGCTGACCACATGCTGAGGCGAATGTGCAAATGGCTCAGATTCATGGGCTATGACACCTCTTATCCTGAGGAAGGACTCAGCGACGACGACATACTGAAGATTTGCGAGGAGGAAGAAAGGACTCTTCTAACTCGAGATAAAGAACTGGACTCAAGGTCTCAGGATTCCATACTGATCAAATCCGACAACCTTACGGAACAGCTACATCAGTTCACATCTCTTTTTGATGTCCAGAGAGAGCTATACTTCACAAGATGTCCTGAGTGTAATTCCTTGCTGAGGGAAACAGATTCTTCGGAGAGTCAAATAGAGGTTCCGGATTCAGTTATGCGAAAGGGAATGATGATATGGATTTGCACCGGATGTGGGAAACACTATTGGCAGGGCTCGCATTACGATAAAATCCTGAGTAAGTTAGAAGAACTGGAGGTGACCAGGAAATGAGGCTGCTTGAGGAAAACGCAGATCGCAATTCCATATCGGTACTAGTGCAGAATATGGATGACCTATGGTATATTCACAATATTCTGTCTGCTGGTGACAGGGTAAGGATGACAGTTCTTCGCAGGCAGGACAAACAAGATGACATGACCAGATCAAAAGAACAGTCAAGGAAGCCTATAACACTGACAGTGGAAGTTGAGGATGTTGAGTTCCAGGAGTTTTCAAGCAAGATAAAGGTGCTCGGCAAAATTGTTGAGGGAAAGGAGGGCTTGGTAGGAGAGCACCAGTCCTTTATGATCGGGATGGAAGACACATTCGAACTGGTAAAGGAGAAGTGGTCGCAAGAACAAAGTGAAATGCTGCGCGAAGGGGTTGAGTCTGAGTTCGGTCAGGGGTACTGCTTTGTCACACTGGACGACGAAGACGCTTCTGTCTTTGTTCTCAGAGCGTACGGAATACAGAAAATGGGAAGGATAAACGCCGGAAAAGCCGGGAAGGACTATGAGTCCGCGTACTCAGAGAAGGAATATCTAAATGAGGTAATCAAGACAGTAAGGACAAGCATCTCACAAGAAATGCCTGTCATAGTCCTGGGTGCAGGCTTCACACGTGAAAAGCTTGTATCGTCGTTTAAGTCCGATCCTGCATTTGCTGACAGGCAAATTTTCTCATTTGCCACTAGCAGGTCTGACGAAGGGGCAGTTTATGAGTTTCTCTCAAAGGAGGAGAGCGAAAAGATATTTTCAGCTTCCAGAATAGTCACCGAAACAAGGCTTCTGGATACTTTCTTCAGGAATCTCAAGAAGAACGATCTTGCTGCATATGGGGTCGCCAGTGTAAAGGAAGCTTTGGCCGCCGGTGCAGTCGAAGATCTTATCCTTACGGAGGAGAAGTTCCGGTCAAGAGAGTCCCGCCAGTTACTTGAACTGGCAAAGAACTATGGCTCCCGTGTGCATGTTTTCAGTGTCCACGATGATGCAGGGCTATCTGTGAAAAAATTCGGGGGTTACTGTGCAATCCTCAGATTTCCAGTCGCAGGGTAACTTTTTCAAAAGAGACCCTGAATTCCGGACTCAAAAGACAACAAAAATGTAAATATGTTACAATTAATTCAGGGCGAGAAAGCTCCGATGGTGTAGTCCGGCCAAGCATTTCGGCCTTTCGAGCCGACGACCCGGGTCCAAATCCCGGTCGGAGCACTTTAATGAAAACCCAATGCTCTACAGCTTCTACAACTGATTTAGGTTTTTAACACGGCAATACGTTTGGCCGTACTTATTACTTCAAATATTGTACGTTTTTTGTTTCTTATAATGTATTCTTAATAAAATAACATGATTTGCGTTGTCTCAAATTTTCATACATTCTTTATCTTTCTGGCATTCTCGCTTTAACCGGTCATAATATACAAGGGGTGGGCTGATGTTTCGTTTTCAAATCTACTAAGCGACACTTGTAGAGAGGCTTGCTTATACCTGCATCAGGTTTTATAAACTGCACAACAAGGTTTGAGGCCATCAAAACATCCTCACACCGTGATCACCCACAATACTGTTATGGGCGTCACTTATAGTTCTTATCACGCATGTCAAGCTCGATAGTGATTGAACTCAACATATGGTGTGGGTTCAACGAAATTCCGATGCAGTTCAGAAATCTATCGAACAGATCATGCAATATAATAAGACGCAATGATTATACACTTTGACTGGCTAGTCAAAAGAAGGGAAACCTATGATTCATGGGGAAAATAGTGAGTTTTACAGGAGTTTAATCATCCCTTTACCTCTTGATTTGGTCGAAAAGAAACTCACTAATCAGCGCGATGTGAACAAGAGAGTAGTTCGTGATCTCATAGACGACTATGTTAAAAAGAACACAGAGTCATATAAGGCGCTTGCCGGGCTAATGTTGGAACTTATGAATTCTGAAGTCAGTTTTCAGGAACCCAATCAAGAGAAGATAGAGGGATTCAAGAAGAAGTTAGAAGGACTGGATGAGCGATTCAAGTATGTTGATCAGTTTATGAAGGATCTTAATCGCAAGGAAAGGAATGACTTGACTAAAAACTTCCTCGACGAATCGGCAAGCAAGTTGAGATCAATGCGTGGAAAGATTCTGGACGTCGTAAAATACAAGGAGAGCTGGAATACAAACGACGTCCTCATGCCTTCATATTACGACAGATACATTGAGTTTCTTGGTTTACTGACTTTTGCTTTAACAAAAAAGAAGGGAATTAACCCGAGAGTAAAAGGAGCACTTAATTTCCTGTCATTGGCTTATCAAGTAGTAATATACGCCTATTTTGAGAATGAACTCATGCCAGCAGTGATGGTGAGGAGGTATTCAGAATTGGGCATTATCACTAGCAGCCTCTCGAAAAGGAAGTCAAAAACAAGAAAGCAGGTGGTTTCCGCGTTGAAGGAACTACCGCCGCCCGAAAATCGAGATGTGGTGGTTTCGTCCTGAATATTAATGGCAAATTTATCGACACAAATGTGGTATTTGACATAACCTTCGTCGAAAGGAAAAGACATAAAAGAGCTATAGGTTTTTATCAAAGATTCAAGAATTACGAATTGCGTGTGAGTGGAAAGGTATTCTTCGAAGTACAGGAAATTATGACCAAAGCTTATGCTACTTTATCTGCCATTTTAGGAGATGCCATTAAACACCTTGAAGCGACGGGGAAGGACTGGGATGATTTGAATGTTGGGCAAAAAAGAAAATTGCTACTTGAGGTGGAAGACTCAATCATAAAAAACAAGCAATTGCAGTCGGATAATCTTCTTGATTTTGTTCTTGATGGATTTCATCGGCTTGAGAGCCTACTGGTGTATTACTCGTTCGAAGAGCTACTGGATATAATTCTTGAAATTCCAGCCGATATGACTGACGAGATGATAAAAAAGGTTGGAAATATATTTGTAACCGTAATGTTTGATGACAACATTTTAAACAAAAAACAAATGGAATATTATGAGAAAGTAGATGCTGATTATGTATCTAATCACTTCAACCCAAGAAGTGATGGCAAAGACAAAGACATAATTGTTGAAATCATCATCTTGGGCAGCCATGGATCTGGGAAGGAAAAATACTTGGACATAGAGTTCTTTACCGAGGACAGGGGATTCAAGCGTAATTACGAGGCGCTTACTGCATCTCTCAGTACCAATGATGGAGGTAAAGACGAGACCGCTCTGAAAGATTTGCTCAAAGCAGTTTCAAGTATTTCAGTGAATATCGCTTACTAGGAATTTCCAAACAAGACTGATGTACGGGTAACTGTGCAACAGCGTCTTTTTCGTTAAAGAAATTTTCTTACATGTATTATGAGACAAAGTCCCGGTTGAATTACTTGAACTTAACAATTATCAATGTGATAATTTTAACGAATTTACATTGTTATCATTGTTTATTCGTGTACTGAGTGAGCGTTGAAGAATGCACAACCAAGCGTTAAAAAGTTTGTATAAGGTGCGTCTTGCACTTTTGTCTGCTAAAACCTAGTCTCCTCTATCGCACATCCATTCCTTAGAAAGGTCTGCTTCATCAAGAGTCAATTGTAAAAGATTTTAAAACTAGCGCATATATAATGATATAATGAGGAGAAGAGATGCTAAAAACCCCTAATTTTAGAACGATCGAAGTAGAGGAAATAAGTGGTTTCTCAAACCTCCACAAAGAAGTAATGGGAGTAATAAACAACTCATTTCCTAAAGATGAGTTTCGGTTGGACCTTGTAAACTCAGAGATGGTTGCGTACATAAGCCTGCTGGATTTAGATAAACTTCGCAAAATTGTCTCCTATGCTGTTGAAAAATATAACCTCGATTCAAATAACCCATTTGAGAAGATTGTTAAGAAAATAGAACAGGTAGGAAGCTATGGAATAAAGAACGGAAAGAGATCTTACGTAGGTTATAATCAAGAGAGAAAGGTCAAAGATCGAAAACAAAAAGTTGTAATGAGGGGGATGTACTTCTATGCTGTTGACCATGACTTTATCGAGACTAATAATAATTTTCCGGTTGAATTCCAAGACCAGATAATAACAGGAGATTCTGAAGAGGAGTTGAAGAATTTGCCAGACAACTGTGTCGACCTTGTCTTCACATCTCCACCATACAACTTTGGTCTGGATTATGGGGAACACCAGGACGGGGTCGATTGGAAGCAGTACTTCGAAAAACTGTTCGCTGTGTTTAAAGAGTGTATAAGGGTGACAAAATATGGTGGGAGACTTGCTATCAACATCCAACCATTGTATTCGGATTTTATACCAATACATCACATAATTTCTGACTTCTTCATGAAGAAGAAAATGATCTGGAGAAATGAGATACTTTGGGAGAAGAACAACTACAATGCCAAGTATACTGCATGGGGTAGCTGGAAAAGCCCAAGTAACCCGTACCTGAAGTATACATGGGAATTCATAGAAGTGTTCTCAAAAGGAGACCTCAAGCACAATGGAGATTCCTCAAAAGCTGACATTACTGAGGATGAATTCAAAGACTGGGTGAACGCAAAGTGGAGTATTTCGCCTGAAAGAAATATGAAAGAGTTTGGTCATCCTGCAATGTTTCCCGAAAAATTAGCCGAGCGCGTTATTAAGCTATTCTCTTTTCAAGACGATATAATTCTGGACCCGTTCAACGGTGTAGGCACGACAACGAAAGTTGCCAAAAAACTCAACCGACATTACTTGGGATACGATGTGTCAGAAGAATATGTGAACTCAGCGAGAAAAAGACTGGATGAAATACTGTAGAACCGGTTATAATAGGAAGCCGATTCAACAGTCTCCTCTTTGCGAAGTAAATCTTCCGAGTTACATAAGACAATCTGTAGTAGAAGTGAATAGTGATAACAGAAAAGCCCGACTTTGAGGCAAGTGTTGAATGTTGATCTGGATTTCGTATCTTTTTCTCTTAATTTTTACAGAGTCGGTTATATTCTTGCCTCATGATAATATGCGAAGAATTATCATGCTGTTAAACAGGCGACAAATCAGTTTACCTACATGCTTCATCTCGTTCTGAGTGACTTTAGCATGGATGTCGTAGGCATAGACCTTGGTTATGGGGAAACCAAGATCATTTGTCCAGATGGTTCAAGAATCAAGTTTCCCTCAAGATGGAAAATACACGAGAATGAGGCGTGGGGCTTTGGTGGGCAGGTTGCAATCCTGTCACTTGACGGAGGACCCTATTTCACGTTCGGAGATTCTGCATTTGGTGAAAATACCAGAGAGCCTCTGGCTGATGGAAGACTTTCGGAACAGGACTCTCTCCCGTTGCTTGCTTCTGCTTTATGGATGAGCGGTGCAGGCGAGAGGGACGGATATGCAGAAGTGGTTGTCGCAAGCGGCACCCCTCTTGGAAGATTCCCTATCGAAATAGAGCAATCAAGATCTTTTCTGGCAAAAAGAAACTTCAACATGGTGAACAGAAAGGAAGAGACGAGAGATGTTAAGATTAACAGAGTCGTAATGCGTCCTCAGGGTGTTGGTGCGGCACTTTACCTATTGGATCAGGGCCTAATAAAGCAGGAGGTAGGATGCGGACTAGTTGTAGATATAGGATCAAGAACTACAGATGTCCTTGCAATTAATCTGGCGGATATGGAACCCATCGTGGAAATGTCATTCACTGTTGTAGAGGGTGTGGGAAACGCTATTTCAGCAATGAGCAGAGAAATTGCACGTGAGACTGGTTACACTGCACCTAACGATATAGCATTAGCAGCATTGACAAGAGAGGTAAATTACAGGCAACGCATCGTTGGAGGCAGAAAGGTTGGCCAACCAATCATTGACTTTTTCGCGGGAAAGATCATAGATAAGATCAGAAGTTCAATGAGAGGAGAACTTGATCGTGTTACGGCACTTATTCCAGTTGGCGGAGGATCCAGGCTTATAGGGAAGGAGCTGGAAGTGCTTGCCCCAGGCACACTTATTGATGTGAAGGATGAGGATAAGCAGTATGCAAACGTCCTTGGCTACTATGATGCAGCTAAACGCATGATGAAGGGCTCATCTTCCAAAGAGGACAACACTGAATCAAAGTCATCGGCAAAGTCAGCTGCAAAGGAAAAGGCCAAGAGTACTACAGCCAGGGAAGAAAAAGTGGCCCATGACACCGGAAAATGATCAAGAGGACGAAGGAATCGAATATACACCTGCGAGAAACAAAAAATTAGTCCTTGATCTAAACGAAGCTGAAGTCAATCTCCTCAGACTTAAGCAATACAGCGACGAGACTGATGAAGAAACCATCAAAAGAGTTCTGAACGAGTCACTCGAGAGAGACGCAATTGAAAGTGCCCTTGTAAAGCTCATTGAGAGCCTGGAGGCACTCATAGTTATTCAGAAAAGGGAAACCAGGCTCAGGACAGGAGATTACAAGGAGACGTACAAACAGATAGAGAGTCTGGAGAACACGCTGGTGAGTGTCAACGAGCTAAAGAGGATGCTTGAAAGGGCTTGGAAAAATTATTGATTTCTGTTGCTCCTTAGTCGCACTTTGGTTTTGTTTCAAAAAGCTATGAATAGATAGGCGTCCGCACAAAAGCGCTGTCTAGAATAGGGCTAGGAGCACAACAATGATGCGCATAATGCATAAAGATCCCCTGTAATGGCTATTACGAAAGAATAAAAGTGCATAGATCCCTAAAATTTGAGGCGCGAGTGGTATTACAAGTGTGCCCTATCTTAAGGAAATGGAGCCAAGGAAAATAGGTGATTTTACACAAAAACCATTGATTATTTTCTGGGAAACCACCAAGGCGTGCGACCTTTCCTGCAAGCATTGCAGAGCCTCCGCAATTGGCGATCCCATGCAGGGTGAACTGGATCATGATGAGTCTTTGGAGTTTGTCAGATCAGTCGCTGCCTTTGGAAAGCCCTATCCCAGGCTAGTCTTGACCGGTGGCGATCCGTTGAGAAAAGCGTATCTCTTCGACATAATAAGAGAGGCAAGAGATTCAGGCATATCTATCTCTATCACGCCTGCAGTGACGGAGCGGCTGACATATACAATGGTGGACGAACTGAAGGAAGCAGGTGTAAGATCATTTGCACTCAGCCTTGATGGATCCGATCCTTCAATGCATGACGGTTTGAGGGGCATTCCAGGCACATTTGACCGGACCTTGCGGATCATGGATTACATGCTTGAAAACGACCTGTCTGTCCAGGTCAACACCACAGTGATGAGGTCAAATGTCCACGATCTTAGCAGGGTGTTGCAGCTCCTCTGGAAAAGGAGAATAATGACATGGGCCCCATTTTTCCTTATCAGGACAGGAAGGGGGAATGAACTTGAAGATCTCTCACCCAGGGAGTACGAGGATGTGAACCTCTGGCTCAATTTTGCCTCACTATACGGGATCAGGATAAGAACAGTGGAGGCACCGATCTTCAGGAGGCTTTCAATTCAGCGTTCCAATGGAATGAAGAATCTAGGCGGAATCCTTTACAGAGAGCTTCGTGCCAAAACACTTAAAAAACTTGGAAAACCTGGAAAGAGGAGCATGAGTTACTATGTAGGCTCAAGAGACGGGTACGGTGTGGTTTTTGTCTCGCATGACGGTTATATATCACCCAGTGGATTCCTCCCAGTTCAGATAGAGAGTATACGGAACAAAGGAATCGCAGAAATTTACAGAACTAACTCAACCCTAAGAGCAATACGTGAAGCATCGAAGTACACAGGCAAATGCAGGTTATGCGAATACAGCAAGGTATGTGGGGGCTCAAGGGCGAGGTCCTATTACGACAGCGGTGACATGTACGGCTCAGACCCTTCCTGCATCTACGAGCCGGCTATGGAAGCATAGAGAAAAATGATACCTCTAAGTGACTAACGCAGACCAGAATTGGGCTAGGCAATGAAATAATTTCTGTTCCAAAATGCTTACATATTCAATTCAAGTAGCACAGATCAATGGCTGCAGATTTTTCAAAGATTGAGCATATAGTGATAGTTCTTCAGGAAAACCACACTTTCGACAATTATTTCGGGACCTATCCAAATGCTAACGGAACCTTGGGAAAGAATATCTGCATTCCTCAATCCAAGGGAGCTTCCACCTGTTTGGCACCATACAAATCTGCAACTTCAAGACCCCCTGAAATGAACCACAACTGGAATTCTGCACACGAGGACTATGATGGCGGGAAGATGGATGGCTTTGTATATTCCGAGGGAAACAAAGGGACAATGAGTTATTTCGACAGAAGCCAGATCAGCCGTTACTGGAAGTCGGCAGACTCCTACGTGCTATGCGACAACTATTTCACGTCGGTGATGAGCGAGAGTGCGCCCAACCACCTGTTCCTGGTGGCTGGAACTGCAGGCGGACTGAAGAACGATAATGTCCCAAGCACTCTCAAATTTCCACCAGTGTTCAAAGAACTGGACCAGAAGGGCATATCCTGGAAAGTTTATGGTTTCACTGACTGGTACGAGAAATTTGAATATGTGCAGAACTCTTCAGCTGCCAAGAAAAATTTTGTGAAAGGTGAACAATTCATGAATGATGTTGAGAATAGCAATCTCAGCCAGGTGTCATGGATCATAGGTGCACCAGGAGGAAGTGAACACCCTCCTCAAGATATACAGAAGGGAGAATCATCTGTCGCTGATGATATAGTGAACACTCTTGGAGGCAGTAAATACTGGTCCTCCTGTGCCATCTTCGTAACTTGGGACGACTACGGGGGATTCTACGACCATGTACCACCTCCACAGATTGATGCGTATGGTTACGGCTTCCGTGTTCCCTGCCTGATAATTTCTCCATACTCCAAAAAAGGCTTTATCGATTCTGAAACATACGATCACACCTCAATCCTCAAGGTCCTGGAGAGCCGTTTTGCTCTCCAACCACTAAGTACGAGAGACTCTGCCGCCAAGGACATGTCAGCGGGCTTTGACTTCAACAGTAACGCGAAGAAGTTTCAGCCGATCTAACCTACCCTGAAACATAAGACCTTGACAGTCTTTCAACCACTAATTGACATTTGCAATTTCTGAAATTCTATTGGCATGAGAAGTATGGTCAGAAAATCAATAATTTTGAGGGAATATTGCTATTATCATTCAAGTGACAGAAATATATTGAACTCCAGCTTAATATCTGGATATGATAATCAAGGACATTAACAACATGCTTGACAGGCAGGGTATTTTTTCATTTGCATCAGACACGAAAGTAGAGAAGTACCTGACAGAAAATAACTTGACAGCAATAGTCAGGATGAGGATAAGAAAGGACAAAGGTGGATTCATGATCCTCAATTTCGAGAATGATGGCATAGATGAGGAGGAAGTCCTGGAACAGCTGAAGGAGTTCAACCCCAAGATCTCGCCTGATGCGGTCATGTTGAAATTAGATACCCCAGAACCTGCTTTTCTCGAAGGTTTCAGGGTACTTAACAAGGTCCCATCTGTGGTCATAGATGCAGTTGTCTTCAATGGTGGGAATTATTATCTCTATTTCAGGTTTCATTCCTCTGACGAAAACAGCGTTACCTCAGCTCTCAGGTCAAAGATGGCAGGCTTCAAGCGATTTGCCATCAGGTACCTTGGAAAGAGTGCTGGAATTATAGCTTCATTCAAGGAACTTTCCCTGGCAGTTCCTCTTAGGTATGTTGAGATACTGGCATCCGTTCCTCCCAAGGCCATGAGGATAGCGGATGATCCGGTCCTGGTCAACCTTGGGGTAAGCTGGACAAGAGAGATGAAATACGTAGTTGAGGACGAAATCCGGGCAGTTTACTACGACAAGGCGTCTCTTCTCAGGAAAAAGGAGGACTGGATAAATGAAATCTCAAGAGAACACAGGATCTATGAGACAGCTTTCTCTAATCCTGTTATCCAGAGGGTAGTTTCATCCACCTCAGAGAATGCCATAGTCACTTTGGGAATGCCGCAAAGGCTGCAGGGCAAGACATTTTCCTTTGCTACGGTGGTTCCGGAGATTGTGTTGCCAGAGTTCTTTTCAGTGCTTTACGAGACTGTCGCGGAATTCAAGGACTGGGAACTGGACATCCACATAGTTGATTTGTTCGATAATATGGCTGATTAATCCTCCAGAATTTACATCTTTGGAGCAAATTCTGAATTCAGTGCCAAAGATGCCTCATTTCTTCATTTTTCTCCTTTCGGGATACATAGATTAACTCTCAGATCATGCTATGGCATGGCAACTGAAGCGAAACAGAGTTTTCCAACATTTGAGTGTGTTATTTCTGATACTCAGGAAGACATGGACTCGGAAGTGGAGTATTTCTTCCTGAAAAAGAATCATGTGGGCGTGCATCTCGCTAAGCTCAAGCTCAAGGATAAGGATTGGTCAGCCAACTATGACAAGATGCTACAGTATCTGTCTGACCTGGACAACTCCATTGTTTATCTCAAGGACCCTCCGTCACATCAGTTCCTCATAGATCTGTGCATGGGAGAGGAACTTGAGGGAGATGCTATATTGATGCTCAAAAACACGCAAAGCGAGGTCGTGATGGACCTAGTTGACACAGCCATGACAGCCAGGGAAATGATATTCTGGTATGTCAGGAATGCAAAGGTAAACAAATTTGCAAGAGGCTTCACTGCTGACAGGTTCAAGGGACTTCCTTTCCTTAGACTTGCATTGGTTTACAGGGCAGTTGGGCTGGCAGAAAGCAAGTAAGCCCTTCCTCTCGTGCTATCAAACCATCTAATTTCCTTTGCTGCTGAATTTTATTTGGTATGACTGTCTCTTCAATAATGGCTGAAGATGATTACCCATCCATGAAGAAGGAGGAATTCACCGCAGAGGATCTAAAGAATGACGTGGATAGGATAAACAAAATCACACTTTCATGGAGATTTAAGATGGAGTTCCTTCCCGCAGACAGGGAATTCGCAATGTTTAGAAGAGCAGTTAGTCACTTGGAAAAGAGCATAAAACTGGTGGACTCGATTCTCATGAAATTCTACGGAGTGAGTGAAGAAGATCTTGTTTCCAAGGATGACGACTCGGAGGAAGATGACTTTGACTTCTAGCTTTTCCAGAAATCAAGGATAAAGGCTTTCAAAATTTTTCACATGAGTGTGGCCAGAATTTCCAGAATGATCGCCCCTTGTCACAAGAATGGCTTGCATTCCCGCTTCTCTCGCAGCATCAAGTTCTTCAGTAACATCTGAGAGAAAGAGGATTTCCTCTGCTTTAATGCCCATGCCTCTTGCAATGTTGTAGTAACTTGAAGCTTCTCTTTTGTGGCCCACTGATGTGTCAAAAAAGCAGTTGATTAATTCAGTGAGATCACCATAATCTGTGGTGCTGTAAATCATTTTCTGGGCCATAACGCTACCAGACGAGTAAATGCACACTTTCTTCCCCTGTTGCCCCCATCTTTTTAATGCAGGAGGAACGTCGTCGTACACCACTCCGTGTAATTCGCCGGAGTTGAAGCCATCCTCCCAAATATGGCCCTGCAAAGCTTTTAGCGCCCCAAATTTGCTGTCTCTGTCGATTAGCCACCTGCAGTATTTTGCAGCAGGCTGTGAATTTTGACCCTCACTGTCGGGCCATTCAGGCGGCTCAAGTCCATTTCTGGAGTCCATGCTTTGCTGCTCCTTCAAATCTTTCATTAAACTTGCTATCTCTTCTTTCCCACTATTCTTTTTCAAAAAATCTGCAACGTGATCCCTTGCGTAACTGAAGAGATCCTTGTGAACAAACTCTATGGGAGTTGTTGTGCCTTCAATGTCAAGCAATATTGCCTTGACTTCTGGATACTCGCGCATCACCATCAATGGTCCCTGATGTCAGTGTTTGAAGTAAGCCGGCCCCATGCATACTGGCTGATACCCAGCATCAACCCCGCTTCCTGTGTAATAAGGCGTCCAGCCGGACTTATTCTGAAAGAGCCTTATTGCCCTGATCTTTTTGTCCTCACACAGATCGAACCAGTGGTGAGTTTCCCGGGGCACTCTGATGAGGTCTCCTTCGTGAACTTCTATAGCAACAACCTCCCCTTCCTTTGGGTGAATGTGGAAGACTCCGCTCCCTGAAATGGTAAACCTCACTTCGTCCTCATCGTGCCAGTGTTCTTTGTTGAACTTTGCCAGCATTTCGTCGATACCAGGAGTATTCCTGTCAATATCGATTACGTCTGCAGTGGTGTACCCGCCTTTTTCCTTGAGCTTATCGATATCAGACCCGTATGCCTCCAGTATCTCATCTTGCGTGGAACCATCCCTGATTGGCTTATCAGCTTTCCATCTTTCATACTCTATTCCAATCGATCCAAGGTATTGGCGTGCACCGTCATAATCCCTTATCTCCCGACTCTCCTCAGGAATCCTGACTATAACCATCTAATCACTCGCTTCATATACTGCAACTTCCCTATTAGCTGTTTCCGCCGGGCTGTGACCTTCCAACTACTTCCATCAAAAATTCCAAGACCTCTGTGTGTCTCTTGGCTTCTTTCGTGTTCGAACCCCAGGTGTACATTCCATGACCGCGAAGTAGGAACCCATGTATCTCGGGTCCACGTGAAAGGAGATCGGAAACCTCGGTGGCAAGTCTCTTCATGTCTTGTGAATTCTCAAATATGGGCACCCACTCTGTATGCTCATGGGATGAAATTCCCCTGAGACCCTTTAGCATCTCGTACCCGCGGATGGCGATTCCACCCTGCTTTGCATAATTCTCAGATATTATGGTGGACCAAACAGAATGAGTATGGAATACGGCATCAGCCCCCTTCTCCCTGATTATCGACAAGTGAAGTTCCGACTCAGCGGATGGCTCTTTATTTCCTCTGATCACCTTGAGCTTGCCATCAATTTCAAGGATATCAGATTCACTCAGATTCCCCTTGTCCTTGCCACTTGCCGATATTGCGAGGCGAAGTGGTTTCCTCGTAACAACCGCGCTGAGATTGCCGCTTGTTCCAAACATCCAACCTCTCGAATAGAACTCGCCACCAGCTGCACACAATTCCCTGGCCAGTTTTGTGAATTCTTCTTCTTTGATCTTGGATTTATTTCTTGCTTCTGGCACAATGCCTCACCTCGATCGAACTCTTCCTGAGAAATACCGACTTGGTTTTTAGAAGTGTCGACATTTCTCCCATTTTTGAAAGGAAAACCATGGAGAATTACGGTGGCAAATTGTCCAGCAACTGGAAAGATAATGGGATTCTAGATGTAAAAGAATCGAAACTCCGAGGACGCATAACGGGCCACTTAGAGAGGACAGTCACAAGAATCTCAAGAAACGAATAATGCAGATTAGTCCAATTCTAAAGAGAAAGGCAAATGGCAATTGCAGTCTACTATCGTGCAGCTTATCCTGGGGGGCGATAATGACATCACAAACGACAGTGCTTAGATCATCCACCTTCTGCATCTGCTCGCTAAGACCGGCCCATAGCTCATCCCTGTATCCGGAGCTCAAGAATCTTGTTGTCGCTGGACATTATGAACACGAACTCGGACGAACCGCTGTAGTAAGTGCTCTTCCAGTCCGCCTCAATCTTGCAAGAATTCCCTTCGGGGGGGTGTATCACCTTCAGCGCGATTTTTCCTTCCGCCCCGATAAATTCACGATCGCACCATTGCTTGATTGCATCGAACCCGGAATATCTCCGGCCTGAATCAAGAACAGAGCCGTTGTCCTGGAACAGTGATAGAAAAGCATCAGTATCTCCTCCATTCACGATGTCGACAAATTTCATCACAAAACTTGAAAAATGATCTTCTGGCATTCTAAGCCTCTCAGTTGGTGTGTATGAGAGTAGCATACTGATTTCTAAAAATCTTACGATCTTCTAGATGAGTTCTACACCTTTGATTATCTTGCATTCATTCATGGAATGTGAACCATTATTACGGCATTCGCATGGATCATGAGAATGATAACCACAATTGAACCCAGGCTCCCCGACGACAAAAGATACGCAGTGTGCCTTACATTTGATTTTGATACATTCAGTTTCAGAATTGGGAGGATGAAGCATTATTCACCCACATTGATTTCAAGGGGAGAATTTGGAAACATTGGCGCTCAGAGGATCCTGGACCTGCTCTCCAAGCATGATCTCAGAGCGACTTTTTTCACCCCTGGATACACCTTGGAATCTTACGAAAATACAGCCAAGGAGATTTTCAGGAAAGGCCACGAAATTGCGCATCACAACTACCTACACGAAACGCCGCTGGAACTTGATAGAGAGGAGGAGAGCAGAATAATTGACAAGGCTAACAAAATCATTGAGAACCTGACGGGCAAGAAAGCACGGGGGTACAGATCGCCCTCATGGGACCTTAGCGAGAACACCCTCGAGCTCATAATAGAGAAAGGGTTCGTCTATGATAGCAGCCTAATGGCCCATGATTATCTGCCATATTACGTCAGGAGCGGAGATATACCAGACGAAAACGGACCCTTTAACTTCGGTGAGAATACAAGGATGATTGAAATACCAATTAGCTGGTCTCTTGATGATTTCGCATTCTTTGAGCCTGATGACGACCTTCCGGGTGCCGGACTCAAGGAGGCAAGGGCGGTCGAAAGAAACTGGATAGCAGATTTCGACTATATGACAAGGCACCTTCCGACCGGTGTATTTACACCTACGATGCACCCTCAGGTCATAGGAAGGGGCCACAGGATGGAAATTTTGGAGAACATGATAAACCACATTATGAAGAGGGACGATGTAGTTTTCCTGACTATGGAGGAACTGGCAAAGAGCTGTATTAGGCAACCTTGAGGAGAAGGGCTATTGTCCAAACATTGTTTGATCGTCCAAGGATCGCAGTGTTAAAGCTTCCTGATCTCAGTTTAATGGGGTCATTTTAAAATTACTTTACTAATAAACAATTTATAAAATGATAAAATCACTGTACGATAATAATGGTCCAATACAAATGGGTGGCCCTTTCAAACACAACAATGGGCGTGTTCATGGCCACAGTAAATCAGACAATACTTCTCATATCACTTCCGGACATATTCAGGGGAATAGGCCTTAATCCCTTTGTGCCGGCTAATTTTCAATACCTGCTTTGGATACTTCTGGGCTTCAATATAGTCACTGCTACACTTCTTCTCACGTTCGGAAGGCTCTCAGATATGTTCGGGCGCATAAGGCTCTTTAATCTGGGGTTTGCGGTTTTCACCGTAGGATCTGTGATGCTTTATTTCACTCCCGTTTCACCGGGTCATGGTGCTTCATCGGCGCAGTACATGATAATTGGCAGGCTCATCCAGGGCTTTGGCGCGGCTTTCCTCTTTTCAAACAGTGCTGCAATCCTCACTGATGCATTTCCCGCCAGAGAGCGTGGGACTGCGCTTGGTATTAACTCCATAGCTGCAATAGGCGGTTCCTTCATCGGGATCATACTGGGAGGCGTTCTTGCAACATTTGACTGGAGGGACGTATTCTTGGTCAGCGTTCCAGTGGGTGCCTTGGGCACCATATGGTCCATGTACAAACTTAAGGACACTGCAAAGAGGGATAAGACGCAGAAAATAGACTATGTTGGAAATGTTCTCTTCGCGGGCGGACTCACACTCATTCTCATAGGGATCATATATGGTCTCCTGCCCTATGGCTCATCAACAATGGGCTGGCTCAATCCGCTTGTGATAGCGTCCTTTGTAATTGGAGGAGCAGCATTGGTTCTGTTTCCCTTGGTGGAACTACGGGTCAAGTACCCTATGTTCAGGATGTCACTTTTCAAGGTCAAGGCCTTTGCAATGGGCAACATGTCAGGCCTTCTATCAGCCATGGCGAGAGGAGGTGTGATGATCATGCTCATAATCCTTCTTCAGGGAATATGGCTCCCTCTGCATGGGTACAGCTTTGCGGTGACTCCCTTCTGGGCAGGAATATATATGGTTCCCCTTACGGTTGGCTTCATGATAATGAGCCCTCTTGGAGGAAAGCTTTCGGACAAGTATGGGGCTAAACACCTGGCTACTCTGGGGATGATAATTGTAGCAATCGCATTCTACGCACTAACGACTTTGCCCTATTTCTTCAACTATGTACCATTTGCAATCATGCTCTTTGTCATGGGAGTTGGAAATGGCCTGTTTGCCGCACCAAATGCTGCGGCCATTATGAACTCTGTGCCGGCAGAGGTGAGGGGTGTTTCCTCAGGAATGAGGGCCACTCTCATGAATACAGGCATGACAGTAAGCATAGGCATGTTCTTCACCATAGTCATAATCGCGCTTTCTTCTGGGCTACCAAATGCATTTGCCACTTCCCTTTCCAACTCAGGTGCATCTGCGCTCATACCCGCCTTCAAGCAGATCCCGCCTACTTCTGCCATGTTCTCCGCATTCCTGGGCATAAACCCGGTCAGCACAATACTGCAGCAGATTCCTACCAGTGTCACTTCGCAGCTGGGAGCAGGCCTCATCAATACTCTTGAGAGCAAGACATGGTTTCCTCACGCAATGGCTCCTGCTTTCATGTCAGCCCTCCATGTTGCCTTCTTCATAGGTATGGCAATAGCCGCTGCGGCTGCCCTTATTTCCTATTTGAGAGGCGGAATGTACATACACGAGGAGACAGAGGAACAGAAGGGAGGTGAAGGCATAACACCAGAAAGGCCTTCAGAATCCGTTAGCGCCACAAGCACCGGGGGTTATGTGAGCAACAAAGGTAGATCCGAGGGCGGATCAGCTGGATATGAGCCAGCTTACAGGAAGTGATCAATTGACTGAAGAGATAGAAAAGGACAATCTTGTCGAACTATGGAGGGCCTTTGCAACAACCTGGAAGAAATGGTACAGGAAGGCAGAGGAAAATATCTCACCCCTGGATATTTCAATACCGGAATACAGAATGATAAGCTTCCTGGTGGAACACGGACCAACACCCATGGCAAAGCTTGCAAATTCCATAGACGTGTCCCAGGGTTGGATCACAAGTATGGTAGATCGCCTCGAGGTGAGGAAAATGGTCAGGCGAACTAGAAGTGATACTGACAGGCGAATCATAAACATAGAGGTTCTGGACAAGGGAAGAAAGAATGTCCATAAGGCCAGGGAATTGCACCTGCAATTTGTAAGGCGGACACTGGGCAAATTCAGGGTAGAAGAGCAGGAAAAGTTCATGAACCTTTTAACAAAGCTGTCTGATGATATTGAAAACGATCGGTGACTTGCGGAAAGCTCGCTGTCACGTATCAAGTTAAATGGATTTTCTGTGAGTTTTGAGCGGGCATCCTCCTCTCTTAGGGCGAAAACCCTCACAGACGCCTGTAATGGACAGTTGCCCCTTGAATCTGTGTAAAACCAGCTGACTTAACATTAACGAAGAACTATCAAATATGTGTAAGTGATTCTTTAGCGTCTTTTCAGTAGAAAGACATCGGGTGAATAGATGCAAAAGACATCTGCCGAATATGTGGAAGCAAAATCAGGTGACAAAATGGCTGAAGACCTAGACCCTTTTGACATAGCCCTTGAGCAGCTGAACAAAGCTGCCAAAGTTATGAAACTGGATGAGCAAGCACTAAAGCTCCTGAGCCAACCCATGAAAATACTTCAGGTGAGCATACCTGTAAGGATGGACAACGGGAAGACGGAGGTCTTTACCGGGTTCAGAGTCAGGTACAACAATGCAAGGGGACCTGCGAAGGGAGGGATAAGATTCCATCCGGCAGAATCTCTTTCGACTGTTAAAGCACTGGCTGCATGGATGACATGGAAGACTGCTGTTGTTGACATTCCTCTCGGAGGAGGCAAGGGAGGAGTAATTTGTGATCCAAGGAAGATGAGTCCCGGCGAGCTTGAAAGGCTCAGCAGGGGATACATCAGGGCAGTTGCGGATCTGATAGGCCCGGAGAAGGACGTTCCAGCTCCAGATGTGTACACAACCCCGCAGATAATGGCGTGGATGATGGATGAGTATGAGACCATTGTGAGACACTCTGCTCCTGGAGTGATAACAGGAAAGCCGTTGGAAAATGGCGGATCTCTGGGAAGAGGAGATGCCACAGCAAGAGGTGGTATGTACGTCCTCAGGGAAGCAGCAAGAAGAGTCAATCTCGATACTTCAAAGGCAAGGGTAGCCATTCAGGGATTTGGTAATGCGGGGCAGTTCGCTGTCAAACTCATTAAGGAAATCTACGGTTCAAAGGTAGTGGCAGTCTCAGATACAAAGGGAGGCGCATTCCTGGAGGAAGGATTCGACTATGACAGGCTCATGGAACACAAGAAAAAGACAGGTTCTGTGCAAGGTTTCCCTGGCTCCAAGAAAATCACAAACGAGGAGCTGCTTGAGCTCGATGTTGACATTCTGATACCTGCTGCAATTGAGAACCAGATCACCTCAAGGAACGCATCAGACATACATGCCAAGATAGTCCTTGAGCTTGCAAACGGACCAACTACGCCTGACGCGGACGAGACTCTCGACAAGAACAAAGTTCTGCTTGTCCCGGACTTTCTTGCAAACTCCGGAGGAGTCACTGTTTCATACTACGAATGGGTCCAGAACCAGACAGGCGACTACTGGACCGAGGAAGAAGTCCACCAGAAACTGGACAAGAAGATGACCCTGGCATCCAAGGCTGTTTTTGACGCGATGGACAAATACAAGACTGATCCCAGGACTGCAGCCTATGTAGTCTCAGTCAAGAGAGTTGCAGATGCAATGAAACTACGTGGCCTATATTAGGCTGCGCCCACCTCTTTTTTCTTCTTTTTTTCCTAAACTGATAAGCTTTATAACTTTCCCTTAATTTATTCGCACTGGCATATTCGGGGAGTTGTGCGCCTGAAATGAATGAGGATGAACTGAGGAAGTATTATGGAATGCCTGATGGCGAGATCCCTTTCTCAGTGTACGAGGATCACAAGGTCAGGGAACTTTCTGAAAGGATCCGGTCTCATCATGGTTCGAGAAGGTCAAGCAACGTGCACATACTCGCTGGAAGGGAAGTCGAACAGGTAAGGCGAATAGCATATCTCACTGCCATGAAGCTCTTTGAATCCTCCATTCCTGTAATCGCTTCTGATGACCAGGAAAAGATAACTGAAATTCAGGAATCAGGGAAATATCCTGTATTCCTCCTGGATGAGGGGCACATACGATCAGGTTTGCCTGTAGGACAGACATACAGCCCGGAAATTGTCTCGGTCATGATGGACGAACTCAAGGAAAAGTTCCAGGGAAATCACGCAATTTTCCTTTCTCTGAGTCAGGCCACCTATGAATCAGAGTTCAAGGAGTCCATAGAGGAGGAAATAGAGCCAGAACCAGTAAGGAAAAAAGAAGATGATAAACCTGACATGAAAGAGAGCTTTCACTCGCAAAAATTATGGTTTGCGTTCCTCTTTCCAGCAGCATCATTTGCATTGACTCCGCTTGCACAGTATATAATATATCTTGGCAACATCACAGCGGGAACCGCTAATGTCTTACTTGATTCTTACCTCGCCTTGATATTTACTCCCGTGGTGTTATCAGGCATAGGCATAGTACTTCTCTTCCTGCTCTACGGTAGCTTGAATGGAAAAAACTTGAAAATTTTCATGTCAGGGCTTATTCTTATGATATGCGAGATAATAGTTCCAGTAATCCTATATATTGCGGGAATTCTTGGCTATTCGGGATACACTTCAGGGGTTCCCTCTGCTGCATTTCTTTCGACCATATTCCAACTGATGGCTCTAACTGCCTTCTGCTTGATTCTATATCCCTATGCAGGCAAATGGCAGAGAGCTAGCTTGATCCCGGCCATTGGGATTTCTGTGTGGTACATACTTGCAGTTTATAGCATATACATGGCAAGTCTAACCATCGTTTACTCGCCGCGAGTTCCTCTTAATACATTTCTGGGATTCAACCCTTATCTCGTGCCATACAACTCGATCTCCTTTGGATTTGCACTAGGTCCTTATGATATTTTGGGCACTTTGGTCACCGCACTTTCCATTGCTTCACAGCTGATTCTCTCAGCTCTGTACTTCTGGACTGCAATAATTCTCTGGGATAACTCTGGTTTTAAGATCAGTCTGCTGAAGAGGCTGAGACTTACAAAGGTGTAGTTACAATGCGAATACTTGAACTCTCAGAATACAGTGAAGAATGGATCAACAGGTACAGGAGAGAAGAAAAATCTATCTCCCTAATTCTGGGAAAAAACCTGGTTGAAATTCAGCATATTGGAAGCACATCTGTTCCAGGATTGAGGGCTAAGCCGATTATCGACATAATGGCAGCAGTTTTGAGTTTGACTAGCGTCGACAACTCAAACCCTGAATTCAGAAATGCAGGATACGAATGCATGGGTGAATACGGCATACCAGGCAGAAGATACTTCAGAAAAGCGCATTTCTTAAATGAAAAAGATTGGGTGGATCTAGTTCATCTGCACATCTTCCATTCAGATGACAGGATAAACCTGTTGCGGCATGCAGCAATGAGAGATTTTCTTTCAACCCACCCAGATGATGCTAGCGCATACGGGCACCTAAAATCAGATCTGGTGTCCAGGTGCGGTAACGATCTGGATTGCTACATAACTGGAAAAGAGAAATTTGTTAAGGATCTGGAAAAAAGGGCATTGCTCTGGTACTGGAACGGCAAGTCTGAACGAAATGGCTGAGGGGAATTCGCTATAATATTCTTGACGTTAATGTAACCTATAACTTTTAAGGTAAAGCACTTATTTCAAGGTTGCAAATTAATTGTGGATCAAAAATGGACAACTATAGTTTCAGCTGTAAGGACATTGGAATGAACTGCGGATTTACCGTTTCCGGAAAGAGCATGGATGAACTCATGCCTAAGATAGCGGATCACGCAAGTAAAGCACACAAGATGACCACCATCACCGAAGACCTCAAGCAGAAGATAACCAAAGCAGTGAAAGTCAAGCACTGAACTGATATTGGTCATGTGGCATCTGGCTCGCAATCCGGATGCCATCCTATCTTTTAATAACAGGCAGCACAACCTTCGAAGGGTATTGATCACTGTGGTACAGAGTCTGCTGTGCCCTCATCATTTTTGTTGTCTTACCCAGCGGTTCCCAAACGTTCTGATTCCTGCTGTACTTTGGAAATGCGCTTGAGGAGATCTCCACCCTGATTCTGTGACCGGGCAGAAAGACCTGGCAAGTATTCCACATGTCTATGTTCATCCTGTAAACTTTCCCCGGTTCCATGGGCACCTCCTTAGCCATGCCATCTCTGTAACGAGCGCGAACTATTCCGTCGCACAGCCTTTGTGAGTACCCGCTTGGCCAGACATCAATAAGTTTCGCCGTAAAGTCCGTGTCTTTGACGTCTGAAGATACAAAGATTTCTGCAGAAACTGGTCCCGTGACCTCAATGCTTTCACTCAGCGGTTCAGAAGAATAAACGAGGACGTCGTCTCTCCTCTCAACCGCAGAATAGTCGTCAGGTCCTCCTATCTGAGCAAATGTAGGGTCAGTTATGAAAGGAAAAGGATTCTCAGGGTCGTATGTGTAGGCATCTGTATCAGATCCATCGTGTGCTATCTGCTGCACGAGGACTCCATCGCCGAACCTGCTGTTCGCCTTCCCGCCACTGTTAAAATAGAAAGGGATGTACTCAGTTCCTGGAAGAGGCCAGTCCTTCTCTTTCCTCCACTTGTTTTCTCCCATGACAAAAATATCGACTGGATCCTCCTCGTCTATTCCGTTATTCTCACCCTTGAGCCAGTGGTCAAACCATTTCTTACCAAGCTCGAGAAGATCTATCAGAGACTTTGGTCCAAAGTCTATGTCTCCGAATTTCTGGCTCTCATTGATTCTGTGTGGCCAAGGCCCCATCACAAGTTTTTGGCTTTTCCTGGATCTTTCAGATGCGGAGCCATTCTTCATCCCGATAAAGTTCATTGGAGTCCCAATCTGTTCGTCGTCATACCAGCCCGATATGTGCAATACCGGGAGATCAATTTCCGAGAATCGTGTCTGGTAGGAAATCTGTTTCCAGTAATCATCCATTGTGGTATGTTCAAAGGCCTCCTTCCACCCCGTTATCTTCCTTCCAGTGACCTCTTCCATGTCAACCAAGGGAAGGTGCTTGTAAACCCTATTCCAGTCCAAGGCATCCACGTTTTGCATTGATCTGCCACTCACAAGGAAATTCCATGAGATATGGATGGGATCAGGAACACCTGTGGGGCTCTCAACAAATGGATCTGAAGGGGATACGGCACAGAACATGGCCCTGAGGTGAGGAGGTTTCTCAAGGGCTGTTGACCACTGTATCCTGGCAAGATAAGATCCGCCCATTGTCCCGACTTCCCCTGTGCACCAGGGTTGGCTTGCAGCCCATTCTATGATGTCGTAGCCATCCCTCCCTTCATTGAAGTATGGGGAAAATAATCCGTCAGAGTCGCCCCTTCCGCGAACATCGCAAATTACAACAACAAACCCCTTATCTGAATAATATTTGCCCTGTTTCAGGCTTCCTGTCTGTGCCTTCCCATAGGGGGTCCTGGCAATTATTGCAGGATACCTTCCCTCCTTCTCGGGTAAGTACAGATCAGCTGAAACTTCAACACCATCTCTTAACTTGACCCTTTGGTCCCAGAGAATTCTCTGCCTTTCCATCTACTTGTCGCCGAATTTCCATACTGTTGTATGCATTATTATGCTTGTCGACTGGCATATAAGTAAGGTTCAGGTAACCCCGATGTTAAATGGGCAAACTAATTATGCTTTCTACAGGATTACAAAATGTGACAGAGGAGCATATTCATGTCCCGATAAAGAGCATTCAGAAGGTCGGAAAATATATTGTTTTCTCGCTTGACACTTCCGGCATCGGATATACATTCAGGGCAGGCAAGTCTGCAACTCTTGCCATTCCCTCCCATGGAAGTGATGATTTTGATCTCACAAGAATATTCTCAATAGCTTCTTCCACTGATGATACTGGTACGCTACGGTTCGCGACTATCTTCAGGAAAACCTCCAAGTTCAAAACTAGGCTTTCCATGATGGAAATGGGGGACATGGTAGACATTTCACCTCCTTCAGGAGGATTCTTTCTCATTTCAGATAGACAGAAGCCTCTTGTGTTCATAACATCCGAAATAGGAGTTACCCCTGTTATTAGTATTCTAAACGAAGCAGTGAAGGAGAAGAGGGATCAAAGAATTTTCTTTGTATACCTTAACGCCACGGACTCAGATGAACTCTTCATGGATGAGTTTGAAGGGCTTTCCGCCAAGAGTGCCACAATCAAGGTAGTGAAAATTGTGTCGAATAATGCACTGATCGATCTGGAGAAAACACTATCTAGTCCAAACTTAAAGAGAATTCTTGGAAATATTGATACTTCTTCAGCAATGTTCTACCTCTCCGGAAAGCCAAAATTTGTCTACGATGTAAGAAAAGTACTTGCTTCTCAGGGAATCAGTGTTGCTAGCATGAAAACAGAGAAATTTTCAGGTTACTAGGAGAAAATTGCTTAAACCATAATGCAGATGCGAAAAACATGGCTCACCAATACAATGGCCGGCTGAGAGCCCGTGAGATAATCGCTGAGGACACTTTGAGCTTCATGGTGGAGATAGACGGGCCTCTGGAATTCAGGGCAGGCCAGTATGCTAAGATAACTATCCTAGATAGGAACATGGAAGAAGAGGAGAGGTCAAGATTCTTCTCTATTGCATCAGAGCCCGCTGAGACTAGGCTGCCGATGTTTTCAACAAGACTCACAGGATCCAAGTTCAAAAAGTATGTTGAAAGTGCTGAGGAAGGGTCTGCTGTCAAGCTAGAAGCTCCTCTTGGAAATTTCACGCTTGATGAACAGGGATCACCCTCTGTCTTCGTAACCAAGGGCATCGGTATCACCCCTGTCAGGAGCATAGTTGAGGATGTGGACGGCAAGAAGCTTACCAGGAGAATAATGGTCGTCTATTCCAGCGACTCGGAGAATGATGCTGTATATCTGGATGAAATGAAGGAATTCAGCGAGCAGAACGAAAATGTTGAGTTCTATCCTATGATCGCTGAAGGCATTTCAGGAGAAAAGCTAAGGGGCATCCTCGGAGAAGATCTCAGCAGCGCAAATTTCTATCTCTCAGGGACACCAGAGAATGTCGCCGGGCTGAGAAATGAACTCAATGATCTTGGCGTGGATCAAAAAAAGATATTTCTGGAAAGCTTCTCCGGTTACTAGGATCAGAGAAGCATCTCGTATAGAACGGCAGAGGGGAAGTGTTCCATTAGCTGGAGTCCACACAAATCGGGAGCAAAATTGTCCTGCTTCCAGACGGTCATCCCTCCGCCCCCGTACTCTATTTTTTCTGAAGCATTTATTACGCAGCTCGAATTGTTTTCTTCGTTCACGAAGATCACGTTTTTTCCCTTGGAGTAGAACTTTCCCGGAATATTCTCCGACACGCCTGATCTAACAAACCTCCATCTCAGAGAAACATAATGATCCTCAGAGATCTCAGTTTCCTCATATCCGGTGAGGTTTGCAGTACCATCGAAGTAAAAGTAATTCCCAATGTTTGTGAACTCCATCTTTTCGACCAGCTTTCTAGATCTGAAGTTTGCGCTCTCAACAGTCATTCTGATGGCATTTGCGCCCATACTTTTTGATTCTTGGACCAGTCTCTTTGTGATCTCTGTTCCGACACCCTTCCTCCAGTGATCAGGATCCACTCTGAGTCCACTGAACCACGCTGCACCATCGGGAAGCATATCGATTCTTGCGAATCCCAATGCCTCTGTGTCCTCTGCTATCATGACCCTACCGTCTTCAAGGTATGAGGGTCCCCAGCTATTGTTTATATAATCCTCGTAACCTGATCTCCTTGAAATATTGCTGATAGATGGCCAGTCTGCCTCGACAGCATCCCTGATCCTCATTGACTCGAGATTGCTGCCTTAATGAAATAATTGATGTGAAAGCACTCTCCACAATAGCGCGGAAAAAAAATTATTCGATAAAAAAATCATGATGACATGATCCAGGACCCGGTAGGTTCCGCCAAAAGGCTCGTGGCGAATATACTGGATTACTATGGCGTAGGCATGATTCACAGCCAGTACAGCGCCGGAGAATCAGGAGATCCAGATATTGTCGCTTGTGTTGCCCAAGGTTCAACAGTGCCAGATCTGGGAATAAAGCTAGTCGGAAGAAGCCCGAGGACATCACAACTTGCCGGAGCTCTCAGCATGGATTCGTTGAAGTACGTGGTATTTCTTGCACCTAAGGACAAGCTTGAGACTGTCAGAGAAAAACTTCCCGCCACAACAAGCTTGCTTGAAAAGGATGTCAGTGTATTTCCAATTCCATCCCCTGACAGCAGTGAGCTTGAGGACTGGTTAAGAAAGACAACAGGGAAATCAACTGAGAAGACCTTTTTTGAAAACCTTCCCTCGGAAGGCATTGAGGAAGAAATTCCGGTTGATACTCAAGAACTTGACAAATTCATGGACGTCATCTCATCTCAGGGACTCTCCACTCTGACGGCCAAGAGGCTGGTTTACCAGGCCGCGGTTGGCGGTTTGAACATAGAATCAGGGACGAGGATAAGCCACCTTGGCAACATGATAACAAGAAGAAATGAAAACCTGTCTAAAGAAGCCATATTTCTGGAGGCACTTGGGGTCCTGAGGGAAAGCGCTTCCTCCGCCTCCCCTGAAATATCAGGTGAGAGCACGCTCTACCTCACTCTTGACCAGAGTGAAAAGACTAGGGTCTTGGCAGATCAGATCATTGTTGAAACCATAGCCAGCAAGAGAGATCGCATAAGAGAAATTTTCGCTGCCTATCCTGACCAATTTGTTTTTACCGCCATCATAGGCTCCATGGGTATATTCGGCCCAAAACAGCCCCTTCCCCCTGAAAGATCAACAACATACTCAGTCGGAGTTATCAGAACGACCTTTGAAGCAGAGAACACCTATTTGGTGGAGGCCATCAGGGAGCTGGTCAATATTACAGGTATTACCACAGTGGATTGGAACAGGATCAATACTCTTGCCTCGTACCACGAGATCAACAACCTTCTTCACCAGTTTTTTGAGAGATTTGAAAAGATTGGGATTGGTGTAAAGGGTCACCGAGGGGTGAAAAGAATCTACATTCCTGTCACTCATATAGCAAGGTCAATGGCCTTGGGTAAAATGGCAGCCTCTTATAATAAGATGGAAATGAAGAAGTTTGTCGTGTGGGACACCATCTTGAACTACAAGTCATATATGCACCACTGGAATGAGCGGCTTGGAAGCCTGGGGATAAGCTCAGAGGACATTTCATCTGCCCTATCAGATACGATGCAGAAGGGATTGACTTCGGGCCTATTACCAGAGGGATCATATATGCCATTCGCTGTATACAAGAGTCATCTTTTCAGGAATTACTGTGTTGAGCACATAAGGGAGGCAGCATCAGGAATTTTGGACATTTCATGGTGAGGTCCTCCCTAGCGATGAAATAAGTTCTTGGAGAACTTGAGTTTGCTTGCCAAGTATATGAAAGTATATTATAAGCGATAGGGTTTATTACATAATAAAATGCGCTGGAGCTTTAAATCAGGCGACATTCTGTGTACGCAATAACAAAATATTTATGAACGTTAACTTTCTAACTACTCCTACTGGACGGACTTACTATGACTAAATTCGTATTACTATCAGATTCGACCCTGGGGTACCAATACAGGGACTTCCCGCTTCTGGATTTCCTTTCGTGTTCGCCTTCAAGGGCCATACCAGGTCCGATCTACCGCTTTCTTAAAGGACCACCACCTCCAACTTCCTCTGACGGGAGAGTTTTGCTTGCACCGTATTCCATAAGGAAGCTCGAGGCTTCACTGAGGACGAAATATAGCAGTAAGGACGTAGCTGTTGTCCAAGAGAACTGCCTTGCAGATCATGTAACTGAGGATACAGAGATAATAGCATTGTCTACGATGGACCCATTTGGTTTAGGCCCAGTAACAATGTCGTACTATGCACTATTTGGTGGGGAGCTGTACGCTTGGGTCTGGAGAGAATGGGACGCCCTATTGGAGAAAGTGAATCGGGTAAGACAAGGAAAGAAAGCAAAACTGGTCGTGGGAGGGCCAGGTGTATGGGAATTCACCATGATGAGGGAAGCAGTGGAAAAGTACAACATAGACTACGTTTTCCAAGGCGAAACTGATGACATCGCACCCATCCTATTTGAGCAAATAGTCGAAGGGAATATCGATCGTACGCTCTTCCACAGCGGTTACATGACTTACGATGACAAGTTCAGGAAAGTTGTAGAGAAGGATGATAAATTCCTCGCAAGAGGAGTGTCATTCGCAGCGTATCCTAAACTGGAAGAAATGCCACCCATCATAAACCCTTCAATGAAAGGGATGTCCGAAGTCATGAGAGGTTGCGGTGTTGGATGCGATTTCTGTGAAGTCACCCTTAGGCCGCTAAGATACGTTCCGATCGAGAATATAGTGAAAGAGGTTGAAATAAATCTCAGAGCTGGGCAGACCAACGCATGGCTGCACTCCGACGAAATATGGGGATATAAGCATGGCAACATGTTCACTCCCAATGAGGAGGCACTCACAGAGCTCTTCAGCACTGTAATGAACATCAAGGGGGTACAGACAAGCAACCCAACCCACGGAAGGATTTCAATTCCTGCCGGATACCCAGAACTGATGGAGCATCTTACTAAAATTGTAGGCGGTGGCCCAAGAAACTGGATTGGAGTCCAGACTGGAATAGAGACAGGCAGTGACTCACTTGCCAAGAGGCATATGCCCAACAAGACACTTCCACTGAAGATAGGTCCGGACGGATCTTGGCAGGATATAGTCTGGCAGGGAGTCGCCGTCGAGACCAAAAATTACTGGAGACCTGCTTTCACCCTTCAGGTAGGGCAGGAAGGGGAGACCGACGAGGACAACTGGGATACAGTTGCCATGATAAACAGGATGAGCAATTCTTCCGTGGATGGCAGACCTTTCGAGTTTACCGCTACGCCACTTCTCAACGTACCGCTGGGCAGGATCAAGTCCAGAAAGCTCAACACAGAGATGCTTTCCGAGAGCATGCTTGCGGTATACTATGCATCATACCTCCACCTGGCCAAGATGGCGAAAAGAAACGGATACAGAGAAGCCAGGGGAAACATGTTTGTAAGGATGGGAACTGGAAGCATCATTTCCTTCGGTGGAGGATTAATGCTCAGGACCGTCGAGAAGATAGCAAGGAAGCACGGTGTTGATATAGACAAGGTCAAGAAATATGGCCTTGAGAACAAATCGGAGATCACATCACAGGCTGCCCTGGCACGCGCTTAATCCTTATATTTTTCCATAACAATTTTTCTCTATTTTAATTTCCTTTGTCTTATGAGATTGTAAGTTAGTTCACAACATCTATTTCTTATTGTGAAATGAAATTCTATAAATTATTCTATTCAACCCAGACTGTAAGGAATAAATAAAATGGAGTAAAAAAAGAGGGTATGGGTGTTAAGGTTTACTTGGCTATTACGGAGTGCTCTGTATGTGCTCAAGCACCGCAGGTACTCCGATTACAGCTGCGAAGACTGCAGCGAAGATGAAGAACAGCCAGAATATTATCAGAGTTGTTCCGAAAGTCATTCCAGGCTTCTTCCCCTCAGTCATTGAGTCGTACGCGTATGTCGCAGGATAGGTGAATATTCCGGCGATACCGAATGATACATACATTGCAAGAGTTCCAAGAGGACTCTTTGTCAGTCCCTCAGTGTATATGATGAACCCGTAGTAGATCGCCATCAAACCTCCCAGGAGCGCAAAGAACCCCACGATCTGTAACTTTTGTTTGAGGGCTATTGTGCTTGCGACTGCGAGCAGAATAACACCGAATACCAGGTAGACATCACCGAAGGCTATGTTGTAAAGCGAAGTTCCCGCAGGGAAGGGCCACACCATTTCCTGCCAAAGACCCAGGATCGTGATGATGCCTCCCAGGAAACCCAATGGAAACATAGCCAGCCTCAACGTCTTTTCTACGTTAGCGGGGCCACTCTTTCTATACTCTAGGTAAGTAAGACCGGTAACGTACACTACGACGCCACTTACCATGACCAGAGTTATCAATTCCAAAGCCAGATTATCTATGAAGGGCATATTATCACCCAATTAAGGATGGGCTCCAATACTATAATGGGCTTTCTTTACATTATAGGCGAGTTTTCAGAATGCAGCAGTAATATGCACTATCAGCATGTATTGGGAAGGTAAAGGTTATGGACTTTACTGATATTTCAAATCATGTCAGAAAAGATGCTCGTTCTTATAACCTCAGGGCTAGAGAACAGAGACAAGCTACTTATTGGGATGAGGTTTGCCATGAACTCTGCGAGGAAGAAGACTCTCGAAGATGTGAAAGTTGTATTCTTCGGTCCAAGTGAGAAGGCGGTAGCTGGCGACGATGAGGAAGTAAGGCAGCTATACAGCAAACTGGTCGAGCACGGAGTAACATCAATAGCCTGCAATGGATACGCCGCTTCCAATGATCTATCTGAGGGAATTGCCAAACTCGGGATAAAACTGGAAAATGTGAGCGACACAATACCAGGCTTCATAAACAACGGTTACACAGTGGTTAGTTTCTAAGCTGCCTCGAAAGAGGATCATAAATATAGATCGAACAATATCAGATGAGTTTGATAATCAAAAATCCGAATCCTCTGGACTTCGCATATGTCCCGCAGCGCCTCAGGTACAGGGAAAGCCAGTTGAAGAAGATTAGAGAAATAGTCCTGCAGCCCGTAAAGAATGGAATATACCCTAACCTGGTTATATTCGGTGCATCTGGCACTGGCAAGACCGTGACGATCAAGCTTCTTCTCAGGGAAGAAAAAACCCCGGTCATAATTTACGAGAATGCGCTCTCATTCAGTAACACCAGGACTCTGCTCGGTGATGTGATAAACAAGCTGGGAAAGGTATTTCCCAACAGAGGGGCAACATATAACCAGCTCTTTGGTGCCATAAACTCGGTCATGGAGAAAAAGGGAACTTCGCTGGTACTGGTGATAGACGAGGCTTCAAACATAGCCAGAAGAGACCCTGATGGTTTTTACAACCTCTTCAGATCCAACGAGATCTACAACACAGGGATGTCGACAATCCTGATTTCCATAGACAACCCCACTTTTTACTTCAACGAGAGGGACAGGAAATCATTGGGTGTTTTTTCCGCACTTGAATTCAGCAAGTATACCAGGGACGAACTTAACGGGATAATTGAGGACAGGTGCATTGCGTCCCTTAATCAATCTGCATACACACCCGCTATTATTGAATACATCTCCGAGATTGCCGAACCTTTCGGGAGTGCCAGGGTGGCAATAGAGCTTCTTCAGAAAGCCTCCCACATAGCCGAATACCGGTCCGCCGAGACCATTGAAGGGGAGGACATCAGGGCTGCAAAGTCCCTCATAAATCCCTATGTAACAGAGAGCAAACTCGGGGAGCTTGACAAGGATGAGCTAGTTGTCCTTCTGACTGTCTGCGGTTGCCTGAGGAATGCCACTGAAACAACCCTTGACTGCCTGGAGGAAAATGCACCGGTTTTTGGTGAGCAGTATGGCCTAAGGGGCATGGAGAGGAGCGAGATTTACAAGCATCTCAAGAAGCTGGAAGTGGTAGGGTTCCTGGACAGCAGGAATGTTGGCGGAGGCCCCAGAGGTGGAGTTAGAAAACTCATAGGCATAAATGATGTGCCGGTGGGAGTACTGGGCGAGAAGATCGAGATGATGCTTGGCCAGCTTGCCTGAGCACTTACCTGCCAAATGAAGGGTCAGTAAGCCTTGCAGTCTTGCGCTTCTTCTTTTTCATGGCATATGTGACAAGGAAGTCGAAACACTCGAATGCCCTGTAAAGGTGCCTTCTGTAAAAGTTAGCATCTATTCCTCCGTAATCTTGGTCCAGATCTACTATCTCCCTCTTCCTGTCAGTCACAACAACAGGGACCCTCTCCCCTGGGTTTATCTCAATACCCTGCCTGTAGAGCTTCTCAAGCGCGATCTTCTGGACATTCCTAACCTTGTACTCCTCAGGCCTCCTCGTTATCTTCATGTTTATCCTGTAGTATTCCCTCGGGAATTGCTTAATGCTCTCTAGGTAAAAATTCTCAAGGTCCTGAAGGTCTCTGTACTTGCCTGCTATGTCTGAAACACTCTCACAATTCTCAAAAAGTGCAAGCGCATCCAGCTGGAATTTCTTTGACAGTTCCGGGACATCCTTCCTTCTGAGCTCTATGCCCCTTATCTTGTAAGTGCCGTCAGTGCGCATCCCGATGTATCTGTTAAGGGAACCCAGGCCAGAACGAGCGGGGAAGAACACGATCCATTTGTAGTACCCATCAAGGACGATGTCTATCCTTGTTTTCTCCTTTATCCTGCGCATAAGATCTTCAACATTTCCCTTCCCTCTTATCCAGAGAGAGTCAACAATGCCATGGATCACGCTAAATCCCATGCCTTCTGCCAGCTTCATGGCTGTCGAAAGCACGTTCCTTCCGATCGAAGTTATACTTTCATGCGCCTCTATCTTTCCGAACTTGGCGTTCTTGTAACCTGTGTAGCCAAATGATGTAAGCAGCATCCATTTCAAGGCTGTATCCCTGCTTCTGTACACCTCATCATTACCCTTTATGGACTTGTAGAAGAGCCTTTTCTTGAGCAATCCTGCAAGCGCCCTTGACAGAAAACCCTCCTTCTCAGTGTTTATCATGTACGGCGTGTCTGGAACAGGATAATCTCCCCTCTTTCCTATGGTCTCTGGGGACAGGTTGTACCGGACGATTATGCTCGGGTACATGGACGAGAAGTCTATTTCATACACATCGCTGTAGAGCCCAGGCTCAGGCTGAAGCGCTATGCCTCCCCTGTCTGTCAGTGAAATCTCTTCAGCACTTTTCTCCATCTCGTGATCATCCTTGTAGAGAGGGATGAGAATTCCACTCTTCAGGGCAACACTCTCCTCCATTGTTGACACCGCGGTCCCCGGCGTCACTATTGAAGCAGATACTGGAGGGAGGGAAGCAGTCCTTGAGAGCTCAAAGATTCCAGGGAGGCCGGCCTCAGCGTAAACGAATGAATCCGAGGGTATGCATATCTTACCGGATATGCTCACAGTTGGGCTCTTGTAGTGAAGTTGTCCGTAAGACTGGTATGTTGATCCACCCTTTGTCCATATGCCAGGGGTCTGTATGCCTGCATCACGCATTCTGTAGAGTATACGCCTGAACACTTCGTTGGTATTGTCATAAACAATGACATCGCTCTCCCTTATGCGATCATCCAGTTCATTCAGTGTTGTAGTAGTGGGAGGGTATGAATCCCCGTCAATCATAATGCTGGCAATCTCCATTCCTTTGATCCTTCCGCCGACCATCATGCTTTCTATCACAGGATCATAGTCATAAGGCGTTTCAAGGTGGAAGAATTCCAGATCGTTCTCAGACATGAAGCGCATTACAGGGTCAAGATCTGCATTGAACACCCGGAATTTTCTGCCAAGTCCCACATGTTCAACGGATCTCACAAGATCGGCGATCCTGGAGGGTCTCACGGAAACTCTTATCCCCTCAATTTTGCCATAGACATCCCTGTTGCTGGACCACTCATAATCAAATGATGAGACATCGAGCTGCCTTGCAAGGAAGTCGAGATCAAAGGGATCTCCTGAGACAAATATCCATGATCGGTTGCTGAACCTCTTTCTGACAATATGGCCGTTTCTGAGATACCACAGGCAAACCCTGTCGTTCCCAGTTCCGTTCACTATCTGATCCATTAAGGTTCACTCACTCTTTTTCCCTCTTCCTTTCCTTCATCATTTCAATGATCACCGAGATCACAAACCCCATTTCCGGATCAACTCCAGCCATCGATATTTCAGGTGAATGCTTGCGCCCCATGAGGAGCATCCTTTCCAGGATCTCAATGTCTTCACGCCGCATGAGCGATCTCATCCTGCCGTATTTCTGGGCTATGTTTTCCATCTTCATTCTTACTGTTGGCGTTGTTCGTCCCATTGGTATAAGCCTCCATTAACTCTCTTGCCTCTCCCTGGTGCGAGAACCCTCTTTCCAAGGTAGTTTTCAAAAACACCCTCCTTGCCGACAATATTCATGGAAATTGGGCATCTGTGGTAGTACGCCTTTATCTTCATTATCTCGTATATGCTCTGCACAGATTCAACTGCCCACTCAGATATAACACCTGAAATTATCACTATGAAATGTGGGCTGTTGTCAGATTCCAGGATTATTCTCTGAAGCTGATAGGATGTGAGTATTCTCTGCATCCTCACATCTATGCCAGATCCATCAGGAAATACTTTCCCTAGATCCAGCAGGACTCCGTCTGAAACCAGGAAATGCATCTTCCCATGCTCTCGCACTCTCTCCATGAAGGAATAAAGCTCCTCTGTGTCGAAAGATCCAGTCCTGAATATCCTGAGATAAGTGCGCACACATTAACCAGTAATGGAGAAGATTAAACATTAACTCAGGAGGAAAAAAATGAGAAAATGAAAGAGGAACTTGTGAGATGTGGGCTCGAACTGATCATTGTGGGCAGTGTACTCAAAGCAACATTCTCACACCCTTGAAATGTTCACAGATATAATACAAAACCGGGTACGGTACATCTGATAGTTAAAGGAATTGTTCTAATAAGAGAAAGGGATTGAAAATGAAATATATTGAGCAAAACAAATAAAGATTTTTAGTCGCTAAACTTGGTACTTGAATGCACTGCTGGGTATTATTTATACGGGTTCTTCTGGTATTCGTAATGAAAGATAAAACTCCCAGCTGAGAACATATATATAGATCAATTAAGTTAAACAACTGGTGATTTTCTGACGGAAAAAGGACTAGATGAAAAAGACATGGTATCCTTCTCGCACAGAGAAGTGAAGATGTCCTCAATGATCATCTCCATAGTCATTACGGCTATAGTGGTGGGGGCGGGAACAGCAGTAGTAGTTAATATGCTGCATCCCGGGTCAAACAATACAACGACGCCAAGCACCGGAAAGACAGTAATCACGTTCAACGACGCGCTTGCAGGCTCGGAATACAATTACGTAAACGACACAGTAATACCACATTTTGAACAGAACTACACAAACATAACTGTGAACTTCATAACTGAGTCTCCGACGCAGGTGATTCAGACAGTGCAGTCTGAGGTAGCATCTGGAAACGTTAAGATAAACGTTGTCGGATCAGACAACTCGTACATGGGCGCGCTGGTATCGCAGAACATAGTTTTGCCACTGAATAACTACATGAGCCAGTTTGAGCCAAAAAACAGTTCTAGCAACTATGGAACTGCAGCTAATGGCACTATAATACCTGCGTACTACAACGAGGGGCTCTTCAATGGAACTTACTACTTCCTCCCATGGAGAGGAAATGTCCAGTTGGCATTCTATAACCAGAGTGCACTAACGGCAGCTGGAGCAACTGTGCAGCCGACCAATGTGTCAAACCTGCTTGCTGACATGCAGGCGCTGAGTGCATACGGGAACAGCACAACTCACACACAGGGAATGATGCACCCATTCAACATGCAGGGTCATGGAGGCGCGAGCACACCAACTCAGGTGTTCCAGTGGATGGCTGAATTCGGCGGCAACCCGATGTACCTGAACGACACTGGTGACATAAAGGCGCTCACCTTCCTGCAGAACATGGCAAAGGACGGCCTAATGTCAAGTGCAAACAAGACTGGATACTGGGGAACATACAAGTCACTTGGCTCTACTTACCAGTACATAAACCAGTGGCCATATGTGCAGAGCTTGCTTCAGGGCCTAGGCTGGAATAATACAACTTCCTCGGCGCACCACAACCTGGGCATAAACCATGTATTCATGGGACCGAACAACAACGCACAGTATGTGGTTGGTGGAGATGTTCTGGGATTGGTCAAAGGATCAAAGAACACATGGGCATCACTACAGTTCATGAACTACATAGACTCAGCTCCAGTCCAGAAGGGCCTGCTGCTGAATCTGACATGGCCAGTTGTGAACACCTATGCGTACAAGAACCTGCCATCCAGCATTGCACCGACTTTCTCCATAATCCAGTTCGAGGAACAGAATGGAATATTCAGACCTGCTGTTCCATGGATTGGAGAGTGGCAGAATGTCTTTGATACAGCATTTGCAGAAATAATAGGTCAGGGAGTAAATGTGACAAATGCACTGAATGCAGCACATGACAGCCTTTCCCAGTACCTTGGCATATACTACCCAAGTGACCAGACTCTGTTCAATGCGGGCAAAATATACCCATCCGGAGGCTACACCGGCCCTACCCATACATAACTACTGAATGAGGGCTGAAAACGGATGGGAATCCTAAAAACACTGGGGAAGAATAAGCTAGAAATAGCTTTCATTCTACCCATTTTAATTTTTATTGGCTTTATAAATATTTATCCCATATTTGCCGCCATAGTATCAAGCTTCAAACTTCCTAGCGGATATTCACTCTTAAATTACAGATTACTGGTTCAAAATAATAACCTTAAGGGAGTAATAGGCAACACAGTGCTCCTTACTGTTCTTGCCCTTACGATTGAATTTTCGCTTGCCCTCGCGACATCACTGTTGCTGAACAGGGCAATACGAGGAAAATCAATCTTCAGGACCATAATCATACTGCCATACGGAGTATCGACAGTGGTCTCGGCCATAGCCTTTACATTTCTATTTGCTCCGACTGGCTGGTACCTCAACGAGATCTTTACTACGTTGCACCTTGCCCAAACCGACATAAACTGGATACGAGGTCCACTAGCTTTCCTATCTATCGCCATTGCAGATTCATGGAAGACATTTCCGATTGTTATGCTCATATTGCTAGCAGGACTGCAGAGCATTCCGGAAAGCCAGTACGAAGCGGCTGCTGTAGATGGTGCGACCACACTTCAGCAGTTCAGGCACATCACATTACCCGGAATATATCCATTCATAATGATCGCTCTGATCATCAGAGCTGTTCAGGAATTCAACATACTCGCACTCCCATTGGTGCTGGTAGGTGCAACACCAGCATTCCTAGGGACTCTAGCTTTCAACATATACGAGTCCTTTGTCTTGGGGTCACAAAGCCTCTCCTCTGCGGCAGCCACTGTACTGCTCCTCATAGTCATGCTGTTCGTTATAGTTTACATAGTTGTATCAAACAGAATTACGGAGGCGAATGAAAGTTGAGCGCAAAGAAAGACGTTCTCTGGTACACGGCGCTGGTATTGATATCAATTTTCATTCTTTTCCCCGTCTACCTGCTTTTCTTGGTTGCGCTTGCTCCATCATCAGAGATTTTCAGGCCATCCCCGGCACTGATACCCTCTTCCATTTCTCTGTCCAGCTTTATCTTCGTCCTGCACAACTACAACATAACTTCCAG
>JBJKSA010000006.1:0-71136 GCA_046704405.1 Thermoplasmataceae archaeon | reverse complement strand
GATGGGTGGTCTTCCGGTAGTTTTCTCCATAGACTTAAGTCTCTCCACCTTCTCGGAGACCTCTGGAAATTTTGCAACAGCAGTTATTCCCACTGACAAAATATACCTGAGTGCATCACTCTTTGTCTTGAAAATACCAGATCTAAGCATGCGATTGACGAACTTAGAGGTCTCTTCATCAATTCTGATCTGAATTGTCTCTTTTGCCATTACAATTACGTAATTGTAATGTTATTTATTAAGTATTTCGGTTCCTGGTAATTTACTGCTGGCGAACTCAGACTCTATCTAAACATAACAAGATCACGCACTCTATGAAGAAAGCAGAGAGAAGGAAGCCACTGGAGGGATTTGAACCCCCGACCTGCTGATTACGAATCAGCTGCTCAACCAGCTAAGCTACAGTGGCATTCATTCCAAGCAGTTGGCAGAACCGGAAATGACTATTGCTGTAAGAACTTTCAGATAAAAATATGTTGACAATCTTTCGAATGACTATAACCTCACTTCTGATAATTTCCGAATGCTTATTCTAAACGAAAACTCAAAAATAAATTCAGTTGTAATGAAAAGTGATCTGTACTCCGCTGGAATTTGCAATTTGCTGCATCCTCGAATAAACTCTTTTAAACAGGGGTGAAAAAGTTGTTGTAGGTATTACAATGGGTTTAGCGGCGCCCTGGAGTCTGACATTTGGAGTTATGACTATAGTTGACCTTTTCACTTTCTCTGTCACTTCTGGGTATTTCCCTAGAGACACATAAACAGGACTAAAGGTGGTTCCTTTGTTTATCACACTAATGTTGGCCCTGTTTGTCTTCATTAGAAATGATTCCTTGTCTTTGTTTTTGCGAAATGCTACACTGCTAACCTCCAACCAAGGTATTAGGATAAGGGAATTCCTGTAAATTGCAGTGCCGTCAAAACTGTATGAATCTGAGTCAAAACGCCTCTGAGTCAATATATTGAAAGACTCCATAACGAGGTAAAATAGAAGAAATAGAAGAAATAAGTCCCCAGTGATTCCCTGAAGTGCGATTACAAATTGCGGAAGGTTAGCTAAATAGATTTCAATGACCCATATGATCAGCAAAACTAAGGTTGCAATGCCCAGCCAAAAAAATCTGAAGGTAGTGGACTTGGGGATCCTTATGCGCACAGCATATATCACTTGTTTTCAATATTTAACCCTTTTTATGAGAGTTGATGTAGCTAACCTTTCCGAATTGCCTTTGCCATACTTTCCTGAAATTTGAAATCAAAATGAGATTTTAGTTTTCACTGAATTTCCTCAGTGCGATACCAGAGGGAATCTTAGGGTAGAAGTATGTCGACTTCTGTGGAAGAACTTTACCGCTCATCGCCTGCTTTATGAATGAGTCCTTGTTCCAAGTGGGCATGAGTACGGCAAAACCAAATTTCCCCTGGTCGACACTCCTTATTGCAACCGATACGTCATGGGTGTACCTGACGGACGACTCCAGATCTTTTTCTGTCATTCCAAGAATCTTGGTGAACAGTAAATCGTTGACTACACTTGATCCTACTACATCTTCACGCAAGAATTTTTCACCGAACAAGGACTTTAGGGAATTTTGCCTAGGGATCAAGTCTTTGAATGAGCCATCATAAATCGTGATAGAGTCCAGAGTATCCACAGTGGTTCTGTCCCTCAGGCTGAAAAGGTCGGCCAGGATTTCTGCATTTGCGCCAATAAAATAATCACTGTTCACTAACCTGTGCACGCCCGATATCAATAGTCCTCTGTCGTATATTGAGGATACGTACACCAAACTCTGGCTCCAGAATTTTCTTTCATTTCCTTTTGATTTTCCAGCTATGGTTTGTGAAGCTTTTAGCCTGTGATGTCCGTCTGCTACGATAGCATTGTCCTTTTCTACTGTTTCTGAGATCTTCTTTATTTTTTCCTTGTCTGTTATGTAATAAACCGAATTTCTGACACCGAAAGGTTCTTCGAAAATTCTATCGGGAGGAAGACCGGATATGGTTCGCTTGAGCACACGCTCGAAATTATTATTCAGTACTGTAAGGAAAAGTGGTTCCAGCTGAGCCTCAAGTGCTCGCATTAGGGTTGATCTTTCCATCACAACTCCGGGAAAAGTCCTTTCGTGAGGCTTTATTACACCTTTATCTGGATAGGTGTCTGTTATTCCAATTACACCAATACGATCAATCTTTTCGCCGTTGAGTCTAAATTCCTGTACAAGGACATAGAGTGTTTCTTTATCGACCTGGTTCAGTACACCTTCATTCAACCAAGAAGATATCAACCCCTTAGATTGGAGTACTCCTTCCTTTCCCTCAGGGAGCGTTAGGTGAGTTATGTTGTATGGATTCTTTTTAAGTTCCTTTTCCTGCTCAGGGGTAATCCCGTCGAATGGCGGTGAGGTAAGTTTCTGTAAATCGTCCTTATAAGTGATCGCCTTGAACGGTCTTAACTCCAATGCTATCCTTCCTCTAGAAATACTTCATTTATCACTTCAAGGTCCCCAGCGTATCCCTCTTCTCCCTTGGGAGTCTCAAGTATCATTGGAGTTTTCCTAAACCTCTTGTCGTTGACAAAGTTTGCAATTCCTTCCTTTCCTAAGGTACCAAGACCTATCTGCTCATGTCTGTCTACCCTGCTTGACCTGCCTTTCTTTGAATCATTTAGGTGGAATCCCATGAGCCTGTCAAGTCCAAGTGCTGACTTGAACTGCTCCATTGTCTCTCCGTACCCCTCCTCGCTTCTGATGTCATAACCTGAAGCCCACACATGGCAGGTGTCAAAACATACTCCTACATTGTGTTTGCTATCCACTTGATCAATTATCTCTGCGAGCTGCTCGAAAGTATGACCCACTGTTGATCCCTGGCCAGCTGAAGTCTCTAAGAGTATGGTGGATTTCTGCCCATCTTTAATGATCTCGTTCAAGTTGGACGCTATATTACTCAGTGCTGCTTTTACCGTGGTATTCTTACTGGCGCCTGGATGAAAGGTTAGAAAGTCTATGCCAAGCTGCTCTACTCTTTCGACTTCAACTTGCATACCTTCGCTGGCTTTCTTTCTGAGAGAGGGATCTGGCGTTCCAAGATTAAGGAGATAGGATGCATGAACCATGGTACTCTTAATTGAGTACTTGGCTACCTCTTCTGGAAATCTCTGCACTTCTTCCTCAGGTAGGGGTTTGGTTTTCCACTGCATCTGGTTCTTGGAAAAGATCTGGAAAGAATTGAAGGAGAACACGCTCGCCCTCTCAGGTGCTTTCGAAGCCCCGCCTGCGGCAGATATATGCCCTCCAATGGTAATCGTGCTGAACAGGGACATTGCGATTTGATGCTGAAATGGTTAATAAATCAAATGTCCGGAAAATTCTGAAAAAAGCCGGACTAACTAAAGCATGGTGTTAATGAACATGTAGACCTGCATTGCCAATGCAGGGTTGTCAGTGTACCCACATGCATCCATCTCAGGGCCCGCCAGAAGAGCCCTGGTCTGATCGCTAACCACATCTGTCACGCTGAGGCCCTCTTTTCTGTGTACCTCCGTATTCTGCGGTACACGCTTATTTGGTGGTGTGACGAAGACCACCCTCACTCCGCGCTTTATTGCGTTGTCGATTACTTTTTTCAGGGAGGTCCTTATTTCCTTAACCTTCGGCGTACAGACCCATATCTCGCTTTCTGTGAGGTTGAACATTTCCTCTATCTTGTCCATGACCTTCTGGGAACCGTATATTGTGTAAACTAGCTGCGGTTCTCCTTTAGAGGGCAACAAATCCTGCAATTCCTTGAGATCCCTGAAGAGTTGCTGAAATTTCTCCTCCATGTCATTCCTGATCTGGTTCATGTCCTCAGGCTTGAACATTCTGGGCCTTCCCTGAGTCTCTTTGGCAAAACCTTTCTGGACGAGAGATTCCATCACCTTGTAGGCTGAGGTCCGGGGAATCTTGGCAGCGTCTGCGATAGTATCTGCACTGGCAACCCCATAATACACCAGAGCCGCAAATCCCTGTGCCTCGTAAGAGGACAGACCAAACAATTTCAGCATATCATGAATTCTTTCAAGCTGCTCTGGATTCGCATCCATAGCTACAGATGATATAGTTGTTTAAATTATTTTTCTACCCCTTGACATACTGATAGACAGGATTTAAAGTCGATCTTCAAAAGAAAACTTCTCAATGGTTTTTGGAGCCAATCTGAACAAAATGGCTAGAAATTAGGTGATTTCTTGCAATGTTATGACAAAATCCACCCTCATTTTACTATCCGGATGGAGAGGAATAAATATGTAGTGACAATGAAAAGACAATGCTTAATGCCGATCTAGCTAAGCAAATACTGGAAACTGACGGTTTCTTTAAGAATCATACAGTCGATATCAAGCGACTTAGTGAGGGCGATGTTGAGATAAGCGTACCAATGGAAGAAGGTGTCCAGCGGATGGGGGGCATAATGAGCGGTGCAGCAATCATGGCTTTCTCAGATCTGGCTTCTGCATTCTGCGCACTTACGGACGAAAACGTAGTGAACGAAGTATCTTCAAGCCTGAATACCAATTTCTACAGGCCAATATCTCAGGGGCCAGCTTCTTTTCGGGCTGTGATGAGGAAGTCAGGAAGAAAGATCGCATACACTCACGTTGAGGTGAGAGACGCCGGTGGCAAACTATGCGCTGAGTCAAACGGCATCTACTATCTTTACAGGCAGGAGGGATGATGGCGATTGCTGGAAAATGCAAATAGGAACGTGTATACCGGCTCCCTTAGAGGGAAGAAGGTAGTCCTAGGGGTAACAGCGAGCATATCGATATACAGGATCCCAGATCTCATAAGGGACATGAGGAGAGAGGGGGCAGACATTATTGTTGGTATGAGCGAAGAAGCTGCGGATCTAGTTTCCCCGAAGGTAATGGAATGGGCATCTGGGAACAGTGTTGTCACGAACATAACCGGAAAAATAGAACACATCTCACTCTTTTCCGGGGAACGCAAAGGAACTGCCCTGGTAATAGCTCCCTGTACGCACAACATGATCGGTAAGATGGCAAATGGAATATCTGATGATGTGCCTTCCACATTCTATTCATTTGCCAGTGGAAATGGCAATCCTATCCTTATTGCTCCTGCAATGCATGAAGGCATGTATAGCAATCCAGCCAATCAAAGAAATGTTTCTTTCCTTCAAACAAATGGAGTCGGTATTGTACCTCCTGATATTTCAGAGGAAAAGGCAAAGCTCTCATCAAATAGAGAAATACTCGACATGACTTGCCGGGCATTCGACAAGGACGTTCTTGATGGAAAAAGAATACTAATTCTCGGTGGCCATACCGAGGAACCCGTAGACCATGCACGGTCTATTTCAAACCACAGCACCGGGTTTACTGGTTACTGGATTGCGAGGAACGCCTTCCGGCTTGGTGCTTCTGATATCACATACATAGGTAACAGCTCCAATGAATTGCCACAGTATGTTCAGCATGTTCCTGCCCTTACCAGCAGTGAAATGGAGGAGCAGGCATTGAAAGTCGTGAATAAAGGGTACGAGGCAGTGCTTTCTCCCGCTGCTATTTCTGATTTTGAGGTATCCGAAAAGCATGGAGGAAAATTATCAGGAAGCTCGAGGCACACAGTTGAGTTAATTCCACGTGAGAAGGTGATAGAGAATATTAGGAAGGAGTTTAATGGACTACTGGTTGCCTTCAGCCTTGAAAGTGAACTGAGCAGTGAAAAGAAATCAAGTAAATTTGCCAATTCTAGACCAGATCTGATAGTTTCAAACTCCTTCAAGGATGGAAGAGCATTCGGGAAAGTCATAAGCGACTATGACTTTATTTCTGAGGGAAGAGCCAGAAAGCTGAGAGGCGTCTCAAAACCTGAAATGACTCTTGCCCTTATGAAAGAAGTCGCAGTGATGCTAAAAGCACGAGGTCCCTAGGAATGGAGGGAGTCCTGAACATTCTGGCTTTCCAGTCGAAGCGGATGCCACTATTTCATACATCAAAATACCTCGAAAAGGAGGTTTTTCCAACCATAAGGGATATGGAACCCGACATTGTAGTCATGCCTGAAAAATGGGTGAATGAGTCTCTATGTGAGAATTCTTCAGACCTAGACTACCTGCTTGACCCTTTTCTAGATCTATCAACTAAAAATAGCTCCGTAATAGTGCCGGGTAGTTTCTCTTTAATTAGGGGTGAAAGACTTTTTAATTCGTCACCCGCGATTTTCAACGGAAAAATAATTGGGTGGCAGGACAAGATTTCACTTTTCAGAGATGAAAAAAAGGAATATACCCCGGGAGATAGGTGCATGATCTTCGATGCCAATAACCTGAAATTCTCTATTTCAGTGTGTTATGATTCAGACTTCCCATACTACGCCAGAATCGCTGCTAATAAAGGTTCTGAAATTATGCTTAATCCAGCCCTTATTCACATGGACTTCCACGATATGTGGCAGCTATACATAGAAGCCAGGGCCCTTGAGAACCGACTTCCCTTTGTTGCTGTAAATTCCATTTCAGAAGAGTTTGGTGGCAATTCTATCGTAACACAGATGGAAAGGTACCTTTTTGGAGTTAAGCTCATAACGAGGAGATTCAAAAATGAGCCATTTTTTACCATGAAACTGGATCTTTCAGGACTCAAGGACCTCAGGGAAGAGCGCTTGAGCGAAGACCCGGGAATTTATGGGTTCCCAAGACCAGATAAATAAGATTAATTCCGCAAGTCTGCATCGGAGAATGGAATATACTTGTGTTTGAATCTACAGAGCTCAAGAAGCTGGAGAGTTCTTCGTCCGTCACCTATAATAAAAGTACGTCTATCCTTTATCGACATTCTTCTTGTCTCTTCGACTAAAGGGTCAGAAAATGCAGAAATTATTTATGAGATTTCCCACCACTTCTGCGTGAGTGTAATGCGGCACATGTCCGGCTTCCTCGATCTCAGCAAACTTGCTGCCTGGAATCATGATGTTTAGCTCGCGCCCATATGAGATGTCTATCATATGGTCTCTTCCTCCCCATATTACAAGCGTGCCCGAACTAATTGCAGAGAGCATATCGGGAGTCAATTTTTCTTCTTCCTTAGAGTTCTGCTCTATAATTTTCCTCATGATTTCCCTGTTATTTTCTCGCCCAAAGTCCTGCAGCCTGTCTATAAACCTTTCCACCAGAGGCCCAGCAGCTTCCTCCATGGTTGGATTTAGCCCGGCACTGTCTTCAAGTATCAGGTATTTCGGTTTGCCGAAGGATGCTGCATAGGTGGAAGCTATCCATCCACCGTAAGAATTCCCAGCTAGACTAAAGTTCTCAATTCCGTCGGCGTAAACCAATTCTTCAATCATGGCGCACTGGTCCTTTATTTTAAAGTTCCAGTCCGTGGCCTCTGTTCTTCCATGACCAAGAAGATCCAGAAAATATAGTGAGAACTGCATATCCAGATGCTTCGTCAGCCTAGTCCAGTTGTTTGATGAGCCGCCAAGACCATGGAGGAAAATAAGTGGATATTCACCGGGCCTGTAAAGGTATGAGATTTTGCCGTACGAAGTTTTGCGGAATGCCCTTTCCATATTAATACTTTATTTAAGTCATGTTGAAAAAATTATCATTCTTTACATCTAAGTGAAAATCCGAGATGTCTGGGAATAATTTGTGAAGTTTATGCCCTAGAATCTGAGAAAAGACTTTTAACTATTACAGATGAAAGAGTGTGAAAAGCGCGATAAAATACGTCTACACGTTCGAAGAAGGAAGCAAGGACATGCGAGCCCTCTTGGGTGGAAAGGGCTCGGGACTTGCTGAAATGAAAAACCTCGGTCTTAACGTTCCTCCAGGTTTCACAATAACGACTGCTGCATGCATAGATTTCCTTGACAGAAGGGATTTTCCAGAGATGATGTGGGAACAGTCCCTTGAGAGTCTTACTGGATTGGAGGCAAAGACCGGCAAGGAATTCGGGAGCAGCAAGAACCCATTGCTTGTTTCAGTCAGATCTGGTGCCGCCATAAGCATGCCGGGCATGATGGACACCATCCTCAACGTGGGCCTGAACGACGAGAGCGTAAAAGGGCTTTGGAAATCTACTGGAAACGAGAGGTTTGCATACGATTCCTATAGGCGTTTAATACAGATGTTCGGAACAGTTGTTCTGGGAATTCCTTACTCTGATTTCGACGAGGCAATGCTTCAGGTAAAGAGAAAACACAAGAAAAAGGAAGATGTGGATCTGAATGCAGAGGAGCTGCGCGAGGTCATTGAGGCATACATGGGAGTCTACTCAGGGAAGAAGGAGAAATTTCCCCAGGACCCGATTGAACAACTTAGACTATCTGTGAAGGCAGTATTTGATTCGTGGAATTCGGAGCGTGCGAAGACTTACAGAGAGATACACAAAATCTCGGAAGATCTCGGGACAGCAGTCAGTATAGTGTCAATGGTGTTTGGAAATATGGGAAACGATTCTGCCACCGGTGTTGCCTTCACAAGGGACCCTAACACAGGTGCGAAGGAGTTTTTTTCTGAGTACCTCCCAAATGCCCAGGGTGAAGATGTTGTAGCTGGGATAAGGACTCCCAAGCACATCAGTGATATGAAAAGGGCGCTTCCAGACGCTTATAATGAGCTCATAAAATCAGCCGGTATACTTGAAAAACACTACAAAGACATGCAGGACATAGAATTCACGATAGAAAGAGGCGTGTTCTACCTTCTCCAGACCAGATCTGGCAAGAGGACTGCTAGAGCAGCTGTTAAGATGGCAGTTGACATGGTAAAGGAGAAGCTTATCACAAAGGAAGAAGCTTTGTCAAGAATAACGCCACAGACTCTTGATCTGCTGCTACATCCGCAAATCAAGAGAAAAGGGGATGAACAGCCAGCAGGAAAAGGCCTCGCTGCTTCCCCTGGAGCAGCGGTTGGTACAATTGTGTTTACCTCCGAAAAGGCCGTGGAGCTTGCCAAAACCGGGAAGAAGGTCATTCTTGTTAGGCCTGAGACTACTGCAGACGATGTCAGAGGGATGGCGGTCTCAGAAGGATTCCTGACTCAGAAAGGCGGGATGACTTCTCATGCTGCTGTAGTTGCAAGGGCAATGGGAAAGCCCGCTGTCGTTGGTGCTGAGTCTATCACTGTAGACTTGAGGGAGGAATGCGTAACCATCGGAGACGATGTCCTAAGAGAGGGCACTACCATCACCATAGACGGTACTACAGGAGAATTCTTCCTTGACAAGATGGAAGTGGAAATTCCAGGAATTGAGAGACAGACAAGTGAACTCCTAGAGTGGGCAGACGGCGTCAGAAAACTGGGAGTCAGGGCAAATGCGAATACGCCCGAGGAAGCAAAGATGGCTCGAGAGAACGGTGCCGCAGGAATAGGGCTAGCAAGGACAGAAAGGATGTTCCTGGGCTCTGACAGAATAACGATAATGAGAGCAATGATCATGAGCACCACAGAGTCAGAAAGAAGGTACTACCTGAATCAGCTCCTACCGATGCAGGTCTCTGACTTCACTGAGTTCTTCCGAACAATGGAGGGGTATCCAGTTATAATCAGGCTTCTCGATCCACCATTGCATGAATTCCTTCCAGACAAGGAAGAGGTTATGCGGGAGATTTTCGACATAAAGTTCATGCTCACAACTGCAAAGGAAGTCAAGGAACTAGACCGCCTTGTAGCTAGGCTTGAGGAATTGAACAAGATGCTGAGAACCATCAAGAACCTCGAGGAGTTCAATCCAATGCTTGGATTCAGAGGGTGCAGGCTCGGCTTAAGTTATCCTGAGATTTATGAGATGCAGGTTACTGCAATTATCAAGGCTGCCAGAAGAGTCATCAGGGAAGGGAAGAAGATCTTCCCGGAGATAATGATACCTCTGGTTGGCCTCAAGGAAGAGCTTAAGCAGCTTAGGGAAAGATTGGAAAAGGTCACAGAAAAGATCCTAGAAGGAGAAGAGGTGGATTATAAGTTCGGGACCATGATCGAGATACCCCGTGCTTGTGTAACCGCGGACGAAATTGCCGAGTATGCGGATTTCTTTTCCTTTGGAACCAATGATCTCACGCAGATGACATTCGGATACAGCAGGGACGATGCTGAGGGCAAATTCATGGCCAACTACCTTGAGGAGGGAGTCCTACAAGTTGACCCCTTTACCTCAGTAGACCGTGACGGTGTCGGAGAACTGATGAAAATAGCAGTAGAGAAGGGAAGAAAGACAAATAGGGACCTTGAGGTTGGAATATGCGGAGAACAGGGCGGTGATCCCGATACCATTGCATTCTGCCATAAAATCGGGCTGAATTATGTGTCCGCATCTCCATTCAGGATTCCTGTTGCCCGCCTTGCCGCCGCTAGGGCTGCCATACTTCCCCAAGAGGAGTTGCAGGACTGAGAACTCTCAACCCTGCAATAACGGAGGTATCTATTGGATTCCGAGGATAAAAGGGATTCACGCACTATCTTTCAGGGAAGGTCATCCCACTATTCTGCAGGAAGACCCACATACCCCACGGAGATACTTGATATAATCAGAGAAATCGCGGGTCTTGGCTATAACACAGTTATTGCTGACATAGGTTCTGGAACTGGCCTTCTTTCAAAAATATTCCTTGAAAAGGGGAATCCAGTCTTCTGTGTTGAGCCCAATAAAGACATGAGAGAAAGGGCAACAAAGGATCTGAGTATGTATAGGAGTGCAAGGATAATTGACGGTTCCGCAGAACACACTGGACTGCCTGATTCCTCTGTTGATATAATAACTGCAGGGCAGTCCTTCCACTGGTTCGATTTGGAACATGCTAGAAAAGAATTCAGCAGAATACTGAGACCTGGAGGCAGAGTTTGCTTAGTCTGGAATGACAGAATCGATACCTCAGGCGCAGGGATAAATTCTACCTACGAAGAGATTGTCTCCACTTTCAGTACGGGATATCACAAGAGTGGAAGCGGTTCGCTTGACTCAGCAAAGATTGAAGGGTTCTTCTCCAAGGGATTGAAAACATACAGCATAGAAAATAGCCAGTACTTGGATCTTGAGACACTGATAGAACGTTACCGTTCAGCATCATATTCATTTGAGCCACCGGATCCAAGGTATAAGGAAGCGGTTGCAAGACTTGGAGAAGCTTTCAAGAAGTTTGAAAAGGATGACAAAGTCCTGATGCTGTATACCACTAAGATCTTTTTAGGAACCATCTAAGATTCTTTGTATTTCCTGCTATCACTGATTGGACCCATCTTCAGATCTTTACGGATAGGGGGAAGTTATACAGATAGGCGTTCATACCTGTGTTTTCAGAGGAATCAACTTCGCCTCATCGCAGATGACCTGCATCCGTTGCAATGAACAACATTAGTTCTTGATGAATTTAGGATAATAATGATATTTAAGGAGGGGATTCACTTCAGCCATGGTCTTTGAAGACCTTCATGATTATGTCGAATACCTCGACAGGAAAAAGGACCTGCTGCGAATAGAGGAGGAGGTAAGCCCTGATCTTGAACTTACCTACTTTCTAAGTGAGGAGGAACGTGTCGGGAAGAGCAGGGCAATGCTCTTCTCAAATGTAACAGGTTCCAAGGTGCCGGCAGTTGGGAATCTCTTCGCCAACGAGAGCAAGATGTCTGCCATTCTTGGTGAAACCCCCACCGAGGTGGGGAGGAGGCTCAAGAATATTGTGAGAATCCCAGACGATACAGACTCCATGATCTCCCGAGGAATGGAGATGCTCAAGGAACTGGGAGGGCTCAGGCCAAAGATTTCCAATACCCTCGGAAGCTCTCACCGATCCCTCGAGAAAGTGGATCTTGGAAGGTATCCCATCGCCAGAACCTGGCCAGATGATGCTGGCAAGTACATTACCATGCCACTGGTTATTACAAAAGATCCTGTTAGCGGCTCAAGAAATGTTGGAATGTACAGGATGCAGGTACTAGACTCAGAAACCACAGCAATGCATTGGCAGATTCATAAAGGTGGTGCAGCACACGGCCATGAAAGCAGGATTGAGGGCAAGAAGATGGATGTTGCTGTTGTACTGGGAAGCGATCCTCTAAGCATCTTCTCAGCGGTTGCACCACTTCCGGATGGTATTGATGAGTTCTCATTCAGAGGGCTTCTGGCTCGAAAGAGGTTCGAACTGGTGAGAGGGGAAAGTGTCGACCTCCAGTACCCCAAGAATTCGGAGATTGTCCTGGAAGGGTATGTTGATCCCTCCGAGACCAGACTTGAGGGCCCATTTGGTGACCATACCGGATACTATTCCCTTGAAGAGGAGTTCCCCACTTTCCATGTAAAGAAAGTGATTGAGAAGAAGGATCCGATTTACCCTACGACCATAGTTGGCAAACTCTGGCATGAAGATGTCATCATGGGCAAGGCAATTGAGAGAATGTTCCTTCCGCTCATTCAGCTTCAGATCCCTGAGATAGTTGACATCAACACAATGGAGGAGTCCGTGTTCCACAATATGGTGATTGTATCCATGAAAAAGAGGTTCCCTGGGCATGCCAAGAAGGTGATGTTTGCCCTTTGGGGTTTGGGACAGCTCATGTTCTCCAAGATCATAGTTGTGGTCGATGACGATATTGACATACATGACAGAAAACAGGTCATATGGGCATTATCCACAAGAATAGACCCACAGAGGGATGTATTTGTGGTTCCCGGAACTGTGACGGATAGCCTTGACCATCCGTCAAAATTTTTCAACTACGGCTCCAAGATGGGTATTGATGCAACGAGGAAGAACAGCGAAGAGGGGTATACAAGAAGATGGCCTGAGGTTCTTGAAATGACAAGTGAAGTGAGGAAAACAGTCTCAGAAAGGGGAAAAAAGCTGGGAATATGGTAACATTCAAGGAAATCGTCGACTACATCAAGCTCGAGCATACTGTGTTTGACCTGCCCTTCGTATTCAGCGGTGCAGTGATAGCATCTGGTACACATTATAACCTTTTCAAGTTTCTTCTGATACTTGTTGCAACAACGAGCGCACGTGCTGCGGCCATGTCCATAAACCGTATAGAGGGGAAAAAATACGATGAAAGCAACCCCAGAAAGAAGGACTGGATCCTGGTGAAGGGCTCATTGTCAGTCAGGACTGCAGTTATCCTTACTGCCTTCTTCGTAACGGTGTTTGAGGTTTCTGCCTATCTGCTAAACACGCTTGTTCTTGTCCTCTCTCCAGTTGTTTTGTTTCTATTCGTGACAGATCCTCTATTGAAAAGAGTGACAAGATGGAGGCACATCTACATGGGTTCCACGATAGGAGTTGGCGTGCTCGCCGGATACCTAGCAATAACGCCCTCTCTGCCAACGGACCCCCAGATTTATTTGATATTCATAGCTTCTTCTCTCTGGATTGCAGGATTTGACATGATCTACGTGATACCAGATATCCAGTTCGACAGGGAGAATCATCTCAAAACGGTCATGACGGAATATTCACTTAAGACTGGACTTAGGATATCAGCGGCAATACATGCTCTTACATTCCTTTCACTAGCGCTGTTGATCTTTTACTTTCCTACAGTATATTATGCCGCAGCTCTTGCCATGATACTAGCGCTAATTGTATACCAGCATTACATTGTCAAGCCTGATGACCCCAAGAGCATCAGGATGTCCTTCCTTGGAGCGAATTCCTTCATAGGCATCATTTTTCTTACCTCGATCATTCTCTCCTTAAATCTGTGATCTTCGGGCCTTAGAAGATGCTGATCTATATACACGACTCCTAACGTAGGGAAGGCGACTGAAAATCATGATGATGCCGAAAGCAGCCATCCCGAATGATGCGATTGACCCCCACGTGCTCAATCCGCTGAATGAGTATATGGATAGGAACAATGTACCAACAGATGGACCGAGGGCCCTCCCTGTAGAATTGAGCATTCCTATGAAGCCCATGTAGCGGGCTGTCCTGTCTGATGGAGCAATTTTTGAGACGATAGTATTTATTCCCGGCGAAGTGAGGTTTTCCCCGGCTGTTATAACAACCATATCCAGCATGAGCATGAGAAGGGAGGAAGAGAATCCTACCATGAGGTATCCGATGCTGTAGAGGATTGAGCCTAGTGCCATTGAAGCGACATCAGAGAATCTTCTCATCAGCACTGTCATTGGATACTGCCCTATCACCACAGCTGTGCCGTTTACAGCATAGATATACCCCAACTGTGAAGTTCTTATTCCCACATGGAGGACAGAGTAGGTAGGCAATGTTACTGAGAACTGGGAAGCAACCACTGTGATGAGGAATGTCCCGATTCCGAAGAATATGAGATATCTGTCGAAGGAAAGAAGATTGAACTTGGATTCCAGCCTGTTCTGGTGCCATTTGTTAGGAATTGCACTTTCCTTCACCAGTGATATAACAATGGTGAATTGAACCACAGTTGCCAGCGCCACAAAGAGGAAGACGTACTCTACTCCAGCGTCAAAGATATATGCGCCTATTAAGGGGCCAATAGCCCAGCCCACATTGGCCATTACCCTGTAAATGCTATAGGCAGTAAACCTGTTCTCATCTGGTGTGACATCTGACACCAGCGCTGATGCAGATGGAAACACTAAGGACCCGGAAAATGACGATAATACGAATGCAGATATGATAAATATATCAGGTTCACCGGTTATGATAAGTGCAACAATTGTTGAATAAATCAGGAATCCGCCGAAGCTTCCTACAAGAAGTGTTCTACGCCTGCCGACATAGTCAGCAAGAGCTCCGCCAACAAGGCTGAAAAGCACAGAAGTTGCAGAGAGAAGGGTGAATATCAGACCAACTTCCAGTGTAGGAATTCCCATGTTCTTGGTGAAGTATATGGCCATATAGGGCCAGGTTGCACCAAATCCGATGGATCTTATGGAAGACGCGATAGAGACCGCCCAAAACACGCGATTTCTATCAGGATTCCCCGTAGGTGCATTGTTAAACGTCTAGCCACACCAGCTTTTTTTGAACCGGGTGTGATTCAATCTGAGTAGTTTAACCCTTTGACGTACAATTTACCTGCGAGCCCAAATCCGACGCTTACTTCCTGCCTTCCTTTATCTATGGACTTGGCAATATCCTTGTCTATAGCCAAAAAAATGCCCTCTCCCGCAAAAATAGCAAGATTATCCTCATCCTCTGACGGGACTTCGACGGAAATCTTTACTCCTCTTATGATCTGGCATAGTCTGTCCTTGCATGGCCCGGCCCTAAGTGAACTTCTCAAAACCACATACTTCCCGCGGCCAGCTTGCTTAGAGAGGTTCGCGTTAACCGTTACATTGCCCTTACCTATCGGGATGGAAGTCCTAGGGATATTTCTCACCCCTGAATTATTTCTTGAATTTTTCCTTGTACATTCCAATAGATCGTTCTACTTCCCTGAGGGCTTCATCCTTTCCTTTCCAGCCCTTTACTTCGGTCTTCTTATGTTCAAGGATTTTGTATGTTTCAAAGAAGTTGGATATTTCATTGAGAAGGTGCGGTGGTAACTGCTCCTTAGAATTGATCTCCCTGTACATGGGATCTCCCTTGGCTACACAGAGTATCTTATTGTCAAGATCTCCCTGATCAATCATCTCCATCATAGCAATAGGTCTTGCCTCAACCACAACGCCGGGAAATGTCTTCTCAGAAACCAGAACCATTGCATCCACAGGGTCCCCATCATCGTAGAACGTTCTGGGAATAAGGCCATAATCAATAGGGTACATCACTGATGAGTGCAGTACTCTGTCTAGTACTATGCCAGGAAACTCCTTTGCTATCTCATACTTATTCTTGCTTCCCTTTGGCGTTTCTATAACCACGTAGACTTCATCGGGTGGTTTAGGTCCAGTGGGCACTGAATGCCAGTAGCTCCCTTCTCCAGTCATTGTTGATGAATCGTCATATGATATTTATCGGTTGTCGAGGAAGCGTTCTTGTTGCCACATGAGCAATGTTCCCATCTCTATCACTGATCAAATGCAGAATGACCTACACAATAACAATTTAAGCTTCTATTTTATTCTGCAAATGTATCAGATCCTACACCATCATCTACCCTGACTCGGATGATGGTTGGATCTGTTCATCTCTGATCCTTAAAGAAGAGAACGGAAATGATAAGGAGAATTGTATCGTACAGCCCACTCAGGATAAGTTTCGGTGGTGGCGGAACTGATATCTCCCCTTTTCCTGAGACGCACGGAGGTGCCGTCATTAACACCACCATAGATAGAGGCGTTACCATCACCTACAAGCACGATGATCTGCCTCTTGAGATATCCTCCCGTGACTTTGTGAGCAGCTACGTGCTTCCGACAAAGAAAAATCCTTCTAATATTCTGGAAAAGCTCATGAAACTCCTTGAGAGCAATGACATAACCAAGGGCAGGGTGATCATTAACAGCGATGTCCCCCCAGGATCTGGCCTAGGCTCCTCTAGCGCTTTGACCACAGCTCTCCTCAGGCTGATTTATGAGTTCAAGGGTGTGTATAAGTCTGATCGTGAAATTGCAGAGGAAGCATTCATTACTGAACATGAGAAGTTTGGAGTAACCCTTGGGAAACAGGATCCCTATGCTATATCCATGGGCGGTTTCAAGTTCATGAAGTTCAGGAAAGACTCCGTGGAAAATTACGCAGTCAGGGAGCAAGACAACTTTCTGGATCAACTTGAATCTAGGATACTTCTTGTATACACAGGAGAGACTCGTGAAAGCTCTGCTGTACTGAATGAGCAGGTGCAGAAAGCTTCTGAGAACGACAAAGATGTGATTTCCAACCTTATTTCTCTTCGGGATCTTGCCGACGACATGAGGAAAGCTGTCATAACAGAGGATATTGACAGATTTGTGGACGACATTAATACTGGCTGGGAGATCAAGAAGAAACTTGGTGCCAATGTCACCAACAAGAAAATAGAGGATATCATAGGAAACGCTCTCCAGAACGGTGCACAAGCTGGTAAGCTAATGGGAGGCGGTGCACAGGGATTCCTGTTGATAGTTTCGCAGCCTGGTAAAATTGCCAAGCTTCAGAAGAAGATGCTGGAACTCTCAAAATTTGTTATCAGAGTGAGGTTCGATCCGCACGGCACAAGGATTCTTGGATGAAACTTTTTCTCACTGTTTTGAAGCAATTTCGGAGAAATAAATAGTAAGGATCCGGTAGGTCAGGCCCCATACAATCCAATCGCCTGCCAGGAATGCATCAAACATCCCCCTGAAATAACGGTTCTTTTGCCTGAGGTCAGACAGCCTTACTATTCTGATTTCTTCAACTTCAGGCCCAGGACTCGCCCCATCAAAGCTCCCAGGTGAGAATAGAAAAGGATGAACAGTTACTTCGTGCTTATTCACTGGATGCACCACTGGAAGTGACCTTACCAAGTCCCTGCCAGCCATTGAAAGGGAAGTTTCCTCCTGTATTTCTCTCACGACCGTTCTGTCCATAGATTCGCCGGATTTTGCAAATCCACCTGGCAAAGCTATGTGCCCCGACCAGGGGTCTCCTTCCCTCTCTATTCTCTTTATGAGCAATATGCTGCCATCTTTGACCAGAAGCCCGACAGCAGCCTCCCTTCTTGAATCAGTCATGCCTTGAGCCTTCCACCATTTACAGGAGATGCAATATATCCGATACCTTTTGTCCTTCGCTTATGCCTGCTTGGGATGCCTCAGGTGTACATCCTGCCACCCTGCTTTCAAGAATGGAATCCAGATCACTGACGCCTGAGACTCTGACACCGCGATCTCCCAGCTTGGTCGCAGCTTCGAGGTTCATATACCCGCACATAACGTAACCGGATTTCCCCTTTAGAAGGAGAAAAGGTGCCTTGCCCATCTCCACCTTGATGAAAGTGAATGTTCTTCCATCCTTTGTGTAAGTATCCACTTGGATCATGCCTGTTAATTATATTTCACCTAAAAACAGTGCCGACGAGACTATTTGTTAAGTTAGCAAAGACTCTGCAATTGTCATACTTTTGATCAAAGTGTAATATTGAGGGAATAAAAACAGACAAGATCACCGCAGAAACAGTGCTTCACTGAATCATTTCTAAATTAGAAATACTTATATAGAAGTTTATTTTTACGCATTGGATAGATATGATGGGTGGACAACCAATATTTATACTCAGAGAAGGAACGAAACGAGAGTCCGGAAAGGACGCCATGAAGAACAACATTGAAGCCGCTAAAGGTATCGCCCAGGCAGTAAGATCAAGTCTCGGACCGAGAGGAATGGACAAGATGCTTGTTGACTCTCTGGGGGACATTGTTATCACCAATGATGGTGTCACGATCCTGAAAGAGATGGATGTAGAGCACCCGGCCGCCAAGATGATGGTCGAGGTGTCAAAGACACAGGATTCATTTGTGGGAGATGGAACTACAACAGCCGTCATAGTTGCAGGAGCACTACTTCAGGAGGCAGAAAACCTGATAGCTCAGAACGTACACCCCACTGTTATAGCAAATGGATACAGAACTGCAGCGGCACAGGCAAAGAAGATTCTTGAAGAGATCGCCAAGAAGGTCAAGCCTGATGACAAACAGCTTCTCATCAAAATGGCGCAAACATCCCTTAGCAGCAAGAGCGCTTCCGGGTCCAAGGAAAAGTTGGCAGAGATTGCATATGAATTGGTCAGGGCAGTTGCAGAAGAGACTGATGGTAAATTCAATGTGGACTTCGACAACATCCAGGTAGTGAAGAAACAGGGCGCAGACATAGATGCCACTGAAATGATCAGCGGCATTATTGTTGACAAGGAGAAAGTGCACCCGGGAATGCCCAATCACGTCAAGGACGCAAAGATTGCACTACTGAACGCTGCTCTTGAGATCAAGAAACCAGAGTTCGACACAAACATTAGGATTGATGATCCTTCTATGATCCAGAAATTCCTGTCACAGGAAGAAGATGTCCTCAAGGACATGGTAAAGAAGGTCAAGGACACTGGTGCCACTGTGCTTCTTACACAAAAGGGTATAGATGACATGGCACAGCACTATCTCTCGAAAGAGGGAATTTATGCTGTAAGGAGGGTCAAGAAGAGCGACATAGAGAAACTCGCGAAGGCAACTGGTGCAGCAATAGGCGCATCACTGGATGAGATATCTGAGGCAGATCTTGGATATGCTGAGAAGGTGGAGCAGGTTAAGGTCGGAGACGACTACATGACCTTTGTTACCGGATGCAAGAACCCCAAGGCAGTAAGCGTTTTGGTCAGGGGTGGAACAGAGCATGTGGTCGACGAGATCGACAGATCAATGACTGATGCCATCCATGTAGTTGCAGCGGCTCTTGAAGACGGCGGTTACACAGTCGGTGGAGGAGCATCTGCTGAGGAGATTGCATACAGGATGAGAGAGTATGCCTCCAAGGTCGGCGGAAGGCAGCAACTTGCTATTGAGAGATTCGCAAATGCACTTGAAGAAGTCCCAAGAGCACTGGCAGAGAATGCTGGCCTGGACCCAATCGACATACTGATAAAAATGAGGCAGGAGCACGCAAACGGTAAGAGAACCGCAGGCGTCAACGTGTATTCCGGCCAAGTCGAGGACATGGAAAAAGCAGGAGTTCTTGAACCTATCAGAGTTGGAGAGCAGGTGCTTGACTCTGCAACCGAAGCAAGTGTCATGATCCTGAGGATCGATGATGTTATCGCCACCAAATCCTCAGGCGGTGCCCCAGGAGGAGGCATGCCGCCCGGTGGAGGAATGCCACCTGGAATGGGAGGCATGGGTGGTATGGGAGGAATGGATTAATCCATTCACCCAAACACAATTTTTTATCATCACCAAAATACCAAGGATTATAAGCCGCTCACTTTTCTTCAAATGGATTAAAGAATGAGCAGCACAGTCTCACAACAACCATCTGAAAAGGGTTTTGGCCCCATTTTTTCCCGTATCTATTCCTTTTTTTCAGGCAGATCAAAGAGTTCAGCCAGAGTCTTCAGACAGATTGCTGAAGAGATCGCTTCCCTGAAAAATGGCACAATACTTGACGTAGGATGCGGACCTGGCGTCTTGATTTCAACATTGGCCCCAGGACTTTCCTCGTCGATCATATTCGGTGTCGATCCTTCACCAAGCATGGTAAAATTGGCACAAAAAAGGTTACGCCAATATGTGGAAGCTGGAAAAGTATTCATTGAAGTAGGCAGCAGCATTCTTGTGCCTTTTGAGTCTAATTTTGACCTTATTGTTTCCTCATTCTCCTATCATCACTGGACGGATCAAAGAGGGGGACTAAGATATCTTGCAGCTAGGCTAAACGCGGGTGGAACTATCATGATCGTTGAGAACTTGCGGAAAGATAAGGAAAGCAAGAAGAAGTCAGGAGGATTTCACTCACTTTCTGAAAATGAGGCGAAAACTATGGAAATAGACGGTCTCGCCAGAACCATCAAGATCGTTGAAGACTCAATATTTGTGGGCTTCTCCAAAGATTAACAGAAGCTCCAATTACATTTAGGTTATCCCCCCATATTACGACTGGGTGGCATATTTGCTCAAGAAAGGCTTTACGATTCTCATAGCTAATACAGAGACTCACTTCTACGAGGCGAAAAGTTTGATACGAGAATACTCAAATTCAATTGGAGTAGATCTCTGTTTCCAGAACTTCGATAAGGAGATGGACGATTTTCCCGGAGAGTACGTTCCCCCCGCAGGAGCATTACTACTTGCAGATGTGGGAAATGAGTATGTTGGATGCATAGCTTTAAGGCCCTTGGAACCCGGTATATGCGAAATGAAAAGGCTTTACGTCAGGCCCGGGTACAGAGGTATGTCGATCGGGAAGCATCTCATCCTCCAAATTATATCAGAAGCAAGAAGTATAGGTTATCGTTCCATGCGGCTTGACACTCTACCTCAAATGAACGCAGCCATGTCACTCTATGAACACATTGGATTCAAGTACATCGAACCATATCGTAACAATCCTGTAAAGGGCTCCAAATTTATGGAAATGATACTTTGATTTAGTTTGTGCTCTTGAATTACTCATCGTAAGTACTCTTCCAGCATAATTTCTAAAGCCTTTCATATAGGCTTGACTTTTCGAACACATAAAACCATGGAGGCAACTAGCCATGACGCTATTTCTTTGCACTACAAAGCCTGAGTCTCCTAGTTATGGACAAGCTCAAATAGTCCGCATGAATAAATGTTTACCGGGATGGAGTTCCCGAAAGTCTCTGACAGACTGATAACTCCTAGACTTTCAAACGCTACTTGGAAGTATGGAAGAAAATTAGGAGGAGCAGAATGGTCTTTCGGAGCATACTTTATAGGAACTCTTCGGAAAATTCAAACCTGAGAAAGGAAATTCCTGATTTCTTTATTGACCTAAACCTAGATCAAGTAATGGAAAAGATTTCTCGGCGGTGGAAGGACTTTGATGTCAAGACTTGGTTTCTGAATCCTCTTCAGAATGAGGAAGATATCAAGTACAGGCAGGATTTTTTCAGAGATCTTGAAAATTCAAATCTCAAAAACAGCATAGGAGAATTTTCTAATGGCATGGAAAGGGTTCTGAGACGCTTAGTCCACTTGCAAGGACTCTATGATATACAGAGAGAAGGAAGGTTCCTTGAAACCGCTAGTGAATACTGTTCAACTGTCAGAAAATTAGAAGAAGAACTGGCTTGTTTTAACGTCACATCTGAAGCATTGTTAGGATTCAAGGATTACTTGAGTGAATATTCTAATTCTAGCGCTTTCCTACGTCTTGAGAAGGAGATCGCCAAAACTTATGAAAATCTCTCCCAGATAAAGTACAGCTTAACAATAAAATCCGGCAGAGTAACAGTCCAATATGCAGATGACCATGAAAAAGACTATACCCCTGATGTACAGGAGATCTTTTCCAGATTCAAGGAAATACCTCACAAGAAGAGCGAATTTGACCAGAAACAGTTTTCTGGTGAAGGGCATGTCCAAGCGCAGATACTCAAGCTTATAGAGAGACTCTATCCAGTTGAAATGGGAGTCCTTAGAGAGTTTTTGCAGTCAAACAGAGATTTTGTAGATTCCACCATCCTTGCAATGCACAATGAAGTCCCATTTTACCTCTCATACCTTGACTACATTTCTCCTCTCAGAAAAATTGGTCTTAATTTTAGCACGCCCGCTTTTAATGAGACTGGGAAGCTTTCTGCAAATGACTGCTTTGACTTAGCACTTGCGGTTAAGCTATGCGCTGAAAACTCTAGGGTGGTTACAAATGATTTCGGTTTTAAGGAGGATGAGAGAATAATAGTTGTGACTGGCCCAAACAACGGTGGAAAAACTACATTCTCAAGAACATTGGGGCAGATGTTTTACTTAGCTTCCCTTGGGTTTCCTGTCCCTGGGTGGAATGTAGAATTGGCGATCCCGGACAGAATTTTTACACATTACGAACGTTCAGAAAATCTTGATGATCTAAGAAGCAAGCTTGAAGACGATCTATTCAGGATTAAGAGAATCGCAGATAGAAGTTCAAGAAAGAGCGTAGTGATAATAAATGAAATGCTCAGTTCAGCAACTGTAAGAGATGCTACATCAATCGGAAAAAGGATAATTGAGATTATCCAGGAAGTTGGATCTTTTTGCGTCTTCGTCACGTTCATCGATGAATTCACCAGATACAGCAACACCGTGAGCATGGTAGCACAGATTGAACCTGGAAACCCTGAAATCAGAACCTTCAAGGTCATCAGAAAACCATCTGACGGACTCGCTTATGCACATGCGTTGGCTCGCAAATATCACGTATCATATGAAGAAGTAAAGGAGCGGTTATCAAATGCCTGAGAAAGAGAGTGCTAAAAAGCTAGGATCGCATCTTTTGTATCCGGAGAACGACATTGATCTGGAGGCTAATAACCCTTGGAATTCCAGTGATCTAAGGGCGGACCTTCAACTTGACATACTTTTGGATAAAATGGCCAGAGGTGACGAAGAAATCAGTAAAGTAAGTTGTCTGGTAATTCTGTCTCCACTCCAGACCGATCGAAATATAAAATTTAGGCAGGATGTAGTTAGGGATTCCATCAATAACAGGGAAGCGGTCAGGAAGATGCGTTCTATTCTTCTTTCAACTGTTAAAAAGGCAAAGGAGCAGTTGTTCTGGTTCTCTAGAAGAAATCCAGTGTTCAATCTGCGCCAATCTCTAACATTATTAGGGATTTACATCTCAGCGCTCAAAGACCTAAGAGAACTCTCTATGAACGAGAAGGGAAACTTCAGTTCTGAGGGATTCTTGAAGCTATTCTCAGTATTTATCGAAGTCTTTGACGAAGAATACTCTGAAGTTGTCAAAGACACGCTCGCTAGATTGCAATTCTCCCGGGGTGTCAAGATAGGTGGCAGAGTTGGTAAAAGGGGCGAACTTTCCGACTTGATGCTGCTCCAACCCGAGGGGAAAAGAAGCATCGGTGGCGTGATCGCTCAGGTAAAACGGAGGAAATATACTTATGTTCTTCCGGAAAGAGACGAGGAAGGTCCCAAAGAACTGGCGAATTTGACATCAAGAGCAATTATGTCTGTGACCTCTGTGCTAGGAAATGCGGGCGAGAATGTCCTGAATCTTATAAGGACACTTTCCTCTGAGCTTGCTTTCCTTGAGGGATGCATAAATCTTTACGAAGAGCTTGAAAACATTGAGGCTCACACTTGTTTTCCGAGTGCGGTTGCAGAAAAAGGTTCTGAGCTACAGTTCGAAGGACTCTGTGACATAGCATTGAGCCTAAAGCTTGGGAAGAGAGCTGTTCCTAATGATCTACCAATCGACAATTGTTCACTGACTGTCATAACTGGTGCAAATCGTGGAGGAAAATCTACATTTCTAAGAAGCGTTGGCCAGGGAGTTTTGATGATGCAGGCTGGGATGTTTGTAGGTGCCAAGGAGTTTTCATCCTCCCTCTACAGCGGTGTATATACACACTTCAAGCGTGAAGAAGACAGGACTATGAAGCAAGGAAAATTTGATGAGGAACTCGAAAGGATGGATCAAATAGTTCAGCACCTTTCACCAAGGTCTCTCATTCTGTTCAACGAATCCTTTGCTGCAACAAATGCGGTTGAGGGATCAGAAATTGCCAGCGGGATAGTGAGAGCATTGATTGACAGTGGTATAACGGTTATGATTGTCACACATCTTTACGAGCTGGCAGAGCGCTTCATGTCTTGCAAAAGTAGTAGGACGAGATTCCTTGTTGCTGAAAGAACAGTTGATGGAAAAAGAACCTTCTTAATAAAACCAGGGAAACCCGAGAAAACAAGCTATGGAGTCGACCTCTTTACTACTGTTTTTGGAGAGGCATTAGATGAAAGCTCTTATCCCTCTTCCTCTGGAGGAAGGTGATAGAATTCCTAAAATTCAAGGCCGGGGAATGATTCTGTACTCTTTTACTCTGTTCTATCGAATCAAAGGAGAGGTAGGATAGGCGATTATTTATGAGTTTGAAACTAGACAGAAAAATGCAAAGGGAAGTAGAGTACCTTAGAGCCAGAATTCCTGAAATTGAGAAGAGGAAAGAAGCCAAAGCTAGAGAAGTAAATCAGATGGAAGAGCATCTCTCGGTGCTCATCCGAGATCTCATACGTTCAAGTAAAGTGATAGATGAGCTGAGGAAAGTTGAATCAGAATGAGGATGAATTAGTCTCCTCTCTGAGGAGACTAACAAGCTTGAATCGAGAAGAGTTGGCAGACCTATCTGTAAACTACAAAGATTACATAGAAAATGGAACGTTCAATGAACTTCTAGAACTTGCCAATGAATATCAGAAACTAGAGTCCGATCTCAGCAGGTTGAACTCTGAATTTGCTAGAATTAACTACGATAGCTATGAGAAATACATGGGCGTCCACGTAAATGCAATTGTAATAAGTGGGATGAAGAGACAAATTGAACTGATGGGCAGGAAGATTCCTGATAAAGTGCTTGATGAGATCGAGGAAATACTTGAGAAGTATTTGATGATCGAGGGATTTTAGGATCGGGTCTCCTAATCACTATTCGTTCTTTTCGGAACTTTGTTAAAAAAAGGAGTGGGCGTAGAGAAACTGTGGTATTTTACAGTGTTCTGGGACTGCATCATTATGGTGAAAGCATTAACCAAAGGAACAATTCATTTCTCATTCTATCTTCCTCTTAAAAGGTATATTCTTCTCTTTAGAAATACATAAAGAGATTAAAGAACGTAATCAAAAGAGGAATGTATCTTCACGGAGACGCGCTGGTGCTTCGAAGGTGCCCAAACTTATTATAATCGCTCTATTTCTTGAACTGTGGAGAACAATTACGTCCAGATTTACAAGAAGCAGCATTATGGTCTGGTTGGCAAACATTCAGGCGTCAAGGTATGCCACTGGACCAAGGATAAACTGAGAGGAGGACAGGGCTGCTACAAGGGCACTTTCTATGGTATTGAGTCACACCAATGTGTGCAGATGACGCCTGCGCTCACATCATGCACCGAGAACTGCTCGTTCTGCTGGAGATTTCAGGGTTTCGACGGGATGAGCATATCTGACGAGGATGATCCCGAATTCATACTGGACGAATCTATCAAGGCTCACAGGAAGCTGATATCAGGTTTCAAGGGAAATCCTGGTATGAGCAAGGAGACCTGGGAAGAGGCATACAACCCAAAGCACATCGCAATCTCCCTTACTGGAGAACCTACCCTTTACTCAAGACTTGGAGAATTCATTGAGCTTGCCCGTAAAAGGGGAATGTCAACTTTTCTCGTTACCAACGGCACTCTCCCAATGGTCCTGGAAAGACTCGATCCCTTGCCGACTCAGCTTTACGTTACTACCGCTGGCCCTACTAAGAAGATCTTCCACGAACTGCTCAACCCTGCCATAGGCAATGCCTGGGAGAACTTCAGAAGGACACTTGAGCTGTTGCCTTCACTTGATACAAGGAAGGTTATCAGGCACACCCTGGTCAAGGACGTAAATATGCCATATCTTGAGGAATACACTGAGATGGACAGAACCGCACAGCCAGATTTTGTGGAGAACAAGGGCTATGTCCATGTTGGCCAGTCAATCTACAGGCTTTCCAGAGACAGCATGCCTTCCCATGATATGGTTGTGGATTTCTCCAGAAAACTGGCCGAGAACCTGGGATACGATTACACCGCGGAAAGGAGGGACAGCAGAGTTACACTTCTCTCAAAGGATCCTTCCAAAGCAAAAATTGACTTTAGCAGCATTTCAGGTAACTCAATATAGCAAAGGAAAGTGCATTGCACTCCTTTGTATTTTAAAGATATACCACTATTTCTTAGAACTGCAGTGAATGTGATATAGGGGAAGAAGAATCATAGTCTTTTTCATCCTCAACTAGTAGTGCAGCCAATGCACCATTAACAAACCTCTATACGACGAATCTAATTATACAGACTTGCCATAAAGTAGGGATAGCATGCTTGACTTTACTTTCTCAGAAGAGCAGGACATCCTGCGGAGTTCAGTAAGAGAATTCTGTAGCAGAGAAATAGCGCCAAAGATCAAGGAGATGTTCAACGGCCGAAAAATTCCAGATTCAGTTTTCAAGGGACTCTCAAGAATGAATCTGCTTGGGATGACTGTGCCAGAAGAGTACGGAGGTATGGGTGCTGATGCAGTGACTACTGGAATTGTGGCAGAAGAGATTGCACGGGCAGATCCCACCATGTCTATTCCAGTGCTCTTCCTTGTTGACAATGCCTGGGCATATCTGCTTAGCAAATATGGAACCCCTGAATTGAAGGAAGAAGTACTGCCAAAAGTCGCAAAGGGGGATTCCTTGGTAGGCATTGCCTCCACCGAGCCGAATTTCGGGTCGGACATTGGTTCAATGACAAGCAGAGCCGACAAGAAAGGCTCCAAATATGTTCTTTCTGGAGAAAAATCTTTCATAAGCCTAGTCAGGGACATAAAAGAAAGAGGCGGAGGGTACATAACTGTTGCAAAAACAGACACTTCCGGAGGAACTGGAGGAGTATCGCTTTTCTACATGCCATATATTGAGGGGAAATATGACATCACATACCTGGAAGAGATGGGTCGCGAGGGTTCTTCCTGGGGAGCTTTCAGATTCCATGATATTGAACTCGAGGAAAAATACATTCTAGGAAAGGAAAACATGGGATTCAAGCTGATTCATGAAGGGTTTGAATTTGCAAGGGCAATGATTTCAGTAATATCAGCAGGGGCTGCATCCAAGGCACTTGATAATGGGATCAATTACCTTAGGACCAGGAAAGCCTTCGGGCAGCCGATTGGTAAATATCAGGGGCTTCAGTTCCAAGTCGCTGACAATGTTGCCAGGATTGACGCAGCAAGAATACTCGGTTACCAGTCTCTTTGGACTTATGACCAGGAGCAGAAGCACGGCAAGTTCACAAGGTTCGAAGTAAGCAAAAAGGTGGCCGAGGCAAAGCTCCTCTCTACAACATGGGCATTCGACGCCATCAACGACTCACTTCAGTGGCAGGGTGCATTCGGATATTCAAAGGAATGCCCAGAAGAATGGGCACTCAGAGGTATTAGGTCATTCTACCTTGCTGAGGGTTCCAGGGAAATTATGAAGATGATAGTTGCAAGGGAGTCACTCGGGAGAGATTTCATAAAGTAGTCAATCACTTCTCTTCCTTAAGCTGCCTGAATATCATGAGAGGATTCAGGTATGTGGCAAAGGTCCAGACCTGATCAAAGGAAATTTCTCTTATGAGAATTGCCACACCTATGTAGACGAGAATAGATAAAGCTGCAACTGGAGCAAGAATAAAAATGGCAAAGGGTTGTACAACTTGCAGTATGGCATAAAGAACAGCTAGCTGAACTGCTACCGGGGCAAGTTGCTTTGTGATTTGCCAGCTCACCTTTGCACCCTCTCTCCGGAATATAATGTACCTGAAGAAGACATTATTCAGCAGGGTGGCTATGAGTGAGCTTACGGCAGCTCCCATTACACCGAGTGACAGGTAGCTGAAACCTAGTATTTGATTGGGCACCAGTATGAAATTTAGCGCAATATTCACGAGGACTGTTCCGCCAGATACTATGGCGATTATATGCGTCCGACCGCGGGCTGTTAGCGCTGAGGTATAAGGAGCCAGTGTAGCCTGAAAATAGACTGTTATTGCCAAAATTGAGAGTACCCCAGAATACTTGACATACTGGGCATTGAACAAGTTAACGACAAATGGGTTGAGCGCAATAAAGAGAACTACGAATGGAAGTACGAAAAGGGATGTCATTCTTTCGAAGTCCCTTATCGAGTTGCTGAATTCTATTGCATTCCCCGGCTTGTTGACTCTTGCCAGTAACGGGAGAAAGAAAACAGTAACCGCTGCCGACAGCGCCTGAATACTTTGTAGTATCCGCTGTTCCAGAAAAAAAGCTCCAGTTGCAACTTCCCCGTGGAACAGTTGTATAATGACTTTGTCGATGTTCCCGTTGATCGCCCCCAAGCTTCCGGAAATAGCAAGTGGAATGGCGAGGGCAGAATAAATCTTGAACATCTTTCGGCTAGGCCTGGAGATGTTCCAGGGACGTCCTAGCCCAAGGCCTAGCGCAAAATACAAGGAATATGAGATGCTGTATGTTACCGCAAGTACCATTGCGGCATTTATTGTTGTACTTATGGGCAAGTGAAGGTAGAAAATGGTGCCCAGTCCGATGAATATTGAGTTTCGCAGTACTGCTTCTCCCATGGATGGAATTACCATTTTTGCTGGAGAAAGCCGGGCTGTGTAATATGCCTGTGCAAATCCCATTAAGCTCTGGAAGAAATAGTATGGAGTGACAGCTATGACCATCCAGAACTCTATGGGATTCTCAAATCCTTTGTGGAGCACGTCAGTCCAGAACAGGAGGCTTCCTATTACTACCAAGACATAAACAGCACCCAGAACCATCTTTACAGTGAGATAGGTAGCGTTGCATAAACCGACGTCATCACCTTCTGATAAGTGCTTTTGATGCGCCTGCGAGAAACCCATGTCGGCAATGAAAGAGAATATTCCACCAAAGCCGATTGCAAAGCCCAGCAAACCAAATATCCCTGGATTGATGAACCTAGTAATAAAAAATAGGCCGGCGTAGCCCAAACCTGTATTTATAACGTTTTGGGCAACTATGAGTGGAGACCTTTGGGCAAACAATGGCGGTTCATGCTAAATTCATAGAATAAAACTTCCGATGATCGGACTTCTGGACAGCTTTTCTACCTGGGAATGAAACTTAATTAATGGTTTTGAATATGCTTAAATCTGATTTAGATGCCTGGCGAAATAACTATTGATGACTTCAGGAATGTAGAACTAAGGACCGCCAAGGTGGTGGAATGCGAGAAGGTTGAGAAATCAAGGAATCTTCTCAGGATTGTTGTTGATGTTGGCGGCGAGAGAAGACAGATCGTTTCCAGCATATCTGGTTTTTACGATCCTGGTGACCTTCTTGGGAGAACATTGATCGTTGTTACAAACCTAAGGAAGGCTAAGTTCATGGGACTGGAGAGCGAAGGAATGTTGCTTGCAGCAGAAGATGGGGAATTTCTCTCACTAGCAACCATGGACAAGGATACTCCCGGCGGGTTGAGGATATCCTGATTTCAAATGGTTCTCGTTGAAAAATACAGACCTAAGAAAATTTCCGATCTCATAGTATCAGACAAAATACTTGATCAGATCAGCGGTTGGATCGACAAGTGGAAGGATGGTACCCCAGTTAAGAGAGCACTCATACTCTACGGTCCTCCAGGTGTAGGAAAGACCACCACAGTACATGTAATCGCAAATCAGTTGGGATGGCCTGTGGTGGAAATGAACGCCTCGGATATGAGGAACAGGGACAGCATGAAGCGAATAGCCCTCATGGCATCATTATACGGCGATCTTACTTCCTTTGGTGAGGACGCAAAGGGACCGAACAAGATTATTCTGATTGACGAAGCAGACAATATCTTCGAAGGCAGAAGTAGGGAATCAGGCGGAGACACAGGAGGTATCAGCGAGCTTGCGAGAATAGTCAAGGGCACCCAGAATCCAATTGTCCTTACCATGAATGACTATTACGAATTCAGGCGCAAGACGGGTGCTGCTGAGATCATTAACAATTCTCTTAACATAGAATTTCTGCAGTACAGGCGAAGGAACGACAGTGATTACAAGCAGTACAGGATGAAACTGTTCTCTAGGATTAACCAGATTCAGAGGGCCGAGGGCCTAAGTGTATCACAAGCCAGAATTGTGGAAATTGTAGAGAGGAATGAAAACGACATAAGGGGCATCCTGAACGATCTTGAAGCACTCAGGGACTACGGTCAAGGTAGATCCGGTGAGCCTAACCTTGGATATAGAGATTCTGTAGAGAACATCTATAATACAATATCTGCCACCTTCAAATCCGGAGACTACGATGGTGTCCTCAGGAACCTGTATGGAAAGGATTTCACCACCGAGGACTACCTGATGTGGATAGACGAGAATCTTCCCGACGAGGCAAAGGATCCACTGGACCTGAGCAATGCATATGACCTGCTTTCGAAAGCAGATAGGTATATTGGCAGGGTTTTCAAGAAGCAGCACTTCGCGTACAAGATGTATGCTGAAGAGATGGCCGCTGCCGTGCCCATTATGATCGCGGAAAAGAATCCTCACTACGTCAAGTACAGGTTCCCCGAGATCATAAAGTCCATGGGCAGAATGAGGGAATCCAGAAGAAGCAGGAATTCTCTAATGTCAAAGTTGAGTGCAGTTGGGCATACAAGCAAGAGAAAAACAATGGAATACTTTTGGTTCTTTTCCTACTTGACTTCGAAGAATAAGAAAGTGCTGCATGAAATAGAAGAATCACTTCAGCTCTCAGAAAAAGAAATTGCAAAGTTCAAGCTGAACAGGTAAGAATTTCATCTGGCCCTTATTACTTCTGATTTTCTTATCTCTGAGATCAAGTGCTTGCACTTCTTCATGGATCCGCTAGTAATGAGAGTTTCAACACCATCCATGTTGTCCCGAACATAATTGATGAACTGATCCTTGTAGTACTGGTTTGTAAGAAAGATGCAGTAATCTCCCTCCATATACTTCCTCTTGGTCCGGAAAACTCGCCGTAGTGTTGCTTCTATCTCCCTTAGAACAAGTGAAAGGTTCTCGGAATGCACCACAATATATCTCTTCCTGAAAGGGGATGACTTCAAAGTGTCACCTCTAGTCTATCGTATAATATTTATCTTGTGCAATGATGCTAGTAGAACACTTAAGGAAAGCCATCGTTCAGGGAGCCATAAAAAATACGTGGCAAAACTGCGAACCTATAAATAATCAGGTGGGCTACACCCTAATTGTCACTATTTAAGGCGGATAATAATGTCTGATGTTACAAATACGTACAGTCTGGTCCGAGATTCATGGAAAAAAGTCAAGAAATCGGAGTCCTATGGCCTTCAGAAACAGAGGATGATCGAATGGAGAAAGGGACCTGCGACTGAAAGGGTCGAGTACCCCACTAGAGTTGATCGGGCAAGGTCACTTGGTTACAAGAGAAAGAAGGGCTACACCATAGTAAGGGCAAAGGTCAGAAGAGGGGGAAGGAACAGACCAAAAATCATGGGTGGTAGAAGGCCAAGAAGAATGGCATACAACAAGCTGACGCCAAAGAAAAGCATTCAATGGATCGCAGAAGAGCGAGTTGCAGACAAGTACCCCAACATGGAGGTGCTGAATTCGTATTACGTTGGCGAAGATGGTTCGTACAAGTACTACGAGGTCATCCTTGTTGACAAGAGCCAGCCTTCAATTTACAGTGACAGGCACATTTCTTGGGTTGCAGAACCACAAAACACAGGAAGAGTTTACAGGGGACTGACTTCGGCCGGTTATAAGAGCAGGGGCCTAAGGACAGGAAACACTGGCAGTTCAAAGAGCAGACCCTCAATCAGGGCAAACGGCAGACTAAGGAGATAAATTTATTTCTGAAATGCCGGGGTGGCCCAGTGGTACGGCGCCAGACTTGAGATCTGGTTCCCTTGTGGATCGGGAGTTCGAATCTCTCCCCCGGCGTTGAATTTTACTGAGGAATGCCGCCACGAGACTCAAGTAGTCATAACATCAGATCGTATCTCCACATTTAATCACAAATATATAATTAATAATGTGAAATAATGGTCAGTCCTGCCATGAGGCCCATAATTATCAAAGGTGAATGAGTATCTCTCGGAGTCATTATGGAATCAGATGCAGAAGGTGCATTCCTTGAGAATAATGATCCTGAGCTCAACCATTTCTTTGGGCGGCTTGGCCGCATGAGTTCATACGAAGAAGCTCTTCAGTCAATCAGGGACGTTTTCAAGAACTCAGATACGGAGAGAGTCTTTGCTATAGTTCACAATCATAGTGGGGAAGCCATCGGTCACATTGGAGTTCACAGGATCGACTGGAAATCCAGGAATGGTAGTATAGGTTACCAGCTCTCTAAGGAAAATTGGGGAAATGGCTACATGACTGAGGCAGTCAGATTGGTAATCAAGTATTCATTCGAAATGATCAATCTTCGAAAACTTTTCTCCCATGTTTCGGATCCCAATATTGCATCAAAGAGAGTTCTTGAAAAGACAGGCTTCAGGGAATGCGGCAGATTGACAAAACATTCGTACATTCATGATTTTGGTTACGTGGATGAAGTCATATACGAGCTTTTCAACAGTAAGCTGAAATGAGGATATACTTAAATGTGGATCTTCACTTGCTTTTACTCTTTCAGAAATTCTTCTAGTTGTTTCCATATTTTATAAGATATGCATTTGATTGCAGCGTGAACTATTTATGTTCCTTGCTGCATTGATGGCTATGTGAGGACCATATTAGTTTCCGGACTTCTGGACCCGAATGAATTCGAGAAAATATTCCAGAGAATAGCTTCAGAGATAGATTTCCAGGAATCTTACAAAAGAGGGGACATGGTTGTATCACTCATAGGTGCTTCCAAGTATTATTTCAGAGCTTCGGGAATGATAGGAATAATGGTTTGCTCAACATACGATGGGAAAAGTCAGAGGATTGACATTGCTACCGTTGGTGGAGGTGGCGGAGCTCTTGGTGTCAAAATGGGTGCTGGAGAAAAATTTGAGAAGGAACTAATGCTCGAAATCAAGGACAAGCTGGATAAAGAGGACTTGCCTTATAAACTCTTGAGCGAGTCTTCGATCTAAGGTTTCTGACTAAAGAGAGGAAGGACCCTGACCTACATCCTTCTGAGATTATCAGTTCTGCACCGAGTCTTTCTTGTTTGCTTTAAGAGCATGTTGCGGAAGAAGTACGTAAATGATTATCGCAATAATAAGCATAGCAGCCGAAGCGTAAAACACCGTGTGAACGGACTCTACAAAACCTGATGGGTCGAAAGTTGTTGCACTGACAGGCATCCCGGAGAATATGAGGTCCAGGAGGCTCCTGGGAGTGACAATGCTCATGAAGAGAAATGCAAGACCTATACTCATGGTGTTGCCAGCATTGATCAGTGTAGTACTTATGCCAGAGGCAACGCCTCTTCTATACCAAGGAACCGAGTTCATAATTGAAGAACGATTTGGTGATGCAAATGTGCCGAAGCCACCGCCAATTAGGACCAGCGGAACTAGAATCTCGATTTCAGATACACTTTGTCCTATTGTTGCCATGACGAGGAAACCAGTAGCAGACATACTTAATCCCAGTAGCACGAAAAACCTGAAACCAAATCTGTCCGATAAAGATCCGCTTATAGGTCCCATGATTGAAAGCGCTACAGACAGAGGTATCAGAAAGATGCCTGCCTGCATCGGAGATAGCCTCATAAGTGGTCCTTGTAGGTAAAATACCATTACCAGCGCAAAGGAGCCCCTAGCTAGTGAATTCAGGAAAATTGTTTCATTTCCTGCGGTGAAAACTCTATTTCTGAATAATTCCAGATCAAACATAGGGCTCTTCACCTTACGCTCAATTCTTACAAAAGTCAAGAAAGACAGGAGAGAAGCGCCCAGGAAAATGACAGTCAATATTGTGCCTAGACCCAAGATAGTATTCAGGGTGACTGCCAGGAGCAATAGAAGCAGACCTAGTGCAAAGGTGATGTTACCAGCCAGGTCTATCTTATGTTCAGAGGGTATCTTGGTAAGCTCCTTGAGTTCTAGATAGGACCAAATTGTAGCAAAAGTACCAATCGGTATGTTTACCCAGAATATGGACCTCCAGCCTATTACTGAGGTAAGAAACCCTCCAAGGACAAGACCAGTAACTGATCCAGCAACTATTGACACTTGATTTATTCCAAGGGCCCTACCTCTTTCGTTTGTTGGGAAAGCATCTGTTATAATTGCAGCGCTGTTGGAGAACAGGAATGCAGATCCTGTTGCTTGTACGATCCTGAAGCCTATGAGTTGATCAGCAGTCTGTGAGATGCTGCACAAAGTAGAACCAATCGTGAAAAGGGCGAACCCCAATGTGTAAAGCCTGACTCTGCCGAAGAGATCCGACAAGCGACCAAAATTTACAAGAACGGAAGCTATTACGAGCTGGTAGCCAAGAATTACCCACAGGACATTGAACGCATTCATTCCTGGGAGTTCTTTCCCAATATCAGGGAGGGCGATCAAGACGATGTTGATGTCCAGCGATGCCATCAGGACGCCGAGCGTCGTATTACTGAGAGCAACCCATTTGTAGTCCATTTGACCTATCTCTTGCTTCTTTCCAGAGACGAGCGAGGTGGCAGAAATATCCTATCCGTCAGGAGCCCGCCAGATTACCCCTGATACTCCCAGTGACTAAAAAATTAAGCACTGAATGTTGCTATGTGTTTTACCATTGGATGAAGCACGCCCCACTCACTGTCCATTTTCGGAGGGCCAGAATCTACATACCCATTTCTGCGGTAAAATTTCACAAGCTTTGGCCTGTCAAGGGATTCGAGTCGTACCTCATTTATTTGCAATTGATCTGCAATTTGACTCTCTACACTCACGAGGAGTGCTTGCCCCACTCCTGGAGTCGACAAGCGCCTTTTCCTGGTCAGCATTTCAATTACAATTTTCTCCGAATCTACAATTAACAAGGTCAATCCAGCAACTTCATTTCCCTGCTCTTTTACTAGCACAAGACTGTCTGGTTCAAGCGACCTCCTGTAATAGTATTCGAGATCATGCCTGTCCATTAACTGCTCAACTGTGAAGAAAGATTTGCCTACATCTTCGAAGGATATGAATCTCAGACCTTCAGGCAACCTAATGTGTGAAAGGATTTCCTGAGTCACATTGTTTGGAATAAAACCTTTTACATTAGTGGCCCTAAAATAAACCGCCGTTCTTGAAAGAACCTGGAGCCCCTCTCGAAAAGTTCTTGTTCACCGTTCGTCCTGCTGTACTTTTTGATTCAAAATAAACCACTATTTGGTTTCCTTTTCAAAATATCACTTGTCCGTTTTAAAGACAAATACTAATCTATTTCTGGTATAATAATGACACCATTTTCCAGTTTGTAGCCTCAGGCCAATAGAATGCTTTCCCACGACTCAATCGGTTACCTAACTTCACTGATTTGGTATGGCTTTTATATCTGGAACGCCTATTTCGCATCATATGGCAAGAATCTTGTATAAGGACCAGGAAATTGAGGAAACCCTTGGCAAAATAAAGGATGGGGCAAATCTTGCAATTTCTGGGTTCAACCTGGCAACCACGCCAGAGTACCTGATTCTTAAGATTTTTGAACAATACAGAAAAACAGGACACCCTAAGAATGTCTTTGTAATAGCAGACAGCCTTCCTGGCGTTCCCGGGAGAGGGATAGACTACGTTGCAGAGCAAATTCACAAGTCTGATGGGATTGACTTCCTGAAGGGAATTATGATCCCATACATGGGGTTCTCACCTTGGCTGCAGAAGTTGTGCCTTGACGATAGAATTGAAGTTTACAGCTTCAGCATTGGTACAGTCGTAGGTTGGTTCCGTGAAGTAGCGGCAGGAAGACCTGGGATAATCACAAAAACTGGCCTTGGGACCTATCTGGATCCAAGAGAGGACAGCGGCGCCATGAATGAAAAAGCAAAACTGGCAAAGAAGTGCTTTTCTCAGATTGTCAATGTGGCCGGTGAAGAATACCTTATGTACAGGATTCCGAAGCCAGATGTATCATTTGTACGTGGAACAACTGCCGATGAAATAGGCAACATAACAATGGAGAATGAAGGGATCAGAGGAACTGTGCTGAATATAACCCAGGCTGCCAAGGCTTACCCTAATCCGGGAACAGCCTTTGCACAAGTCAAACGCGTTGCTCGCTATGGGTCCCTCAGCGCAAAGAACATAGAGATACCTGGACCAATTCTGGATTACGTTATTGTATCGCCTGACTCGTATGAATGGCAGACTGCATCTAGCGAATATGATCCAAGAATTTCAGGTGCCATTATTCCGCCTGAGTCCAAAATCGGAGGAGTCCAGAATGAAGTGAGCCCCAAGAACGTAATTGAGAGAAGACTTGCCATGGAAGTTGTAGGACTGATCAACAAGCTAAGGAGAGCAGTTGTCATGAGCCTGGGTGTTGGCATACCATCCACCATGCCAGGAATTCTTCAGCAGGAAAACCTCTCTAAGCTTACATATTCCACAATTGAATCTGGGCTATGGGGCGGTGTTCCACTCACAGGTGAAAATTTTGGGGCAGCCATTGGCCCATTCGCTGCCATTGCCATGCCAGACCAGTTTATCATTTATGAGGGTGGGATCAATGATATGGCAGCACTAGGCTTCATGGAAGTTGATGCAAGAGGAGACGTCAACCCATCTATCCTGCCTGACAGGATGCCGGGTCCGGGTGGTTTTCCTGCAATTGTTGCCGGGGCCCCAAGAATTTATTTCGCCGGAGCTTTCACAGCGGGAAGAAGTAACATCGTTGTCAAGAACAGTCAACTTGAAATCAAGAAGGATGGGGAGATAACCAAGTTTGTAAAGAGCGTTTATAAGATTCTCTTCAGCGGAGATCAAGCTCTCAAAGCCAAAAGGGAAGTAAAATACATAACAGAGCGGGCTGTCTTTAACCTTTCAAGGGGCGGCCTTGAGCTAGTTGAAATTGCCCCAGGAATAGACTTGCAGAAGAACATCCTAGATAGAATGGAGTTTAGGCCAAAAATCTCTGATGAACTCAAGCAGATGGATTCGAAGCTCTTCAAGAAGAAGAGAATGGGGCTTGACAAAGTTGTTAAGATTTGAGGTCAATCGACTTTAAGTGAATTCTAATTCGGCAAATTTATAACTTCTGCACCGCTATATGAGCGGATGGAAATCGAGCAGAAGATTGCCGGGGAAATAGTAATCTCTGAAAATCCTGGCGAGACCCTCAGAAAATGGAGAGAAGAATTTAGGATATCACAACTGGAACTTTCTCGCCATCTTGGCATCTCGCCTTCTGTAATCAGTGACTACGAGGCTGGAAGGAGACGATCGCCTGGTGTCAATTCTGTAAAAAAGATCGTGGAAGCTTTTGTCAATATAGACAGATCCAAGGGCGGACAGATACTTAGGAGATACAACAGCGGCATGCCTTCTGAAGCGATCATAGACATAACCGACTATGACCATGATGTCCCTTTGGAGAGGGTTGTAAGGCTCATAAGCGGAACAAACGTTTCTTCGTCCGGAATGAACAGATCAGTCAGAGGTTACACTATTGTCGATGGGATCAAGGGAATACTCTCCTTTTCATATTCTGAATACAACGTACTTTATGGATGGTCCAGCCAGAGGATAATATTCTTCACTGAGGTGAAACTTGGCCGAAGCCCCATGATAGCCATAAGGGTGCATCCTCTCAAGCCTGCCGCAGTTGTGTACATCCAGCCCGACAGGATAGACGATCTTGCCATTAGGCTGGCAAATATCGAGAATATACCTCTCATCAATACTGACATGGATGTGAAGAAAATCATGCAGGTAATGTCTTCACTGAAGTAGTCATGGAATTATCTTGTCCAGATACCAGTTGGATTCAAACTTCATAAGATCGTCCATTTTCTGACCCACTCCAACAAAATATATGGGTTTCTCGAGCTCCATGGTGATCGTTAGAACTGCACCACCTCTCGCATCTGTGTCCAGCTTAGTAAGAACTATCCCGTCAAATGAGGTTTCCTTCAGAAAAGTATCAGCCTGGTTGACTGCGTCCTGGCCAGTCATCGAATCCAGCACCAGAAGAGTCAGGTCAGGTTTCGACACTCTTCTTATTTTCTTCATCTCATCTATAAGGTTCTTGTTGGTCTGCATCCTGCCCGCCGAGTCTATCAGAACGTAGTCAAGATTCCTTGCCCTGGCGTGTTCTATAGCGTCATAAGCCACTGATGAAGGATCACTCTTGGCAGAATGCTTGATCACATTTACTCCGATGTTTTCACCCAACTGCGAGAGCTGTTCAATTGCACCGGCCCTGAAGGTGTCTGAAGCCGCAAGGACCACTCTCTTTCCGTTCTTTCTTACATAGTGTGCGAGCTTGGCTACTGTTGTGGTCTTACCCGTTCCGTTGATTCCGAGGAAAAGCACAACGTACGGGGCCTTCCCTGGATTGAGAAAATCGAAGTCTGTGTCGAATTCTGCCAGAATTTCCCTCAGGGTTTCCTTCAGTTCATCAAGAACTACCTGGTAGTCGATCTTCCTCTTTACTTTCCCCATTCTGTCTCTGAATATTTCAACAATCTTCTCGGCAGACTCGAATGAAACATCTGATTCAAGAAGGATGTTCCTCACCTTTTCATCCAGCTCATCCCTTCTGATAAGTGCAGGAACTTCTTCCTCTGGAAATGAGGCTTGGACATTTCTTTTAAAACGCTCGAACATCCTATACCTGTTCTTCTGCCTGGCCACTCTGCTGTTGCACCAGGGAGGAAAGTGCCTCATACCTGTTAGAGACCTCAGTCCTCTGGTCCGACATCTTCTGAAGAGAATCTTCCACTTCCTTGATGTTCCTGTTCAGTCTCTCAGTGGCCTTATCCTTGCCTTCCTCAATGTAGATGCTTGAACCTATGGGGACAAGTAATTGACCTGATGTCTCGATTTTTGCGTTAGCGTAAATGCCAGCTCCAATTGAGACTCTGGTGTCTGAAGAGGACTCTATGCTCTGTTCCTTCAGGACATTATGTGCCTTTCGCAGTTCCTGAAGTCCTCCCAGAAGGCTGTTCATCTGGTTGTCTATTGACTCAAGGAGAGACCTGAGATAATTCAGTTCATAAACCGGGTTGTACTGTTGCTGCTCTTCCTCATCAGCCATTTTGATTACCTTTGAAGTGGGATTTGCTCAATTTTAGAGCTTCCAGGACTGGCATTTGTTCGCCTGATAAATAACTTATCAGGGAACCCCCTCCAGTGGATGCATGATCGATTTTGTGAAGCATATCCAGCTTTTCTAGTGCAGAGAGAGTGTGCCCTCCTCCTACAATCTTCAGCCCACTGGATCTTGTCACAAAGCTCATTATTTCCCTGGTGCCCACAGAAAAGCGGTCTAATTCGTACATGCCCATGGGACCGTTCATAAATATAGCCTTTGCTTTTCCTATCAGGTCTGAATACTCCACGACCGTGTCTAGACCTATGTCCGCGATCAGTTCTCCATCTGCCTTGCCCTCTCCAATGTTGATTCTCCTGCCAGAAGGGTTCAAGACACCGTCCTTAGGCATTACTATATGCTTCCCGTATTTCGAGACCAGACCTTTTGCAGTTTCAATAAGTTCCTTGTGGTTTGGATTGTTGTTTATTATGAAGTCCCTGTTCTTTTTGCCTATGTCAACACCGCTTGCCCAAAGAAAGGCGTTAGCAACGACACCCCCGGTTAGGATTGTGTCTACGATGCCCTTCTCAAGGAAGTTTCTGGATACTGTTATTGAGTCGTCAATCTTCGATCCTCCGAGGATGGCAATCTTCGGATGCTCTTTGCCCTCCCTGAATTTTTCGAGCATAAGGATCTCTCTTTCAATGAGTTTTCCAGCAACGTTGGGAACAACGTAACTGAATCCCACCAGTGTAGTCTGGGACCTGTGTATGGCTGGAAAAGCGTCTATAACATAATAATCCATGAGTGGTGAAAGTTCCATCACAAGATTTGTGCTTCTCATGGTGTCTGTCTCGGAAGGTTCAATGGAAGTCTCTTCGGAATAGAAGCGTGAATTTTCAAGCAGTATAATATCCCCATTTTCCATGTTTCTTACAGTCTCTTCCACGAGGCTACCGAAAAGTGCGTCCACATACTTCACGTTCCTACCTGTAATTCTTCTCATTAAGGCTGCATGCTGCCTCATGTTTGTGAAGTCATATTTACCCGGGCGGCTCTGATGAGCAATAAGGACTACCTTTGCATTCCTTAGAGCGTTTATTGTTTCCAGATGCGACACAAATCTAGTGTTGCCAAGGACCTCCTTAGTTTCAGGGTGGATTGGAGAATTTATGTCTATGCGCACGAAAACTGTCTTCCCTTCCATGTTAAAATCATCTAGTGTGAAAAAGTCCGGGGAGGAGTCGGGCATAATGTGTAATTGTGCTTGAGTATATTATGAATTTGCGGTTGGTTTTCGGCTCCCACCTCTCATGTTGTGGTAAATAATTAAAATCTCAAGACCAGCGGCACAAGTAGCGCATAACATAATAAGGAGCAAAACCGAGTTTCAAATTATCCAAGAGCTCAAATCTGAACAAAAGACCGCAATCACTTCACTCTCAATCCGGTAAATAAATGTCACCTTCAAGAGATGAGGTCGCAGAAATGTCAAATAATACCGTATTAACCGAGACAGAAGCGCTACTGATGTTCAGCAGGGACTTTGCGGAAAGATTCACTGGATTAAAAGGAATTCCGCCCATTTACCGTTGTTGAGTATTTTCACTGAACGCCTTTTCATTGGCATAATCAAATATGTAACACTGTTAGCAATTGTATAGTTCGCTAATTCATATACTGTTTCAAAGGCATATCCTTAACAGCACCTAAGAGATTTCCTAAACCCTATGAGAGCCGTCATTACCGCCGCAGGACTTGGTACCAGGTCAGGTCTGGATGGCAAGCTCAGGAAGGAGATGCTTCCCATATATGACAGAAGAGATGGGGAGATTGTTCTTAGGCCAATGATAGATTGCATAATAACGAGGCTTTCAGAGCTGGGAATAAATGATTTCATTGCTGTAGTAGACCCTGAGGACTCCTACACTCAGGATTATCTGAAAAAGGAGTTCCCCTCGATCACTCTCGCATACCAGGACCAGAAAAATGGATTTGGAGATGCTGTATTGAAGGCAAGGCCCTATTTGGACGGAGAGCCTTTCATCCTGAACGCTGGCGATGGCATTATTCTCTCTAAGGAGCATTTGAAACGTGTTGTCAAGACAGCTTCAAAGAATAGAAATGACAATATATTGACACTCTTCCATGTTGCCAATCCACAGCGGTACGGCACTGCTGCTGTAGAAAATGAGAAAGATCACCTCAGAGTGACTGAAGTAGTTGAGAAATCAAAGACTCCGCCCTCTAATCTTGCATTGGCGGCGTTCTATTACCTTAACAGCACAGTTCTCGATTTCATCAAGGAAACAGCCGCTGGAACTGAACTGACGCCCGCGATTAACAGCAGTATCAGGACAGGAGTTAGCACAGTTGGGCTTGAAATCAGCCAGAAGGACTGGGTGAGCGTCGGAGTAGCACGGGAGTACGTAGATGTCCTGCAAAGGACGCTGAAGAGCATCGGCTGAGTATTAGAGACCCTTGCTTTTCTCCCAGAAAGTTCTGGGCATTATGACATCCTTATACCTCAGAATCCTCTTCCTGTGTTTCATAAGATCATTCAGGATGGTAACCATGTCTTCTCTGAGTTCCCTGGATCTTCTGTAGCCTAGCTTCTTTAGCTTTTCATGCAATGGATTGTAGTAGTGCTCTTCTTTTTCCACTCTCGGATTTGGTACACTCTTTATCACAGAGTTCTTGCCAAACTCATCCTGAAATACTGACTTGACCATTTCTGCAAGGTGTCTCACTGAGTAATGCTCGTCAAATTGGTTAAAGACCCTGTACTCACCGTCTTCCGGCGGATTTTCAAGTGCAAGTGTCAGGCATGCTACACTGTCCTCAAGAGACAGAAAGCCACGAGTCTGACCGCCCTTTCCGTAAGGTGTTATTGGCATTCCTGCGACGGCCTGTGCACAGAATCTATTCAGGGCAGTTCCCCATACTTCATCAATGTCGAACCTCGTGTATAGGGATGTATCACTAATCTCGGGAGTTCTTGTGCCATAGACCACTCCCTGCATAACATCTGTTATATTGAGGTTCCACACTTTATTAGCAAACATCAGGTTGTTGGAATCATGCACCTTAGTCCAGTGATACCAAGAACCTGCGTTCTTAGGGAAGGGGAGGGTATCTCGCCTTCCGTTATACTCTATATCAAAAAAGCCCTCAGGAATGTCTATATTGGGCGTTCCGTATTCTCCCATGGTGCCAAGTTTCAGTAGATGAGACCTGGGAGCGTGCTCCTTCATTGAATATATCAGGTTCATGGTGCTGACAATATTCTTGACCATGGTTTCCTTCGCCTGCCTCAAACCTATCATGGAATAGGGTGCAGACCTTTGTTCAGCAAGGTGCACGATTCCGTCAGGTTTTTCCTTCCTTATAATGTCATCAATGAAGTTGGAGTTTTCAACATCTCCTTTGTAAAATAGCATGTTCTTGCCAGTTTTAGCCTTGAGATCTGAATTCCTCTTCTCGAAGTTGCTTATGGGGAGAATTGATGAAGATTTGACTTCTCTGACTCTTTTTCTTGTGATAAAATTGTCTACTCCCACAACTTCGTGGCCTCTGTCTAGAAGTCTTAGGCCCAGTGTCCAGCCTATATATCCATCTGCCCCCAGTACGATGATCTTCATTCGGCAGAGTATCTCAATAAAGTTAAATAGTTTACATTTTCTTGCGTTCATGAGTGCCAAAAATAGCCACCTGAGCTATATTCAGAAGCATTTTTGTAACGGCATTTTCATGCGACATTCTTTTTAGAAGAGGATTCACGAACAAGCCATTTTTTCATTGAAACTAATTGAAAAACGAATGTGGACATGAAGGTCAAAAGGTACCAGGCAAGATAGATTACAAAGTTTTAATCATAAATGACTGTTTTACCTCTCTGACAGTAGATGGCTTTCGGGGCAGTTAACTTCCTTGCCATATTTATACCACTGTTCGTGGTGATCGATCCATTCGGGACGCTCGTAATGTTTATTGCAGCCACTTATGAGATGGACCCCAAAGCCAGAAAATTAGCCACTAGAGACGCAGTTGTTTACGGTTCCCTTATCCTTGTCTTCTTTGCAGTCCTCGGGAACCTGATCATTTACTTCTTCGGTATTTCCATTGAAGCTCTTGAAATTGCGGGAGGAGTGATTCTCCTAATCATGGGTATAGAAATGGTCAGGGAAGGCGATAAGCCAAAGTCCACCAGGGGAGGCTCCAGCATCCCGCAGGATGTGGGCATAGTTCCCTTTGCCACTCCACTTCTTGCAGGGCCCGGAGCTATATCGCTCGTAATAATACTAATGAAGGGAGGGCTCATTGAAGAAATCTTCACTCTAATATCAATCCTAATAGTCTTCGCAATTGTGTACTTTTTCTTTGCCTATTCCCAGAAAATAATGAGTCTCGTGGGCGAAAGGCCCATGAAAGCCCTGACTAGAATATTCGGTCTTCTTGTTGCCGCGTTTGCAGTGCAATACTTCCTGGACGCACTGAAGAGCCTAGGCCTGATTTGATTGCTTATCCTGACATGACCTTTACAACATCGTCAACTGTTTTGTAGAATTCGTCATTTCTTGTGTTTCTGGGCCTTTTCAGCTCAATAGGCTTGCTCTCTATTACATGGCTGGGCCTCTTGCTCAATATGACAATCCGGTCGCTCATCTGAACAGCCTCGTCTACGTTGTGAGTGACCATAAGCACTGTATGTGGTGGCAGGTCTGGATCTTCCCACAGGTCGAGAAGTTCTTCCCTCATTGCCTGTGCTGCAAAGACATCCAGCCCTACAAATGGCTCGTCCAGCACTAAAAGATCCGGTGAAGTGGACAATGCCCTGGCAATTGCAACCCTCTGCTTCATTCCGCCCGAGAGTTCACGGGGGTACGCGTTCTCGAAACCGTCTATCCCCACCATTTTTATGAATTTCATTGCGACTTCCTCCCTTTTTTCCTTTTCACCTATGATCGGCTCCAGAACTAGCTGTACATTCTGGAGAACATCCAGCCAGGGGAAGAGTGCCGAGGACTGGAAGACCACAGAAACCTTGCCCATCCCGCTTCTTATCTCCCTGCCATCCATCAGGACTTTTCCTCCGGAGGGAGATGCCAAGCCCAGGATCATTTTTACAATGGTGGATTTCCCGCATCCTGATGGCCCTATCAGGGAAACAAACTCGTTCCTGTTTATGTCAAAAGTAATGTTTTCAATGCTGACAATGGATGTCTTCCTGTACTTGTACTCCATGCGTATGTTTTGGAGAGACAGGAAGGGCTCCATAAATCGGTTAGGTTTTTGCCCTATTTATATAGTTTTGAATGTCCTATACGGTGAACTGTTTTCCGTTGTAAGGCAGCTCCAAGTCAAATTCCTCTAGGTCTTCTATGAGAAGTTCCCTGTTTTCCCCATGACACAATACGACCTTTTCAGGCTCGCAGGCCTTTATGAATTTTACAAGATCGTCGTGCCCGGCATGTCCCGATAGATCGAAGAACTCTACCTGCATATCTGGCCTCACAGTAGCACCCGCAATCTTCAGCTTTCCAGTTTCAAGAAGGCTCCTTCCATTTGTTCCTTCGACCTGGTATCCGCTGAGAAATATTGCGCTCTTTGGATCGTCTGCAAGCTTCTGAAGGTAGTTCAGCACTGGCCCTCCGTCAAGCATTCCCGAGGTCGTGATTATAACATCGCTGTTAATCGCATCTTCCCGCATCCTGAATCCTCGGATCTGCCTAACTCTACCGACAGCTTTCCTGAATTCCTTCATGGACCGTAGAAAACCGTGTTCTTGCAAATAAAGTCCCGTTATGAGGTTACCCATCCCATCCACAGAGATCCTGTAGTCCAGATCTGCAAGTGTCATTATGAGCTCCTGGGTTCTGCCCACTGCAAAGGCTGGTAGGATGACTTTCCCACCATCCTCCACAATCTCCTGGACTCTTTTTCTTAACCTTGCTTTCACTTCATCCCTGTCTTCGTGGTGTTTTCCAGCATAGGTGCTTTCCGTGATCAATATATCAGTCTTCACAGGCTCAGCACCCTGAAGGAGATGGGTGTCCCTGGTGTAAATGTCTCCAGTGACCATCACCGATTTCTTCCCTTCAAACTTCCACATAGAAGAGCCTGCAATATGCCCAGCATTGTATGGAGTTACAGTAATCCCGCCAATGTCAAAGCTTTCCATGTACTTCGACGGCACATAGTACGTGAACAGGGAATCTATGTCGTCCCTGTTGAACCTCTGTGGATACCCCTCAAGATTCATTACCTTAAGGGAATCATTCAACATTGGTCTCATACAATTGGCAGTCATGGTTGTAGCATAGAAATCTGCCACCTTGTCATGGTAGTATATTGGCAAAGATCCAATATGGTCAAGGTGCGAATGCGTGATGAATATTCCGTTCACTGGGTCTGCCGGAAGCGGGTATAAGGGTGGCTTCTCAGGTATTACACCGTAGTCCACCAGAAAGGACTTGTCTCCAAAATCCAAATTTATACCAAGTCTTCCGACTTCCTCTGCTCCTCCGTAGAATTTAATTTTCATGGTCTATTTCCTCATAATTTTGCACTTTCCAGTCTCTTAGAACACTGGCAAGTTCTTTTTTCGTTAATAAGTGGCAATGATTCTCTTATAATCTGCACCACCTTTTCTTCATTCTCTTTCATAGTCCTCATTACTTCGGACGCATCTACAGGCTTGTCAGCCCATACATCATAATCTGTGACTGTGGCAATGACTGAATAGCACATTCCAAGCTCATCAGCCAAATTGACTTCAGGCACTAGAGTCATGCCTATTATGTCACCGAATTGCCTGAACATTTTTGACTCGGCGCGAGTGGAAAACCTTGGACCTTCCACAACCACATATGTGCCCCCTAGGTGCGGCTTTGCCCCTACCTGTTTCGCCTTATCGTTCAGAATACTTCCGCAAACATCGCAAAATGGATCTGCAGCCGATATATGATATACCTCTGGTCCGTCGTAAAATGTGAGTTCTCTCCTTCGAGTGAAATCAATGAACTGATCGGGGATTACAGTAGTTCCTGGAGAAAGCTCTTCCTTGAGTGAGCCCACTGCGTTTATCCCAACTATCCTTTGGACTCCAACCTTTTGAAGTGCGTATACATTTGCCCTGTAGTTCACCTTGTGTGGCGGTATTGTGTGCTTCTTTCCATGCCTGGGGATGAATGCAACTTCAACGCCATTGATTTTGCCTATTTCCACCTCTCCAGAAGGTTTTCCAAATGGCGTGTCTATTTCCTTCGACTCAGGACTCTCAAGAATGTTGTAAAGCCCACTCCCTCCGATTATGCCAATGTAAGTCATTTTATCACTGAATTTGATTGCTCCGGCTTTGATGGGTGATTTTAAGATTATATTTAACAGATTTGAGACCAGATACTAATTCTGGAATCAATATCAATCAAATTATGAGGAATCGGCCTGAAATATACATCTTGCAAAATGAAATTGCCTCCTCACCATCAACAGCAAGTTAAGTGTCAGATCTTAATCAGGGCCTTACTTACACCTGACCCGAACTGAGCTGCTTTTTTTGGTCTTTCCGTGATTAACTCAGGTATCCCCAGACATCTAGCCACCTCTCTCAGAATGACTTTGTTTCTGTTGCCTATTATGTGAGCATTTCTGTCAAATGGGCTAACAAGGTCTGTTACTTGTTTGTCAAGATATGGTGTTACTAATTTCTTACCATAGTATGCTGCAATTTTTTTCTCTCGGGGAAGAGTTCTCACATACAATTTTTCAAGATGCCCTGAGTTCATCAGCTCAGAGTCGTCCAGGAATCTTCTGTATCCATAGAAAATCTCATCTGCACCCTGTCCTGTCACAACAGTCTTTTCAGATGTGCGATCAAGGACAGCAGAAAGGACGATTTCATAACCGATCTCGGATAATGTAGTCCTAGGATCTAATTCCATTACAACATCCCGGTATTTTCGCAGACTTTCCAGGTTCAACTGGATTTCATTCATCTTGAATTTCAGGATATCGGCAGTTTGTCTGGAATTAAGTATATCCTTTGACTCAGGAAATCCAGCAGTGTATGGGACCAATGTCTTACCTGAAGCAACCATGAGGACTGTGCTGTCAAGCCCACCCGAGAATGCTAGGGCAGACTTTTGACTAAGGTCACCGAGCAGCAACTTCAATTGGTTAGCTATTCTCGCTGCAACTTCTGATACATCTTCTGATTCCTGTACCATTCAATTAGGGAAGAAAGGAATTAGAGATAACCTTTGTCTGGAATAGCCCCTTCCTCCGCTTTGTTTCCAGGAGGTATGATTCCCTTGACAATTCTGCTTCTCGCAAGGTAGTATGCATATGCAAACATCAAGCCAGGTATTGCATCTAAGAGCCTGTAGACATTCAATTGGGATTCAAGAGCAGCGAGTTGTGCTGGGTTCCCACCTGATAGGGATTGGGATAGGACGTGATTCACTTGGGGCAAGATAATGGCAGTTAATCCAATTGGTATGGCAGCGGCGATCACGAAAGCAGAGATCAACAATATCTTGCCATAATGGTCTGAAATTTCATATGCAACAAGGACCTGATACATACCTCCAATTATTGATACTGCCAAGACCTCAATAAGAAAAGATTTGAAAGCAGATTCTAACCCTGAAGTTGATCCTAAGTTTGCCAAGAGGCTGAAGAACAGAGAAAATGCAAGAATGAAGGAAAGTGCAAATGTTGCAATCAGCAAAATGAACCCGAGAATGACAAATGTTCCATGTCTTTGGCTAAAGGCATCACGGCCCAGTATGAGCAGAATCAGTCCGATGAAAATCAACAGCAATCCCAGATATTGAATGTAAGGAATCCAGGATAAGGCAAACCCTATAATGCACAACAGGAGGCCAGTCTCAGTCCTGTCGATCATTTTGTTGAAGAAGTAATCCCTTTCCATTTCTTTCCACTTCCACTAATTTATCACTATATGAGAATTCTCCGATATGAGTTATTGCATAGTGTTTTCTCAGGGGAGGCTTACTGCCGGTTCTCCTGTAGCATGGTTCATCATATGCGTGACCTAATCTATCACTTAGATAATGTATATCAATTATTCTCTGAGTGTAATGCATCACTCTCAAGCTGCCTTATAAAGCTGATGAGATGGCTTCCAGCAGAACATGATCATCGCAGTACTGCCCTGGGGCTAGCAGTATCAAACCCCTTAATAGCAGGGATAAATTCAGTATGCGTGGATTACGTACCAGATACCTCGGTCATTGTTGACGGGAGGTTCTATTCATTCATAACCTCAAAGAAAGGTGAAAGCAGAATCATACTTGCAGAAGCAATGCTTGCCGAAGTCGAGCACCAGGCAAATGAAGGAAGATCTATAGGTTTTGCAGCACTAGAGGAGCTAAAGAAGATAAGAGACCTTTCCAACGACGGATCAGTTTTCATCGATATTCAGGGGAGGAGGCCCTCCGATTGGCAAATCAGAAGGGCAAAGAGTGGGGAAATAGATGAGATCATAAGGACAGTTGCCGCTGAAAATGATGCAATTCTAGTGACGGGAGACAACATTCAGAGAGACCTCGCCCAGATAAAGGGCATAAAAGTGGAGTACCTGCAGCACCCTGAATCCATAGTCAGAAACATTGAAGAATTCTTTGATGAGATAACAACATCTGTCCACCTCAAACCAGATATGCATCCACTTGTGAAGAAGGGCTATCCTGGGAGCGTGGAGTATGAAAAACTCAATTACAAAGTATCAACCAAGGATCTGGAGAGCGTAGCAAGCAACATAGTCAAGAGAGGGAAACTGGAGGACCAATCCTTTATTGAAATGGACATGCATGGAGCCACGGTCATACAGCTCAGGAATATACGAATAGTAATCACCAGGCCTCCGTTCTCTGACGATCTTGAGATCACTGCAGTCAGGCCGATTAAGAAACTTTCCATGGAAGAATACAAACTTCCAGAGAATCTGATATCAAGGCTTGAGAACCAGGCTAACGGTATCCTAGTTGCGGGGTCCCCCGGAGCAGGAAAGAGCACCTTCGTCCAAGCCCTGGCTGAATTCTACAGCGCTAAAAATAAGCTCGTCAAGACAATGGAGAAACCCAGGGACCTTCAAGTAGCCAAGGAGATAACACAATACACCGGCCTTGAGGGATCGATGGAAAAAACAGGTGATATCTTGCTTCTAGTAAGAAGCGATTACTCGATTTTTGATGAAATGCGTGTTACCTCTGATTTCAAAGTATACGCAGATCTCAGGCTTGCGGGCGTCGGAATGGTAGGTGTTGTCCACGCGACGAGACCGATTGACGCGATTCAGAGATTCATCGGAAGAATTGAGCTCGGCCTTATCCCACAGGTAATAGACACTGTCCTGTACATAGAGAACGGAAAGGTGGCCAAGGTTCTCACCCTAAGGTATGTGGTCAAGGTCCCAAGCGGGATGACACAGGAAGATCTCGCACGACCCGTCATAGTGGTGGATGATTTCTTTTCCGGAACCACTACCTATGAGATATACAGCTTCGGTGAACAGATAGTTGTTGTTCCAGTATCTTCAGGAAAGGCTGGCACTGCAGTGCAGAAACTGGCAACTGAAATGATTTATAATGAGCTAAGGAGAAGACTTGGAACCGACAGGATTCACGTGAAGCTAATCGATGATGGAAGAGCACTTGTGCAGGTTGATGAGGAGCATATTCCTAAGCTCATAGGCAAGAAAGGGGTGAATATATCCAATCTGGAAAAGAAGCTTAGCATGGGAATAGAAGTTGAGCCAATTATTGAGCGTGGCTATGCAGATAGGGAAATTGCCCACATAGAGATCAAGAACAAGAATATCTATATTGATGTTGGAGTGAGCAACAAGCAGGTAAGATTCTATGTAGATGACATTCTAGTCCTGAGTGCCAAGAGCTCTGCAAAAGGGGTTGTTAGGCTGAGGATTGCCAGCGATACTGGTTCGGCCCTGTACAAGGCAATAAAGAGCGGAAAGAAGATAGAGTATTCCTTCACTGAGTCCGCGGAGTAATATTCGAAATCAATAGAGAAAAGAAGGCCAGTAGCCATCAGAGTCACCGCTGTTTTTCCTTATTTCTCTAATTACTCTTTTACTAGAAGAAATTCAGCAAGCACTGATTTACTTTCAGCCAAATTATTCGGTTCTGGAGTAACGTTAATGCTTGAGAAGCCTATGCATAAAATCACCAATGAAATGTTCACTTTGCAGCAACAATTCTGTATACGAGGTTAGATACAACGGCAGTAGCCTCTGCAGTGAGCATCTGAGCTCCTTTGTTGAAAGAAGAGTAAAGAAGGAGATAAGGCAGCAGCTTCCAGTGGGTAACAGGAGGACCAGAATATCTGTTGCTATGTCCGGTGGAAAGGACAGTTCAGTTACCCTCTACCTGCTTCATAAGATACTGTCTGATAGGAAGAACATTGAGTTGTCTTCATTCACGGTTGACGAAGGTATAGAAGGTTACAGGCCACCTGGAATCTTAGCTGCACAGAAGCTAAGTAATCAATTGGGTGTAACTCATAGTGTCGTTTCATACAAGGAAAAGTTCGGGCACACAATGGATCAGATTGTCTCCGCGGACGGTGGATTGACCATACCATGTTCACATTGCGGACCGATGAGAAGGCAGTTGATGAATATTGTTTCAGAAGTCCAGAACGCTGACTATGTTGCACTAGGTATCAATCTAGACGACTATTCCCAGTCCATATTGATGAATGTCGCCAAGGGGGACGCACAAAGAATGGCAAGAATGGCTCCCCATGGATCTGTCCAGAATGGCATGACCCCAAGAGTACTCCCACTTAGAAGAATTCCGGAAAAGGAAGTGATGCTCTATGCGGTGCTGAACGGGATAGACTTCGAAGGCGGCTGGTGCCCTTACTATGCTCAGGCGAACAGGAACAGATTCCGCTCCATTGTCTCTACTCTTGAGGAGGAAAACCCAGGAACCAAATTTGCCATAGTAAATTTTCATGATACAATCAAGGAATCGCTAAGAGGACAGTTTCCGCAGACAGAGTTGGGCAAATGCAGGAAATGCGGGTTGCCCACAACATCAGAACTCTGTCCTGTATGCCTGGACCTCGAAAAGATAGAAGAGCTGACAGAATCAGGATGATTGCTGCACAGCGAAAATAGAATGAGAAACTTTTATTTGGGTCGCGTCGATTTTAGCCGGCTTCTCAGGCACAATAGCTTGTCGTGACCTGAGGCGAAACTAGGGGCCGTAGCTTAGCATGGTTGGAGCACCCGGCTGATAACCGGGAGGTCACCGGTTCAAATCCGGTTGGCCCCATTTTTCTACCCATTTTCATAAGTTGCTTTACTAATCTTTAGGAGCTAAATTTCTGAAAATTTGTCAACAAGAAGGAATGCGTTAGGGAAATATTCAGTTAGCAAAGATTCTGCATTAGTGGTTGTATTAAGTTCTCACTCTTTTTTTTATGTGTATCGAAATGGAACTACCTTTTATGATTTCCATCAGATTTGACGGAAGAATCTAGAACTTGATCAATGTAAACTGAATCGTTCGCAGAGAAGAAAATGATTATTTGTTGATTGATTAGCTGATCGACAACTGTGATTATCTCGCTCCTTTAAAGGATTACATTCCATTCAAAGTATTACTTGTCGGGTGAATGTTCCCTTCTTTCTGGTATCATACCATAGAGTTTCTTTTGTATATAGGCTCCTCGAAATAATTATTGATACCAGTATCATAAAATTCAACATCAATGGTAATGTTCCAATCAGTCCGTACGGGAATACAATAACTGTGTTACCCTCTATAGTTGTTGTTACACCTAATGCCAAATTCATATATACCGCAAAAGGAAGGGAGAAGAAGAATAAAATCAAAAGTAATAGAACTGTTATAATCCTTATTTTTCCCCTCCGAAACTCAACAATTCCCTTTCCTGTCAAGAAAGATCCAAGCAGGAGAAGAAGGGCAAAACCCAACCCTAGTAAAGGTGCAAGTGTCTGGTTGTTGAATAGTGGGCTACTGAAGTATACAAACAATAATGTGGCAAAACATAAGGTAAAGACCCCAAGTAGAATTTCACTTTTGACGGTTAAGTTACTCATCTCCACAGAACCACCAAAAAATAACTATGGGAATGCAATTCCCGTCTTGTTATATATAGTTGAGCCACCAAGTCTCAAGGAGCGTGTATAATCACCCTTACATGCCCAATTTTGATACCCCACCGCGCAAATCCTGCGTTATCATTCAATATAGTAGTAAGGACCGCTCTAAAAAACTCACAGTCCACAGCTGTACCAAATATGACCGATTAATCTAAATAGGCCGGTCCAAACTTGAAGTGAAGCAATTGAGCTCCTGAAATGCCTAATTATACTTTGAATTTATCAATAAGCTATACTGCTCTGTCCCCTTATGTAAATGTAAAGTCTGATTTCTTTCCAACGGATTTTCTTAACCTGAAAAGAAGAACTAGAGCGATTATCGCAACAATAGTTATGAACGTGACTCTACCGGAGATTTCCATCAACTCTGCCCATACCAACAGCGGTGTGACTAGACCAGCAGCAAGGGAAAGTTTTGCCCGGCCGTTGTTCTCTGATGGCATTTTTCTGGCAATCAATACCATTAGGAACAGATTTCCTAGAAGGTAAAGCACTATATCCAGAACTGGAGATATTCTGCCAGAACCATTGGACCCTACTGGTAGGAATGCATAGGCTGCATAAAGCGGAAAGACTGCAAGGCCCATGAAGTAGAACTTCTTTACTCCTTGAATTGGCACACCTTTTGGCTTGGTGATTCTGCCAGATAGCTTTGACGCTATTAGGACGAAAATGAGAGATAAACCGGCAAATGCAACATAATCAGCAACCGTTGGCATCGCCCTAGTAGTTTCTGAGTAAAGGAACAGATTTAGAAATACAACAGTGATCATATACATTGAGAAGACTGCAACTATGCCTTTCTTTCCGAGGAGTGAATGCTTTGAATGTTCTGGGAATGCGAGCGAGAGCAGGAGCAGTGGGAGCGCAATGCTAAATACAGCGTGAAAGACGGTAAGACCCACGGACCAGACCCAGTTTACCCCGAAGTATCTCCCATAGATGGATAATAGCCCGACAGGGTTCCCTGCCGTTTGCACAAACGTGTGGACTGAAACTCCCTCTTCCATTATGCCGTAGGCACAGCCAAGTGCCAATATGCTACCCCATCCTTTGTTGAAACGGACCGAGAATTCCCTGATCAGGAGAGCTCCTGTTGAGTACAGGCCTATATTCAGGATCAACCCTATGAAGAAAGATGGAGTGTTAACTATTAGGTCGGTTATTCGACTTGAACCCGTAAGGTATTCCGGTATTCCCGGCGTCATAATCATTAGCAGAAGAATCATCTTTCCGCGAGTTCCCTTTGGAACCATCATTTTGAACGCCCAATAGTCCAGTTGCGCTACTCACATCCAATATAAAATGAATTGCCCGATAAATATCCGGATCAAGAGCAATCTGGAAGGGCATGTTGAAAATGTTATCTTTACTTGCCAGAGGGGAACTTTACAACCTTCCCCTTGACCTTGTCTACTCTGTATCTGTTGTCCAGTTCCTTCATTTTGTTTCTGAACGCATCTTCTAGATCAAAATCAAGATGGTCGGCAATTGCCAGACAAGCGAAAAGAACGTCAGCAGTCTCATTTTTGACCATTGTAAGCATGTCGCTTCCTTTCTCGCTCCTGAGTATCTGATCAACCTCTCTTCCGTCCCTCCATAGAAAGTGTTCAAGCAATTCGTTTGACTCTACTGAGGCGCTTTCTGCAAGATCTTTTGTGGTCTGAAACTGTCTCCAGTCCCTCAAATCAATGAATTCTGCCACCCTTTTCCTTAGTTGGTCAAGGTCCATTAACTGCCCTATGGTTCGGAGCTAATGATTCTTTTCCGATTCCTTCAGTTGAGTAGTCAGATAAATATAAGGTTCAGATTTCAATTGACTTTTATGGAGAGTGTTAAGAGAGACCCCCTCAATCCTTTTCCATGGTATTCAAGAATGAGAGAGCAAAGTCCAGTTTTTTATGATCAGAGCAGTGGATTCTGGCATGTTTTTAGGTATCAGGACGTAAAGAGGGTGCTTTCCGACTATTCCTACTTCTCATCATCTCAGGGAAGAGGAGCTTCCGAAGAAAACCCGATAGGCGCAAGCTTGATCAGTTCAGATCCTCCACGGCACACAAAACTCAGATCCCAGGTTTCAAAAGCCTTCACACCAAAAAGGGTGGAGCAGATGGGACCCAGGATCAAGGAGATAGCGGAAAATCTGGTGGAAGATTTCCGAGAAAAAGGAGAGTTTGATCTTGTAAATGATTACTCAGGCCAGCTCCCAGTCATTGTCATCGCCGAGCTACTCGGTATACCTCCAGAGGATAGGACCAAATTCAAGAAGTGGTCTGATCAGCTTGTATCGGGAGCCAGAGACAACTTCTCAGACGATAGCGGTGGCTATTCCGAGCCACAGATCGCCATGGGAATGTACTTCAATGATATCATAGAGCAGAAAAGAGAGAATCCTGGAAACGACCTTATCAGCTCCCTGCTGGAAGCTGAGGTAGACGGGCAGAAACTGAACCCTTTCGAGCTTCTGGGCTTTTGCGTTCTGCTGCTCGTAGCAGGAAATGAAACCACCACAAATCTCATCACAAATACCATTCTGACATTGGACAGAAACCAGGAAGTGTATGACAGTGTCCTATCTGATTCGCAGTTGATCCCTAAAATGATCGAGGAAGTCTTGAGGTACAGGTCTCCTGTGCAGTCAATGTTCAGGACTTGTGCAAAGGACACTGAGGTATCCGGTCATACACTGAAGGAAGGGCAACCAGTAATCGCGTGGATTGGTTCTGCAAATCGAGATCCTGACGAATTTACAGACGCAGATATTTTTGATATACAACGCACCCCAAACAGGCATATAGCATTCGGCGAAGGCATACACTTCTGCCTAGGTGCGCCGCTTGCCAGATTGGAAGCAAAGATAGCCATTGAGGTTCTAAACAGCAAGCTAGGGAAGCTGACTGTCGATAGAAAAGCCGAATTTGAGCCTGTTGGTGGAATAGTTGTGTATGGCCTTAGGAACCTTCCTGTCACCTTCGAGTCACAATAATATTAACATACCAAGTTTTCAGTGCCTTCATTCCACGAGAAATCCGTATGTCAATGGATCATCATTGTTGATTATAACCTCAGATATCTGTGTTACCCAGGCTCTCCCAGTTATTTCTGGTATGATTGCTTCATACCTTCCAACCTTTGTGGTACCCTTGACAGTGCATCGAAATGTTGTATCTGTAATCGACTCGTGAGTGAAAGAGTCCTCCAATCCTATCTCTCCCTTGTCAAAAAGTACGGATGCCCTTGCACTGGTTCCTGTACCGCAAGGAGATCGGTCAAAACTTCCATTTGGAAAAATGACAATATTCCTGTAATTTTCATGGTTCAGCTTTGGATCTCCAGTGATCATGGTAAGCGGACTTGGGCTAATCGAACTGTTCTCGGGATGGACTGGCCCTATCTGATCCCTGACTGCTTTGCTAATCGTCGAACCAATGGACCTCAGCAGGTCGATGTTTTCTTGTTCCACTTTGATGCCTAACTCCTCTGAATCAACAATAGAATAGAAATTTCCACCAAAAGCCAGATCCACAGATAATTCTTTCTTTGGATTATCCTCCAACCTTATGGTAGTCTTTCCGAGATAAAATGAGGGGACATTTTTCAATGTCACGGAAGTTGCCTCTCCGTCTTCAATTATTACGGAAACCTCCACATTCCCCGCTGGTGTATTATACCTGATTATGCGGTTTTCATCGCTACCATGAATCATACCATCATGCACAAGTGCAGTCGTTGTTCCGATAGTCGCGTGGGCGCACATATCCAAAAATCCGTCTGTTGTTAGAAAGAATACAGTAAAATCAGTTTCTTCATCCTTAGAAGGATATACAACAGAGCCGAACTGGTCCCTGTGACCCCTTGGCTCTTGAAGGATAGCAGTTCTTGTGAACTTTTCAGTCCTTTCAAATATTTCTCTTGCATCGAGCGCGCCCAGACATCCCGGCGGCATGTTCCTCCTAATTATGACTCTCGTTGGCTCCCCTTCTGTGTGGGTGTCAACGACTCTTATCCTCTTCTTTTCATTCATCTCTGTATTGAATATGCTTGTAACCTATTTAGGCGTCAACTGGTTTCCGCCAGTAACCCAAACAGAATTCTTGAATGCGTTAATGGCTGTGATCTTTGTACCCTTACAGCTATTCACAGGAAGCAACGGAAAGTGTGATGTACGTAGCAGTTTAAGGTTTCTCCGCCTTGTTCCTGTGTGATTCCTCAATTGCGTTCTCTGCCTCCTTTAGATACTTTGCACCTGCGTTAATAAGGTACCCTATTAGGGGACCGAACGAGTTTATAACTAATGTCGCAAGTAAAAGGAAGGAGAAATATGCCCAAAGTGATGTGAAAACCACCACGCCAGGATCTACAGGCTGAAAGGGTGCTCCATTGGTGGTTGTTACCATAGCGATATAATAGAAGGAATTCACGAGTGTCCAACCATCGGCGAATTTAATGATTAGAGTGGCGACAATTATGCTCAGCAGAAAAATACCGCCCGTGAATATTGCGCGATCAGAGAGTGGTGACAGGGGATGGTCTCTGTTCATTAATTCCCTTATGGAAGGTGATTTAACCATTTGCCTGAATCAACATATATTGATATATCAAAGTTGGTTCGTCGTCCGACATCGGACAAGGGAATTTTGAAAATATTTCCAATAAATCGTGAAATCTAACTAGTAACCACATTGCCGAATACCTGATGTTATTGCCATCCATGACAACTTGATGAGTCTCAATAATAAGCAGCACCTGCTTATTCAATCTATAATATCCTTGCACTTAACATGTTAGGTGATGTGTTTAAAAACCTGACGTGACATGCTTTAGCATGTCTAGATTTTCTAAAATCTTAGTGATGTTGGCAACGGCAATGATTTTGGCTGGTTCGGTTGGGATAATATCCTTGTCGACTCTAAGCCGTGGATCTTCGAATGTCACTTCTGCCGCCCCGATGGTATCAGACACTGGTTGGATTAACATGACTTCAGATGTCAAAAATGCGAACGTGGCGAAGGGGTATAGTCTCCATTACAGGATGGTTTCTAACATTGAAATGATACGTGAAGTTGTCCCTGTAGTTGATATTGGATCTTCCTCTGTAGGAACTAGTTCTCATTATGGCGGCAATTCAGTGTCCATAACAGCTTACAACGCGACATATGCCTCAATTATGGTAACACTTAACTATTCACAACCTCAATTTAGCTCCCAAAGCACAACTTCCTCTAATGCAGGAGCCACGCCTGCAGTAAATGAAGGTCAAAATGCAGTACCATACCAAGAACCGCCTCCTGGTATTTCAGGTACATATTCTGAGAAAAGCTTCTGGTGGGGAAATGCGGCAATAGGTGTCTCTTATTTCACGTTCCTTGGTTCAGTGGGCTTTAACAATTTGGCTGCCTTTTTGTCTTTCGTATCAGGAGTGTTGATTGCAGCTGGTGCTATAGCTCTCATTTCGTCTGTCGCGGCTGCACCGGTTACTGCAGTTGTTATTGGTAGCTTGACCTTATACTCAATCTACTTCTTGAACAATCACCTTGACCAGAATGGAAACGCAGTCTTCTATGCACTAGTGGGCGAGTCCACAGGACATTGGTGGGACCCTTGGGATTATGGAATTTACGAAGAGGTTGGGGCATATACTAACCACTACACTAACTTCTGGGGCCAAGGTTTTGACCAGCCCTGGACCTATGACCCAATATTTGGAGACGCCCTGCCCGCAATATATGATTTGGCCGGTAATCATGAGGGTATCTGGCCTACCCCTTCGCCTCCATGGTGAAGGGGTGGGAGGTAATATTTAATCCAACTAATGGTATGGTGATTGAATATGCAGTCAGCTAGGGTCTCATCCGTTTTATTCTCATTTAGGCAACAGCTTTTTTGGCTTTTCCTAATAGTACTATATTTTCTCTTTTCCGTATTTGTATTCTTCTTTATTGGCGTTGGATATCTTGATCTATACGGAACAAATGCCCCTAATCAAAATCAATTGTTAGAATGGAATACACTTGTGTATCTAACAGTAGGTTTCTTGTGGACTGCAATGTTTCTTTATCCCTTATTGATAGCCCAAAAGCGTAAGAATAGAAAGATAGTCCGACAGTATACGGGCATCTGGTTGGTGAGCCAGATACTGACGCTCTTTGGTTTCATTTTTTTCATGAGAAGTCAGGGAAGTCTGGACTTACTTTTGATAGCCGTATATATCCTACCTTTCTTGTCCCTTCTGCTTTTCCGCTTAACAAGGGGAAAATTTAGAGTGATAGACAACGGTGCTGCTTAACTGTTAAGGGGGAAACCTCCCCCTATATTTACAAATCCATTTATTCCAAGTAGGGTGAGACTTGACTCGTTGTTACAACGTAATAGAAGGAGTTCAAAACTGTCCAGCCATCCCCATATTTTATGATCAAGGCTGCATAGATTACATTTAAAAGAAAGATTTCAAAAGTGAATATTTTCTGATCTGATTTAAGTGACAGGGGAAGCTCTCTATTCCTCTATTCCCTTTAAGCAATATGTTTTAAGCGTCTGCCTGGGTCAACAAATATTGATTGATCAAGGGTTGTTCAGCTGGAACGCCTATCAACCTAAATCCTCCATACCAATTATTCTTACAAGGGGCAATATTTCAGAGTTTGTTATACTTGATGCAGACACCATGGCTATTGACTCTAATCAGTTGAAAGTGATTATCATAGTTTCCTCATGAAAGAAGTGTATTCATCAACTGCTTTACCCCCTCTTTCAGTCTTCTCGAAGAGAGTTCTGGGCCTGTCACTTGAGGAAAGAACAACCCTCGTTGAGATAAAGCCTGCCTTCAACAATGTATCAAGACTTGATCTTAATGAGCTCTTTGCCATGCCTGTATCCCTTAGGAGATCTGTGAACGTAGCATTTTTTTCTCCCTGCAGGATCATTAGGATTCCTACCCTGGAAGAATTGGAGAGTGGCCCCATGGATGCAAGCTTATGAGCAGCTTCCTTTGTGGTCTGAGAAGTCAAATCAGCTTCGTTCCCAAAATTAGATGGAAGCCAGTTAGGAGCATCATAAAGCGACTTCAATCCTGCACCTATCCAAACTGGTATTGCGGCAACAAAACCTAAAACTCCAACTCCATTTACGAGCACTGAAAGCGCTGCCGCTGCAAATGAGATGATGAATGCCCAGTCCATGGCTTCTATATTCAGTATGACATACTCTTCCTTCAGCAGGATCATTAATGGAAAAACTATGAGTTCTAGGGCAAATATGAAAGGAATAGGAAATGAGTAGGCAAGGTGCCCTGTTCCGCTTAGTATGATAAATGATAGCCAGGTCAAGTTAAGAATTATACCTTGAATCATATATGATGGAATTTTAAACCCCTCATTACTCGACCCGGACTTCCCTTCATAATCTAAATAATCATCAACTCTTATGCCTCGAAATCCCACTTTCCACACTGCATACCAGACTACACCCCCATTGGCTGTGTTTAACAACACAAGGAGCATAATTGAAGGTATCTCAGAATGGATCAGAATAGTTGCCAGTACCATCAGCGAAAGTAGCAGATATGCGACTCCTTTTCCTTTTTCTATTTTATAGCGCTGCGCTCTAATCCAACTAGAATCAAGGTCAGATGTCCTCATTATTCTCTTGCTATTCCCGAGAGTGTGTTCCTCACTGGAATGAGTATTGACCACAGACTGCGCCATGGAGTATTCCTAAAGCTAACTCGCTTCTTTGACTTTAACTTTTGGGAGTATGGCTTAAGTTGGTTCACAACACGAACTATGCCCCGTTATGATATCTAAACTTCACATTACTAGATTATGATGTTTAAATTCAATGAAGGGAACTTGTATGCACCCTCGAGAAGGGTGCTGGATGCATCATCTGAGGGAAACTCCATTGTGGCTCTTTTCAGCGGAAGGGCAAACGTTTTGAATACTTACGTCAAAGAGTGAGGTGGACAAATGCCAAAGGAAGTTATATGGGTCGAGGATCTCACAAAGAAGTATGGCGGGCTTACTGCAGTGGATAGCATTTCGATGCTGATTGAAAAAGGAGATATCTTTGGATTGCTTGGTCCAAACGGGGCCGGAAAGTCCACAACTGTGAGAATGCTTTGCTGCTTGATAGGAAAAACTTCTGGTTCAGGCAGAGTGACTGGCCTTGACATATCTGATAGCGTAGATTCTGTGAAGATCAGAAGATCTATAGGGTATGTTCCTGACAGCCCAGGCTTCTATGAAACAATGAGCGCCCTGCGCAATTTGGAATTTTTTGCAAGCATATACAAGGTCGATCCTGGAACAATAAAGGAGAATATAGAAAAGTACCTGAAATTACTTGACCTCTGGGATGTTAAGGATAGGAATATCTCTACGTATTCCAAAGGAATGAAGCAGAAAGTTTCTATCGTCAGGGCACTTGTACACGACCCAGAGATCCTGGTGCTGGATGAGCCAACTGCGAATCTCGACCCTGAGGTATCAAAGACAATAAGAGATTTGATCCTGGATCTGAAAAAGAACGGAAAAACAATATTTCTCAATACGCACAACCTTTACGAGGCACAAAGAATTTGCACTAAGGTCGGCGTCATAAGAACCCAGCTAATTGCAGTGGATAGCCCACAGAATTTAGAGAAATACGCAGCGGGAAGGAGAACCACTATTTCATTGGATAGCATCAATGAGAGTATTCTAAAAGCGGTAAAGGCAAGAAACCCGAAAAGTATTGATGTAGATGGCAACAATATAACTCTCACTTTCGAGGAGACTGAGAGGGAGAGGCCCGAGATCATCTCCTCAATTGTAAAAGCAGGTGGGTCCGTTCAGCTTGTAACAGAATCTGGGAATTCACTTGAAGATGTCTATTTGAAACTTGTGAGGGAGGATTAATGGATCTCACTGTTCCTTGGATAATTGCAAAGAAAGAGATGTACCTCATCAGGCACAAGAAGATTCTGCTGATCAGCTTCATATTGCTCCCCCTAGCTGTTGCAGTACCAATTCCCGCAGTCATATATTTCATCTCAACAGTATATAATGTCCCAATATCCCAGCTTTCACAAACACTTGGCCCTCTTCAATTTCTGTTCGTCGACATTGCTTTCCTGATTCCTCTGATCACTGCGACATACAGCATTGTCGGTGAAAAGGTTGAGCAGACACTCGAACCCTTGCTAGCAACACCAGCTAAAGACAGTGAAATCCTTCTGGGCAAAGATATAGGGACTATGATTCCGACTGTGGGAAGTGTACTGTTGGGCGGGTTGATATTTGCTGTGCTATCTGATGTCATATCCTATGGCCAGCTAGGATACTTGCTTTTCCCCAATCTGAGCTTTGGAATAACAATTCTCCTGGTAGCCCCACTCTCATCTTACCTAATCACTCGCGTCAGTGTCTTCCTTTCGGCGAGATCTACAACTGTCCAGTCTGCACAGGCTTATGGCCGGGTAATGGCCATAGTATTCCTGTCCCCCATCTGGTTGAATTTTCTAGGACTATTTTCCGTAACTAGCACTATTGATCTCCTGATCATGGCTGCCATAATATTCTTGGCCGGTTTGGCGGCTTATTACAGGAGTTCGAAGGTCTTCAGAAGAGAGATCATACTCACGAGGTGGAGATAATTGGATGAGTCTGGAATAAACAGAGAAATAGATAAAGCTGTCTCTGCAATTATACTCCGTCCTGTGCATGTTGAATCGCCTTTGAATTTCCTGATTGCTGTTGCGATAGCTTTGCCACTGGCTTGGACATTATCCTCTTTTGTGAGAAAAATACCCTACACTTAAAGTGTAATTTGACTGGCAAATATAGCTTTGAAAGCGCTGGGAGGGAGATTTGAACTCCCGATCTCGTGAGAGAACAGGTTTTCCAGACCTGCGCCCTACCAGGCTAGGCTATCCCAGCAAACCTGCTCTTAATCGATAAAATTTATTTAATGGTTTAGAGAAGCCATTATCACTTTACGTAATCGAAGATAGGCACTGAGAGTGTCTTCTCTATCCCTTCCATGGATCTGAGTTTTCCCAGCACAAAGTTCGATAGATCCTTCATGCTCTTATGCACTGTCAGGAGAATAATGTCCCAGCCACCTGCTATTACAGATGAAGAGATAACAGTCTCAAGCTTCGCAAGCTCACGAGCCAGTTCTGTCTGATCGATGTCAGAGTGAAAGTCGAAGTTAATGAGAATATAGGAAAGTATTGGGTATCCTATCTTTTCGTAGTCTACCTTCACTGTGTACTGCTTAATGTACCCTTCCTTTCTAAGTCGTTCCATTCGTTCAAAAACAGTGGCTCTTGGTATTCCCAGATTGTTGGAGATCTCTGAGATCTTGTCTCTTCCATGCTCCATAAGATAATTGAGAATTTGAGTGTCCTTTCTGTCAAGCTTGTCGGGCATCCTGATCTTATTTTCACTGAATATTTAAACAGATCTATTTTGTCACTGAATTAGATAAAAAGCGGAGAAATGTATCAATAAGCCACATATTTCGAAGAACTGACAGTTTATTCTAAATATATTAACCAAATTATTAAATTATTCCTCATTTCCTTCCCGCTAAGAAATCAGGCAGCTGCAAAGAATACACTTTACATGGGGAAGTTCTAAGGCAAATTTATATGCCGTCTACATATTTTTGCACAGCATGGCAAGCAAGGAATTGGACAAATTCGAGAGGGATGCTGAAATTGCACTGAGCAGTTTGGGGGGAGATGTCCCGGTAACTGAGGTGAAAACCCTGTCCCCAAAAGTGGTCGAAATACTCCTCAACAATGCAAGAACTGTTGGAGATTTCACCTATACAGCGGCAGGTATTGATTATACTGTTTCATTCGGTTATATGGAAATAAGGCAGCCTGACGGAAGAGTTGGCGTCTATGACGAAATTCCAGATGATTTTGAGATGAAGGATGCAGAGACCATTGCCTTCATGGTGAAGGGATTTCACAAGAATGAGGCTACAGAAGTTCAGTTTTACGAAGGGAAGGTAGAATTAAATAGAACCAGGGAACACAAGCACATCATAAACTTCCAGCGTGCTGTATTGATGAAAGGAACTTAAACTCAGATTATTCCCTAATTGGAGGTAAAGTTTTTACACCATAAATGTAATTTAAAATTGTGAGGAGCCTGAAAACTCTTGCAATTCTTACAGCTCTAATGGTAATCTCTATTACTGTGGTTATTTCACAAGAAAGGTATCACAATGATGGAATGACTGTCATGAGCCCCCCTCAAAAAGACTCCTTCAATCTAAATGAATATAACGTTACTACTGACAACTCTGGCCTTCTTATATCGTCTAAAAATATCTCTGTTTCATTCTCCCCGTCAGTTTACTTTAAGCAGAATGGGAATACATTGCTTGCCACCACCATTGCAACAACTGCTCACTGGGTTAACCAATCTCGGCAGCAGATACTTCTTACAACATTCGTAACTAAATACTTCAACATGACATTTCCGTTGACAATTCTTGACTCTGTACTTAGCCTTAATCCGATACCAGGGATGTCAGGGAGCGTAATGGAGTACAATTTTACAACTGCTGTTCCCCGAAATGCAACTTCCTCAGGATTCTTGCAACAAAACAATTACAATACTAACAGCAGTGATAGGAACGTACTAAGTAACCAGGAGTTCAAACTCTATGAGAATTTTGAAGGTGGGAATATCACCATAATGTGGGATCAGGACCTGTCGAACTCACTCTACGAGACATATAGCACAAATGCTGGAAATGCGTCCCTTGACCTAATGTTGGATAGCGCGGGTCTTCAAAATGTTCAATATGGCGGGTCAGTAGTTACAATCAGCATAGATTAATTGAAGGGAGATGCAAGAATGAATAAAAGAAATGGCGCACTGTATGCTTCAATCTTAGCTGGAGTGATCATAACTGTTATTCTAATCTCTTTTGTAATATACCCTGCACTGATCAGCAATCAGAATGGGAGTGCACCCACTTTCAATCGCTCCGATTTCAACTCTGGTACGGTGGGTGTGGGCAACATGAGCGTGCAATTCACAGGGCTGGACTTTGAATCTATTTCCCACAACAACAATTCCATTTTCGTAGATGCTTACCCCTCCCCTCCCGGAGAGACTGCATCAGGAGTCACCAACGATCATGCCGTATTTGACAACTTAAGTGGAAATTATACCGTACACGAGACCATATCATTCAAGAAAAGCCAAATGACGGTCATAACAAACATTACTTCTTTAGGAGTTACTCAGACTTTTGTTTTGAACAATACTGCTGGCACAAAGGAGTCATACTCTCTCAATTACTTTGCTGTTGTAGGCGGACTGCAGAACGTGACTCTCTACATGAACAGCCCGTCAGGACCGATTGGAAAAACGGTGGACATATCTCCTCAGACATACGGATTGACAGAGTCATACTCCTTCTTAGGAAGCGGTCCTTATGCGATACAATTCCAAGCGGACGGTACATATCTGAATTGGTCCAGCCTTGAAGGACTGTTGTATAGCGGAGAACTTTCCTTTTCCCATGACACAACTAAGTTGTCCCTCAACTATTTACAAGTTTCACTATTACCTGGCAGTAGCCTGGTGTTGGGCAGCATCCAATTGTATGAATGATTGCTAACATAGTGCTCTGAGTGTTGAGTTGAAATCCAAGGACTGCCTACGAAGGCTAAACCTTTCCAAATCAATTGATCTGATCCCCTATATTAGCATAAAATGATGCGATGAAGCTAGTGCAGCCTCTTATCTCAATAATCTGAGCTTGTCGCCAAATACGTCTTTGAGAGTTCTAGAGTACGACTCATAGACGTCGTGCTTTAATTTGCCTGCTTTCGAAAAATTACCTCGCGTCAGATCATACTTCATTTGAGTATTTTCCATGAGGAACCTGACATAGGGAAGAGAGAAAAGGGTGCCTCTAGAAAATTCCACTTTTGACACTCGTGAACAGTTTATTGTCTCCACATCCTCGGGGTTTGATTCTACAAATTCGTCGATATCTTTCTCCACTTTCTTCCCAGCTTCAAGCGCTTTATCAGTTATCTTCATCTCCATTCTGCCACTAAGCGCGCTTGAGCTGGAACCAGGAGTCATTTCGGTCTTTTCTGCATCAACATCCATCTTTCTAAGCTCCTCGCTCCTGTCCATGATCTTAATTGAAAATATGGAGTCCTTTGTGAAGACCAAGTGATAGACAGAACTCTTGTCGTTGTAACCATGCCTCATGGCATTGTCAAGACTGCCGATGACCTTCATTACCTATTGCGAGACTGTTTTCAGACTTAAATTTATCTGCGATGTGTGAGTTGCCTTTATGGCAGGCACTGGAACTTTCCCGAAATTGGAATGCAATTCAATATGAGGCCTTTCCTTTATCCCACAAGTTCTAACTTTCTGTTACGCTGGAGGAAGAAAGGATAGAAGGATGCATATGATCAAAAGTGACTGCATCTTCAACAATTATAATGGTCTTTAAACGAACATATGCGCCTCTCAAAGCGAGCGATGTAAACATATTCCTATTTTCTTAAGGGTTCCTTCAATGTTATCTTGACAATTTTAATTACGAGAGTTGCTGTATTGGTAAGAGGATGAAGCCGCTGGTCAAATGGGCAGGAGGGAAGCGCCAATTGTTGCCCGAGATTATGGGACTTGTTTCCTCTTTATCATGGGATACCTATTTTGAGCCCTTTGCTGGTGGACTTGCCCTGCTTGTAAAACTTCATTCCCAGGGCCGCATAGGTAAGGCGTTCATATCAGACCTGAACCCTGAGCTAATCAACCTATACTCTGTCGTAAAGAATGTTCCAATGGAACTCCTAGAGTGGATGGAAGCGGAGGAGTTCAGGAATGATGAAGATCACTTTTACAGAACAAGAGACAGGTTTAACCTGGCACTCGGCAATCCAGATAAATCTGTAGAAAGAGCTGCTCTATTTCTGTATCTTAACAGGCATTCCTTTAACGGACTGTGGAGGGTCAATGGCAAGGGTTTCTTTAATGTCCCCTACGGACGATATGTTAACCCGAAAATTCCATGTAGGCAGCATATACTAGAATTCAGCTCAATTCTAAAGAACGTAGACATAGAGAACTTAGACTTCAGTGAGGTGGTTAGACTCGCATCCGAGAAGGACTTCATCTACTTCGATCCGCCATATTCACCTCTTTCCAGGACATCTAACTTCACCGATTATGCAAAGGGAGGTTTCAAGGCCGAGGACCAGGAAAGGCTACTAGAAGCATGCGAATATCTTGAGAAGAAGAGAGTAAGATTCCTCTTGAGCAATTCCTACTCAGGAAAGGTGGCTGAGATGTACGAGAATTTCAATATGATAATAGTTTCTGCCCGTAGAAACATAAATAGAGACCCAAATGGAAGAACGGGCCAAAAAGAACTGCTTATTACTAATATGAATGTCGAGTCACAATACTCTGAGATCATATTGCACACTTCTGGTTCTATGAAGCGATGACTCAAGAAAATTGCCTTACATTTTCAGTTATGATGAAAGCGCCGGGGGGGAGATTCGAACTCCCGAGCGAACAAGCGCAATAGATCTCGAGAAACTCGATTTGAGCTTAATCAGGAGTTTTAAAGCATGGTTGAAACTTCAAAACAACGGACACGAACACACGAAGGCCATAATACAGTACTACACGAAGTATTTTAGAGACTACAAGCTGACGAGTGTTAAGGAACTGGTGAAATTCCTCAATTCTGTTGATGGAAGCCGTAGATATTGCGTTCTGACTTTGAGAACATACCTTAAATTCCTTGTGGAAACAGGCGAAACAACTGATGAGGTAATTGCGCCATATCTGAAAATTCTCAAGAACAAGAAGAGGAAGCAGTATGACAACTACATACCGACAGATGAGGAAGTTGTGAAGGCATACAACAACCTTACAGATGGGCGTACCAAGTTGTTTTTTGAAGTTCTCACCTACTCTGGCATACGGGTGACGGAGTTATACAAGCTATTCTCTGAATTTGAACCTCACAGACTCATAAAGAACGATAAGTTCGCAAAATACCCATTAAACTATTTCAGAGGGCAGAAAAAAGTGTTCTATGTGTACCTTCCGATTAGCACAGCGAATAAGCTTGCACGGTTCTATAAGATCAACTCAATGAACATGACAAAGTGGCTAACGAAGTCTGGATTAAGCCCTAAATACCTACGCAAATGGTTCTACAACTTCCTGATATACAACAATGTTCCAGAGAGCATTGCAGACTATATTGAAGGGAGAGCAACACAAACAGTGGGTTCAATGCATTACTTGGGAAAAACAAAGCAGGCTGACTTCTGGTATGAAAAGATAATAGAGATATTATGGCATGCGCTAAAATAAATTGACCTTCTTCAGGGAAGTAAAATTTAGTTTCGTGGTTTCATTCAATCTATCCTCGTTTCCTTAGATAGTCTCCTCTCAGGGTCTGAAGCGAAAACTTATTTTTTTTGATTGTGTCTCCCCCATAATGGATAGAGATTTACTAGATTTTGACCAGACTGATTATGACGAGGATGATGAGAAGGACCTCGGGAAGTCAGAATTACTGGAAAGACTCAACCGAATTACTGAATTAGAAGATTTGAAAGAGATAAGAAATCGGATTTCTAGTATCTCTATCAGTGTTAAGAAATACTCAAAACGTTTTGGTTCCGTGGAGTCTGATGGAGAATCCAAACTTGGATTAAATACAGAAATACTGCTAAAGGACCTCAAGCAGATTCTGGAAACTTATTCTTTAGAAAGGTCTCAGTATTACGTTAAGAGGTTAATAAAGACATTAACCACCAAAAAAACTAGCAAGTTAAATGACTTAAACTTGAATCGATGGAAAGAATACGAAGACATTATTACAGATAGTCTTTGGGTTATGGAGAAGAGAGACCGAAGTGGGGCTCATAATGCAGGCTACTGGGGAAATTTCATTCCACAAATACCACAGCAACTAATGAAAAGATACACCAAAAAAGGGGAGTGGGTTCTAGACACGTTTGCTGGCAGTGGTACTACACTAATTGAATGTAAGAGACTAGGGCGTAATGGAATTGGTATTGATTTATCCAAAGATGCACTAAACGCATCAAATGAGAATTTAAAAAATGAAGAGAATAAATTCAGTGTTAAAACGCCACTTTTCAATGGAGATAGTACCTCTTTGGATTTCTCCAAATTATTGGATAATGTAGGTATCAAGTCGGTTCAATTGGTAGTTATGCACCCACCTTACTGGGATATAATTAAATTCAGCGATAACGAAAAGGATCTTGCCAACGCACCTGACGAAGATTCATTCTTAGATTCAATTAGGGCCATTGGGGAGAGGAGTTATGAAGTACTTGACCCTGGCAGATATTTGGCTCTTGTAATTGGTGACAAATACTCTAAGGGGGAATGGATTCCATTAGGATTTGAATCAATGAACGAGTTGAGAAGTATAGGATTCAGGCTAAAATCTGTAGTGGTCAAAAACTTCGATGCTACAAAAGGAAAACGCAATCAAGAAGAACTCTGGAGATATCGAGCTCTTGTTGGTGGCTATTACGTATTCAAGCACGAGTACATATTCATTTTTCAGAGGCGATAAGTTGGTTAATACTCACGTGTTTATAGTAAATACAACCACTTTCAAATACCACCTTGAATATATGTTTGCAGGTACTGGTGCTAAAGAGAATCGTATAGACTTCAATGATTCAACTACTTCCTCTTTAGGAAATGCAGAGAATATGCTTGCAGGAATGATGGCTGATGTATTGAGGGTTCGTGAAGGAGACAGAGTCCTTTTCTACGTGCAAGGAAAACCGGCAGAAGGATTTTACGAGGGTAAATTCTTTGGATTTTTCAAAGTTAAGGACGGAACCGTATTTTTGGACAATTTTGACGAGCAGGAACAGTATCTTTATACTGAACTGGGCAAATCCTTGACTTTCAGGACTTTGATAGAGCCTGATGAGGTATACCCAGAAGGGATTACTGAATGGGAGACTTTAGATAGTATTGATGGCGTTGACAAACCTTATGAGATGCAATGGAGCCTAATCTATAGAAAATTGAAGGCAAATAGAGGTAATACAATGATTACAAATCAGGAGTCAGATAGGATATTACAACTTCTGAGAAACAAGAATGCAAACACAGAACTTGTGGCAGATGGACTTACATTTAGCGTGCCAGACCAGAAAATAGTGCCTACCGATTCCAAGGTCACATATACGGGAAGGATGGTGAAAATCAATTTATTACCTAGAATAAGACAGAAATATATCGATAAGAAAGCCTTTGAATCTCACCTTCAGGCTTATATTGTTCAAAACATAGGCAGAAATACGAATTCCTCATTAGACGGTATCGTGCTCGGAGATACACAGCTTAATTGGATTGGAAATGAGGTGTTTTGCGGTGTTGGTATGCAAAAGATTGACGTGCTCCTCGAAACATCAGACCAAAAGGGTCACCACTATCTCGCACCTCTGGAGCTCAAGGCTGTTAACGCAGACAAGGGAGCAATACGTCAAATAGACCGATATGTGGACTGGTTGAGGCAATACTATATCCCAAACATGAATTCTGGAGCTGTAAAGTTGAGGCCTGCAATTGTTGGGCGTAAATATGAAAGTATTGGGAATGTTCATAGACAAGAATTTCTGGAGGAATTGGACAATTTCAAATTAAGACGGGGCTACTCTATTGATTACATTGAATACTATGTTGATAGGAGTGGGATTCGTTTTGAAAACGGACCAAAAAACAAAGTCGGAACTCCTGAAGACTGATATCGATTAAAGGCTCGCCGTCACACATTAATCAATTTCGAGTTTCCAAAAGAAAACTTTTACATATACTGATTTAACCACGGAATCCTTGGAATAGCTGCTTTAACCAATACTACATGCCTCAATTTTTAAATAGTAAGTTAATATATATTATAGTGGATATAATTTTCAGACGTAGAATAGCAGTGGAAAAATTAGTTACCGAATTAGCTACGGGGTACGGTGTGAATTTCAACTACGAAAAGCACATGGGACACTGTGATTGGAAGAACAAGGTTATTGACATTCACCCAAAATGCTTGGAAATACTAACTTTGCCCGAACTAAAGCAAGTTGTATTGCACGAAATAGCCCATGCCTTAACCCCTTCTGACAAGCACCATGGAGAGAAGTTCAAGGAGGCCGCCTTAAAGCTTGGAGTCAGCAAAGGTAATACGAGCACTTGGTTGTATGATATAAGCTATTGGAAACGGTTAAAGGTACTTAGCAAAAAGCGAAGGTAGGGAACGTATAAGCCTAAACCTAACCCCTTAATAGCTTGTACCTTACAAATTTCTACCCTTCAAGGTATAATTCCCTATAACGTTCTGAATTGTTGTTAAACGCTTTTTAAACTAACGTACTATAAATATATCTTTCACTCGATAAAAACCTATTATAGCCCTTCGTGGTGAATTTCTACATGCATTTGCTTAAATACGCCTTAAATACCTACCTTTCATAGTTAATATTAACCAATTTTTGAAACTCGAAAAGGAGGAATTTTATGGGATTGAGACACAATATCAGCGACAGCGACGTACTTTCGCTGTATCGAAAGGGGTACAGTATCCAGGACATCGCAGATATGCTTCACACAACCTATGAAACGGTCAAGTATCG
>JBJKSA010000005.1:0-123895 GCA_046704405.1 Thermoplasmataceae archaeon | reverse complement strand
TACGGGAAAGTATCGAAACTGTCATGAACCACCTTCCAGGTAGTGCAGAAGATTTCAGTGAGCTCGGTATTGTTAAAGACGGTATCTATAAGCGTTTAGAGTACGCAATTGAGAGCGTTTTCGATATCTGCCACATTTTAAATGCCGACCTTTCCCTTGGAATTCCCGATAGCGAAGAGGATGTTGTAGAAAACCTCAGGAAGAATACAATAATTGGTGATAGCATGGCTCTGAAACTACTTTCCATGAGAAAATTCCGGAATATAGTGGTCCACAGGTATGGGAAGATAGATGATCGGATAGCATACCACCTCCTAACTGAAGGGATTGAAGACTTCAATACCTTTATTGAACATATTAGAGATTTCCTGAAAGGAAGGTAGTATCTTGCAGCTGGAAGTGCAGTAGAGTGGTGGGTTCACATCCCAGTGCTCCCACATAAGGCAAGTCTACCAGGCTCCCATTTGCCGGAATGCTTAATTTTCTTAGGAGGAGCAGGCAAATACCTAATCGATGATTACCTTGACGAAAGCTGCCACTTCACTGCATGAGTGCAGTCGGGCAATCAGTTATTAACTCGTTTAGCAGAAAAAAAAATTTGTAGAAGGGATAAAGAGGGGGTTGTCTCCCAGCCTAGGCAAGAGGCCGTTAACATTTTTTGGTGTTTCCCTCAGTACGATAGGCTGTCTTGAGATTTGCTAGAATCACCAGTTTCCTGTTCTCCAGTATTGCCTGAGCTCGCATTAACCTTGAATGTCAGGGTGAAGAGTGTGATTCTTCCTGGATTGCTGTTATTATTGCTGTTTGTACTATTATCTGACTGTTCATATGTGGTTACGATGTTGCTGGAAATGTTTCCATTGCTAGATGCTACGTTGGATCCGGATAAATTGTCCGTTGAATTCAACTGATCACCCAACTCGCCAGTGGCATTGTTTTCTGTCTCGTTGCTCACGGGCTGCAAGAATACAAAAGGCACGTTGCTTCCATTTACGGAACTGACTATTTGCTTAACTTTGTAAGTTAGGCTCATGGTTACTCTGTAAGAGCCATTCTTAAGGAAAATCTTTGCATTCTCCTGCTCATGTGTCATATTGAAGGTTGTTCCGTTTATTGAGACAGTCATCTGAAGTGTTGAAAATACACTGCCAATTCGGTCTTCCGAGGTTTTCTGTATTTTGTACTCAGTTGAATTGCTTATTGAGACAATTGCCGAGGCTTTTAATGTGCCGTTTTGACCTGGCGTAAGTGTGCCGAGATTAACATTTCCTCCATTGGGTGCTTTGAAAACTCCCACTTCTCCTGCGGCTACAGCTGAACCAAGCAATGCTATGACTGCTACAACTGCCAGTGCTGCATGTGCTCCCATATTCTACCAGTTGCAATTCGCCAATATGTGCATTGTGGTACAATGCAATACATTTAACAAGGATCGAATGGAAGAGGAGGGCCCATTCATTGCGTTCCTCCCTTAGTATTATAGCACATCCAAGTAAAACTTATTCACTTTTAATGATCTATAATCATAACCTGATGGCTAGGATAATCAAAGTCGTAAAGTTGCGCAGAAAAAAGATAATTGCTGTTTTATCCCTGCTCGCGGCAATATGCATAATTCAATCCGGAGCCCCAGTTGTGTATGCTTTGTCTGATAACGGTACTGTTACTCCGATTAAGCACCTGATCATATTGATGATGGAAAATCACAGTTTTGACAATCTTTTTGGTATTTACGGGCAGAGTATCAATGGAACTATTGAACAGAACGTGACAATTCCAACCAATATACTTAACTTGAATGGAAGTGCCCGCCTGACTGAGGTCTCTTCTGGCCTATTCAACACAACAAATCCAACTGAAGGCTATAGTAACTACCACGCAGACTGGAACAATGGCAAAATGAACGGGTTTCTGAATGGCTCAGGACCGAGTTCACTGACCTATTTTTCATCGTCGCAGGCGGCTCTCGAATGGGACCTTGCAATGAACTTTGCACTGGGAGACATGTACTTCAGCAGCGTTCTCAGTGAGACACTCCCAAACAGGCTCTACTCCCTTGCAGGATTCTCTCCTGTAATGGAAGATCAGGCAAGTCCACCGCCTTCAATCATGTATAATCAGACTGTTTTCGGCGAAATGGATCATTATGGAGTGACTTGGAAATACTACCTGAAGAGCCAGTCAGGTGGAAATGAGCCCTTGAACTTCATATCCGGTATAGGGAATCATTATTCCAACGTGGCTACATGGCAGAATTTTATGAGTTCCATTCAAAATGGAAGCCTCCCCTCAGTTAGTTGGATTTCCCCAATTTCTGGTGGAGCCTCAGGATACAGCCAGCATCCCTCAGACAATATACTTGCTGGAGAAATGTGGCTTTTCAAAATTGTCTACACCTTGATGCATAGTAATTTGTGGTCAAGCAGTGCAGTCATTATAACATACGATGAGGGAGGAGGATACTATGACCAGGTTTCACCGCCAATTGTAGGAGGTGAGCAACTGGGATTCAGGGTGCCATTTTTACTAATATCCCCCTATGCAAAGGAAGATTATGTCTCAAGCACCATAATGAGCCACAGTTCAATACTTGCCTTTATTGATTACAACTGGAAGATGCCTGCATTGAACAGAATGGTTGCAGTATCCAATATTCCACTGGATATGTTCAATTTCAACAAGAGTTACCCTGGGAGTTTCCTGGCCAGATCACCGCCTGTATTTGACAGCAAAGTGATGAATCTACTTCCTAAAGGTCTGGAGTCCAGCGTTACATATAGCAATAATTTCAACAACATAAGCAATTGTTTTCCTGCAAACCTGCAGTATCGAGTGAGTGGACTGCCTTACAGTACAAGTGGCTCCTCAAACACTACACTTCAAAACTCTTCCTCTTCATTGTATGTGGGAAAGGATATACCAATTACGAGCGGTGGCCCGCCGGAGAGGCTGATCATCCTTATTGGATTAACTATAGTGGTGGCAAGTGCAGCCACGTACCTATGGCGAAGGTCACGAAAATCCTGATCCATCTTGTCTTTGTGGATGATGAAATCTAATTCAATTTCATGTAAGAAGCGCTAAGCTTCCTGTACTGTACCCAGTATTGATATTGTAATGGCCCTGCCCCGCGATAAGCACTCCAGTTGTATTCTTGAAGTCGACGAAAGAAAGGAACTGCACCTGTCCCTCATCAAAGGAGCTGGGAAGGAGTGAGGATAGGTCAGTAAAATTCCAGTTTACGCCGCTGAGGTTTAGTGAATAAAGAGCAGGGAAAATAGGGTCTGACTTGTTTGCTCCCTTTCCCCCTAAAATATAGAGGCCATCAAACTTTGTAATACCATTTACCCACTGGTTGAACTTTGGGGGGAGTGAGATATTTGCAATCACCTTCTGACCTCTGATTAATTCAAGCTTTGCAGGTGGTCCGCCGCCAACGATCCATTCCCCTTGGCTTGTATAACATGCTGAATATACGCCCGAACTCCTGAATACTGTCATATTCAACATATTGATGTAATTTTTACCCTGAAGAAAACCAAAGATAGAATGACCCGAAACCAGCCATGATGAACCGTTCCACGATAAGTACTGAATCCAACTGTCTTGGGGAACGAACCCAAGTTCAGCCGTATAGTTGATGATCTCACCATGGTAATAACCCACCAAGCAGGCTCTCTTGTCTACATTTCCCGCAATGAGCCATCCAGTGCCATTCCAGGAATCAAACCATGCACCTCCATTCTTGAAGTACTTCCCGATGGTTTCTGTGAGGTTGGCAATATTATCTCCATTCATGCTTATGATTCCAGCTTCGTCTGTATTTCCAAAGGACACTTCTCCTGTGAGAAGCCAATCAGTTCCATTCCATCCTGCGCCAAAAACAGTACCGTTTCTGAAATATTTCGCAGTTATGGAATCAAGCCCAGTGCCAATTGAAGTGCCATTTAGTGAGTTAATTCTCATCAAGGCAGGAAGTGTGGCTTCGGTGGACTTGTTGTAATATGTGGCTCCAGTCAGAAGAAGGCCGGAATTGTTGTATCCGAAAGCCTGGATAGAACCGGGCGTGAAATATGTTCCTAGGTCAGCTGTAAGATTGACAATTTTAAACGTACCTTTCGAGTTTTGATTTCCCGTCCCTTGATTCAGTGTGTAGTCGATGGAAAAACCCAAGAGTATTGCAACCACTAGAAAAAGAAAGAGATACTTTTTCCTGCCATTCACCTGTGTTCAGTGTTAACATGACATTACCTTTAATATGATTTGCAAGCGTAACAAATGGAGTCAAAAAGGAAGTGGGCACACCTGCAAAGGTGCAAAGAACTAATTTCTTGGTGATTCCGTTTTTCAATACTCGAACGCAGGTGGATATTAAGACATAAATGTTAATGTATTAATATCAACTTAGTAGAGTATATCCAGGGAGAGTATTTACGCAATGAACCTTAAGGATGAGCTAATTTCACGTGGGTTCAATTTTCTAAGCCTACTTGGCAAAAGAAATATCTTATTTTCCGGAATATCTGGCTCTGTATCATACGAACCTGGTGAAGAAGACGATATAGACATATTCCTCATAACCAGCAGAGATAGGTTATGGTCAACGCTCCTCCGGGCATTCATAATAAGGATCATAAACCGGGACAGCAGAATATGCCTCTCATTAATACTGGACAGCTTGGACGCTGAATCTATGTTCACTGGAAAGGGTGATTTTGTGATGGCGTCAGACTCCGTCCATGTTATCCCGTATAGGGGGGAAGAATTTTATCACGGCCTCTTGTCGAGATCTCCATTTGTTCAGAAATACTTCCCTGGGAGAGGGACTTCGAATATATCATCACTCAGGGATGATAAGCCTAGGTTCAACCCGCTAGAACCTGCTTCTTTCTTGCTTCTCTCAGCTTGGCTGACCCTGAAATCCCTCTATCACAATCACATGTTTAGGCGCAATGGTAGATATGAGGATGTATTCAGGCCGGTGATACTGCCACACTCATTTTACTTTGACTCCGTTAAGTACCACCATCTGAAGGAGCTTCTCCAAGAGCCTGTTTCGGAGGAGCAATGAGTGTGACGGCAATAGTGACTGCATTCAACGACGCTGAAGCACTCAAAAACTTACTGCCAGAAATATTGGCATGCCCTTTCGACGAGATTATCCTCGGTGTTGGAGGGAACGACGGAACCGCGAATTATGTTAATTCGGTCGAGGATGCGAGGGTAAAGGTACTGTTCGAAGAGGACCGTATGGGAAAGATTTTTGCACTCAAAAGGGGGATCTCGCTGGCAAGCGGTGATATTACCTTTGTCATTTCCGGTGACACTATTATGAAATCTGAAGACCTATGGAGCCTCCTTTCTTATTTGAAAGACAATGTTGGGACTATCATCCCCAAGGTGGTTCCTGGCAATGTTACATCCTTTTCAACGAGACTAGGGGCATTGTTATGGGATGTAAGAAATTGCTTTCTCAAGGTATCTATGGAAAGGGGGCGAAAATTGCATGGAGGTGAAGTACTTGTCACTAGAACCAGCATTCTGAAAGGTCTTCAGGATGTCATAAACGACGATGCTTTCATCTGCCTGAGATCCTTGGAAATGGGCTACAACAATTTGTATGTGGACAGAGTGAAGGTTATCAACAGTGTGCCCGTAACTATTCACGGGCTGGTGACTCAGAGAGAACGCATCAATTTGGGGCATCTTGAATTGGCCAATCTGTGCATGAGACCAAATGTTATGGGTTCAGCTCTTACAAAGGACATCAGTTTATTTGTTACAGTTCTGTCAAGAGTAGTAAAGGAGAGAAAATCAAGTCTTTTGCTGTTGCCTCTGGTGGCATTTATCGAAGTTATATCCATATTGCTTTCACGCAGGGATTTCAGAAAAAAGAGAAATTTATTGATATGGCCCATAGTAGATTGAAGGTGCCAATTTCGCACCTTCTCCCTTACTTATGAAGCAGTTGTTTTCCTCATTGCTCTGGCTGACGTACCGGCCAAAATTCCGGAAAAAATTAAGTCAATAACAATTGCAAGGGATCGGGCAAAAGTGGAGGAATCACCAGCATAGCCGAATCCAAACAGATACCTCCATCCGAACATCCCGTTGTTTGACTGGTAAAATTGACTGATTGGGAGATTAAGTGCTGCATCCAATAAAATGAGAATGATGAAGATTACTGATACCGCAGTGAGTACTGCAAAACCGGCTCTTGGGGACTTGGCTCCAACACCAAGAAAGATAGCCACAATTATTACGTAGGCAATTAATGCATCCCAGTGGTACATCCCATACTTTACCAGATTCTTGTCGTAAACCAGCAAAAAAATGCTTGCTATCAAGACAATAATTCCAGACGCAAGAGGACCTGTTTTTTTTCCTTTACCAGACTTTTGGTCGTTTGCCATTAAAGTCCCTCCGATCAACCTAGACAATCTATATAAAAAAAGTTTACCTTTTCGGTATCAGCGAATTTTTCACTGCTTTCAAGATTTGTAAAGGCAGGCATAATTACACAAGCTTCTGCCACATTGAGGGCGAGTGAAAGATTTATTATCCTTTTACAAGTAAGTCGGTACAATTTGACACAGGATCAGAAGAGTGCAGAAGTAGATGTCATTGTAAGGACCTATAATTTCGGAAAAACCATAGATGCTTGCATGAAGTCCATATTCTCAAACATCAAGTCCGCTAAAATTATAGTAGTTGACCACTTTAGCACTGATAGTACACTAGAAATAGTGGACCATTACCCTGTTACATTGATAAAGGAAAATGAAAGTCTTGGGCTTTCCACAATGCTTGGGATAAATGCTGCGAAAAGCGAATACGTGCTTTTCGTGGACAGTGACGTGGAAATAAGGAGGAATGACTTTCTAGAAAAAGCGCTTTTGGGGCTCTCGGATCCGAGTACAGGTGCAATTGTTGGTGCAGGAATTGGCCATCCTTTCCTTTACGGGCTACCACTTGGGCTGACACTGTTTCGCAGAGAGGACTTGAAGAAAATAGATATTCCGAAGTGGGTCCAGGGAAGTGAGACTTATTTCATAAGAAAACAGCTAAGAGAAAATCAACTCAAAGTGAGATATGTCAGTAACGCAATGGTTCATAGGTCCACGTTCAGGTCGGTGAGAACTTGGCCCGAGTGGCAAGGGGCTCAGGTAAGGAGAGCATCTGGCCTCGACCTCAGGGAGTTGCTGTACTCAGTGCTGGTTATTTTCCTAATGCTTACAAATTCAAAGTCCCTGCGCAATTTCTCTTACTACCCACTCTTTGTTGCAAAATTCATGCGAGGCTATTTCCATTCAGAAAAATGGCATTCCATGGATAGATCATCTGTATGACACTTAGAACAAGAGCAAACCGGTAATGTTCTTATATTGAGAGGGGAATAAAGAGGGTGAGTATGAAAGTGTATTCTGAAAGGTTTCCGCTCAAGTATCTATTCTCCGACCATGGTGTATGTTTCGGTGCAGACACCAAGAAAGCCTCATTTCTCCTTCTTGTCACGAGGAGAGGAATCATACTAAGGAAGAGGCCCGCTGGAGATACTATAGTGGAGCAGCTTGATTATGAGGTTGACAGGATACACGATGCTCTTTCTGTTAAGAACTGACCTTAAACGGAGTGTAATAGCATATGCCAGCACTACAAGATAGCGATTCAACATATGCGACACTCATAACTCACACTGGTTCCGTAACGCTGGCTTACGTAACCGACGGCTTAGACTATATCCTAATATCTAATGATTTCAAGAACAGATGGCCATCTGAGATTCTGAGGGAGAGCCGCGCCCTTATCTCCATAGGAAAACGAAAGGAAGAAGGAATTGCAAGACTAATCACTGAACCTAATCGGAAGAAGCTTGCTCTGTCAAAGTTTGCCAAGAAGTACGGCCAGGAATACGTGAATTCCTACTTCAATAATCCAAACAGGTTTATCGCTGTAACACCCTCAGAAGTTAATCAGGCTTCGGAATCAGGCTATTACGAATGGCTGGAGGACGAATTTGATAATATTGCAGACGAATACGACAGGCATATTTTTGGAAATCGCGTGAACAAACTCCTCAGAAACAGATCTGTCTCATTGATGAGAGATGTATTCGGCAAGGGGAAGAACCTTCTTGAAATTGGTTGCGGAACTGGGACAGAAACACTTCAGCTGCTTGCTGATGGTAATGAAATAACAGCAACAGACATTTCAGCAAGAATGCTGGAGTCTCTTAAGAGAAAAGCCAGTGAGCAAGGTCTCGCGGAGCAGCTTCGAACATACAAAGTAAGAGCTGCAAGCATAAAGGAAGTGGTGGCGGACGATCCAGGCAAGCAGTTTGATGGTATATATTCCACCTATGGTGCGCTCAACTGTGAAACCTCGCTGGCTGGAATCCCAGAGCAGATACATTCCTTGATGAAAGACGGCGGGAAGTTTGTAGCAGGTGTTTACAACAGGTTCTGTCTCTCTGAGACATTGCTGTATCTGATTACGCTTCAATTCAGAAAGGCATATGACAGGACAAGGCGCTTCTCCTATGAGGGGCATTCCAGATTCTGCGTTGATATATACTCCTACAGCACAAGAGAATTCCTGTCCCATTTTATAGAAGGCTTCACATTGAACAGGATCGAGGGTGTACCGGTTATTATTCCCCCATCGAACTTGGCTGATTACGTGGAACAGTTTGCTGCACACTTTGGCGTTATAGACAGCATTGATAGGTTTATTGGTCGAAAATGGCCCTTCAGCCACCTGGGAGACCACTTTCTCTGCGTGCTCAACAAAAAATGAACCCCATGTTCACACACATTTTATAATTCCCTTATCTTCTAATGTGCAGGTACAGATTTGGGCGCAAGGAGATTTCAAGACTTTAGGCTGCTGATGGTTAGATCCAAAAAATACGTCGCAGTTGTGTTCATAATCCTCCTGTCATCAACTGGAGTCATGACTGCATTTACGGGATTGAATTTTCAGGGTGAAAACAGCTTCAATTTCACCTCGCAGGGTACGAATCTCACAGTTTCTCCCACCACACTATACCGCTCTTGGCCCTACTTGGGTGAGTCTCAGATCCAGATTTACGGCGAAGTCTCCAAGAACCTTGGAAACGAACTAAACTTGACATTGATTACTCATACAGGAACCTATTACCCCCAAAGTAAAGTCATTAGCAACCAGGGGTTTGTAAGGGATTATGTAACCCTGAACAACACTGAGGCTGGACCAGCAACTTGTATATTGAAGGATGGAAACACAACGCTCTTCACCTTTCAGATCCAAGTCGAGAACACTGTCCTTCCAATTTTGGACGAGGCACTTATGTGCTTGGCTATACTCTCATACTTCCTAACTCTTGTTGCCTTTGAATTCAAGGACTCAAGGATACCTTTCCTGCTCATTCCTGTATATGTGATCATTGCCGCTTTTTTTGGACAAAGGTATGACGTATTTTTCATGATAACGACGGGGGTTCGCTACTTTCAGGGAGTAAACCCGTTTGTCGCTTCATCGCTGTTGCCCCCATCGCTTAAGTGGGAGTACCCTCCTTTGTTTCTCATATACAGCATGTTTTCCTATCTAATTGCACATTTGGGGGGACTTCCGGCAATAAGCAATTCCTCGCTCAACTATCCGGGAACTGTCAGTGGATTCACGTACATGGCTTGGAGGGCTTACGTTGGACCGTACATGCTGCCATATTCACTACTGATCAAAGTACCGATGATCGCAGCAACCCTGGGCGTATACTTCCTGCTCTCAAGAAGGTCTGATTACCTGAAGGATAAAGCTGCCAAGCATTGGCTGCTTAACCCTTATGTCCTTATTGTGGGAATTGCCTGGGGACAACTAGACGTCCTTGCCGGGTTCTTCCTGCTATTCTCGCTCATTGAGCTAGAACGAGGAAAGACTGGTCTTTCTTCCATCATGTGCTCTGTCGGTGCAGGGTTGAAAATTTTCCCCGTATTCCTGCTCCCAGGCATTATCAGAGAGAGCACTTCCAAATTGAGGGACATTGGAATCTTTCTGCTGGGTTTCTCTCCTAACCTGATATTGTACTGGATAGCTGGATCACCGTTTTCATCGCTGGGTGAACTCTTCTACTCGAGAAGTGTTCCGTCATTCTTTGGAATTTTCACTAGCAATGGCGTGAGCTGGCAATTGATTGCAGAACCTCTCGGTATTACCTCATTCCCTTCTCTGTTTCTTTATGTGTTCGTTCCATTTTATGTCATTTTCACCATACTTTTTCTGAAGAGAAAAGAAGGAAGGCAATATGCCCCATACATTGTAACTGTGACAATGGCTTTCTTCTTAACCTACAATTTTGTAAATCCCCAGTATTTCATTTGGATAATCCCAGTATTCCTGCTATCCAGGGATCTGAAGAATGCGGCCATCTTCTCATTGATACCGCTGGCATACATCTTCCTGACTTATCATTTTACGTATTTCATAAACCCATTTCTTTCGTTCAATTACTTCTCTAGTATCTTCGGTCAGGCAGAAGTATCACGTATTTCAGAAGTCATTCTGGCAGTCCCAGTCCTTATTGCCTTTGCAAACCTCTATTTCATCCTGACACTGGTGAAATTCACGAAAGTCTCACTAGGAAAAATAGGTAATGGGACAGTTTGAGGGCAACCTATCTGGATATCTATCCAGATCCTTAACGCAAAGGTTTGTGGATTCTAAGAAGTGCAGGCCAAAGAACCAAAGCACCACTCATTTGTTTCTGAGATAATCGGGAACAGTGTTGCCTGCAGGTACGTCTGGTGAACTCTGCGGTTCCCCGTGAACAATTTCAAGAGGTATAACTCCAGACCAGTAATTCAGAGGTTGGTCTTCCAAATTGTCTATGGGATCACCATTTCTAATCTTTGAAGAAAACTCGCCTATTTCCAGCTCCAAGATTCCTGTAATTTTCAACTCTTCCTCAGTTGGCCGCCTGCAGTCCTGCCACCTCCCCTTCATCATCTTTTCTGTCAACCTTTCAAGGACCTGCAGCTTCCTACTATTGGAGTCTACAGGCCGCATTCTACCATAGACCATGGTTGACCTGTAATTCATGGAGGAATTATAGGCACTTTTTGCCAGCACGACACCATCAAGGATCGTAACAGTAACACATGCTTGCTGGCCTGCAGCAAGCACCTTGTATATCCTGCTTTTAACAGAGCCATGCAGATAAATGAATTTGCCAATCCTGACATATATCATAGGTAAATTGTATGTCACTCCGTCTTCCATAAAAGCCACGTGACAGACCATGCCTTCATCCAGAATACTGAAGGCAGTCTCTTCATTATATACCCCTCTGTCGGAATGCCTCACTACCTTTATTCTTGCGCTCATTGCGTTCCAAGCTATACCGCACGAATACACTTAACATTTTCATATTGCGCAGCGCAGTTTGGGAGATCCGGCAGCATAAGTGGGAACGATATATCATTTCATCACACCAGAAACACCTTAAACCCTCGTATTCAGAGTCTACGTTTTCCATCTCCCCCTCTTGTTTTCTAATAATTTTCGGTCAGCAAGGTGAAATAAGACCCTATGTCCCTTCACTGCCAGTCAAAAATTGAACTCTGGCTTTTGTCTTCAGGTGCCTTGAAAGAGAACTCCCAATTCAAACTTTCGAGTCCCAGCTCCTTTCTCATCAGGTTAACGCTTCCAGGCCCAAATCCCTGATAATGGTTATTTGAAAAGATAAAGACCTCTTCAAGATCAGAAATATGTGCACTAAGCCTTTCGCCCCACATCTTAATGCGATTGTCCATACTACGCTGGAGCTTTCCAAATTCGCCTTCACTGATCGCTCTATCCCCTACGAGCCTCAGGTACAAGCTTTGAGAAGTAATCCACTCTGGCGGATCGGTATAAGGTATATCTGACCACGCCAATCCTACTCCCAGATCTGAGAGTAGGTTCCTAACTTCATCTGAATACCATGAGGAGTCCCTGAATTCAACTGCGAATTTTATATCCTTAGGCAGAGACTTTGTGAACTTTTCGAATCGCTCGTTCCCGTTTTCAAAATTGAAAGAATGAGGCAATTGAATCAATATTATCCGAAGTTTTTCTCCTAGCTTGCCTATTGAATCCAGGAATATCTTCAACTGCATCTCTGAATTGGAGAGTTTTCTATCATGAGTGATTGTTCTCGGGAGTTTGGCAGTAAATTCAAAATCCTCTGGAGTCGCATCGTACCACCTCTTCACCGTTTCAATGCCAGGAATGCTGTAAAAAGTGGAATCGATCTCTACAACATTGAATACTTTGGAATATAGGCTAAGGTAATCCTTTGGTGCAGTACCTTTGGGGTAAAATGGGCCGACCCAGGCCTTGTAACTCCAACCCGAACATCCTGTTCTGTACTTATGATCCCAGTCCGCCAATGCACTCTTAGCATAAATTGGACAATATATTTTCTCGTAATCTTAATACTGAGTAGGATCGGGGTATAATTTGACATTATCTTCAATCCTCTTGACTCAGAACTGGAAGTTATGTATTGGCCCAGGACAAAATAAGGGTTACAGATAGCTGAGGATATTCTCTTCGCCGGTTATTCTTTTTCTTCCTGCGAAACCCTCATCTGCATAGTGCCAGAAGTGGATATCTTCTTCATCTGGTTCCCAGCACAAATAGGCAGGAATGTTATTTATCACTACAGGAAAATCGATTAACGGATGTTCTAGATCTCTTATTCTTATTCCCTTCTTGTTGATCTTGTCCAAGATGCTGTGTATTTCTCGCGTGTAGGAGTCAGCTGAGTCCAGATCATACTCTGACATGGACTGCTTACCCTTAGTTCCAAGCTCCTTGAGTTTGCTAATATTCTTCTTGACCCAGGGAAGGGCTGCCCTGGCTGTCTTAAGATCGTAAAATGTCTCATCCGGCATTTGATCTACCAATTCTTCCTAACCATTAATTCTACAAGACATAAAAATGATCAAGGTGAGGAGTAGGCTAGATCAACCCGGCAAGTGAATTTTTTTTCACCTCAAATGTCACTCGTCAGTAATGTTCAGATCAAGTCTTTTTATTTGATCAAAAAGCTTAGCCCTAAAATCCTGATAGTCTTCGCTTCTTTCAACTACGTCCTTCAACATCGATAAATCTTGTTCGAGCTGTTCCTTACGACCGGCTCTGTAAATCCTGTCATACTCACGTTTGGCCATCATGATGTTATTATTATGGCACAAGTTTAGCTTTTTTGACTAGAGTATTAAATGGGAAAATGGCGGTAATTCCAAACCTAGAGACATTGATACTCCGGTCAGCAGTAATTGAGAAGATGCTGTGATCCAAAATTTATTGACCTTGTGCTCATAGGCTTAACATGGCATCCTTCTATTAGGGGTGTGCCGACTCACTTCGGGAGGTGGACAGAATCGAGGAAAATAAGTCTTCGCCAACAAAAAAACAGATTGAATTTATCAAAAAGCTAAGGGAGGCATCAGAAGAACGGGAGGAAAAACTCATTAAATTCTTATCAGAAAAGGGAAAAACTGATGTTAGTGAACTCTCGGTCCCTGAGACATCAAGCCTGATAGATGTGCTAAAGAGTGTAAAGGTTGAAGGTGATCAATCTGGCGCAGGAATGGCCACAGGGAAGCAGATCAACTTCCTGTCGTCCCTTCAGGACACAGAGGAGCGAATAGAAACAGTGAACAGATTCTTGAAGGAACATATGAAGGATTCAATAAATGTGCTTTCAATTCCGGAAGCATCTGAACTGATCGACACTTTGATGCAGTCCCCCAGGGGAGAACGCCTTGATCCCACACAACTAAACGCCACTCCGAAGCAGGTTAAGTTCATCAAGAGTCTTCAGAAAAGCGACTCATCCGTCAAGGCGGCACAAAAATACCTTAGAGATCATAACAAAAAGTCGGAGGAGGAACTCAGTCGAAAGGAAGCTAGTGAGCTTATAGAAACACTGAAATATAGCGGTGACTGACTAGGTCTATCAGCATTATAAACGACATGCTTGGGCCCCATCTCCAAAGAAAACTCCTGCAGAAGTTATCTCTGCAATATGTCCACTTTTCGAGAGCTCTGTCTGCCTTGTGGGCGGAACTTCTAGACCGTGCACATTCTAATTCTCAGGTCGCTACTCTTGGATTAAGAATTTCTGAATCACAGCTAAAGGAACCTCCTTTCAGCTATGCTTGTTATTTAGGGCAATGAAGTACTGGAAATATATTGCTTCAAGGTCCAGCATAGGACTTATTCTCGTACCGCCCAGGTTTATCGCCCAAACACGAACAATTAAGACTAATACCATACCATGGACTTATCAATTAACCAATTACCTGAGAGGAAAGCTAGTTTCAGTCATCCGCTGAGATTACGGTTATGTCACCTAAATCAGAAATATAAGAGAGAGATGTACACAAAGGGTGAGCAATTGGAATCAGCTACCAAGTTCAAAACAGTAGAACATGTCTTTACAGGCCGAGAAACAGTGGATGGTGCAGGAGTCAGACTCAAGCGAGTACTGGGCGGCCATCTTTCGGCCCAAATTACTGATCCCTTTCTACTTTTCGATCATTTTGGATCAACCAAACCAGAGGAGTACCTCCCCGGTTTCCCATGGCATCCACATCGCGGCATAGAAACTGTTACATATCTGCTTGAGGGGAAGGTCTACCATGAAGACAGTGAGGGGCACAGCGGTGTGATATTGCCCAATGACCTCCAGTGGATGACTGCAGGTAGTGGCATATTCCATCAGGAAATGCCAAAACCTCTTGATGAGAACAATCCTGATGAGCTCTTAAGGGCAGTTGGTCTGCCAACTAATGTTACAGGCTTTCAGCTTTGGATCAATCTCCCTGCAAAGAATAAGATGACAACCCCAACATACCGGGACGTGAAGGGTGCCCGAACGCCTGTTGTCGAGTCTGACACAGGTGCGAAAGTCAAGATCGTCTCTGGCAGTTATGAAAATGTCGATGGTCCTTTTCAAGGTGCGTACGGAGTCGATCCAACCTATCTGGAAGTTCGCTTGCCAGAAGAGACTGAATTCAAATTTGATTCTAAGCCGGGATATACATCACTGGTTTACATAGTGGGTGGAAGCCCCAAGTTCGAAAATGCAGAGCAGGAATATGAACCGGGTCAGGCGCTTGTTTTCAGCAAGGAGGGTGACACCGTAGGAGTATCTACTGGAGAAAAAGCTGCAAGAATTCTCTTGCTCTCCGGAAAGCCACTTAATGAACCCATATGGTGGCATGGACCCATTGTTATGAACACCGAAGAAGAAATCAGGGAAGCTATGCTGGATCTTCAGAAAGGAAACTTTGTGCGGGAGAAGAACCCCCTATTCGTGGACTAAGTCTTACTCAATTCAGAGCAGGTCTTTGAGCATGGAAATGCCCAGAGGCACAATCATCTCGCGCCTTGACATTCCGCCATGCAGACCCTTAAGGTGAATTGGTGACATACTCTTCATCCTGTACCAGACAGTTCTTTGATCATGAGGCAAAAGAAGCAGGTTTCCCGACCTCTGGCGAAATTTGTTATTGTCATGTTCAGGCGAGCCGAAGTAACCACGGCGGACAGATCCTTCTATGGTAAGTGTGTCTGCTATATCTGAAAATCGGCTGGTGAGCAATTCAAGAACTTCATCAACCATCCCTTCCCCAATATGAAAGAAAAGATCTCTGGGACTTCCGCAGGGAGGTACTGTCTCATCAAGATGTTTTTCGAAGCAAGGCCAGAGGTCGCCGGCGCGTTCCAGGTAAGTTGTCTTCTTCGGTTCTGTTTGCACCAAGCCGTGGTCGGAAGTGAAAACAATTCCTATATCCTCCGCAGCTTTGTGACTTATCTTGTCTAACAACTCCAGTTTTAACATCCTGGAGATATTTTCCACTTCAGCGGTGTAAATATCTGTTTCAGGACCATAAGCATGTCCAATGCTATCAGCACTTTCAAGGTAGACATATGCTATAAGTGGCCCCTTCTCATCCTCGAGGACTTTACGCAGTTGTACTATGCAGTCAGTAAGGTATGCGTATGGTATGATTCTGCTCTTGCCAAAAAGAAGGTTAGTGTATGCCCCGCTTGCTATGTTCTTGTTCAGGAAGGCAAAACTCTTGATTCCTGAATTCACCAGCCCTCCGTATACAGACTCTCCGTTGAAAAGTGAAGTTGGGGAGAGTCTTCGCGCTCTTGATGCGTAATGCTTAGTCACTGGCTTGAAGGGCAGTGTATACATCAACGCACCTGTTTCGTGAAAGTAAAGCTGCCACTCAAGAAGCCCGTGCTGGATTGGTGATAATCCTGTGTTCAGTGAGGTGCAGGCAGCCGCTGTTGTGCTAGGAAACACAGTAGTAAGCGGAGATACGATCCCCCTATTCGCGGTTCGTCCAAGGAATCCTTGGTCATTCTCCATTCCAGCGACTGTGTCGTATGAAACTCCGTCTAGATATACTAGCACGATCTTGGAAGCTTTGCCCAGAATGTCCCCAAAACCATGCGATTTGTCAAGTTGGCTGGACATTGCCTGAGATCTGAAAATGGCTGATATGCTATGGGGTATGTTGCTGATGGAATGACCCGAATAGAGGGGAAGCACTCTTTCAGTACCACGTTCGTAGCGGATCACATTTTCCTCGATCTCCCGGGCTATCATTGGGTGCGCATGTATTTCGACTTCTATTAATCTGACGAGATTGAATGTGACCAACAGGTGCACCTGCCACACAGAAGCCGCACAGGATTTATTACGTTGTGAGACAGTACCAGCTATGGCTGCCATCGTTTCAGCAGGGATGTCACATTTTGGAAAGCGCGATGATGGAATACTGGACATTGCAGCCGAGTCGGCTGGGCCCATAGTAGAAAAATTCAGGGAAAGCATTGACTTTGCATTGATCTCGAATTGCTACTCCGGGGAACTTGCCAACGTATCGGGATTGAATGATCTTCTTACTACCTATCTTGCCCTTGATAATCTGCCTTCGGCTAGAATAGACAACACCAGTGCTTCTGGAGGCGCAGCTGTTCTCACGGCATGCTCACTCATAGATTCTGGACAAGCTAAGGCTGTTCTAGTTACTGGCGTAGAAAAGATGACAGGTAGGCCAACGAAAGAAATCACCAAGGTAATAACATCCCTTTTGCCAGCCAATGAAAGGGGAGCGGGACCGTCACTGCCATCGCTTGCAGGGCTTCTGACCAAACTTTATCTAAGGAAATATCCGGAGGTAAAGAGGGAGTCCATAGCTAAGGTCTCAGTAAAGAACCATGAGAATGGGGCTAGGAATCCCATTGCGCACATCAAAAAGAGAGTCTCAATCGACGATGTCATGGGTTCAAGGATTATTGCGGACCCATTGAGGCTGTACGAATTTTGTCCGGTAAGCGATGGCTCGGCAACGCTCTTGGTAGTGAGCGACTGGATTGCTGACAGCTACTCAAGCAACCCAGTTTACATTCTCGGAACAGGAATTGCATCGGATACCTCATATGTCACGGAGCGCACAGATCTGTTGGAGCTTGCATCAGTAAAGAAAGCGGGCGAGATTGCATTGAGAAGGTCAAGAATCCATAGTCCGGACTTCGCCGAGCTGCATGATATGTCTACAATTCTCGAAATAGTTGAATCTGAGGCCCTGGGTTTCTTCGATCCTGGAAAAGGGCCTGAAGCATTGGAAAACGGGGTAACAGAAATCGGAGGGCAGTTTCCCATTAATACAAGTGGTGGTCTCATATCCAGAGGGCACCCTATAGGGGCAAGTGGAATCGCTCAGATATGCGAAGCTTATCTGCAATTAACAGACAGTGCTGGCGCAAGGCAGGTAAAGAATGCAAGGAGCGGCCTAACTCTTGGTATGGCTGGATTTGGAAATTCAGCGGTCTCCGTTGTTCTAGGCGGTGCACCATGATACTGCAAGAATGCTTAGGTTGCGGCAGGAAGAACTTTAACAGGAGAAGTGTGTGCCCGAATTGCTTTGGAAAGGAATTCAGGACAAAAGAGTGCACTAATGCAACAGCAATAGTGAGCACAAGAATGACAGTTACACCCGACGGTTTCGAAGACCAGTACGATCTTGTTCTGGGTATGTGCGACGGGGCATCGGTCCTCTTTAGAGACAATACTTCCTGAAACCCTGCCTTCGTACTGTGGCACAACCGATAATTATATTCATGGGTTTCCGGAAAGTGGAGGTCCAGAATGAAACTGAAGGGAAATAATGAGATACTTCTGCCTTTCTCCTCATCACTTGCAGGAATGGGATTCTCGTCTTCATGGGTATATACTTCTCTCTTCCTTCACCAGTCCCTGGGACTTTCGTACTTCCTGGCCGGTGCAGTATTTACCGTCAGCGGGATTTCGGCTGCAATATCCCAAGTCTATGCTGGGAGACTCGGAGATACCATAGGGCATAAGGTGGTGCTTCTATCTCTCATCGGAATAAGTACCGTTATTTATTCTCTCATATTCTACATCTCTCTTTTCCGCCACTTGCCTTTTGCTTTTTCAGGTCTCTTTGTACTCAACATAGCAGTCAATTCTGGCCTAATATCTCCCTTAAACTCACTAGTATCACTCTCTTCAAAGTCTTCACTAAGGGGGTTTTCGTATCTCAGAATGGGAAACAATGTTGGATGGGGTTTTGGACCAGTGATTGGAGGTGCCATAGTGACACTCTACGGATATCCGTACATATACCTCTTTGGCCTCGCGATGAACTTAATGAATGCAGTAATTGCACTTTCAGTTGGTAATGTAAAGGGCATGACGACAAAGCGGGAAAGGAAATTCAGCCTTAAAGTGAATCCTCTCTACATATACCTAGGACTATCCGCCCTCCTGCTCTTCATGATACAGGGCCAGGAGTCAGTCACTCTGCCTAATTTTGCTCAGAGCTTCAGAAATCTGTCAGCTTTTGATATAGGCATTGTATTCTTCGTAAATGGCGCATTTGTCATACTGCTGCAGGTCCCAATCAGCAACTTGACCAGCAGAATTGGGCTTTCTCGTGGATTCACCCTGGGAATTTTCCTCTACTCTATCGGTTTTTTCACCATGGCATATGATTTCACACTGCTTGGTTTCATTATTTCAATGGCGGTGGCAACAATAGGTGAGAACTTTGCCTTCCCGGCTGGCAATGCCATAGTGAGCACACTTTCTCGAAACAAGGACATAGGTCACTACATGGGGCTATTCAATGCCTTCATCTCCATGGGGAGATCAATGGGACCTGTAGTGGGCGGTATAGCACTATCTTTTGTTTCGAGCGCAGTGGGGATCTGGGGTATTGCGACTGCTTCTGGGTTCATAGCCATAGCTCTCTACGCAGCCACTTTGTGGAGAAAGGTCAATGAGGAGGAAGGGAGATCAAGCAGTTCCCAGGAAGCCAATCTGTGAAAGGGAATTTATCTGATGGTTATGCCACCATCCACCACTAGGGTCTCACCGCAGATAAATGAAGAATCTTCAGAAAGCAGGAAACTGACAGACTTCGCTATGTCCACGGGCTCTCCCCATCGACCTACTGGTGTCATATTTACAACCATTTTCTCAAAATTCGGATCTCCCCATCTTGCTTTGTTGATGTCGGTCTTGACAAATCCTGGCGCTATTGAATTTACCCTGACATCGGGTGCGAGGGAGAGTGCCATTGATCTTGTTGCATGTATCAGGCCAGCCTTCGATGATTCATATGCTATAGAGGATATGCCGTTCTTAATGCCCGCTCCAGAACTTATGTTCACTACAGCAGCACCTTTTTCCAAATATGGCAACAGTTGCTGTGTGAGCAAGACAGGAGCCCTAAGGTTGAGGTCAAGGACCCTGTCCCACACATCAGCAGTTACTTCCTTGATTCCCCCTCCCCCGCCGGACCCAGCATTGTTGACCAGTCCTGAGAGCTTTATGCCCTCTTCTTTGATGAAAGCCATAAGCTTAGCAATGCCCTCAGTCTCGGTAAGATTGGCCTGAACCGTCAGGACTTTGGAACCATTTCTCTCGCACTCCTTTCTCACTTCATTCACGGCGCTTTCGCCTGAGTTGAAATGAAGTACCAAATTCTTTTTCTGCAGCGACTGGTCAATTGCTATTGCTCGACCCAGCCCCCTTGAGGCTCCAGTTATCAGAGTGTATGTGTTTACCATGAGATGCAATATAATGAGGTCTCAAAACTATTGCGGTATTGCTCTGCGCGAATTCGGAATCATTCATTAGGGTGAATGCTTTGGTGTACTAATGGCTGGTGTCAAGGGCAAAATGTCCAGTCTTAAGAGACTTATATCATTCGATGAGGCCACCCTAAGGGTGAGAAGTAAATCCTGGAAAAGACTGGAAGTCATCGAAGTGGACGTGGAATATTCCTTGGATCTCATAGCAGCTGAAGATGTGAAGTCAGAAGTTGACGTTCCTCCCTATGATAGGAGTGCTATGGATGGTTATGCAGTCAGGCATTCTGATCTCAATGGCGCTAGCTCCGAAAATCCAGTATCCCTGCATTTGATTGGAAATGAAAATTGGAAAGAGGATCTTGAACTGAAAAAAGGTGAATGCCTTCAAGTAAACACCGGGGGAAAAATCCCCAGAGGCGCAGATTCAGTCATTATGAAGGAATACGCAACCCCTTCGGGCTCTTCAATACTAGTGGAAAAACCCCTACGGGCTTGGGAAAATGTCTCACGGAAAGGCGAAGACATTCAATCTGGTATGAAGGTTGTCGTAAGAGGCGAAACAATCCTATCGTGGCATGTCGCATCCCTGATCGCAATAGGCAGGAAGAGGGTCCTTGTTTTCGCACCAATTAGGCTGGGTGTTATTTCTACGGGTAATGAAATCGTCCATAGCTCTAGATCGGGCGTAAAGAATACGACTCAGCCACTGCTCATAAATTATTTCACCAGGGGTTCTATAAAACCCACTGACGAAGGAATATACCCTGATGATTATGACGAGATCAAGAATGCCGTACTAGGTGCTCTGGAGAGGGAGGACGTGCTAGTCGTAACAGGAGGATCAAGTGTCGGGGAAAGGGATGTCTCGGGAGAAGTTCTTGCTGACATAGGAGAGGTCATATTCAGAGGCATTATGATAAGGCCTGGCCGGACAGTTTCAATGTTCAGTGTGCGTGATACACCAGTGTATCTCGTCTCAGGTCTGCCTGTTGCAGCCCTGACATCATTTGAAGCGCTGTTTGAGCGTTATCTTTCCGAGGTTTGTGGCTTCAGGGAAAACAGAAAAGTCATACGTGCAAAGCTTACAGGCAGGATAATCAACAATGTAGGCATGAGATCATTTGTCAGAGTCATGCTTTCCAGGTCTGAGGATTCCCTGGATGCAAAACCTCTCCAGCAAACCGGGTCTGGCATACTGTCGACTTTACTTGAGTCAAATGGGCTTACCGTTGTTCCAGAAAATGTTGAAGGCATGAATGAAGGGGACTACATATGGGTCACGGTCACTGGAGGACCCGTATAATGGGCCATCTGTTGCATCATCTTATAGACGTGGATTCGGCCAAGAGGATTGCGTCAGAAAATCTTAGAATTAAGCTTGGTGAGGAAAGAATTGACCTCGAGAATTCAACTGGCAGAGTGCTTACCCGGGATATTTTTTCCCCAATTAATTCACCTCCATTCAGCAGATCCGTGAAGGATGGAATTGCTGTCCAGGCTGAGGATGTACGGGATGCATCGGAAACTAGCCCAGTGAAACTAAAAATCACAGGCTCCATAGACATAGGCACCTCTCCTGCCATATCTGGCTCCAGAGGCACATGCATCAAGATACCTACCGGTGGAGTGATGCCAGAAGGGACAGATGCAGTTGTCATGGTTGAATATGTTAGGGAAGAGCCGGGATTTGTTTATGTTGTCAGGTCGGTCAGCAAAGGAGAAAATGTCGCGTTGGCAGGGTCGGACACGCCTATGGGCGAGTTACTCATGAGAAAAGGGACAAAGGTAAGCCCGAGGGAAATTGCAGTTCTCGCAACACTTGGTGTCTCTGCCCTTTGGGTCAAGAGACGACTAAGGGTCGGCGTCCTTTCTACTGGGAATGAACTGGTTCCACCTGGCGAGGAGCTCCAACCAGGAAAGATATATGAATCAAATGGAAGGACAATCAAATCGCTGATTGAAAATGAAGGTCCAGCTTTTGAGGTGAAATTTTACGGGACCCTTCTAGACGATGAAGTAGAGATAAAAAAGGGAATAGATGCGTGCATTGACAAAAATGACATAACAATCATTTCTGGGAGCACTTCCGCTGGGGAGAAGGATGTGGTCTATAGGGTCCTAGGTTCATACAGCCCTGGAACACTCTTTCACGGCGTCATGATTAAGCCTGGTAAGCCAACTCTCCTTTCTGTTAACGGAGAAAAGCCCATAATCGGCCTTCCAGGCTTCCCAGTCTCTGCGATGATGACATTCCTCACAATCTATTTCCCATTTATTCTTAGAAGTGCTGGGCTGTCTTCTTCTGAGCACTTCATTGAGTGCAAGCTGGCCACTAAGATTAACCTGGAAATGGGTAAACTCAATCTTATACCAGTCTCTGTAGTTCACAGGGACACTGAGGTAGCATTCCCAATATATGGTGGATCGGGGTCAATTACCAGAATACTTCGTGCTGATGGTTACGTATCGTTAGATGGGAATGCAAGGAACATAGAACCTGGGGAAAACCTTACAGTGAGGCTTTTTGGACCTGACACAAACTCCAAGACACCGGTCTTGGTGGGAGAGGGCAGTGATCTTCTTGATGCAATCGCATCACAATCGGGGGAGAGGCTTAGAATAATCAAGACAGGTCACTTCAACGCAATACAATCATTCTTAAATGGCTATTCAGACGTTGCAGGCATAATTCTCCCAGAAGGCGCTCTAGGCGAACTTAAGGAGATATTCTCTGGCAATGTTGAAGAAATCAGTATTCTTGGGGTTCGCGAGAACGAAATAGGAATTGTTTCATCTACCCTAGGTGGCAAGGAAATCAGTACACTTACGCAAATAGCAGATCTCGGTCTGGATCTGGCTGTTACGAGCAGAGCGGATGGCGCCACAAGAGTGACAGATGGAATTCTGATAAAAGCGGGCCTGGCGGACGAATCACTGTCAAAGCACCGTGTTGAAGTGGGTGATTTCAACTCAGTGGCATTTTCCGTCAGTCAAGGCTATTACCCAGCCGGAATTTGTGACAGAATATCCGCAGAGAGATACGGCCTCAGATTCAGTCCGGCTGGCACCTTCAATTATGTCATTCTCTGCAGAAATGAAAACAAGAGGAAGATGAGCTTCATTGCTGACCTTTTGGAATCAATCTCAGTCCCACAGGGGACCACTGACCCAACTGACCTTTCAACATAGGGTGCGCACAGTGAATTCTCATGGGCGATTCGACGTCTCATAACTGTAATCAATATTGTCAACATATTCCTGGGGCTGGAGGGAAAAGATGAAGGCAGTGGTTCTTGCCAAAAAAAGCGAGAGGTTACCCGGTAAGCATATGCAGCTGGTCAACGACAATACACTCATAGGAATGGTAGTCGACAAATTACATTCTTCCAGGCTGTTCGAAGAGATTATAGTCTTCACGAAAGATCCTGATGTGAGGGCGGCGAATGCAGAGGTCATAATAGATGAGACAGAGGGAACTGCTCTAGATGCTATTCGGGAAGTGGTAAGCAGGTACGGGGAGATCTTCGTAGTTGCGGGAGACATGCCTCTTATCGACGCCGGATTCATATCAAGCATGTTGAAAAGGTATGATGGAATGCCGCTATTCCCACTGCATCTTGACGGCTCACTCGAGCCCTTGCATGGAATATACAACAGGAAGATGCTGTTACTAATGGAGGAGTACCTGGAAACAGGGAAAAAAAGCCTAAGGGGTTTTCTGGAAAGATGCACCTTTGACACCATAAAGATAGGAAAGGAAGACGAGAACTCATTCTTCAACGTTAACTACGAAAGTGAAATGGAAAAGCTTAGGAAAGAACTGAAAGCCTGAAGTTCAAGGGTCATCCGCCACTTACGCTGGGAAAGATTGCCACCTCGTCGCCTTCCGTGAGAACCTTTTCCCTCGGAGCGTACTCAGCATTTACTGCCAAAAGGAATTCGCCTGACTGTTTACTGAAAATTGGGTGGCTCTGTTTCACCTCATTCATGAGAACGTCTAAGGAAGATCCGTCCACGAGGTTAATTTCCTCCTCTTCCCTGCCTGCAAGATCCCTATATAGAGCGAAGTATCTTACTCTTACTTTCATATTCATCCTCTTGTTTCCAGTAAGGCTCCCTCTTCTTGACCGCACTTATGTATATCTCATCGAGCTCATCTTCGCTTTTCTTCTTCCTTATGCTCGATATTAGATTGGTATAGTTGTCATCTCGCATCAGGCAGGTTTTCAGCATGCCCGTAGAGGTTAAGCGCATTCTTGTGCAATGGCTGCAGAACTCTGCATTTCTCATGGGCTTTACAAATTCTACCTCAGCCGTGCCGTCATCTGTCTGGAGCGTATACTTAGGTCTGTTGTGCAGCTCGTTCCTTTCTAACCTGGAGGCTGACTTTGCGACTTCCTCTTCTATGGCATCCAGAGGGATATGATACGCTAGATACTCTTCGGAATTCTCGCCTTCCTTTGTTGTTTCAAACTCTATGAGTTGAAGTATGATGCCTTCCTTTGCAGAGAGCTCAATCATCTTCGGAACTTGGTCCACGTTAATCCCCTTTAGGACGACAAAATTGATCTTGATGGGATATAGCCCTGCCCTCTTTGCAGCCCTGATTCCAAGCACTACCTTGTCTAAGAAGTCAGTTCCAGTGATGAACTGGAATCCTTCCCTGTCTATTGAATGCATAGAGATGTTTACTCTGTCCAGTCCTGCTTCCTTAAGTCTTTGTGCAAGTTTTGGAAGCATAACACCGTTGGTTGTCATAGAAATGTTGCCTGAGATGTGTTTCCGGGTTCTCTCCACTATTTCCACAATGTCGTTTCTCAAGGTAGGCTCTCCGCCTGTAAACTTGACTTTGTTTACGCCCCATTTTGCAGCTATCTCGATTGCGCGTTCAATCTCCTGGGGGGACATTGACGCAGAATTGATTCCGGTACCCTCCATATGACAGAAGAAGCAACTGAAATTGCATGTAGTGTTTACCTGAACCCTGAGGCTTTTCACCGGTCTACCGTAATTGTCTTGGAGAGAAGACATGCAATCATACAAAAGGGAAGGCATTAATTAAGTCTTTTGAGTATAGCCAGACTTTTCGTAGCATTCATACCATGTTGTCAAGAAAGAAATGCTGTGCCAAGACCCTCTTTGCCATTATGATTTTATCTCTCTCGAGCGGCTATGCGGAGCACATGCAGATGACTCCATGTTCCAGATAAGGGATCATATTGTAATGTTACTTAGCTTAGATTCACATTATGTTAGATGAATTTAATGTATAGAACTCAAAAACTCTAATATGCCAAGTATTATATAATGCTACGAGAATATCAGTAGGATAAAAAATGTCTATGTCTTTAGCACCAATTGCGTTAGGATTTTTCGGACTAGGCACTGGATATCTGATATATGGTCCATACGAACTTTTCGCATGGCCCAAAGAGAAGTCAGAGGCGCTGAACAGATCATTAGGACAATGGGGCATCTGGATGCCTGGATTTTTGCAGTTTGTAACAGGAACTTATCTGTTTCTGGGGCTGACAATTTTCCCGAATGCATTCAATGCCACAGGAGCTTCATATGATCTTCTGTATATGGCAGCACTTGCTTTCACAGCATATGGTGTCCATTGGTTCGCGCTTGGATACAACAAGTACAAAGGAGCAGACGCGAGAGTCGACGGATATATGGCCTTTGCATTCCTATGGATTTCCATTGTAGGTGCAATTGCTTTCTACTCAGTTCCAGATATTCCGCTTGTGATTTTGTTCTCGCTCCTGGCCTTGGTGTATATTTCAGATATACCAGCGAGCATGACAGAGAAGAGAATGTGGGTTGGACTGAAGGGATTCTTCCACATCATAACCGGTGTGTGGCTCATGTATCTGATGTTCTCATCAGTGATGAACTTCGCTCTGGGGATAACAACCTGGCTCTGAAAATCTACAAGAAAAGCCATTTAAAATTTTTCTTTTTCCCTATTTTTTATAATAGTTTTTTCCTGAAATAATTAAATATCCATATTGCTTAGTAGTAGCAGTAGGGGGGAAAGCAGAGCCAAGTGGGCTCCCATTCTTCTAGTTGCTAAAACGGTGTAAAATTATGAATGGAGACAAATTAAGATACAAGGCAAATGGCAATGATTATACCGGGTTGGAGGGTCAGACCATTCTCCAAGCACTTATGGCTGAAGGGGTAGAGGTACCTCATGTCTGTTACCAGCACAATCTGGGAGCAATTGAAACATGTGACAGTTGTGTCGTTGAAGTGGACGGAAAAATAGTCAGGGCATGTTCCACAAATCTGGCAAGTGGCATGTCGATAGACCATTCTTCTTCCAAAGTGAAGAGCTTGCAGAAGGAGGCTACTCAGCGCCTGCTGCACAATCATGAACTCTATTGCACAGTGTGTGAGAACAACAACGGGGACTGTGAGCTGCACAACGCTGTTCATTCTCTTGGTATAGAGGAGCAGAAATATCCCTTTGAGCCTAAGCCTTACCCAGTGGACGACACAAACCCGTTCTACAGGTATGACCCCAACCAATGCATTCTCTGCGGGAGGTGTGTCGAGGCATGCCAGGATGTGCAGGTGAATGAAACATTGAGCATAGACTGGAGTCGTGACAAGCCCAGGGTAATATGGGACAACGATGTTCCAATAAATGAGTCTTCATGCGTGTCCTGCGGGCATTGTGTAACCGTCTGTCCGGTAAATGCTCTTATGGAGAAGGATATGCTGGGCCAAGCCGGCCTCATGACTGGCCTCAAGCTAAAATCCAAGAGGAACCTAATCGACTTCACAAAGTCCTTTGAGCCAGAAGTGACAATGTCGCCTGTTATGGCGGTCAGCAATATCGAGTCTAAACTGAGGGATTCCCAGATCAAGAAAACAAAGACAGTTTGCACATACTGTGGTGTCGGTTGCTCATTTGAAATGTGGACTAAGGGGAGGAAGATCCTTAAGATCCAGCCTCAGCCTGAATCTCCGGCAAATGGCATATCTACCTGCGTAAAGGGAAAATTCGGCTGGGAGTTTCAGAGCAGCCCCGAGAGGTTGACGACTCCTCTGATACGTGAAGGAGACAAGTTCAGGGAAGCATCCTGGGAAGAGGCGATTGACCTTGTGACCAGCAGACTCAAAGACATCAAGATAAAACACGGTGGAAATGCCATAAACTTCGTGGCTTCCTCAAAGGGGACCAATGAAGAAGCATACCTGGTACAGAAAATGGCAAGGCAGGTATTTGGGACCAACAATGTTGACAACAGTTCAAGGTTTTGCCAGGCTCCTGCAACAACAGGGCTCTGGAGGACTGTGGGTTATGGAGGCGATGCTGGCTCTATACATGATATTTACATATCAGACCTTATCATTGCCGTAGGTACAAACACCGCAGAGTCTCACCCCGTACTGGCCACAAGGGTCAAGCGGGCTCACAAGCTAAATGGTCAGAAGCTTATTGTATCCGACATCAGGAAGCATGAAATGGCGGAGAGGGCTGACATATTCCTGCATCCAAAACCCGGGACTGATCTAGTTTGGCTCAGCGCTGTGGCAAAGTACATAATTGATCAGGGATGGGAGGACGAGGAATTCATTGCCCAGAAGGTCAATGGTTTTGATGACTACAGGAAGAGCCTAGAGTCATTCACGCTAGAATTTGCCCAAGAAAAGACCGGTCTTAGCAAGGACACTCTCATAAAGGTAGCCGAGACAATACACAAGGCAAAAAACATGTGCATCCTCTGGGCCATGGGTGTAACGCAGCACCAGATGGGAAGTGATACTTCCACTGCCATTTCCAACCTTTTGCTTGTCACTGGGAACTATGGAAGGAGAGGAACTGGCGCATACCCTCTCAGGGGCCATAACAACGTCCAGGGAACCAGCGACTTTGGAGGCATGAATGCTTACTTCCCCGGTTATCAAAAGGTTACAGACGAAGCAATCAGGAAAAAGTTCGAACAGGCATGGGACTGCAAGATACCAGCCGAACCTGGAGTAGACAACCATACATGCCTTGAAGGCATCGAGGACGGGAAGATCAAGGCAATGTATATTGTCGGGGAGGAGATTGTTGACACTGGATCTGACTCCAACTATATCAGGAAAAGGCTTGAGTCACTTGACTTCCTCGTAGTCCAGGAGGTTTTCCTTTCTGAAACAGCAAGATTTGCAGACGTTATCCTTCCGGCAAGCACTTCACTCGAGAAAGATGGCACCTTTGTGAACACTGAAAGGAGAGTCCAGAGAGTCTATAAGGTCATGGAGCCCCTAGAGGGGACGAAGCCTGACTGGCAGATTCTTCAGATGATCGCAAACAAGATGGGAATCAAATGGAACTACTCCCATCCTTCCGAGATAATGGAAGAAGCATCTGATCTGACTCCTCTATTTGCAGGCGTATCCTACAAGGTATTGGAAGGATATGGGAGCCAGCAATGGCCAGTAAATGCGGATGGCACAGATTCTCCATTCCTCTATGAGAAAGGTTTCAATTTCCCTGACAAGAAGGCTAAATTCTATCCTCTCAAGTTTACGCCTCCGCTGTCGACGGACGAGGAATATGATCTTCATTTGAACAATGGCAGGCTGCTTGAGCACTTCCATGAAGGAAATGAGACTTACAAGACACTTGGAATAAAGGCAACCGTCCCGAGCACATTCGTAGAGGTTTCCCCTGAGCTCGCAAAGGAGAGGGGAATAGAATCTGGTGATGTTGTACGAATTAAGTCTAAATGGGGTTCGGTAAAGGTCAGAGCCCTAGTGACGGACAGGGTCGCTGGAAAGGAAATGTACCTGCCAATGAACGCCATAGGGGAGGAAGCAGTCAACAACCTGACAAGCAGGATAATGGACCCCACTGCGCATACTCCTGCTTACAAGGAATTGCCTGTAAACATGGAAAAGATTGACGGTCCGAAGGGTGAATCTCCTCTTCCCAAGACTAATTCAAGGTATGGACACCCGAAACCGCAAAAGGGCGTGATGGTTGAGGAGAAGTGGAACAGGTCAGACTACAAAAAGCTGACAACGGAGTGAGGATGAAAGAATGGCAAAAATGATTGAAGAGATAGAAAGGAAAGAGAACGCCAACGAAGAACAAGCTGATGGCTATTCAAGACTCGCTTCGGAGCATTCTGAGGATCTGGAAGCGTTCTTCGAGTTGCTAGAAGCTGCCAACAAGAGTGGCATAATTACTTTCCTGAAGGCATTGTTCGAGCGGAAAGGAAGTTCCATGGACGCCCTCTCAGATGAATTGGTCAAACCTGACAACATAAGGTTCATCAGGAACCTCATGTCCATTTACACCTTGCTTTCCAACATAGATCCTGATAGGGTTAGATCATTCATGCTAAACCTGGCAAACGCAGTAGACAAATCAGAAAGCATGAGAGACAAAGGTGGCATGGGATTGCTTGCTCTGAGGGCCAACATGATGGACCCAGACGTATCTGTTGGATTCAGGGTGCTTTTTGAAACTGCAAAGGGTTTCACAAGGGAGAGCAAAAGAAAGGAATAGATTTGCAGGGCACTAATCCAAAAGCCTTCAATTCGTACCGGGTCAAGAGGTACAGCACAGAAAGTGGTGCGGAAGAGGATGCAGACAAGGTAACTGTAGAGGAGCCGCTGGAGGTTAGGCTTGCCAGTGGCAAAGAAAGCCCAAAAGTAGTATCCATAATAATGAGGACTCCATCATACGACGACTACCTTGCTGTAGGATTCCTCTATTCCGAAGGCATTATCAAGAAGAAGGAGGATTTGGTTTCGGTTGACAATGTCAGCCCGGATGGTACGGCGCAAGACAACATGGTGACTGTAAGAGTCTCTGAGGATGTAAGGTTTGACAGTGGCAGTTATACTAGAAATTTCACCGTCAACTCCAGTTGTGGAGTGTGTGGAAAGAGTAATATAAACGACATTTTCATCAAGTCAGGCAAACTTGTTAGATCGAATGAAATGATGAAAGCCAGCACGCTACTCTCCCTTCCAGACAGAATGAGGAGACTTCAGAAGATATTCTCCGAAACAGGGGGAATACATGCTTCGGGCCTTTTCAAGATGGACGGGACCCCTTTGTTTGTTGCCGAAGACATTGGGAGACATAATGCCGTCGATAAGGTTGTCGGTTACATGTTCATCAATGGCTTGCTGTTCGAAGATGACCTAGCTCTCCAGGTTAGCGGGCGGGCAGGTTTTGAGATACTCCAAAAAGCTGCTATGGCGGGGCTCCCTATTGTGGGATCGGTTTCCGCGCCCTCTAGCCTTGCCATAGAGACTGCAGACTCTATGAATATCACACTAGTCTGCTTTGTCAGGGGAAGCAGATTTAACATCTACACTCACCCAGAGAGAATCGTGTTATAGGCCTGTTAGGCCTGGAGCTTAGAGGCCGATTCCAATTAGAAAGGGCCTGTTTGCTAGAGGTTCGATAAATAAAATTGGCCGAGCTAACTTCACACAGAGGGCCTAATCCCCAAAATAATCATTTCCGAACTTTTCGCTCACTTCTTTTTCAGTCAGCGGTCCTTCTACTGCAACTGGAAACAGATCTTCCTCAGCATTCTCAAGGAAGTCTTGAATATCCTCCTCTGTGAGCTCATCGTCCGTCGGGTTGACCTGCTCAATTCTTACCATTTCGTTCTGCTTGGGCTCTTCAGGCTCTTCTTCATCGTCCTCGTAATCTACTTCATCCATCCAGACAATGTACCTGTAACCCCCAAAGAGGAATATCTCGTAGTCAAGTTCTGCCTTGAGAAGGGAACTGCTCGGGCTGGATGAGAGTACACCGTAAATATATCCCACAAGGATATCCTCCTCCCTTGTGCCCGTCCCTCCAAAGGCGACCTCTCCTATTATGCTGTACTGTGACATGAAGTCAAAGAGCATTCCTTCGTCCATTTTCATATTGCTACCTCATTACAGGCTTCTAAATTAGTCTAGGCTTATTCCAATTCTCCGCAAAAATTATTCCTTTTGAAGCAAGAGAAATGTTGAGCTGATTCCCTCAAGCCTGTTGTAATCTATTCGTCCCTTTACCGTGTATCCAATTTCTAAAACAAGGTCCAGGATCTGGTTCTCCTCTTTCTGAGATACTACCTCAATGATTAATGACGGCAATGAATTTGCAATTGTTTTGTAGCCACCTTTGATAACTTCTACGGCTGCACCTGGAACAGAAACCTTGATCATGTTTAGTTCGGGCAAAGTCAGGCTATCTATTTTCCGAGTCTCTACCATAGTTTTGATCCCAATTCCAAGCTTGTTTACAATACCATCCTTGACGGAGAGCAAACTCCTTCCGTTTTCACCGAGAATATGATGATCGTCCGCCTTTACATTATAGGCACTATTTTGCTTTACGTTCTCAACGAGCTTCATGAAACTGTCATAGTACCCTTCGTATGAAAACACTCTAACATTCTTCAGTTGCGTGGCGCATAACAAGGAAAATGCCCCCGATCCTGAGCCGCAGTCCAAGTAAGTTGCATCTTTGATAAAGAAGTCAGGATATTCCTCCAGGAACAGCCTATAGACTTCTTCGGGCTTTTCTTTTCCCGAGGTAGAGTATTTTATCATGTCGGTTTGTGAAACAGTAGAAACCATTCGTTCTTGAAAATGGTCACAGGCAAATAGTTATTTTGGTATTTCCCGCTAGGGTTAGGTAGCATTTGAGACAATTAGAAGTCTGGGCGATAAAATTGATCTTAGAAGAGGCACAGTCATGGTGAAGTACCTTAAGAAGTGAGCCGACAATGGATAAGAACATAACAGAAGGATTAAGAGAAATAGTGGGGAAGCACGTTTTCACATCGAGAGAAGAGATTATACCTTTCCTGTCAGATGCCTCTTACTTTGTGGGGGACCCTCCCTCTGCAGTAGTTGTTCCAGAAAAAACCGAAGAGGTATCGCGTATCTTGATGCTCTGCAAGGAAACCGGTACTCCGGTTGTAGTGAGGGGAGGGGGGACATCCCTTACAGGGGCATCAATACTCAGAGGCGAGGGCATTGTGATGAGTATGAGCAGATTAGACAGGATACTGGAAATTAACGTCGACGACAAGTATGTCGTGGCGGAACCAGGAGTTAGGTTGGATGACCTGAATGCAGAGTTGGAAAAGCTGGGGCACTTTTACCCACCCGATCCTGCAAGCTCCAGGGCAGCAACTGTAGGTGGTACTCTGTCAACAAATGCAGGAGGGTTAAGGGCTGCAATGTACGGAACTACCAAGAATTGGGTACTGGGCATGGAGGCTGTAATGCCGGATGGCCAGATATTGCTATTCGGAGGAAGGACCTTGAAAAGAACGGCAGGATTTGACCTCACTTCACTGATGGTGGGAAGCGAGGGAACACTCGGTGTGATTACCAAGGCAATACTCAAGATCTGGCCTCTGCCAGAAATGACTGGAAGGAGTGCCGCTTCTTTTGAATCAATAGAATCAATCGGAAATGCAGTTCTGGAACTCAAAAGGGAGGGGATTACCCCTTTGATCGCTGAATTTATTGACGAACTAACCATGAATGCCATTTCCAAGAACAAGAACCTGAAGTTTCCCGAGGGAGCAAAGTACCTTCTGATTGTGGATGTAGCTTCAACCAAGGAGTCAGTAGATAGGGAACTTTCCAGAGTATCACAGGTACTGAAGAAGTTCAAGCCGATCAGTGTCACCACCACAACAGACAAAACAGAAATGGAAATTCTCTATGAGGCGCGGAAGGGTGCTTATGGGGCACTCCTGACTGAGAGAAAGAGCCCATCGCAAAAAGTGGTTATTGGTGACATCGTGGTGCCAGTGAGTCACCTTCCCCAGGCTCTCAGGGAGACACGTGCAAAGATGGATGAAATAGGAATAGAAGGGGGCCTCATAGGGCACATAGGTGACGGAAACATACATGCAAACATTTTCGCCGACCTAGAATCCGAAAAGGAAATGGAGAGGGTAGAGACATTCCAAAGAGAGTTTGGGGCAATCGCGATTAAGCACCTGGGGAGTGTTTCTGCTGAGCACGGAATTGGCTTGGAGAAAATCCTGCTGCTTGAGGACGAAATGGCTGGGAATAACACCGCCGGGTCCCTGGAACTGATGAAAAGCATAAAGAGGCTATTTGACCCTGGAGACATCTTGAACAGGGGAAAGATGCTTCGTTAGCTTGTTTTGAGGTAAGGTTGAAGAAGGTGTTGCAAAATGGTTCTTGATGCGGAGCTTGTTGAATCTCTCAACAAAGCAACAAGCAGTTGCATAAGTTGCGGGTTCTGTGAGAGTGTATGCCCTACACTTCCTGCGGCAGGATATGATCTGAGCAAGGGTGCAAGGGGAAGAGTACTCTTGGGCAAGGAGCTTTATTCAGACCTCAGCAAACATGGAAAGACCAACATTAGGGTAGCTGATTCTTTTTACTCCTGTCTGGACTGTTTTGCCTGTGTCCAGGTTTGCCCAGCTGGTGTAAATGCCGGAGAAGTAAGCGATATTGTGAAAAAATTGATCACGCAAGAGGACTCACCACTGAAAAATCAGCAGAAAAAAGTCGCAAAACTCATCGTTCGTACAACCAAGAAGTACGGAAACCCCCTCGGTCTTCGAAGAGGATCCGCCAAGTGGGCTAAAGGTCTCTCCTTCGAGGAAAATTCTGCCAACCTGTTGTATACAGGGAACATGTATCAGCTAATGGCGCATAGCCAATCTCTGGCAAAACTAAAGTCTCGGGCGGGGGAAAAGTTCTCTGACTTCGGGGCTAGCGTCTTGTTGTGGCTTCCACAGCTTATGAAGCTATCAGGCCTCACTTCGGAAAGAAGGACTGCGGAGGAGATGGAGAGTGCTTTGCGACATATTCACACTCTGCTCACTAGGTCAGATATTACTTTCAGTTACCTAGGTGAAAAGGAACCTTACCCTGGAACCTTCCTCTTTGACTTGGGTTACGAGAAGGATTTTGCTCACTACGCGCAACAAGTTACAGAACTGTTCCGCAAGAATGGAGTGGAACGTATCATAACAACAGATCCGCATACGTACAACTTACTGAAGACGCAGTATCCTAGATACGTGGAGGGATTTGACTTTGAAGTTGTGTATTACCTCGACCTTCTAGACGGTGAAATTTTCAGGGAAAGTGAAGAAAGGGTGACTTATCATGAGCCCTGCTATTTCACACTTCGAGAACCAACATACAGAAAGCCGGAAGAACTTCTCAGGATGACATCAGAAGTAAGCCTGCCAAGGAGAAGCGGAAAAAGCGATTTCTGTTGCGGCGGTCCCTCTGAACTACTTTATCCGGATCTAGCGGAGCATGTTTCGAACGGCAGGAGAATGCAGCTTGGAATGGACAAGGGAGAAAAAGTGGTCACTGCATGCCCGATATGCTTTGCCAATCTTGACAAGGGATCTGGTGCAACAGATATTGCCAATCACCTTTACAGCAGGCTCAAATTGTAAGAGGTTACTTGTTTAGCTCATGAACCACATGGTCTATCTCTCGGAGAATTATTTTCTCAAGACCGGCCATAGCACCCGAAGGTGAACCTGGAAGGCAGAATACGGGCTTGTCCCTCACCACAAATGCAGTGGCATTTGACATGATGGCGGGTGTACCTATTTCCTGAAAAGAGAGGATGGAAAACACATGTGCGAATCCAGTCATCTCCTTCGAAGAGATGCTCCTTATTGCCTGTATTGTGAAGTCGCGTTTGGACATCCCAGTTCCGCCTGAAATGATCAGGGCATCTGAGTCTTGGAGCATTTCAAGGGCACTGCTCTTAATTAGTTCAGAGTCGTCTTTTACTACATTATAAGAGGATACTCCATAGCCCTTTTCCTTCAGTAATTCTAAGAGCTTCCCTCCGGATGTATCGTCTTCTTTTGTCCTGCTGCTGCTTGCAACGAGTATGGAAAAAACTGGAAGAAAATTTGGTATTCTGTGTTCATGCATCCCTCTTCACCTTGGACACCACATGAATATTGCTGACTGAGGTATGAGGATAGTTTCCGGTATCATCCTTCTCCAAGTACTTGACCATGTCCCAAATTGTAAGTAAGGCTGCAGATGCACATGTTAAGGCTTCCATTTCGACTCCTGTTTTGTAGGAAGATGCTATTTCGCATCTTGCAGAAATACTTGTCTCTTCCAGAGTAAAATCTATCTTTGCCTTTTCGAGTGGGATAATGTGGCAGTATGGAATGATGGAAGGAGTCGACTTTGCAGCCAGTATGCCTGCTGTCCGTGCTACCTCTAAGACATCGCCCTTTTTTACAGTCTTTTCCCTAATCTCCTTAACTGTATCCTTCCTGAGGACCACTGTGCCCTCGGCAACCGCACTTCTAGCCTCGACCCTCTTCTCGGAGATATCTATCATGATTGCACATATGAAGATCAGTTAAAATTTTTGAGCTTAGGATCAGGAAATGTAATTATGACTCCCACGCTTACATCAAAGGGATTCAGAATGGAAGTCAGAGTCCAGAAAGAGAAGATCGACCTTTCCTCCTTGATCGAATCAACAAGAAATCCAGAGTCCGGGGCAATGGTGACCTTTCAGGGGACGGTAAGGAGGTTCTCAGGAGATACCGAGGTAGTTTCCCTCCATTACGAGGCCTATGAAGAGATGGCAGTCAACAAGATGAATCAGATCATCACGCAAGCCAAGGATAAATTTGGTATCATCGACATAAATGTGATTCACAGAATAGGTGATCTAGGACTCACCGAGGATTCTGTAGCTATCTGCGTTTCTTCTGAGCACAGGGAACCCGCATTCAAGGCATGCAAATACGTAATAGATACGATTAAGCAGGATGTTCCCATTTGGAAGCAGGATATAGTTCAGTCAGGCAAGAAGAAATGGCATTGATTGGGATGAGATTGCACAATCAGTGGAAATTTTTTTACTCAACATTATAATATGACAGTGTGGAACTTGAGGAATTCAGGGAGCTTGCCCTCCAAACGCTCCCAAAGGTATCACGCGGGCGCACGGTCCGTTATACACTCGTGCGTACTCCAGGAGAATTTTTCCTCAATAAGATTCATAGGCAGCAGTACCTGGAACTAAGGTCTATTCCGCTGGTTAAGAATTACAGGTTTATACAGTCCACACTCACGCACGGAGAGTATACGACCTTCAGGGAGGACTTCTATAGGGATTTCGATTTTCTCAAGATCCGGGACAGCATATTTTCGGGGCTTGTTGAAACAGCACAAGAACTGGAGTTTGAACTCTACGGATTCAGCTCTTCAGGAAAGGGGAGACTGGATGTGAAGTCTCCGCCGGATGATGGCCATTCCTCTGATTTGGTTGATTTAATGAATGAAAACGCCACAAAGGGAATGAAGCCATTTCTTATGATCTTCAAGAGAGATAGGTGCAAGGTAACAATAAGAAAGGATTTCAACTACTTCATTCACGGCGGATACTGGGACGCAATGCCATTTATCTACACAACATCGCGAAAAGTGATTGACGGGGAACTGGAACTTCTTGAAAAACTTAGTAGCGTCTTCCTTAGAAACAAGTTGAACGACAATGACTTCATTCCCATGTCAAGGGTTGCACTGAACATACATGGAGAAGGGTATAAAGGAAGAATTCTGGACAAGTTGAGGTCCAGCATGAGCGTTGGCGAAATCAGGGACAGCGACGATCTAACATCAATATACGCGTTTCAGAAGGGAAATGAGAGCGCCTCATACAGAGTTGACATCTCTAAGAGTGAGGTTACATTCCTGCCAACTGTGACGTCAAGGATGGAAGGTCTGCTTGACATACTTGAGTTCATGGAGGAGGGCTAAAATGACTTCGATCAAAGTAATCAGGGAGAGAGAAGAGGAGACTAGGAAGCTTCTCGACCAGCACACCCTTATTTCTGCTGCTTATTCCGCTCTCCAACAGAACTATAACGACCTTCAGTTTAGTGTAAGAAACATATCTGTAGAGGATAGGTACTCATCTATTACAGCTGTCAGAACCTCAGCTTCAGGAAAGTCAAGAGATATTCTGATTGTCGCTGCAACTTCTGCAATGGAAGAAAGAGAGGAAGTCGAGGAGATCTTCAACACGCTAAAATCTAACGTTGAAAAGCCGGAAGAACTGGACATTATCGGTACTTCGCTAATCATGTTCAAACCACCGTCGAAGGAGAAAAAGAGAATTCTCTCGCTGGCACTATCTGATTTTGTTTGGCTTTATTCGGAGTCTGACTCTACTCTAGAAATCATGGGACGGGAAGAAGGTCCCTTTGAAATCCTCAGCCAAGGTCTTACTCAGATACAGATTATGGACAATTATCCTCATCCATATCATTACTCTCTCGATCCACTGATAAAATTCTCTTTCTTATCAATGAATGACACACGATCTGGCAAAGAATCATTGGCAGATGTTCTGAACGAGGCAGTGGACAACTCATACTCCATTTCGATCAGAGTGGACAGGGAAAAGATTAGGGAAGATCTATTGGATCTAGTCCATGACATGCACAGAGCAGGGCTAATCACAGCTCATGGAAATGAGATTTATTTCCCGAGGAATATGAGGAGATTAAGAAAATCATTCATTCGAAAATACTGGGACTATGTGGAAAAAATTGGGAAGAGGACACTCTTCGACTTTGAGTCACCCTTCTAATATTTCTCAATTTATTCACGCAATTTTTCAGTCCTTCTTTATGAATACATAGAGGGCAGCTACCAAAGGAACAACTATCCAGACGAGGCCCACTAGTGCAATGTTCAGAGGAGTTATGCCTAGTTGAGCATTGGTTACGTTTTGCACGCTGAACAGCAGACTCTGAATTCCTCCGGCATAATAGTTGGCGATCGTAGTGAGACCTGCTGGGGATGCGTACTGTAACATCACGAGCGCCTTACCGAATGATAGCGTACCAAATCCTACACTTATTCTGGAAGCTATGAGCAGTGGAATAAGGTCAAAAGCGGACCAAAATAGGGCAAATATGAAATATACGCCAAGGGCAAAGCCAAGGAGGGCCCCTTGCGATTTCAAAAATCCAGACGCCAAATAGACCAATCCAATAAAGGCGGCACTAGTGACTATCATTGCCCACAAAGATACCAGGAAGGTGCTGAGAGGAAGAGCGGTGCCAGTTTTGATCAAGAAAATAAGTGATGAAAGGAGGAGTGAAGCGATAACTGCAATTATGACAGCCGAAGAATTTGCAAGGTAGCGGGATGCCAGAAGGCCTTTCCGCGAAACCGGCCTAACAAGTGTGGATTCAAGTATTGAACCAGTCTTGTCCTTTCCGTAAGTCACGTACGCAGAGATTGCTGCCATCAAAGGAAGGAAAACACCTATGAGTACAATCTCGCTCCCAAAGAACTGACTGTTGATCTGTTTGGTTGTCAGTGCAGTTGAGACCGTGACAAGAGTGCTTGCAAGAAAGGTTCCATTTGGAGTGAAAATAGCGAATTCGTAACTGTGCTGAGTTGCGTTTCCAACAGATTGTGGGTTCACGCTCATGCTGTTAAAGCCTGAATATTGCCCGTAATATGTCATATTGCTTGGCGATAAAGTTAGGAAACCTGGTTGTTGCGGCAAAAAGGTACTTACGTTAAATGGCTTGTAATAAAGGTCAACTTTCGGGGCAGCACCGCTTCCATTGCCATCGTAAAAAAGCTGTACTCCATTTCTTGTCTGCTCGTTGGGAATACCAACAGCTGACATTTGGAATCTCGGGGAATCTGCATTTATGGTGGAAGAGTTCTTTGTATTTGTGTAGTAACCCTTGGCAGTATAATTGAAGAAGTAACTGTTGCTATAATTGTCCAGACCGAATATCGGCAGTGATCCATATGCGATGTGTTCAAACGAAAGTGAAGTGGTATAATTATATTCGACATCTGCGATGGTGGTACCAGAAACGAATTGAAAAGTACTATTGTTTTTATTCTGGACTGTAAAATTTGCGTACCCATTTATGTCCGTCGTCTCAGTAAAGGTCTTAGTGGGAGAGAAGCTGAGATTAACTGTTGAACCAGAGACAGGGGTACCGTAATTGTTTCCAACATACACTACGGCTTTGTATGTAGTGTTGTTCACATTGAACCCATAACCGTAGCTTATGGTATTAAAGGAAGTGGTACTAATTGAAGTGGAGGCGCTCAGAGCGGACCCCAAGGAAGCGAGCACTATTATTGCAGTGAGAACAATAACAGTCTTTGTGGTAAGTACGCGTTTGAATTCGTACAGGACCGGAATCATTTCTTTGACCTCACCAGTTCAAAGAAATACTCTTCTAGGCTTGCGCCCTGGAGGTTAAACATGGTGACCCTGTAGCCGCGTTTGACGAGTTCACTGTTCACATCATCCGCAGACTCCTTTCCAGAAGACAGGTCCATAACCGTTACTGTATCCCCGTCCACTCTGACTTTTCCATATTGCTCCAGAAGAGAGATAGCAGAACTGTCAACCTTATCTATACGCAGTTTCAGGACCGGTTTTCCAAGCCTTCTGATTCTGTCTCGCGTAAGTGTTTCTATAATCTCACCTTTGTGAATTACAAGAATTCTATCCGCCAAGTTCTCCAGTTCACTTAGTATATGGGATGAAAGGAACACAGCTTTTCCCTCATCCTTCAACCTGGTCATTAGATGCCTCGCAAAGTTCATTCCCTCAGGGTCAAGGCCATTAAGAGTCTCGTCGAACAGATAGTTTGCAGGGTCTGATAACATCGCAGATGCTAATGCGAATCTCTTTTTCATTCCCTGTGAGTAGGTCCTAAGCTTCCTATTGGCAGAACCAGTAAGTTCGACCTTTCCCAATAGATCCATAGCAACCTTCTTTGATTCTTCTCCTTTTATTCCGTAAAAACCTGCATAATATCTGAGAAGCGGCACGGGTTTTGCATTAGGATCAAAATTAGGGAATTCTGGAACCCAGCCGATGTTCTTAGACGCGTTAATCTTGTCTTTAGCAATGTCATGCCCATCTACAAGTATCGTTCCAGATGTTGGAAGGGTAACTCCGCAGATCGCCCTTATTGTTGTAGTCTTGCCTGCACCATTAAGGCCTGCAAAGCCAAGGATCTCACCACTTTCTACATTGAATGTTGCGTCCTTGACTGCAGGCGGGTTATGACCGCCAAAGGACTTTGTCAGAGCTTCTACCTGGATCACAAAACCTATTCTAAATAGATCGATATAAATGTTCCCTTTAACAGTATAATTGTGTGACCTTAGATAACACACCTTATTAGAAAGGAATATGATAAGGTCGCATGAGATCAAAGGCTGTTTATGGTGGTCCTGAAAGGGCGCCAAACAGGGCTTTCATGAAAGCGATGGGGCTATCAGATGCAGACTTGGAGAGACCGATTATGGGTCTGGCAGTTGCCTGGAATGAAGCTGGTCCCTGTAACGTCCATGCCTTATCACTTTCTGAGCATACGAAGGCTGGTATAGGTGAAGCTGGAGGTACTCCTAGAACATTTACTGCACCGGTTGTCATTGACGGAATAGCAATGGGTACAGAGGGAATGAAATACTCTCTGGTGAGCAGGGAAATTGTTGCAAACACCGTGGAAATGACTGTAAACGCTCACGGTTATGATGGATTTGCGGCTATTTCAGGTTGCGATAAAACCAGCCCTGGAATGATGATGGCAATGGCAAGACTAAACATTCCGTCCATTGTCATGTATGCTGGGACCACTCTTCCGGGGACATTCTTCGAAAAAGAAATAGCTATTGGGGACGTATATGAAGCTGTCGGCGCTTTTAGTGCTTCTAAGATGAGCCTTGAGCAACTGAAGCTGATGGAAGACAAAGCAATCCCAACTGCGGGCGCATGTGGTGGCCTATATACAGCGAATACCATGGCTATGATGACAGAAGCGCTTGGCCTAGCTTTGCCTGGCAGTGCCTCGCCTCCCGCGGTTGATGGCCAGAAGTCAATCTATGCGCACAGGACAGGCTCAAAATTGATGGAATTGTTCGAAACAGACCTTAAACCTCGAGATATTCTTACACACGAGGCGTTCCAGAATGCAATAGCATTGCTTATGGCCTCTGGGGGCTCCACAAATGCAGTCCTACACCTTCCTGCAATTGCCCATGAGGCAGGCATAACGCTTGATTTGGAGGAATTTGAAAGAGTGGGCAAGAGGATCCCCGAAATAGTGAACATGAAACCCGGCGGAGAATATGTTATGGCAGACTTGAACAAAGTTGGAGGAGTCCCGATCATAATGAAAAAGCTGCATAATGCAGGTCTGATCGACGGCGATGTTCTGACTGTATCAGGTCGGACTGTGTCGGAGAACCTCTCTGAAATTAAAATCAACCAGTCCTCGATAAATGTTGTGGGGGAATTTTCCTCTCCCTATCAGGACTCTGGTGGAATTACAATATTAAGAGGGTCCCTGGCACCGGATGGATCGGTACTGAAAAGTTCAGCATCCAAAATCAGGAAACACAGGGGTCCTGCAAGGGTCTTTGACTCAGAAGACGAAGCCTTCAAGGCAGTTCTGGACCACCAAATCAAGAACGGAGATGTGGTGGTAATCCGTCTGGAAGGACCAAAAGGCGGACCTGGAATGAGGGAAATGCTCGCCGTCACTGCAGCAATTGTTGGGCAAGACCTTGGCGAATCTGTCGCCCTTATCACAGACGGCAGATTTTCGGGCGCTACAAGAGGAATGATGGTCGGCCATGTATCGCCTGAAGCCTATGTTGGTGGGCCCATAGCCCTGGTAGAAGATGGTGATTCAATTTCGATTGATGTCGTCAGCGGCAAAATGGATCTGCTTGTGGAAGAAAACGAGATAAAGGAAAGGAAGTTGAAATGGAAACAGCCCGATCCAAAACATAAGAAAGGGTTGCTTGCCCAATATGCCAAACTAGTGACTTCAGCGTCAAGGGGAGCGGTCTTGGAGGATCTCTCCTAAGGTTGGAGCTCTAGACGAGGAGTCCCAATGCAAGACCTGCAATGGGAGAAGCGAACCATGTAACAACGATAAGTATGAATGGTTTCAGATAGATGGCGCGGAACTTATATGATATGCCCGTTCCGAAAACACTTGATGTAAGGGTTTGCGTATTTGAGAGGGGAATCCCGAAAAAAGTTGCAGCCTCAACAAGCATGGACGACACTAGAAGCGCAGAAAATGCATTAGTATACCTCATTAGATAAATTTCCTCCCCCACCCTCTTTATGATCCCCTTACTCAGGAAAATGGAGCCCAAAACAACACCTGCTGTCATGCTTCCAAGTACAAAGTACCCTGAGCCTGAAACTTGTTCAATGAAACCTAGAGTGTTTGCGCCAAGAGTAAAAGCGGTAAAAAAAGAGACCGCGATAAGGAGTACCTTCAAGACAACTGCTGTTTTCCATGAATTTTTGAACTGGTGCTTGCTCAGCTTCCTGTTGAGCAACATTGCAGAAAAAATCGATATAATGGGGGCGATAATCCAAGTGAGAACCGTGAAATTGACAAAACTGCCATTAATTGAGTAGCCGTAATGAATCGACAAACCTACCGATGCACCTAGGAGTGCCATAATCAGGGAAAGTGGTGCCCTAACGAACTGTGCCATTACAAAGATTGCAAAGGAAATTATGAGTGCATAGAAGATAATGTTGTAGGAATGTGGTACCAGTGCAGAAGATGCAATGCTTAGGCTTGAACCTTGTAAATATAGCCCAATGAGGAATCCAGCCATTCCAATTATGGTTCCGGTGGAACGATTGACTATCCTGCTTCCTATTATCATCCCGACAGCTGCTGACAGGTTGTTCCCAGCTACAAATGCTGTCAAGAGTCCGGCTGCGACTACAACCAGTATGAAAAAAAACATCATTTTGTCAGTGAGAGGTTGATCGTCAGTATGAGATCTGAAGCATCTTCACATCCGTCAAGCATATCATCTATCTTGTGCACTACACCTGTCAGGTGCGTGAATACCAGATAGGATACAGAGTCAGCTACTGCATATATCTCGTCTATAAGATCGTCCTTGTACTCGTCCCCTCTTTCCTCAATTACCTCAATTTTTTCTCGGATATCGCGCATAGTCGCTATATCAGTTGATTTGAGCATCTTTCCACAAAGGTTAAGGGCTTCTTTGTTCAATTCCAACATATCTGAAAAAATGGAGTACGAGTAGGAGACCAGTTCTGTAGCAGCTTCGCTCTTCTCTTTGTAATCAAGCTTCATTCTTCGTATTTCCCTGCTAACAAAATATGCCTTGTCGATTATGTCGTCAAAAGTCTCAGTAACCGTAATCAAGTTGTCCATGAGGTTAGAACTTATCGCTCCGCCAGTGATATCTTCCTTGGTTTTAATTGTGATGTCATCTCCTTTCTTTTCTATCTCACGGATCTCATCATTTAGGTTATTCAAGTCGTCTGACTGTGAAACCATCATCTTCAGAAGGTCACTGGCCTCAGTCCCAAGGTCTGTAAATTGGGTTAACTGATTAAGGACGTTCTTCTCTCCTACGATGAGTAATCGTTTGAGGAAGTTTGTATTGACCATTCTTCGCTATCTGATAAGTATATAAAAATGATCTGAAAATAGCAGTCTCGCCGGGATTCGAACCCTGTTCATAGTGAATTACCACAGATTAATTAGAAGGGCAGCACTCCGGTGTCAATGCCTCCATTTATTTTCCTGCTTACTGTGGTAGCTGCGATATTCGCACTAGTTAACCCACTTGGTGCAGTACCGACACTGGTAAGCCTCACTGACGGTTTTTCTGACAGGGAGCGTGGGCATGTCATAAATAAGGCCATAATGGTGGCCACAGGTATGCTACTGGGATTCATGTTCCTTGGAGAGTACATTTTCAGTGTTCTTGGCATCGATATTTCAGACTTCAAAATAGCAGGCGGCATACTACTATTCAAAGTTGCCTTCGACATGATACAGGGAAAGCTGTCCACAACTAAACTGACGCCCTTGGAGCAGCAAGATATCCTTGAGAGGGAAGCAGTAGGTATAGTGCCTATCGGAGTTCCACTTCTTTCGGGGCCGGGTTCCATTACTACGGCGATCATTTATTTCAATTCCAAGAGCAACGGCCTCCTAGACAGGCTATTCGTCATAGTTGGAATAATAATTGTGATGGCGCTGGCTTATCTCATACTCAGATTTTCGACCAGGATTCTTGATAGGCTGGGCAAAACTGGCTCACTCATAATATCCCGTATAATGGGTCTTCTTCTTGCAGCCATAGGTATAGACTTTATTGTATCGGGGATAGCGGGAGTCATACTGAATTTAGGTTTCTAAAAGGAAGAGAAGAAATTCTCATATTGGCCTCTCGTAAGCTGCCCTTCTGCAGTCTCAGTATCTTCTTTCGCATAGACAAGGTCTGAAAGTACATATCCCGAGAAAACCCTAAGAAATGCATTATTTCTTCCCATTGGAACAAAGGCTAAGCATTTTCTATCTCGCGCCTTCATCTCCTTAAGCCCAAGTAAATCTTCATCATAAGAATCAAACTTATTGTATGTGGATGCGAGCTTTATGACATCTGATCCAGCACTGCTTATCTCCTTGTAGTGCGCCAAAATACTGTTTCCATCAAAGGAATGGTAGGAGAGAATCAAGGTCTTGTAGGACCCCTTGTCCTGAATTTCTTTCCAGACTGAGAACTCGATGTCTACGGCAGTTGCCTCACATCGCGAAGCAACTTCATAATAGCTCAGGGCTAAATCTGTTTCCTCTGATCTAAATGTGAATATGTAGTCCACTGAGCGGTCATTAAGAAAGTCAAGTATCCTTTTTGCATCCTGCAAATTCCTGCTCTTGAATAGATCGTACCTAATCTCGTATAGGTATGACTCATTCCTTTTTCCGTTCTTGAAACTCTCGATAAAGTCATCTGCACTTTTTCCATAGGCTGATGTGACAATTGTGGGGAGGCTTCCCCCTATTTTCTTATTGCCAACTTGAACAGCTTTGCAGTCAATCAAAGGCACATGGTAACATGTGAATACAGTAAAAAATGGTACCGCTCCGTTTGGCAAAGCCTTGGGTTGTTATTGTGGACATTTCTATAGACGAAAAGCTCTATTTCTTAATGGACAGGGACTTGGAACAATCCTGAATAAGGTTGAAAAGTGAACCACACAGTAAAGACTCTACTAATTTTTACTAAGCTACAGAGTATTCCTTGGATCGCTTAGAGGACGCAAATTTATAAAAATAGGTCAGCTATCTTAAGGATTCACAATGTTCAAGATGACCATTGTCGCCAGCCCCACTCGGGAGCCAGGTGAAGATATTGACAGAAACATTGCATACTTTTTGTCAGACATAGGGTACATCCCGAGACTGAACATATCAACTGATTTCAATACAATTCTAAAATCAGCATATTTTCGCCTTTTCAAGGAGTGCTTCTTACAGCACAGGAACCGTTACTGGACTGGTGACGAGCTAATGTCCTATCTTCATACATCCAGGACTACACTTTACAGGCATCTGAATAAGCTGAAGTCCATGGACATGCTTGAAGAAATTCAAGAGGGCAAGACAAAAAAATACAGGTTGAGATCAGGGAACCTTCTGAAGGCCTGGAGCTGGGTCGAAGTCAATGTGAAGATGGCGCTGGACAACTACAGGAAAAATGTCGAGAAGATAAACGACATTGTAGAACGGTCCGAGGAGAAATGAAGAGCTGACTCGAGCGTGGGATAAATCCTGCATATTATTTCACAGAAGGAATATCTATCCCGATAGATTCTTGAGACAGTGCCCAGTGAGAATATTGTGTAAAGGGCCTAGTTAATGCATGAATTTTTCCGCGACAAATGTTTTTATTAATACGCTAATGTAGGTTAAAGCGAAGCTTGTGGGAATTAGCAGCAAAATACTAAGGCAGTTGATGATGTCTATGGAAATGATAGAAATCAGGAAAGGTGGAAAGTATACAGTTATATCAAACAGCGGGAGAGATGAGCCCATGAAAACAGAAGGGGAGTTTGTAGGCTACACGATCCTAGGTGAGGAGGGAGCCATATGCTTCCGGATCAGCGAACAAAGCAAGACATTCCTGCGTCTCATTCCTGTCTCGGGCCTCATTGCAATAGAATTCAGCGACGAGGACCTGTTGAAGCCGAAAGGCAATAATGACGACGGAGAAAAGACAAACTACATCAGCTGAACGGAACACATTTCTGTGTACACAGCTCCAGTTGGGGTTAAATCACTCTTGAAGAGTGCTATACTTCGCACTTCATAATTTCCAAAATCCTTTCCCTCGTTTTCCTTATACAGAACTGTCAAGTCCAAGGGAGACTTAAACCTCGATATGGTCAGGTGTGGGATAAATTCTCTCTTGTCCTTGAATTTCTCTGGAATCCTTTTTTGCAGCATTGAATGAAGTTGCCCGATTTCCGGTGAGTTTATTCCGACAAAAGCGACTCTTGCCCTTTCTAGGTGGGGAAACGCGTCAATACTAGTTGTCCTAAGAGTGAAGGAGTCAAATCTGACTTCAGACAGAATCTGGCATATTTCGCCCTTTTCCCTTTCTGTAATGTCGCCGAGAAAAAAAAGAGTAATATGAAGTTCCCTTCCCTTGGGCACTCTTGAACTCTTCACTTTCTCAACCTTTTCCTTGAGGGCTTTTATCTCACTATTCGGAGTTATGGACAAAGCAATAAATGAACGCAACAAGCTGCCATTAATAGAACGAAAAAAAATCTTTGTCTAAGTCGTAATGATACATTTGAGGTCAGTTCCTTAAGAGTTTCATTGATGATACTTCAAATGCAATGATAACTGCATTTCTGGGCAAAGGCGGAGTAGGTAAGACAAGTGTTGCTGCGGCCTATGCCCTTGCTTGTGCTGAGAAAGGCAAAACTGCCATAGTTTCAACAGACTTTATGCCGTCGCTCAAACATATATTCAAAGTTGAGTACGACAACCTCACAGTGGTTGAGTTGTCAGAAGAAGAGGTCTCAAGGAGCTGGCGCATAAAGTACGGTGACCAGGTTATGTCTGTGCTCGATGAATTTGTCAAGGCTGAGGACTGGATGATGGGCCATATATCAGAAAGCCCGGGTGTCGCGGAGGAATTCATGATATCGAACATAGTTGAAATGGATGAATCGGGGGAATACGACAATATAATATGGGATACTGCAGCCTCATCTTCCACAATGCACCTCCTTCTTCTTCAGAAAGAGTTCTATAACCACCTTGACCGCGACATAAAGATGTACTTGCGGTTTAGGGACACACTGAGGAGATCTGAGACAGTGGAGATTCTTGAACAATGGAAGGACCTCGCAAACAGGGTGTGGAGCAGACTAACCGAATCTAGGCTGCTTATAGTGACCACTATGGATGAACTCAGCCTGCTTCAGGCTGAGGAAATAGATAGAGATACCAACTCAATGGGACTCTCGCTGGACGGGAAAATATATAACAGGTGTGACCAGTCGAAAGAGGCCCCCTACGATGGAGTTGCATCCATACCTGAGCTGGATGGGTCGGCAACCGAGATCGTACTGAAAATGAAGGAATACCTTACAGCCCTGTCTGGAGATATCCAAGAGAATGATAAGCGGTCACTTTTATAAGCCACAAATCATTTTCCAGATATGTCGAATGTCCCGGAAAACCTGAATTACACAAAAAGTCACGAATGGTTCAAAGTTGATGGAGACGTAGTAACAATCGGCGTGACGGACTATGCCCAAAACCAGCTTACAGATATTGTTTACATCGATCTCCCAACCAAGGGTTCACAGAAGAAGAAAGGAGACGTCCTGCTTACAATCGAGTCTGTCAAGTCTGCTGAGGATGTATATTCTCCCGTCTCTGGCACAGTTGAAGAGGTCAACAGTACACTGGAGGACAAGCCGGAACTCGTGAATGACGATAGTTACAAGAACTGGATTGTGAAGCTTAAGCTGGAATCACCGTCTGAGGCTCAGGGTATTTCAGCCGCAGAATACAAGAAAATAATAGGCGAAAGCTGAACAGATGCCTGACAGGAGGGATCCGTTCTACAACCGCGCGAAGCATGAAGGCTTGCGAAGCAGGGCCTCATACAAACTTATTGAGATACAGGAAAAATACGGCTTACTGGCAGAGGGAGATATGGTGCTTGAAGTAGGAGCTTCCCCAGGCGGATGGACCCAGATCATACTGGAAATCACACAGAGGCCCGTCATAGCTGTTGACACAAACAAGATGGAGCCGATGGAAGGTTTGCATTTCATTAAGGGGAATATAATAGCTCCTCACATTATTGAGAAGATCTATAGAGAATTGGAGCTGCAGGGGGCATCAGAATTTAATGTCCTGCTCTCTGACGCCATGGTGAAGACGAGTGGCGACAGGAATATTGATCACTCTTCTTCGTATCTCCTGTGCGAAAGGGTTATGGAAATTGCCGACCAACTTGTGGCACGTGGTGGAAATGTCCTGGTCAAACAGTTTCAAGGAGATATGACAGAAACATTTTTCAGGAACTGGAAGAGGAAGTACAAGTTCGGGAAAAAGACAGTGACCAAGGCCTCGAGGTCAGGAAGCAGGGAAATGTATATGATCTTTGCAGGAAAAAAGTCATAGACTTCCCTCTTTAAGGGACAAGAGCGAAATTTTGAACTTCTCAAAGAACTCGTAATCTGACACAATCAGACACCTCTTCCAATTATTCTCTTGAATAAGGGCAAGAATTGAATTTTGCATTGATTCTAGCCTGAAATTGTCAATCAACCTGAGGGATTTTATGCTGTTTACTCTCTTTTCCCAGAGTTTGACGAACTCCTCTGGGGTCTTGTCACCGAACTCCTTCTTTATCAGCCTTCGCTTCCTTATTGAATGCCTGACTAAATCCATGGTTCCAACCTTGCTCTGATATAGCTTTGAGAAATCCTCCTCGTTTAGGTCGAGCCCAATAAGCCTAATTGCATTTTCTTCGCTGTACTTTACACATTCAGTATAAATTGGAGGTGGAGTCATAACCTCCCCGTATATTGATAGATGTGCTCCATATATGATCTCATAGTCAGACATGATCATTTCAAATGGGTCTTTCATGAACTTAGAGAGGCCATCTATCTGCTCATCTGATATTGTGATCAAGATAGCTTCGGGTCGGATTGAAAGCAAAGTTTTCCTGAGTTCTTCCCCCTCACTAATCAGGCCCTTTATTCCACCGAAAAGGGTGACTTCAGAATCTCCAATTTTGAAAGATTCCTCAGTGCTCATTCTCGCTCTTCTTTATCAGTATTCTTACAAGGTCATCCTTGTCTTTTGCGCTCCTGAGGTCTGACAGGTTGACCACATGGCAGCCGCCGATATTTTCTTTGTCTGTGTTTGTCTTGCTTATTACAAGCGGTATGTTCTCAAAGATTTCGCTAAAGTTGCTAATGGCAGCGGCCCTTTGAGTTCTGCTGCGTGTGTTTTCAAAGAGTCCAACCAGAAGGAGTGACTCAAGCTTCTCATAAGCTATAGCGTCGAATGGTGATCTGCGAACAGATTGAAAGTCGTAGCCGCCTCTTATCATGATGTTAAAAACCTCTTCGATAAAACTGTTTGCAAAGTCAAAAACACTTGGAGAATCAACATCAGAGTGGAAATTGAAGATGCTGACAGTCCTTCTAATGTCTCTTTTCAAAAGGCTTTCTAGCTTCAGAAACATATCCACCGTGGCGGCACTTCCGGATTCATAAAGTGAAATAGACCTTCTCGAGGTACCGATTCTGTTGGATACAAACCCGATAGAATATCCGAGTTCTTCCCTGGCAGACCTCATCTCTTCTCCATCTATCGGGATATAGAACCCTCCAGGACCTGAATAAACATAGGGAAGATCGCCCTCAACAAAATCGAAGAATGTCAAAGGTGCCAGTATGGGGACATGATGTCTATAATAAACCACTCCTTCCTGCAAGGGACCGCTTCCTCCCCTTTCACCTATCACCATGGCAATGGAAGTGGTAATCTTGCCCAGTCTCACTATCTCATCAGCATTCTGACTCTTGAAAGTGTCAACATTCTGGAGAACCTTTAGAATATATCTCTCTTCATCCCGTCTCGCTATGAGATCAAAGCTGACAAAACCGTCAAGTTCAGGATCAGAAACCATGAACCCTTTTGACTCGAGTCTGTCTCGGATGGTCTTTATCAGAGCTTTCCTGAGATCCTCCACGAATCTATTGTATTAAATCTAGTATATTAAGCTTTTATCCGTAGTCCGAAATTCCACTCTGCTTCCTGGATGCAATATAGCACACGCTCTTCGCACATCATCTTCTATGAATTATGACACCGTTGTCCATTTCATATAGGTGGTCTGCGAGGTCTAGGTCAGAGTTATCCTGGGAGACAAAAACAACATCGATTCCTGAGTTTATGCACTTTTCCTTGACTCTTTGAATTACTTCCTTTCGTCCGCTTATGCTGCCAAACATTTCGTCAATTAGAATAACATCAGGTTTCGACAGAATTGCAGTGCCGAGAATTACCCTTGAACGTTGCCCGATACTCAGCTTACCAACTCTACCCGAAAAGTCAATTGCCAAAATCTCTTTGATCTCGCTGAGAGCATTGTCAGAATTATCTCGCTGATCAGATGGAACCCCCCAAAGTAGGTGCTTGTCTACCTCAAGCTGTCTGAAGTGGGACTCACTATTTACATAGACTGCACTTCTGTCTTTGGGATCCAGATCGGAAACCTCTCTGCCATTCAGGGAAATGTGTCCGTTGTGTGGAGATACAAATCCTGAAATGACATGAAGCAGCGTGGTCTTACCAGAGCCATTGACTCCCGTCAGCCCTATAAAACCAGAGGACCTTATGGAAGCTTTGAGCTGGAAGCCTTCCCGCTGAAAGTGCACTTCCATATCTATCAGCCAGACCGCCTCCCAGTGATACCTGCGGATCCAGAGCTAAAGAGCCGCATTGTAATGATGATAGCCAGTGAGATGATTATCATTACAGCTGAAACTGTAACAGCGACGTTTGGACCATAATACCCATAGTAATTGTAAATGAGGACTGAGGCTGGCTCGACGCCATTGAAAGGGTACTGTAGCACGTAGTAGGACACAATTGCAATGGATCCAAATTCACTCATTGCCCTGCTCATTGCAGTGAGCGATGCCGATATTATCTCCCTTTTTGAATCCGGAACAACAATGTTGTATAGTACCCTGAGCCTGGAGGCACCAAGCGAGGTTGCAAAATTTTCCGGCTCAATTCTCTTAGAAGCGAACATGGACTGAGCTGCTCGTATATATACAGGGGCTGATACTATGACCAGAGCTGCAACAAGGCCTTGAAATGAATCAAAGAAATTTATTCCGATTGAGTTCAGGAACACACCAGTAGGTGTGACCGGGCTATCCAGTATCAATAATGCAATTCCCACAATGGGGTGTGGTATTGACGCGGGAATATCCGAGACTGTCTCAAAGAAAGTGTTGCTGCTCCGGGCTAGTTGGTAAGCAAGAGGGGTGAATATCAGGAAAACTACGGCTGCTGCAACAGCGGATGAGACTACAGTCAGTGTTATTGAAAGAAAAACAGTATACGTGAATCCCAAGGAACTCCTGAAGACAGCAAATCCGTAAACTAGTATTATCAAGACAGGAACAGATAACAGTCCCACTGACACCCATGAAATGATGCTTAGGCCATCATGCTTGTGTTTTCTCAATGTTCTCACATTAGTTTCCCCTTGAGTCAATTATTCTTTATTCTTCATGGATCATATCGCCTCAAATTTTGCCTGCCCTCGTTAGATTCCCGGATCCAACGAGTCCCTGTATTTGCTGTGGAACTGCATTGTCACTATAGAGCAGTTCAGGGGATAAAGGGTCCAGCCCGAACTTGCTGAGAGCGGCAGTGTTGTTCAACACATACAGTACGAATTTAATCGAAGCTGGTCCTGAGTTGTTAAGTGCTGAGATATACAGGTAAATGGGAGCTGCGGTTACAGTCCCAGAAGATAGGTTGTAGGAATAATTGGAGTAGAAGTTAGCATATGAGACGTCCCCAAGGTTCACCTTTCCAGGCAATGAAATATACTTTACTCCAGGAGCTTTACTAATTGCTGCAGATTTGTAAATTAACAAGAACTGAATGTTGCCGTTCTCAAGGGGGGACACCAGGCTCGCTGCATCGGACGCAGTAATATTGCCTCCGTTGAGAATCAGCCTATTAACATAATATGTTGAATTGTTTTGATAGACACTTCCTGCGATCTCAAGAACAAGCCATCCCCTGTAACCCGCAGGGTCACTATTTGGGTCTGCTATCCCAACTTTTACGCTTCCAGAGGTCAGGTCAGTGAACGCCCCATTGTATGCAGATGAGCTATTGCTTTTCGTTGCATTGCTGAATTCGTTGATTACTTTCGAAGCCGCGTGATTCTGCAGGGAAGCACTTGAATAGGCAAGTACCATCTGGTCAGCAGCGAATGCAACAGCCCACCCGCTGTATCTAGATTGCAAAAAGGATTTTCCATACGATTCTAGAGAAACTGATATGAAGGCATCACTCGGCGACCCCTGCCCTATATTCCTCGCATCCGTCAAGGATCCGCCCCCTTTCACAGGTGCCACAGAGTATCCGGTAGAATTGTGGAAACCACTCACCAGCACTGAAGCTTCTTGCACATAGGAATCTGCTGAATACACAATGAGTGGGGAGCTCTCATGCCCTCGTAGAGCAGCATATGAAACCACCGATATTACCACTATTACTACAATTGCTGCACCTATCTTAGCGTAGCTCCTGTTCATTACCAACCTAATGTGTGTAATATATTAATGATTACTCAAGTATTATCATTTTCTTGAAGAGTAAACATTAATACTAGCATAACATGTTCCGAATGTGGCAAAAAAAGCTCCAGGATCACGGGCAGCGGGGATTCTAACTGAAAGGCAGATCCAGATCCTCGAGCTGAGGTCAAAGAATCATACACAGGAGGAAACTGCCAGGAGGCTGGATATATCTCGACAGGATGTATCCATACTGGAAAAACGGGCACTGAGAAATATAGACAGGGCATTTGCAACAATTCGAATGGCTGAAAACATCGGGTTGTTGAAGCGCATTAGGATTGACCCTGGCCCCCATATTCTTGTAGTGGCAAAAAGGATCATAGAATTCGCTGACGAGGAAGGTGTCAGAATTCGCACCTCAGCCATAGGCCTTATGACCTTGATTCAAACAACAGCAAAGGTTGAAAATGGAGAAGTTCAGTCAGAAATAGAGGCCATAATACTCCCCGACGGCAGGGTAATTGTCAAATCCTTGGATTGATCTAGAGCTCGGCACCTGATTCCATGAATCCGGAAGATATCTTGTTTGGGCATACCCTGACAATGCATTTTGTACAGACAGGCTCAACTTCAACATCCTCAGGTGTTGTTATGACAAGCTTCTGTATGCCTTCTATGGCAGACATCTCGTCGAAGATCTTTGTAGGTACGGTCCTGTAAAATATTGCACGCATGAAGCTTTCAGATTTTCCTATGTTTCTCCCGGATACTTCCTTGACATAGCACCCGTACTTGCGGATGACATCCACAAATTTTCCGAAGCTAATGGTAAAGGAACCCGGCGTTGTATATGCGGTAACTACCTGATTCCCGAGTAAAGGCGCAATATCGGCTATATCTGCAACCGGTCTCAGTTCAGACATAACCTTTCTGATCTCCTCTCTTTCTTCGACAACTCTCAGTGTGTCATAAACAGTCCTTCTGTTTACATTGAATGTTTTTGAGATTTCGGTCACTGAAAGTTCCATCTCGCCAACATAGAATTTTCCATTGCGAACTGCAATGCCGTAATTGTACAGCCCCTCTATAATCCTCTTCTTGACGGGAAGGTCTTTGAAATACTCTTCAAGGATGAGGATCATACTCCTCAACAATATCCAATTAATATATAAGAGTTAGAGAAAATTAAGAAATTAACCGGTCAAGTACTTCTCACCGAAGCTCTTGAGCTTTGCATCATCCAATTTTTCTGCATTGTAGTATTCGAATGGCGCCTTCCCAAGAGTCACTTCTATTTCAGTCAGGATCCTCCGACGAAAAACGTGAACCTTCACCTTGTCTCCTGGCTTATAATCCCTGAGATCATCAACTTTGACTTTTCTATATTCTTCCATCATATTCTTAAGATTCCGGTCATCGAATTTTTCGCCGTCTATTGCAACAAGCTCATCCCTGACGTTCAATCCATACTCAAATGCAGGACTCCCTTCAAACACTCCATCTATTGCAAACCTACCATGGTTAGGTTTCAGGAGTATTCCCAGGTGTGCCTTTGTTTCCGGCTCCACGCCATCTACCTTGTTATAGCCCCTCTTTATCTGGTATCCGATCCTTTTCAGTTCGGAATCGAAGTCGATCTTTTGAGTTCCCCTGACATACTTCTCGAAAAAGTCAGAAAAATCCATTCCGGACACTTCCTTCAATGAGGACAGGACCTCTTTCTCAGTAAAGCCTCTTCCATCCTTGTTATATCTGTCCATCAGCAATCTGAAGAAGTCATCCAACGATTTCACTCCTCCTGTGTGTTCAATTATCCTTGTACTTAGCATCATGCCGAGGAGTTCTCCTTTCAGATAATATGAGACATAGCTGTTCAAGTTGTTCGGACTCGGCCTGTACAACTTAATCCACGCATCGAAGGAAGCATCGGCTGCAGACTCTACCATTGGGCCAGGAAGCAGCTCATAGTATCTTATGGTGTCCATCAGGTGCTTGTAGTATTCCTCCTCAGTGACAAGGCCCGCTCTGTGCATCATGATCCAGGTGTAGAAGTTGGTGACCCCCTCGCTCAGCCAAAGGAGTGTGGTGTAGACCTCATCCTTGTAATTGAAAGGCCCGAGCTCAACTGGCTTCAGTCTCTTAACGTTCCAAAGATGGAAGAATTCATGGGAAGTAACACTAAGGAATCTGTTGTACTCATCTTTTGGTGAAAAAGTATGGCTGTACACATCTATCGAGGTAGAATTCAGGTGTTCCAAACCGCCATAGGCATCACTCTCGTTTACTAGGTGATATATGAAAACATATCTCTTGTACGGCAGTGATCCCATCAGCTTGTAGTATGCTTCTACAAGCTTCTGTACATCGTTCTTAAATTTATCCTGATCCTCATTCCCGGTGCCCCATATTACAATTTCATGCTCTTTTCCGGCAACCGTGAAGTAGAGTGATCTGTGTGTGCCTATTTCTATTGGGGAGTCGATCAATATGTCATAGTTAATTGCCCTGAATTTGTTCTCACCTGTTTTCTCCAAACCAGTAGAAATCTTCCAGTTCTGTGGAGGCTTGATATTGAGTTCTGAGGCCTGATCCTTGTACCCTTCCAGGTAAAGGAACATGCTTGCGCCATTTACATAGCCGTGTGAGGAATCAAGATGACTCGTGTGAACAGAAAGCTCGTCAGCGTACACCTCATAGGTTATCTTGAAGCTCTTGACATTTCCGTTTAGTATTTTCCATGAGGATTTGTCCTTTCGCTGTACCGCCAAAGGCTTCTTTTCTGGTGTTGATGCCCTTAGGTTCCGAACGTGCCTTGGAAAGTCGGCAATCTCGTAGGCACCCGGAGTCCATACTGGCATGGTGGCTGTGACGAGATCGTCACTGACATCATCCACACTCATGGTGACTTGGAAAAAATGAGTGTGCGGTTTCTTCATCTCGAGTAAATATGATACATTCATCTGATTCCAAGGGGCAATCATCAATTCTTTAATAATTGTTCTGCGTGGCGGAGGAACCGGCAAAAATGAAAAATTTGGCTGAAAAATTCAGTAAGTATGGTCCGGAATTCAGTCGTACGATCTGTCGTGTTGATAATCGTGATAATTGAAGTAATATTCCTCTGATTTCTGCGAAAGTGTCGTCTCAGAGGACAGGGCGGCCTGCATATTTCCGTAGTACTTCTTGATCTTCTCCTCAACAGGAAGATAGGTCTTTAGAGCTTCGGTTACATCTTCCACATCGGTCAGCTTCTTGTCAAGAGACACTGCGATATCCCCTGAAGCTCTGATCAGTCCCCCAAGCTCCCTGAGCCTAAGAGTAAGATGGTTTTCTTTGTGGTCGATTTCCTTGGCTCTTCTCTTCCCCTCTTCCACAATGAGCTTTGCAGCTTCTATGGTCAGGTGGGGAATCTTGCCGTCAATGACTATTTCCTGTGCAATAAACTGCATGTACTTCATCCTGTTATCCGGAGTGTCAGGCAGAGCTATCTCCATAAGTATCTCGTAACCGCTTCCCACTATTCTGGACCTCAATGGGCTTAATATGTACTGAAGGTCCTGTATGTTACAGGCTGCCACAAGTATGAAATCAGTCGGGACTTTGTCGACGCGTACACTTGCCCCGGCACTCTGTGGGTTCCTGCCAGTGATGGGAAAATGCTTCTCCTGCATAGCAGTGAGTATGAAGCGCTGTATGTTTCCCAAATGAGTTATCTCGTCTATAAATAGGACTCCCTCGTGCGACTCGTGGATTGCACCTGCTATTACTCTCTCATAGGGAAGAGTGCCCAACTGTGGGTGCCCGCCATACGGATCATGCCTCACATCACCCAGAAGTTCTGTTTCGCTTGCTCCAGTGGCAAGCACAAAGGGATTGCGACCTATTGGGACAATCACCTTACTTGGGCTCTTTTTCTCCATTCTGCGCCTTCTTTCTAGCGTCTTTTCGTCAAGAATTCTTATCTTTTCACCAACGCGCTCGTAAACAATTACTTCTTCGCGATCCCCAGTTCTTCTGGTCGAAGTCACCCGTTCCGTGTTATTCTGGACACCGAACGCCGCGCCTATTACGTTAAAAACATCACCAAATGGACCCTGGGTAGTACCCTGAACCTTGGGGTTATTACAGTTGGGGCAGACATTCTCATTTGGTTGTGAGTAGAAACTACATCGAGGGCATCTGAAGCCAAGCCTTTCTGCCACTGAAGTGGGGGCATCCCTTGGGTTTATGGTCTCCCCTTCAACGGAGTTCATTTCCTCCTTTTCCCTTTTAATTTCATCCAGGCCCTTGATTTCAATAAAAGGCCTCTCAGGGTACTGAGGATTGTGGACCACCCTTATTTCCTCTCTAGGTCGCTCGATATAAAAGGACATAGCCTGAGCTATCATCGATTTTCCGACGCCTGGAGGGCCTACCAGGAGGAGATTTCTCCTCTGTCTGGCTGCAATCTTCGCCATCCTGACTGCTTCATCCTGTCCGATTACCCGCTCTAGTGGATTTTGGGGGATCTTTATGAAAGAAGTGTCAGGAAACTGGTCAAAGTCTATGTTTACGTATGATGATCCCATGCAACTACCCTGATTTCACTGGGCTTCTTTGTAATGTTTCCTAACTTTACCCCGTATATATTCTTTATACCTACCTTGTAAGCAACATCTACCAATCTCTGAGAAATCACGCCACCAGTTATGATGGTGTTTCCGGAAGTCAACTCAGTTATCTTGTCAATCGCCTCAGCGACCGGGAACTTTGCCATTACGTTGCCATCATCACCATACACTTCTGTGTTCTTCTCTTGAAGCAAGAATTCGGCCCTTTTTTCAATAGACTTTGGATTGTTGAGAGAAACAGTGTCAGAATCAACCTCTTCCTTTGCTCCATCACCACTAGGGGCAGGACTTTCGGGCTGTTTCTTCTCTATTTTTGCTACCTTAACTTCTTTGACTTCCTTCTCCTTCGGAGGTGCTTTCTGCGACTTTTCTCCCTCTGCCCTGGCCTTATCCGTGAGTTCTTTGAGCTCTTCAGTCATACCTCTCATCGAAAGGTATTGCTCAACCGGGGTCTTGTACCTGAGGGCCTTTACTATTTGCTTGTACGTAAGTTCCTCTACCTCTGTGCCAGGCGGTGCCCGCGCAACGAAGTCAACCTCTGCCACTTGGAGCATTTCCCTAAGAATAAGGTCTCCTCCTCTGTCTCCGTCTAGGAATACTGTTACGGTGCGTTCCTTGGAGAGCTTTTGCACAGATTTCGGTATGTTCGTGCCCTGAACGGCTATGGTATTCTTTATCCCATACTTTAACAGGTTCAGAACGTCATTTCTTCCCTCAACCACTATTATCGAATCAGAATCTTTGATGGCTGGCCCCGCTGGAAGCTTATCCTCACCAAATGTGAGTATCTCTCCAAGCTCGACTTCCTCTCTGACAGACTGAATAATGCTTTCGCTTACGGTCTTGCCTGCTTCACTCATCTTCTTGTAGAGTTCTTCAGCACGTTCGACCACTTTGTGCCTCTTCTGGATTCTTACGTCCTCTATTACTTCAATTTCAACCTTAGCTTTGCACGGTCCTATCCTGTCAATGGTCTCCAAGGATGCTGCAAGTATTGAGCTTTCAACCTGGTCAAGGCCGGATGGAATTAGAGCATAACCTTCAGTTCTGCCCTTTTTGCTGTCTATTTCGACTTCAATTCTTCCTATTTTGCCACTCTTCTGGAGGTCCCTGAGATCCAGTTCGTCCCCAAGAAGACCTTCGGTCTGACCAAAAATTGCCCCTACAACATCAGGTTTTTCGACCACCCCATCTGTAAATATCTTTGCTTTGATCATGTATTTTGTTATATTTGGATCTACGTTCAATAGTATCACCCGAAATGGCGTCCTTAGAGATAACAGTTAAAGAGTTGTCTCTTAGATCCATCACCATTGTTAATCGTATCTAAAAACGATATATAACATTGTTGTCAGGCTATCAGCATGAGAAACTGCATATTATGGAAGGATCTGAAAATGGGTTTTTTCTCGCAGTAATTGGTATAAAGTGATGTTGTTCTTAGAAAGTTTTAATATCATTTTTTTCGCATGCCTCCCAGACTCCTGCGGATTAGGCCGTTCTTTGAACCCATTTCCTGAATGCGAAAAAAGCCCAAACAGCTTCTATTACTCCGAATGGCCAGGTTCCGGAGAACCATCCATAAAGTGAGGCGCCCACACAAGATGCAGCAAAGAGCAGGGTGTATTTCCTTGATCTGTCCTCACCTATGTATGCAAGCATCATCACCGTAACCGCAAGAGCACCCAATATGTTCAATGTACTAAGGGGGTTCATCTCTAGCTCATGCCCTTTTTGCTAAAAGCCTCCGCCAACTTCACTATTCATTTACTCTAATTAAAATGAAAAAGTTCGATTGAAACATGGCCGTTTGCAAATCAAGAAAAGCTATGGGCTTGCTTTTGTAGGAACTCAACCCCATCCCTGTGTTGAAATAAGAGCCGTAAAACACCTTAAATAACTAGTCTGGATTAGGAATACTGATTTATTCATGATTAGATTCGGAATTGCAGGAATACCTCTTACAAGTAAGGGAAGAACCTTTATCGAATCAGTTGAGGATACTAATATGCTTGGCCTCAATGCACTGGAGGTTCAACTTCTAAGAGTTAACGTGGAAGAGAGACCTGCACTGGATCTTGCGGGTTCCCGTCCTCAGGACGTTGAAGAGTCAATTATTGTTGATGTTCTGAGACAAAGTGAAGAGGGCACGTACGAAGGTGTAGGAGTTGACACGATCATAGAAGAGGACGACATAGTTCAGGAGCTCTTCTGGAACATGGCACAGAACTATGATGATCTCTTAGATGGAGGAAAGTTGGCCAAGGAACTGGACGTGCAGCTCTCAATTCATGCACCTTACTATATGGATCTTCTGGACGATGGGGAAATTGGAGACAAATCATACAACCACCTCAAATGGTCTCTCATAATAGGAAAGGCAATGGGATGCAAACGTGTTATTACTCACACTGGTTTCTACAAAGGTTCAAAGAAAGAGAGTGTAGAAAAAGCGGCGCAGGTCTATAAGGACATTACCAAATCATTTCCGTCCAACAAGGGCTTTCCTTACATAGGAGCTGAGGTGGCTGGCAAGAGTGAAATTTTCGGTACCACAAGTGAAATGATCTCACTTGCCAAGAAGGTGAAAGGGATAGAGCCGATACTCAACTTTCCGCATGCACATTCTCAGGGTGGAGGATCTCTTATAGAAATCAAAGACTTTGAGACCGTCATAGGAGAGTTCAAAAAGTATTGCAAGGGAGACCTTTACACAGAGTTCTCTGGTGTGGATTACAAAGACCACAATGAGGTGAAGCTCACTGCAATAAAGCACGGCGATCTCAAGTTTGAAACACTGGCAGAAAATCTAGTAGACTACCAAGATGACATGACAATCATTTCCAGTTCTCCGTTGCTTGAACATGATTCCCAATACATGTATCTGATATATCTCAGGGCACTCGGAAAGAAATTGCAGAGAAAATCATCAGTTAAGAAACAGGTGGCTTGAAATGGCACGTGAGTATCCGGTAAAAAAAGGAATAAAATTATCTGTAGAGTATTTGCTTGAAAAGGCCAGAGAAGTGGACGGTAATGCGAGTGTTCAAGGAGACCACGTAATAGCGAGCATTCCTGGAATGAAGTCCATAGACCTGTCAACAGATGGTAAGGGGTTGCTTGCTCAAACTGAGGCAGACCCAGAATCTAAGGACTTCTCCAAAACTATTGGTCTCTATAACAAGCTCATAGAGGACATAACCGGATACTCTTCCAAGGAAAGGAAGAAGAAGTTTTCGAAGTTATAAGGAAATATCAATCTGGAAACACTTAACCGGGCTCGCTCTATCTGCAGATAGTGGTCCCTCTTTACACTCAAAGATCGATAATCTTCGCAGAGCATTTTCCTATATCACATGGCTTCACAAAAGCTGTTGTTGTCTAATGAGTAGTTTGGAATTAATTCTCTCCATTTTTCCTATTAAAAAATAACATTTGGTAAGAAATTAAAATAAAATTAGAAAAAAATGTGTTATTGTGTGACCAAGATTACTTGTACTTTACTTTGCTGGATGCTCTAAAGACAAATTTCTTCTTGGATGGGACTTCAATGATTTTCTTTGTTTGGGGGTTTCTGGCTTTTCTTGCCATTTGGGTCCTTCTCTCGAAGATACCAAATCCCGCTAGGTTGATCTTGTTTCCCCTGTCGGCCTCTGAAATCACTGTGTCAAGAAAGTGCTTTATGACGTTTCTTGCCACTTTCTGTGTTGTTCCAGTCTTCTTAGATACTGACTTAGAGATTTCGCTTATTCCAACCATTTTTAAATCCTCCGTTATGATAATGTTTTTAGTTGTATTAAAATATTTGTGTCGAGTTTTTAATACATTACCACTGGCGTTGGGTTCACAGGTATTCTAATATTATAATAAAATATATAGAATATTCAAAAATGAGAATCTCTGTCAATTTTTTGTAATCCCCCGACGAAAGTGTATATGTCCAGACACAGTAAAACAGCTAATTTCCATTAACTTGAGCAAAATATTTAAAATCGACTATAATGATAGACTATCGCACGTCTGGGCATTTAATGATGGCTGCCTGACGTCTTGGGTTTCGGACAATGTCGGACGGCCATGCGAAATAAATCGACCAGAACATGGTTATATATCGTGTAACTATCCAAGTTCGTGAAACTCATAGAGAACTGGTTTTCAGAGCGATACTCAGATAATCTTCAGCTCTCATTCAGGATTAAGGACATGCTTCTATCCGTAAAGACAGATTTTCAGAGAATTGACCTTTTTGACACCTATGATTTTGGAAAGCTTCTCACAATAGACGGTACTGTTCAACTTACTGACAAGGACGAGTTCGTCTATCACGAGATGATCACGTTGGTGCCTTACTATTTTTCAAGAAAGAAGCCTGAGAGTGCTCTTATTATAGGGGGCGGAGACGGAGGTGCCGCCAAAATGCTGCTCAGTCTGGGCCTTAACAGAATAGTCAACGTAGAAATCGATGGCCAGGTTGTTGAGGTTTCTCGGCGATTTTTCAAGGATCTGTCGTCCGCATTTGATGATCCAAAAGTTGAGCTTATTATAGGGGACGGGATAAAATACGTAAAGAATTCGAAGGAGAAGTTTGACATGGTAATTGTTGACTCAACCGATCCCGTAGGTCCTGCGGAGGGGCTGTTCAACAAAGAATTTTACAAAAACATCCAGAACATACTTACCGAAGGTGGAGTGATAGTGACTCAATCCGGTTCCCCCTTTTATCAGCCCAATGCCCTCAAGATGGCGTACGGTTCCATGAAGAAGATCTTCAAGGACGTTAGGGTTTATACAGCATTTATACCCACTTATCCCAGCGGATTCTGGTCTTTCACTATCTCATCTAACTCTGCCATGGAGCCAAGGGAAGAGGAAGTGAAGAGCTTGGAATACTTCAACAGGGACGTTATGGATGGTGCTTTTAAGCTGCCTCAATTCGTTAAAAAGCTTCTAGAAGGTGCCTAAGCACTCTACTTGACTTTCCACTTGTCCTTTGTGGACTTCAGCTGGCTCACGTAAGCAGGGCCAAGTTTTCTTGAGATGCGTTCAAGATCCTTCAAATTCTTGGTGAACGTCTGTTTGCTGTCACTGTTGATCATGCTCTCGAAAGTCCTTGTATCAGAGAGTACTTTGAAAAAGAGGTAGAAGAATACGACAAGCATAAAAAGTCCGAGGACAAATACGTAATATCCCCAGTCTCCGATAGCGGAAAGGGTAGGAACATATGAGCTGTTGAACATATACTCATTTGCAGTTAGAACAAACAGGACAACGCCTACTGCTGCGAGAAATATGAAGATAATTCCCTGGTATTCCCTCACCTTGGAAGTCATTCTGGGAAGTAAGTAATTCCAACGTTTAAAAGCTTTTTCAGCTTCAATGACCTTTTAAGACACTAGTATTTCAAGTGATCAGCTTCTAAAAGGAACGAAACCAATTTCCCAATGGATCGGGATCTGTGAGAAATTCTGTTTTTTTCATTCAAGCTTAATTCTGCCAGAGATCTATTCATTCCAACGGGAACAAATATCGGGTCATATCCGAAACCTCCTTTCCCCTTTTCCTCAGTATCTATTGTACCCTCGAGCTCTCCAATGAATTGTTTTACTTCCTCTCCCAGTGAAAGGGACGCCACTGTACGAAATACTGCTTTTGACCTCGTTCCGTTGAGAATTCTGAGAACACCGGAATTCCCTATTGTTTTCTGGACAAAGGAAGAATAGACTCCTGGAAATCCTGATAGAGGCTCTATAAAGAGGCCGGTATCCTCGATGAAATAGTTCCCAGAAACAATGCCTCTTAGCTTTTCGCAGCTGTTTAGGGAGACTTCTTCCGTGGAATCAGCTTGGATTTCTTCGTACTTCATCTCTTTCCAGGCAAGATTTATGCCTGCAGAGGAAAAAATCTCACTTACCTCTTCATACTTGTGTCTGTTGCTAGTTACAAAGGTGATCAAACATACCTCCTCCTTCCTTGAATCTCATGAAGTAGCTTTACCACTTGGGAGGATCTAGCAAAATTCTTTCTGTACTCTTGCAAGAACAACTTGCCGAGCCCAGCCATATCACTATGATTGCTCTTAAAGGACTCCAGAAGCAGAAATAGATCAGTCGCTAGGTCCTCATCTTCAGCAGAAAGTGATCCAAGGCTAGGATCGATCAAGAACACTCCACTGGATACAATAATGTTATTAGTGGTCAGATCACCGTGAGAAATACCTTCGGAATGCATTTTTGCAACAATGCCGGCCAGATCTCCCACTATACCCGCTGAATTTCCTCCCTGTTTGAGGTGGCTCCTCAATGTACAACCTCCTAGGTCCTGTTCAATGAGCGCATATTCTTTGCTGTTCACATCGTAGAGCAAAGGTACAGGCACGTCGATCTCCATCAAACGCATCAGTACTGCGGCCTCATTGCGTGTTCTCTCCCTGCGCAATTTATCGTCTACCGTGTCAACCCTGTACTTCTTTCCCAGCCTCGTTTTGGTCACCACCTTCCTTCCAAAGAGCTCATTACGCTGGATGATAGATTCCGCCCCTCTGAGCCTGTCCTTGGAAAATCCAGAATCAGGTATCCACGGAGTGCGGACTGAATCTATCCTGAATCTTTGATCAACAGTGGAATCCTTGACGCTGTGAGACTCACCGTGCTGGTGCATTAGCATTCCTGCTTGAGCTATCATCGCACCGTTATCCATGCAATAATTCCGGTCAGTGAGGTATAACTCTATACCAGCATCCTCGGCCATGGTCGCTACCATTTCTCTGAGCCGGCTGTTGGCTGCAACACCTCCAGCCAGGAGGATCTCATTTTTGTCGAAATAATAAAGCGACCGCTCAAGAACCTCTATGAGCATAGAAAATGCTGTTTCCTGTATGCTGTAGGATATGTCTTCAATTTCCTCTCCTTTGATCTTGTGCGCCTTAGCAGCTGTGTAGATGCCGGAAAATGATGTATCCATGCCCTTAACGGAATATGGCAAATCCAACAACTTTTCTCCATTTGTAGCGAATTTTTCGATTCTTGGGCCACCCGGAAAGCCTATTCCAATATCCCTTGCAAACTTATCCAGCATATTACCCAGGCCGATATCCATTGTTTCACCCATCACCCTGTACTTCCCGGAGGTATGTGCAAGCACCTGGGTGTTGCCCCCTGAGACATAGAGAACGATCGGATCACGCATTTTCCCTAATTTTCTGCCAATTTCAACATGTCCCAGTGGATGGTTTACTCCTATAATGTCCTTGCCAAACTTGAGAGAAAGTGAACGTGCAGCGGTCCCGACCACCCGGAGGCAAGGCCCAAGCCCGGGGCCGCGTGAGAAGGCTACAAGGTCTATGTCCTTCATGGACAGACCGGCATTTTTCAAGGCGCCGCTCAATACATCAACAACTTTATCAGAATGGTGAACCGCTGCTTCTCTAGGGTGAATGCCTCCATTGGTGGAGACATAAGTTGATGAAACATTTGAGAGTATTCTCTCTTCATCCACTATTCCTGCACTAATAGTGTGCGCCGTCCCTTCAAGTCCCAGCACAAGCATCTGTTGTTGCTTATTGCCTTTAATGATATATCCTTGACTTAGGCCGTCGGATCATTGCAGAAGCAGTAATGTGCAAAGCCCACTCAATGCAGTTCTCAACATTTATTAAGAACAATCCAATCCAGTAAAACCGAGCAATTGCAGGGCAATTAGTAACGAGGGATATTTAAATGGCAAATTCAATCGCAGTTATTGCTGATCCGAAAAGCGGAAAGACCTACAAGAGAGAGGTATCTTCCGACAACCTTAACTCATTGGTTGGAAGGAGAGTAGGGGAAGAGGTCGACGGCATTTTCTTCGATCTTCCAGGCTACAAGTTAAAGATCACTGGAGGTACTTCGATAGACGGTTTTCCGATGAAGTCAGACCTTCAGATTTCAGGTAGAAAGAAGATCCTGAGGATATACTCAGCTGGAAGGAGGGCAAAGAACGGCAAAAGAAAGAGAGTCACCTTCAGGGGTTCTATCATAGGGACTGACATAGCACAGCTTAACCTGAAAGTAACTCAGTACGGTCCAAACTCACTTGAGACAAAGGAAGAGTCAAAGGAAGCCCAATGAAACTTCCCCAGCCATCTGTCAATGTTGGAATGGTCGGCCATGTCGATCATGGGAAGAGTACTCTTACCAAGGCGCTAACTGGGAAGAAGACTGACATACATTCTGAGGAAATAAAGAGGGGAATTTCCATAAAACTTGGGTACGCTGATGCACCCATCTATAGGTGCACCGATGAAAAGGGCGAGGAATTCTTTTCAAAGGATGATTCCAAGGGAAAGTGTGAGATCGCAAGAGTGATCTCAATTGTTGATGCACCAGGCCACGAAACTCTGATGGCAACGATGCTTTCAGGATCCTCCATAATGAATGGTGCACTTCTAGTTGTGGCAGCTAACGAGAAATGTCCCCAGCCCCAGACTAGGGAGCATCTGACTGCTCTGGAGATAATGGGAATAAAGGACATAATAGTGGTGCAAAACAAGATAGACTTGGTGACACGTGAAAGAGCTCTTGAGAGCTTTAAGGAAATCAAGGATTTTCTCAAGGGCAGTATAGCTGAGGCTGCACCTGTAGTACCTGTGAGTGCATACCATAACACAAACATCGACGTTCTTTACAGGAAGATAATTGAGATCATCAAGCCTCCTAAACTGGATGAGTCAAAGGATCCAAAGATGTTCATTGCAAGATCATTCGACGTGAACAGGCCAGGGATCCCTCCAAGCAAGCTATTGGGTGGTGTAATAGGAGGATCGCTCGTGGAGGGCGTCCTCAAAATGGGACAGGAAATTGAAATTGTCCCTGGTATTCAAACTGGAAAGGGGGGAAGGCAGCAGTGGGAAAATGTAACCACTGAAGTGGTTAGCCTTATGGCTGGGAGCAACCACTATGAGTCAATTATTCCCGGTGGCCTTGCGGCAGTGGGAACAAAATTGGACCCCTTTCTGACAAAGGGTGATTCATTTACAGGCAGAATTGCAGGAGCAATCGGCCGGGTGCCTCCTCTGCTATTCAACCTGACACTCGACACCTACTTGCTGAAGAGGGTTGTGGGTTTCGAGGAGGAACTCAACGTTGAGCCTATTCGAGCCAAGGAGAGCATCATGATAACTGTGGGCACATCCAACACGGTTGGAGTTGTGTCGTCTGCAAAGGATGAAAAAGCGGAAATCACCCTCAAATACCCGGTTGCAGCAGAACTCAACGAGCGAGTTGCTATTGGGCGGAGGATCTCCAACAGATGGCGCCTGATAGGCTACGGCAACATTGTTTCATTGTAATAGTTGCATGAACTGGATAACTGACATCCACTGCACAAAGGCTTCTTTCTGCAGTTTTCCTTGGCGAGCTTCACAATCATTCCATGAAAGTTCTTCAGCTTTCCAATATCGTTTTCAAGTATCCCGGGAATCGCCTCCTTCAACCGCTTCATTTCAGTAGCATTCGAAATGACTCCTGTCCTGGTGAAGATCCTTTCTGTGTATTTGTCTACAACAAATACAGGCTTATCCAGAGCATAAAGAAGAATTGAGTCCATGGTCTCCTTTCCGACGCCCTTTATCCTAGAGAGAAAATCCACAAGTTCTGATGTATCCGCTTCTGCCATCCTAGAGATTGAGCCATACTTTCCAAGTATTCTAGAAGCAAGATCTATGAGCCTCTCAGCTTTCTGTTTGTAAAAGCCTGAACTCTTGATAAGCCGCGATAGCTCATCCTTACTCTTTGCACTAATGCAGTCAAGACAGAGGCAATCTATCTTTCTGAGTTGCTCTAGCGCCTTTGACACATTGTTCCAGCTAGTGTTCTGAGTGAGTATGGTCCCTATTATCACTTCATCCTTGGAACCAGCTGGCCACCAGCCTAAATCTCCCATCACCATGAAGAGCTGACTGTGAATTTCCTGAATATCCATGCTTATCCTACTGATGGGGCTGAACGATATGTTCATTTCCACTGATCAAGTAAATAGGTCTGTTGCCGGCACACGCCGCAATCCCGCAATATTCAAGAAAATGGTTATTAATAATCTTGCGATCCGAACGGTGATGAGTGAGTTTGATGCCATAGTGGTGGGTGGAGGTCCTGCTGGTTCCGCAGCAGCCATTAAGTTGGCAAAGGACAACGCCAATGTATTGCTCGTTGAGAGAGGGGACCCACCTGGAAGCAAGAATGTTTCTGGCGGAGTCCTATGGGGAAAAGGACTCTCCGTATTTGCAGACGACTGGGAAAAAACCGCTCCCCTAGAGAGGTATCTGGAAACCAAATCAGTTGCATTTCTCACTGAAAAATCAAAAATCAACGTTGATTTCAGCACAAAGGGCTTTGAGGAAGACAAGACAGGTTACACTGTCCTCAGAGCAAAACTCGATCCATGGCTTGTCAGAAAGGCAAGGGAGGCAGGAGCCATGGTCACTACAGGAGTAACTGTTGACAGACTGGCATTCAATGATGGAAAAGTCATCGGTGTCGAACAGGATGGCGATGTAATCACAGCAGACGCTGTTATTCTGGCAGAGGGTGCAAATCCGCGCGTTGCCATAGAATCAGGGCTAAGGGAACCACTGAAGGACCATGATGTTGCCATCGGTGTAAAAGAAGTTATCAAACTCCCTGAGAAGACAATAAATGAGAGATTCAACCTTCGCGGGAAGGGTGGATTTGCCTGTGAATACGTACTAGCTTTCCTGCAGGACGGAGTTGAAGCAGGGGGATTCCTGTATACCAACAAAGACAGTATTTCCATAGGTGCAGTCATTTCCATGAAACATCTCAGAGAAAGCAATCAGGTCTATTCGTACGACATAATGGATCAGTTTGCAAACCATCCCTACATAGCACCTCTGCTGGAAGATGGAAGGGTTGACGAGTACAGTGCTCACCTTGTCCAGGAAGGTGGACTTGCATCAATACCCAGACTATACGGAGATGGTTTCATGATTGCAGGAGATGCTGCTGGTTTTTCCTTCAGCAATGGTCTAGTGCTTCAGGGGATGAATTATGCGATTTCATCAGGCGTTGCGGCAGCGGAAGCTCTTATAGAAGCAAAGGCGAAGGGCAATTACTCTGCCCAAACGCTTTCATCTTATCAAGAAAAGCTGGAAAACAGCTATGTGATGAAGGATATGAGAACGTTCAGGGGCATTGAGGGAGTCACTTGGAGCTCAATGGTGCACAAGAAACTCCCATCCATGTTGGAGAACGTAATGCTGGGACTCTTTCGTGAGGAAGGGAAACCAAAGAAGCATGTCATGCAGCTAATGCTTGATTCTTTGACTTCGTCCAAAGTAAAGAGCAAGGACCTTCTTCTAGAAGGTTACAGAATGTTGAGGAGGATGTAAATTATGAAGATAGAGGAGAGGCTTTCACTTCTGAATTACAAGACTGACAAGTCTTACGCGCACATCACAGTTAATCCCAATATCTGTGAGGGATGCCCAGACCATTTCTGCACTTTTGCCTGCCCGGCAAAATGCTACACAGTTATTGACGGGAAGTTGAATTTCAAGTATGAAGACTGCGTCGAATGCGGCACGTGTTCAGTGGCCTGCTCTCATGGAAGTGTTTCGTGGACCAACACCAAGGGTGGACACGGCGTGAAGTACAAATACGGGTGATGAGAGTGGCACTAGAGATCATGGTTCTGATAAAGCAAGTTCCAGATGCAGAAGAAATTTTCATTGACCCTGTCAAGTTTACTCTTAACAGGTCAGAGGCAAGGGGTGTGATCAACCCTGCAGATGAAAACGCAATAGAGGCAGCCCTTCAGATAAAGGACAGCTTGGAAGCAAGGATAACTGTGATCACAATGGGCCCACCAGCTGCTGAAACCGCACTTCAGGAGTGCATGGGTAGGGGCTGCGACAGGGGCATTTTGATAACAGACCGTGTGTTTGCAGCAGCTGATACCTATGCAACATCTCTCACCCTCGCGGCAGCAGTAAAAAAACTGGGCAAGTTTGACTTAATACTGGCTGGAGAGGCTACTACAGATTCCGGGACCGGGCATGTCGGGCCAGGAGTTGCTGAATTCATGGGCATCGACCAGATCACATATGCACTGAACGCTAAGATTGAGGATGGCAGCCTCCTGTGCGAAAGGGAACTCGAGGATGGAATAGAGACAGTCCAGACTCCACTTCCAGCACTTGTAACAATGCTTATTAATTCTAACATACCAAGAAGGGCCACTCTTAGAAGAAAAATCGACGCAATGAGGAAGGGCATTGAAAAAATGGATCACGACTCACTCGGACTTCCTGCAGACTGGGTTGGAATAAAAGGCTCACCTACTATAGTTGGGTCTCTCAAGATACCTGAGGAAAAGAAGAGGCTTGGGAAGAAACTGGATCTTGAGGGAATTCCAGAAATGGTGAAGGAGCTTGTGGAGAACAAGGTTCTTTCTTTTGGAGGTGCTGAAGATGCGTGAATTGATTAATTGTGTTTCACCAGAGCACCTTGAGGAGTACAAGGACGTTTTTGTTTACGTGGAACACAGGGGCGGGAAAATAAAGAGATCTTCACTGGAGATGCTGGGTGAAGGTAAAAAACTTGCAAGAAAGACGGGCGAGAAGCTTGTCGGTGTCATGGTAGGAGCAGACCTCAAGGAAGTTGCCAAAAGTGCAGGGGAATACGGTTGTGATATTGTGCTCGCCGCAGAGTCCCCAGATCTGAAGGACTTCAGGAGCGTTCCATATACGAACTTTATTTCCGAGTTCATCGAGGAGCACAAGCCTAACATATTCCTGATGTCAGGAACAAGGGAAGGGAGGGACCTGGTCTCAAGGATTGCGATCCGAACAATGACAGGTGTTGCAGCTGACTGCATAGAGCTTGATGTAGACGAAAACAACAAGATCCTAAGTGCTTGGAGGCCGTCATTCGGGGACAAGACAATTGACCAGATACTTTGTAGGAAGCACAGGCCACAGACCATAACATCGAGGCCCGGCAGTTATGAAACAGCTAAGCACGACCCGTCCAACGAGTGTGACATAAGAATCAAGAAAGTAGAAGTCCCGGCTGATATGAAAAAGAGGAAGACACTGAAATTCAGGCCAAAGGATCGGCTTGACCTCACATCCTCTAAATTTATAGTTTCAGGGGGGCTAGGACTCGGCAAGAAGGAAGGGTTCCAGTTAATCCAGCAACTTGCAGATGAGATTAAGGCAGACGTAGGTGCCTCAAGGCCTGTCGTTGATCTTGGATGGATACCCTATGAGCACCAGGTGGGCCAGACGGGGCAGACAACTAAAGCAGAGCTATACATCGCAGCAGGAATCTCAGGAAAAATACAGCATACTGTGGGAATTCAGAACTGCGACTATGTTGTTGCAATAAACAACGATCCCGAGGCAGAGATCTCTAAGTTTGCAGACTATTTCATAAAAGCAGATCTATATGATGCAGTCCCAAGGATAATCGAGGAGATCAAGAAGTACAAAAGTGGGCAGGTTTCGGTCGAGGAACAGCCTAAGAAACAGTCCAGCTGATGCGAAGTTTAAAATATATACTTACAATTATTTTATTATGGTAAAGCCTGTGGTCATTTACAAGCCGAAAAGGAACGCAGGCATAACCATACGAGAAATACTCCTGAGGATGGACAAGTACAGATCGAAACATCCAAACCGTGAAGTATTCTTTGATGGAGATGAGTTCGCCATCTGTTATGTCAGGAGATAGTGGTCACAGGCTCTGTTGTATCAAACGTGATTCCACTTCCTTTTTCAAGCGAACAAGAAGATCATCCGTAGTATACTGATTCTGTTTGTTCGCTCTGTTCCTGATCGTCACGGTACCCTTATCATTCTCCCTTTCTCCTAAGACAGCTATGTAGGAAGGCCTCTTTTCCCTGATCATCTTGATTTTCTTGCTTATAGTCTCAGATGAAAGGTCCAGTTCCGACCTGAAGCCAGCGGAAAGTAGCTTTTCGTGCACTTTTCTTGCGTACTCGTTGTAGCTCTCGCTCACAGGAATGACATAAACTTGCATTGGTGACAGCCAGGTTGGCAGCTTTCCAGCATAATGCTCAAGCAGGATGGCCATGAAGCGCTCGTAACTCCCGAAAATAGCCCGATGAATTACAACGACCTTCTCAGGCTTGCTTTCGCTGTTTATGTAGTTCAGGTTGAAGTTGTTCGGCTGGAAAAAATCCAGTTGAATGGTGGATAACTGCCAGCTCCTACCAAGTGCGTCCTTGACGTGGATGTCAATCTTCGGTCCGTAGAATGCAGCTTCTCCTGGAAATTCCCTGTATTCGACTCCGAGCTTGTCAAGTGCAATCCTTAGCTGTTTGGTGGCCTGGTCCCAGGAAGTATAGTCTGGAGACATTGACTCTGAGCCGCAATTGAGGCATTCCAGCCTGCTTTCGGCGCCAGCCTTCCTCGCATCTAGGTTTTCTCCGCACTTGTCGCACACGTAGGTTAACAGGTATTTTTCGGGCTGGTTCTTGTCGATCACGCTGAGATCGTAGACGAATTCACTCTCACCAAGGGTAGTGGCAAAGGTTTCTTTCACCATTTCCAGCAGAGATACCATCTCGTCCATTATCTGATCAGGCCTGAGAAATGCATGACCATCATCTATGGTAAAGGCCCTGGGCCTAGTGAGCCCACTCACTTCACCCCACTTCTCATACCTGTATACAGTACCAGGCTCCGAGTACTTGACAGGCATTTCCCTGTAAGAATGTGGAACTCTCTCGAAAATAGTGATATGACCGGGGCAGTTCATTGGCCTTAAGGCATAGCTGTCTCCGTCCTTGAGAGTGAATAGGTACATGTCATCCTTATACTTGGCATAATGACCAGACTGCTTCCACATGGTGTCCCTGTATGCGATGGGAGTGGAAACTTCCTGCCAGCCCCTTCGGGTATTCATCTCACCCATGTATCTGATCAAGGAATTCTTGATCACAGTACCGTTAGGAGTGAACAGCGGGAAGCCTGGCGCCCTCTCAGGGTTAAGGACAAGAAGGTCCATTTCCTGTGCAAGTCGCCTATGGTCTCTTTTTGCCGCCTCCTCCCTGTTTCTCATGTACTGCCTCAGTTGTTTGTCGTCCGGGAATGCAGTACCGTATATCCTTACCATCATCTGCTTGGTTTCGTCCCCCTTGTAATGTGCGCTTGAGATGGAAAGCAGCTTGAAGCTACGAATATATCCAGTAGAAGGAACATGGGGACCGGTGCAGAAATCAGCGTAGTTACCTTGTTTGTAAGCGGTAGAGGAGCCATTCTCCTTTATGTTTTCCTCTATCTTTTCTTTCTTGTAAGGATTGCTTGCAAACAACTTAGATAGCTCATCCCTTGATAACAGGAGTTTTTCTATCCTCCTGTTTTCCTTGGATATTTCTTTCATCCTTTCCTCGATCCTTTGGAAATCGTCAGCAGAGATAGGCTCCATGTCGAAATCGTAAAAAAAACCCTCCTCAGTTGGTGGGCCTGCATTTGGTATTGCTTTGGGATAAAGATCGGTTATTGCGTTTGCTAGCAAATGTGCTGCGGAGTGCCTAAGAATAGTAATCCCTTCTCGTGAATCGAGAAGAACAGCCCTGATTTTTTTATCTGAATCAGCTTCATCTGAAAGGTCTGTCAATCTGCCATCCACTTCTACCGCTACTGCGTCTCTAATCTTCTCCCGCTTGAGGGCATCACCGTATGATTCCCCCTTCTTGACCTCAAAGTAAGGTCCGGATAGAGTTTCTGGCATAAGCCCTTGAGATATTTTCTCTATAATACATTTTGTAAGATTCCTGTGGCCTAGGGTATAGAATCACCCCAATATACATGGAAAATTATGTTCATTCACCGTTGAATAGGAGCCATATTAGTTGGAACAGGTAAGTGTGAATCAGAGCATGAGACTCTCAACACTAGATAATTGTGAGAGGAATTCCCCATTATTCATCATATCTACAATTGCCTCAATATCTCTATACGGTGGTCGATCTTCCTCCAACGGTTCGACCTTTGTCCTTATGGTTCCCCAAACGATCTTTGAGTTAGGGGAGGGTGAATCTAGTGCAAATTCTAATGATTGAGCACCGAGGAGATATTCAATGGCAACGATCTGCCGCAGGTTGTCAACAACTTCTGACAGCTTGATGGCTGCATTAGTTCCCATACTCACATGGTCCTCCTGATTAGCTGATGTTGGCACATTGTCTGATGTGGAGGGGGTGCTCAGCGTTTTGTTTCTGTTGCAAAGGGCAGCAGCAGTATACTGAGGTATCATGTACCCTGAGTTGTATCCACTGTTTGAGACTAGGAACGGTGGCAGTCCGCTTAGGTTTGCATCTACTATTCGTGCTATCCTCCTTTCTATTATGTTGCCCAGATCAGTGAGTGCTATTGCCATGAAGTCACAGAGCAAGCCAACGGGTTCGCCATGAAAATTACCAGCGGAAATTATCTCATCTTCGCCAATCAGCGGGTTATCCGTTGCAGAGTTTATTTCTGTGGACAGTACGGATCTAGCATACTCAAGAGTGTCGAATACAGCACCATACACTTGCGGAATACATCTGAGGCTGTACGCATCCTGCACCTTATTTTCACTTGATTTCTTAACTATCTCACTCCCTTCCACAAGATCTCTCATCACTTTGGCCATTATCTCTTGCCCTCTGTGGGGCCTCACTTTCATGACCCACTCGCGCAAGGCCCTGTCAGTCCCCTTGAGCCCTTCGAAAGACAGTGAAGCAGAAATCAGCCCATTCCTTATTGAGTCATATGACCTGATTAGTTCAACAGCAAGTATTCCAGAGATGGCAGAAGTCCCATTTATGAACGCTACTCCTTCCTTTTCCTGGAATATTATGGGGCCTATTTCCAACTCGGATAGTACTTCAGCAGAATTCCTTGAATCACCCTTGTACTTAACTTCCCCTTCTCCCAGCATGGCCAGTGCAATATGTGCCAGAGGGGCAAGATCTCCGCTTGCGCCAACAGACCCGTACCGTGGAACAACTGGGTGAACGCCTGTGTTGAGCATATCCAACACCAACTGCACCAGCTCGATCCTCACTCCAGAATATCCTCTGCAAAGATTGTTTGCCCTAACCGCCATAATAGCCCTGACATGTTCTTCAGAAAGTGGTTCACCTACACCAGAGGAATGGCTTCTTATGAGGTTCTTCTGCAGCTGGACAATCTTATCCTGGGGAACTGACACATTGAGAAGGCTCCCGAATCCAGTGTTTACACCGTAAATGGGCTTCCCCTCTTCTAGTTTCGAGATTAACCTGTCTCTGGATTTCCTCAACCTTTCGGTTGCGTCTTCAGATAACTCAACCTTTTCACGATTCACTGCGATTTCATATACCTGCTTAATTGTGAGCGACTCACCGTTGATTGCGATCATATAAACACCGGATTATAATGCCGGTACAAAAATAGGAATATAACATAAAAGGCTTCTTTGGAAACTCAATAATCAATTATTATTGCAAGGGAAATGTAGTCTAATCTATATACTGATTCCGAAGTGATTACCTCATTGGTGGAACCCTTGCTCTTTCTCTCTTAGTCGCTTATTTGACAAGATTTAAATCAATCTTTTTTCAAGAAAGCGCTCAAGGCCAGAACAATCGGAATCACGATCCAGAGAATTCCGCCAACTAAGAAATACTTGAGGTTCACTCCGATCTGGCTGAGAGTGACGTTGGGTGACGAAATAAATATTGAGGTGCTTCCTGTGACCAAGAAGCTTGCAATAGTGCTGTACGCAGCAGGTGAAAAGTAAAAGATGAGCACATAACCTCTTGCGAATGCGATTGATCCCTGAGGTGCACGCAGGAACTCAGTTATTATGGCAAAGGGGATCACTGGAAACAGCAGATTCCCCCAGAAGAGGTCCAGGGCAAAGAATATACCAATAGCTGCCGACAGTACTGCACCCTGAGATTTTAGCATGCTGGATGAAAAATAAACTAGCGCAACAAACGAAGCAATAGCAACCAGCATCGCAAAGAGACCAAACAAAATAGTGTCGTAGGGCAGCGCCTGACCGAGATAGAAACTGAATACTAGGGATGATAATAGGAACGACAAGACTGCGGCAATAAATACTGCGGATGTGTTGGATAAGTATCTGGACAGTATGATCGATCTCCTGGATACAGGTCGAACCAAGGTCGATTCTAGGATACCAGATGTTCTGTCCTTCCCAAAGGTCACATATGCAGAAACAGAGGCCATAAGAGGAATAAATAATCCCATAATTGACATTTCCGTCCCAAAGAATTGCGTATTTACCTGAGTGGTAGTGGCAGGTGTAAAAATGGTGATGGGTTGGGCTACAATTTCTTTTCCGGATGGGGTGAAAAGTGCAAATACATATGAGCTGGTATTAGACGAAGTCAGATTGGAAGGATTCACCGTAAGCAAATTGGCATCGCTGTAGCTTCCAAAAAATGTCATATTGGTTTCGTTGAGGTTACCCAACTCCTCAAAAATTTTATTTGGTCCTCCTTGGCCCATGGAATTATTATAAGGGAGGTAGTAAAGATCAATTGGAGGTGCTTTCTGACCGATATCCCCTTCATAGATAATATTGACTAAATACCTGTCGTGCTGGCTTTGTGAACTCACACCCGAAAGCTGAAATCTTGTTATGTTGTTGGTAATGTTTTCCTTGGCTCCATATTGGTTCGTAACAGTTGAGTGAGTGACAAAAAAGTACGGGTTGGTAACATTTGTCTGATTAAGAAATACCTGTGCGTAATTCAAATTTGTATACGACGAGAGGCCAGAGACGACAGTAAAATTGTAATCTACCCATATCCAATTACCGTTGCCTAAACTTATATTCTGATCTTCAAGTTGGGCTGCGGTAATATTTTGAAGTGTGAAATTGGCGAAGCCCATCGTATTCGTTTGTTGCGAAAACACCTTGCCGTTACCTGATGTGACATTTATGTTGACGCCCTGAACTCCCAAGCCAAACTGATTGGTTAAGCTAAATACAAGGTGGTATGTCTCGTTGGCTCCATATCCGTATGAAAGAACGGATAAGGAAGGGGATGATGATTGACTGTTTCCTTGTGCCGACGTTACTGCTGAGAGGGATGAGAGTCCTACTATCACTACAGTAAGAACAATTACAGTCTTGCTGGTCAAGGTCCGTTTGAGCTCATACAAAAAACCTGACATTCTATTTTCTTCCTGTTGACTCAATGATGTGCTTATGCGGGAAGGGCAAATTCTCAAACGGACTCACGGTAAGCATGCGCAATGAAAAACTAAGCCCCTTCTTAGTATAAAAATATGTTGTAGAAAGGTATTAACATACTAGGTCAAAATTCTACTGGAAACAAATGAAAAATGAACTAAAATTGTGGTCAACACATTGGGAAGTTTGGTTTTGACCGGAATCATGTACCAACAGATTGCGCAAGGTCAGAATTCACAACGCAGCGTCACTGAATATTCTCTCAAGTGCCCTTTCAGTGCTTTTGCATAACTGCTTAGTTATAATATCTTGAACGAAACCTGGGGCATCCTTAACTTCTAGCTCCCAAGAAACCTGAACAGTCGTAACCCCGTTCCCGTTGGGTTTGATCACTATGTCTCTGTGCCCTTTTACTTGATCTCCGTCTATTTTAACGACAAAGCTCTTTCCAAGAACAAACTCCAGTGTCTGTGTGGTCTTCATGCCAAAGCCCATAGGGCCAACTGTTGCCTCCCTTCTTATGGTGTTATCCCCCTCTTCCAGGACTTTTATGTTTCTTATGTTAGACCAGTATTCATTCTCCTTTGCAAAATCTGTTAGGGCACTCCACAGCGAATCCACGTCGACATTTCCTGACTTTTCCTTCCGAACATCTACTTTCATCTCTTTATCCTCCTTGTATCATATTTCCTTTACAGTGATGCTTCAAGGGCAGGGATATGTCAAGAATACTCCCGGAATGGCATTCCCAGTGAGAGGCTCCTTGTTTCCAACTGATTTGCGGTTAAGGATGCCAGACCCTGAGCGAAACCTTGTATTCAATGTTAAAGGTAGTCTTACCCTTACTATCCTGATGGGGTCTATGCATGTATATTGGGTGGTCTGCCCAAACATCACTGTCATACAATCGACAGGCGACTTAAAATAATGGTGTTACCTTATAGGTAACAATGGATACACTTCATGAAAATCTCATTAAGATAGGAATGAGTGCCAATGAGGCCAAGGTCCTTCAGATTCTGTTTATCTCGGGTCCCTCGGGGGCATCGGATATACATTCTAAGTCAGGAGTGCCAAGGAACAAAATTTACGAAATCCTGAACAGACTTGCAGAAAGAGGCATAGTAGAAACACAGCCAGGTCGGCCAACCTTATTTAGGGCATCAAATCCAGAGGCTGCAATTGAGGCTTATATAGATAATTACAGAGAAGCAGGTAATGAGGTGGTCAAGTTCCTGCACAACCTCAAAAAGTCAGATGACGAAAGTGAATCAGCAGCTTTTGCCTGGGTTGTAAAAGGAAGGGAACAATCCAAACGTAGATTGTCGGAATTGCTTTATGGCGCCAAGACGGATGTATTCATGATATCCAGTTTTCCTTCTGAGTACCTAGAACACGCTTCATCCGCTATTAAAGCTGCAGAAGGGAGAGGAATTCATGCTCGTGCAGTATGCATGGTAAGGCCAATGGAGACCATGAGCAAAGGTGTTGGCAAAAACGCTAGCGTTGAGTACAGAACAATAAAGGATTTCTCTAAGCTAGCTGATCAAATAGATCCGCATGACATGAAAATTATGGGCGGCTTCAGGGATACATCTTCATACGGAGGTGTGGCTATTATAGATGAAGAACTAGCTTTCAATATAGTGGACGACGGACGACTAGCGGAAAGTGTCACTGGAATTCTAATAAAGGCACCAGGCGTGCCACGAATTCAGAAAGGGACTATTGAGCGGATACTCTCCAGATATACAAGAAAGCTGTGAGAAGATGCAACACGACAGCTATGAGGAACTTAATCGACCAAATTGCAACTTTTTAATTACTCCTATGACAATTAATCACAGAGTGCTATGGCAAGATTATTTGGAGCTTCCAGGAAAAAAGTTCTGGTGGACGTTGTGTGCCCAGACTGCAGCAAGCAATTCAAGGTGGAGTACGAGCCCAAAATGGGCGGGGGCTTTTACCACGCAATAACCGTGGAGGGGAAAAAAGTCCTGGGAATGAGTGCGGTAAGCCTAAAAGATTCCAGAAGCCTTAAGTGCCCATACTGCGAAAGCACATTTATGAACAAGGGCGACTGGTAACCCTTTCCCGGGGGATGAATAGGGGCACTACCCATGGTCGAATATTCTATTTTCACGCAATTGGCCTCTCCTTTGATCCAACCAAAACAGATATTGCCCGTATGAAAGGAGGTGCGAACCTAATATACTAGGAGTTGTTGTAATATAAACAAAATAACGCGCAACGAGGAAAATGAACGGAGAGGGTCATCATGCAAGGTCCCGCAGAATTTGATGAATTTGAAAATTTCGGAAGGTTTAACCTAAGAGGATTGATAGGACGTAAAGTTGACAAGTGGGACTTCATCAGTGCGATATTCATCGTGTTATCTGCTTCCTCTCTAATTTTCCCAGATGTTGACGACGGGTTGGCAATACTAGGTGCAATCAGCATCTATCTTATGAACAGAGTTTTTCACTATGGAGATGGTGGCCTGGCATCACTTCCTTCCGAGGCATACGAGCTGGAGTTTGCAAAAGAGATCAATGAGGTCATGAATAATTTGACATCCACATACGGGAGCATCTTAAGAGAAAAGCTTGAGGTAAACGGATATGCTTCTGAGCTGATTGAAAGCGTCATTGAGAAGAAGTCAAAGGATTTGGCGAGGACAGTATCAAACGCTATAAATACTGGCATCAACAGAACAGTGATAAATATAATGGAGAGCAGCTTGTCAGAGAACAGGAGTTTCTTTGTGTCTCCTTACACAGGAAAGAAATATGCCTTCATTTTCGGCACAACTGAGGACCTTCTTACACAGTTCGCGCGTGATGACTTTCAGCAGATATTGAAGGATTCAATGGCTGCAATCCACGACCTGCTAAAATCAGATAGTGCAGCCTAGGAAACTTAAGATCTTGCCAATTCTGGCAGTTATTGCTCCATAAGGCACAGACTGTACTGAGCGTTTCATCGGGAAAAAGAATTAATAGCGAAGTTCGGTTGAGTCAAATAATCGGAAGTAGATAGACGATGTCCCCTTTCAAGCTAGGCAAATCTGAAAACGAGAAGATGATGGAGAGAAGGTCAAGGCTCAGCAGGTGGAAATCAGAGATAGATCGTGCTCTCAGAAGTTACGAAAGAAACAGAGAAAAAAATATAGAGAATGTCAAAGTTTCAATGCAGGACGGCAATGAACAAAAAGCCAGACTTTTTGCATCAAATATTATAATGCTTAATAGCGCAATACGAGGGCTTAAAGATTACAAACTCTTTCTTGACAACATTGACCTGAATCTCCAATTTGCTAAGACGACAAGGGATGTATGGGCCTCTCTCAAACAAGGGTCACAAGATCTGATCAAGAGTCAGCTTTCTGAGAAACAGCTCACTCAAATGAGCATGAATATCGACAACATTATGATTTCATCTGAGGAAATTCAGGACAGACTGAATTCTCAACTGGACCAGATATCAACATCTGTTGACCAGATAGGGCAAAAGGAGCCTGAGAAGATCGACGACATGTTGAATCAGGTCAGGGAAAGAATTGGAACTGGGGGTTCCTCTGGAGCACAGGCGGAATCAAAGGGCAAAGAAAGTGCTTCCAGAGACAAGGAAGAGGAAGCCGTCAGCGATTTAATAAGAAAGATTACAGGAGAGGACAAAAACTCATCGGGCAGTTGACTCCCTGAAACAAGAGAGATCATTAAAGCGCCCCCAATCCATTTGTCACCTTATCCAGAAGACAGGTACCTGTTATACTGATCTATGACTGAGGGCGAAACTGAGGGTTTCACCTCGTTGAGAGTTTCTTTGACAGAGGCAAAGTCCATGGAAAGCTCCGCCCCCTGTTCGATGCTCCTGGCGAGTAGCTTGGCTGCTGTCCTTCTGCATACATATGAAATATCGGCCCCGCTATAACCTTCGGAGTCCCTGGCGAGCGCCGCATAATCTGCCTGAGATATGTGCTCTGCCTTTCTCAGATAAACCTTGAAAATTTTCTGGCGTGCTTTCAACTCAGGCAAGCCAACATGAATTCTGGTGTCGAACCTGCCCGGTCTAAGGAGAGCATCATCTATATCCCAGGGCCGATTGGACGCTGCAAGAAGGAATATATCTTCATCAGGCCGCTTCTCTATGCCCTCCATCTCTATGAGAAGCTGTGATACCCCCCTTCTGGATACTTGTTCAGTATGCCCCATGCCGCGCCTTGGTGCGAGGGCTTCAATTTCGTCAAAGAAAAGAACGCAAGGGGAAAGTTGTCTTGCTGCGTCAAAAAGTCTGTTTATGTTCTTCTCGAACTCACCAAACCATTGATTGTAAAGCTTGGAGGGATCCACATTTATGAAGGCTGCACCCGCCTCATTTGCAACGGCTCGTGCGAGGAATGTTTTTCCGGTTCCAGGAGGACCATACAGGAGTACACCGCCTGATGGCCTGACTCCATACTTGGCAGAAAGGTCCCTGTACTTGACTGGATATATCAGTTTTTCAACTATTTCCCTCTTAGCATCTTCCAGCCCCACAACGTCTTCCATGGAAGTGGATGGTATGACCGGCTTTTCAATGCCAAGTTCTGCAAGTGCCTTCCAGGCTGTGGATTCAGACGATGACTTCTTATCAGCCTTTCCTCCTGAGCTTATTATTAGTTCATCCAGGATCTTCCTGGCTTGAGAAAGATTGTACTCCTCTGAGGATGGGCCCCTTTCTTTCGCATAGAGCAACATTCCTACGCAGGCATCAATGAGATATCCGTTGGCTAACTCTTTCTTACCGTTTCTTCTGCTTTCCATGGCCTTCGACAAGCTTTCTCTTACTGCCTTAAGATAGCGGTCGGTGTTGCTCTTTTGTGACAAGACTCCCCCTGTCCCTGGAATTTGGCATTCTAGGTTACAGACCAATCTATTACGTTGCTCTTTATTTTTTCTCATACGGTAATTGAAATCTGTGTTTCCCATTACAAGGCGAAGCAAAAAGACACATCCTGTGTATACTCGTTGCTGATCCAGTTCTCTGCAAGTATTTCCCAAAATCATAGAATAGCTTAGGGGAACATAAGTTCAGCTTGGAATTTATCGACAAAAGCATGCAATGCAAAGTGAAAATAATTTCAAATATACCAAATGATTAATTCTATATGGAAAGTACAAACAAGAAGTACTGTCAGAGGTGCGGAAACGTCCTTGATTCAGGTCAGAGCTATTGCAACTCCTGCGGAGAAGCAAATGATTTCGGAGCAAATCCGCCGGGGCGGATAAAGGCACCTGCTGGAGTGTTAATTCTCGGCATATTGCAAATTCTGTTCTCACTCATCTTTGCAGTAGGAGCTCTTGCAACTCCGTTCCTCGCCTCATTCCTAGGTGTTGCATTTGCAACGGCTGTTGGCATCATTCTGCTAATTCCGCTTATATTCGCTATTTTGTTCCTTCTGGGATTTAACTTTGCAAGAATTCTCATGATAATTGGTGCAATATTTGATATTATTTCGCTGGTCGGAATAATATGGGGTCTGATATTACTCTGGTACCTTACAAGACCAAGGGTAAGAGCCTATTTCACACAAAGTAAGAACTCTTCAAGTTGATTTGTTATCAAGGGGATAACCCCTTCCTAAATTTTTGAAAAAATCCAAGAATACTCTGCTTTCAAACTTTACCTATGATATTAAATGCAAGGCGATCTACGAAACAATCTATCCTTCAAGCATACGAGCAAAGTCAAGCAATTTAACTTCAATCTCATTCTTTGACAGTGCCATGGGTATTTTAACAACAGCCTTAAGACTGAGTTCTATCTGTTTTACATTGTCCCTAAGATTAGGATACCTCTGGAATATTTCATTCTCATTTTTCTCTATGAGATGAAGTATTGGTTCATATTTTGCTTCAGGGACTAAGCTTCTGATCTCTGCGGCGGTCCTTTTCACAGGGTCATCGGGAATTCTTTCACTGCTTGCTTCATCACCATGGAAACCGTTCTCAGTAATATTGTTCCCACTTGCTGCTGCATTCTCACCTTGATTGTCTCTCTTGCCCTTGACCATCTCAGAAGGTGCAGTGGACCCACTTTCTATGGAAGTCAGTGTTTCGGGAGTGCTTGTTTTGTCTGTGTTCAGTATTTTCCCCAGAGTTTGAGCAAATTGTGTAATTGTAACACGTTTATCTGGGTCCTCTGAAAGTCCGAATTTCAGCATACTCCTAAGAGTGTTATCCATATTTATTTTCTCAATGTCCTTTCCTGCACTGTCGCCACCTGTCAGCAAATCAAGTGTAATCCGGCAAAGGCTGTAGACGTCTGAGGTCTCGCCAGGCATGTTGTTCTCTTCAGTAAGTAGTTCTGGTGGGAGGTAGGATCTTGCAACATCCTTGATATGCATAATACCACTTCCTTCGCTCATCTGTCCAGTGGAAATATTCCAATCGGAGATCTTCATGCCCCATTTGTCGGATACTATTACACTGTAGGGCGAAAGGGCCGGATGGCATACACCTATTGAATGTGCATACTGTAATCCCTCTGAGATCTGATAAGCTGCAAACAGCGCTGCTCGAGAATCTGTCCCGGAAATGAAGTCTGCAAGTGTTATTGTCCCAGTAACCTCACTCTCTACAGCATAGCTCTTTCTCTTAATATGCACACCTCTCAGCCTTTGAATATCAGGATGTTCCAGCCTAGTCCAGGAACTAAAAGAGTTGAGCAGTTTCTCCGAATCCAGTTTCCCTGTTATTGGGTAAACCGTCAATTGAGATTCATCACTTGTCTCTTTATTCATTACCTTCCAAACAGACTTTGACTCATCCTTTTGAAGTAACTCTAGTATTTCAAATTCCTTTGCGTACTCAGCCATTAAACCCGGCTTTTCAGAAAGTGCCTCAAAAGTACTTGGGTAGAGATCCTTGTATTTCTCCATGACACCTGTGAAAAATTCTAATTGGTCAACTCTGAGACTCTTTTTTGAGCCATCAAGGTCAGTAATATCCCGGCTTATTTCAAACATTAGTTCCTGACGGCCACGGTTATCAAGCTTAGAACTTCTGAGGTCCTTTATTTTGATTTTAATGTCTTTCAATTTGTTCCTTGAGAATTTCGAGGCCAGCTTTTCTGATCTGAGTCTCCTGATGCTGTGACTTGAAATATCGATGAATTTATCCCTATCAACAATTTTTTCATTCACAGGTCCCGACATGCGACATCCTTATTTCACTGAATATATAAATATGTAGCCGCAACAAACTCAAAGCCCCAAATTTCACTTTCTGCCGTAACAACAAGTGAGAAGACAAGGCTGAAACGTTGGGAAATTCCATCGCAAACCCGCCGTGTCAAATCTTTAATATATCTAGTAATTGGTTTACAGTTGAATGCTATGGACATCAGGGGTCTTCTTGAGAATACCTATTATCATCTCCAAAAAGCAGAAGAGAGTTACGGAGCAGGAGACAACCTCTCTGCATACAAAGAGTACAGCGAATCGGCCAGATGCCTACTACAGGCCGCAAAACTGAGTGATGGGGAGCTCAAGCGAGTGCGGCTGGAGAATGCAGAGAAACTCTTAGGAATTGCCAGAAAAATAAAGGCGCGTCACCCGTTTGTAGCGGGGAAAAAAGAAGGTGGCCAAATTGAAAACATGGATGCCTTTGAAGATTTGGGGGTCACAGTTGCCAATATACCGGATGTAACATTTGGCGATGTAGCAGGACTGGATGAGGTAAAGGATGAGATTTTGAACAAGGTGATTTACCCAATGAAGAATATGGCACTTGCCAAGGAATACAGCATAAGACCTGGGGGCGGGGTTCTGCTTTTCGGCCCTCCCGGAACGGGGAAGACCTTTGTGGCCAAGGCTATCTCGCACGAAGTCAATGCAAAGTTTGTCTACGTTAATCCGTCATCACTCACGAGCAAGTGGTTCGGCTCATTTGAGAAGAAGATTGAAAAACTCTTTAGACTGGCCCGCGAAAATGCCCCCACGGTGATCTTTTTCGACGAGATTGATGCTCTTGCCCCCAAGAGGAGCAAGACTGACTCATCTGTCATGAAGCGGGCCGTGCCGCAGTTGCTTGCCGAGATGGACGGATTCAGCAAGAATCTGGATCAGATGGTTCTGGTGATTGGGGCTACAAACAACCCCTGGGACATTGACGAGGCAATACTGAGACCTGGCCGGTTTGATTCGAAAATCTACATAGGGCCACCGGACAAGAATGCAAGAAGAATGCTCTTTGAGCTTTCTCTCAAAGACAGGAAGAAATCTGGTGGAATCAATTATGACAGACTTGCAGATCTGACCGAGGGTTATAGTGGAGCTGATATAGACTATATTTGCAGAAAAGCTTCTGAGAACGCGTTCAGGCTGGCGATCGAGGATGGAGTTGCAAGAGAAATAGCTCAAGCAGACATAGAAGACGTTATATCAAAATCTCAGAAGTCAATCGACTCAAGCTCTCTTGAAAAGTATCGTCATTTCAGCGTTTCAGCTGATGCGAATTAAGCGTCATCCGACTGTGGTAGGGGAAAAATGCTATCAACAAGCTTTGAAAGTTTGTTGGCTTCCTTCTCTGGCAATCCAAGGTCCTTTAACCTCTGGAATATTTCTCGCATCCTGCCGGAATAATCATTATGCGCCATTGACCTAATTTCTTTTGAGAGGCGGATGAAGATATCCGAAGCTGTATCCAGATCGGTATCCTTAGTCTTCGTGTAGTCATCAAGAAAGTCAAGTTTGGTTTGAATATCATACGCAGAAATAGCTGTGCCATAAGCTCTGAGAATGAGCTTTCTAACCTGTTTCTTGTCTGAAATTTCTTCTATTATCTTTCCGATTTGTACGAAACCATTGTAGTGTTCCCTCACCGAAAGGAACTCATCCACGTACGTATTGCACATCTTTCTGTCATTTGCCAAGAAAATGGCCAGAGAATCGGTTGGAGTATACTCCTTGCTAGAAAGGCTCTTGAACACAGATACATAAGGGAATTGGTCTTTATTTTCCCTGAAAATATCGACAGCCTTTTCCAGATATTCTTTCAGATCCTGAGGAGATGGGGCATCCTCCAGAATTGAGAGGGAATCTCGCAGAATCTGTGCTACTTCCCCTCTATCTGCGCCAGATATACGGTCAAGAAAAACTCTGGTGACTTTCCTGAAGTCTTCTGCGTTGGATATTAGTTGTTTCAACTCAGCGGCGTAATATCTGGCCCTTTCATCGGTAAGCGCATGTTGAAAGAGAAATACGGCCAGGTCTACGTTCTTTGATCTGTTGTACATGTACTCATTGCAGCTGTACCTCATTTTGAGGACAATGTTGTGGCCCCCAGGCAATGTTGAATAAAACCGCGAGAATTCTTGGAGAGATTTCCAGTCTCTGCTGAGAATAAGCCTACCTATTTCCTGGAATTCCATAGGAAGATGAGTGCCTAATCTGGTCCTCAAGGTCCCATTCTCGAACAATAGCATACCGTCTGCACCAGGAGAATGCGAATTCTCTGAACCTTCCAAAAAGAAAATTCTGAAAATGCTCCTCTCTACTGAGAAATTCTTGGAATATGTCGTCATAGAGGCATCCTGAAATTCTGGCGGCAGTACTGCTGTCATTTCCGATATATCCTGCATAGCTTGCTCTGCAGTCCTTCCTCTTGGAACAACGTGGATAATGGAATATCTCGAATCTGAAAGTGAGAAAATATACCATCCTAGGTCACTGGGAGAGGCAAAATAGCTGGATACATCTGGGATATGTCCGTCGTCCTGAAGCTGAATGCTCAATGTAGGAAAATCAAGAACCCTCGATTCAAATTTTTTCAATATGAGTGAAGCAACTTCTGACTCTCTCGTGAAGTTGTCCATCAGATTGCTAACATCGACAGAGGGAGTGTCGTGCTTCCTCCTTGGTACGATTATGAAATGAACGTAGTAAGCGCCTTCCCTTCCTAACTCATCTGTGCCAGAGCTCTTAACAAATGAATATGCGATATTTCCGGAAGGAAGTGTGTATCTTCTAGTGCAGCTCTCCATCTCTCCCGGAGAGAAGGAGACTGGAAGTGGATGCAAATCCATGTATTCTATGTCTTTTCTTGGTGTTCCAGGAGTAACAGCAATGGTCTGGTATCCCTTTCTTGTTCCGCTCCCAGACCAGCCGTAAAGCAGTTGTTGGCACTCGGACTTCTCACTCAATCAAACATCCACCTCACTATGTCCGGGAACTGCCCTATGCTTCCTCCCCCGAGTACAGTAAGACGATGTTTGTTGTTTTCGATATGCACATCTGGCTTGTTCATTTCGTTGATTTTCACCCCCACTCTGAAGAAATCAAATTCGTTTTGGTCGAAGAACTCCTTCACATAGGAATATATGTACGGGAGGTAGTCCTTCATCAATTTTTCTGCGGGGACATCCCTGAGATCAAGGGGCAAAAGGTCCACTTTCGTAAATATGACAGCTGTTGGCTTTCTTACTATCTTGCCGCCATTAAGGGCGCGAATGGTCCTGAAAAGGTCCAGAAAATGCAACTGAGCAGTTTCCCATTGCAAGAAATCAGAGCAGCTTATTGTTATGAGGTACTTCCTTGCATTTATCAGAGATTTGACGGAAGGGTTCTCCTTGATGAGTTGTTCCAGTCTTGGGCCAGGGTTGTCCGATTGTTCAGCAATCTCGCGCCAGATTTCTCCACTCACATCGTTTATTGTTAAGCTCACTTTCTTGGTTCCCAGCTTGCTTTTTCTCCTCATTGTGATGCTTGTTTGAGTTCTGTATTCCGACCTAAGTGTCAGGCTTGGCCACTCTCCTTGGAGCAGCTTCTCAATGCCCTGTCTCACAACTGGGCTGGACTTCTCAAGTATTACGTCAAATCCAGGTATGCCTTCAATAAACTGTGCTACATGCACGAAAAGGGCTGTAAATGTGGTCTTTCCGCCGCCAACGTATCCTACAAGGGTGACATCATTTCCCGTTTGGGATTCTGCACTTGTCTTAACAGGCGTTCCTTGCAGAGATGTAGCCTGTCCACTTCTTGACGAGACGTTTACATCCCTCTCTGAAGGACCTTCGAACATTTCCTGTCGAGTGGACTCGGGTGCTATGGTGGACACGGTCTGATCTACGCCTCCGTTTTGTTGGGAGAAACCAGGGGAAGGTGGCATCTGAGCAGTCCTTTGTGGCCTTCTGTATTTGTTCAAGTCTACGGAATAGTAGATCACTATCCATGATATAGGGTTTAGAAGATTGAGCAACAGGAACACGACGGGTGCGTTTACAAAAACCGAGCCATTAAAGAAAGGCCTGTATGGAGTATTGAACTGCACTGCAAATGCGATCAGGACTAGGATAATTTCATAGGAATCAAGAACTCCCAAATGCTTGAATCCTGCACCCCTACGATTATAAACGGAGTAGACTGCCCAGGAAAGGGGGTTAAACACTAATAATAGGAAGAAGTCAAATATGGCAAGTTCAAACCGAATGCTTACAGGAATACGTATTACAAAGAGTTCTGAAACTATGGAGAAAACGAACAGTAACAGGAAATACTGGTACAGTGACGATCTATTCATATACTCAGACTCCCGGTAGCGGGTACAAACACAGGACACTTAATAACATTACCATCGTGGTCTGCGAATCTTTTGCGCACTAATTTACGTCAGGCACTTCAATTTCTTGGGAAACAATATGAAGGCGAGAATTATGTTTTGAGCAGGAATAAATTGTGGCCTTTCTGCTAGTTGTGCACGTCCTCAAAACGTTTATATGAAAAAGTAGGTATTACAAGCAATGGCAATAAGCCGTGACGATCCAGTCACCTTTTCCGAGAGCAAGAAAGAGGATGCCAGAAAACCTGTATCGCCTGACAAAGTAGCAGAACAGATAGGGGCATCAGAACCTCTTCAAAAGGTGGCACCGTTCACGCTCGCATTCCATTATTTTTACAGAAGACTTTTCAGGACTAAGCTATCTAAGCTTTCTACAGAACGACTTAGAGTGACAATTGAGAAGATTAGCCTAGAGGCCGCCGATCTAGAGAATGCCATACAAGAACACATGAGGGCTATCTCCCTGCTAGAATCTGAAATGGAAAAGAACTCAGAAAGGAAAGGCATTTCTACAGACCTTAAGCTTAGGAAGGACAAGCTTTCAGCCACTGAGGACCAGCTTGAAGTGCTTTTGACCGCAAAGGAATTTGCCGGAAGTGTGCTAATTTTACTCCATAGAAAGGAGTTCTTTCAGAAGAACGGTATATGGAAGGAACTCAACAAAATAAGCAGGAAGAAACTGAAGTCTACAAGCAAGGACCTCATAGAAAGGACTCTTGACGTTAGGCAAATGAAGGAGTATCTCACAGAATTCAATGAAAATGAGGAAATGTATAAGAATATAATGAAGGTGTGACCCATGGTGCAGCTGAGGAGAAAGAAGAAATCTAAGGATGAAGTGGATATTGAAAGAAGGCTGAGGATTAGAAAGGCCAGGGACTCCATGGAAAAATTTTCAACGAAGTGCGAAAAGCTTAGGGATAATTACATGAAACAGGCTGTAGAAGCAAAGAAAATAGGAAATGACGCCCTTGTGAAAAGGTTCGCTGCGAGGCTCGTAAACCTTGATACACAGCAACGCAGAGCTAAGTCGTTCGTGCTAATGATGAACGACATGGAGTTAAATCTTGAACAGCTTGACAACATGGGAGACGTGACCGCTACCATGAAGGATTTTGTGAGTATCTTCGAAGAGAGCAAGATCGATTATGACGCCATTTCTCGTTTGAAAATAGACATGGATAAGGCAAACGCGAATTCAGAAAAGCTTAGCGAGGTGCTGGACAATGTCCTATCTGATGTGGGTGACAGCATGACATCATATGCGAACATTGACAACAAGGCTCTCGAATCAATGGTATCAGAAATAGGCGATAGGGCAGCATCGCAAGAGCGAACCTCTATAAGAGATCCTCCTGGAGTAGAGAAGGAAAAGGAGCGTACTGACGATCTGGACAGAAGAATAAGGGAGAGCCTCGAGGAAATTGATAGGGAAAGCGGTAAGAAATAAGTTTTAGACTACAGGGAATAATCAAGTATTCTCCGTTTCGGACATAACTATTTATATCGAATACTCCATGCTTCCTAGTCAAAATTGCACATTATACTGGTAGAATATGGCAGTGAGGCTGAGCGCAAGAAGGTCGAGTACCTGGTGGGTCAGTGGCAGGAAAACACTCAGCGCCCTAAGGGTTATCCTATAGTGGTAGAGGACCGCGTTTTTCAAGATTTCTATGCATCAGTGGTGTCAAAGATTCCCAAGGAGAGAGTTGCATCATTCAGGCTGGAACCAGTGGAACCAGAAATAGAATCAAAATCGTCCATGCTTCGTTTTTCATTCGGGCTGCAGAAGAATATGGAACAAGTCTCTTCGTTTATTACTTATCTTATCAACAAGAGGAAAGGAATTTTTCTCTCCAGCATGGGGGATGTAAGGTCTTACAGGCTTGTTACAAAGAAAGAGAATGTGCAGGTGAACATAACATTTATTTCTATTCACCCTGTGGGTATGGTGCTTGAGGTAGTTGGCACCGGAGACGGGGTAGATCTGATAGAAAAGGAATTTTCCCGTGAAATAGAGATCTTTGGAGGTGAAAAGGTTGGAGAGTGACTTTTATGAAGGAAAGTCTTCTGGAAATGGCGAAGATGAGTGCAATGGCTACCTCGACAAGCTTATGGCTGTGGCAGACGTAGAGATCGAAGACCTTCGGACGAGGGACTTTGAATGGAAAATCAGGAAATTGAACGATCTTCGCTTCGCCAAGGAGCAGTTTGAAGAAAAGTGTTCTGCAAATTACATGCAGGAAGTCAGAAAAGGTCTGCTCTCACAGTTCGATTTTGATATGTTGAAGCTAATTTGCGTTCTCAAGGACAACCCCAAAATTATAGGAACTGGAATGGAGGAACTGATCAACCAGGCGTCTTCTGAGGAAATCTCAGCTGTAGAAAGGCTTGAGAGCTTCTCGGAACTTGATGCATACGACTCTGACAAGGTACGCGAGGCACTGGAGAGAAAGAGCGGTCAAATTTATGAGATCATCAAGAACTGGTACAACAACCAGATGGATGAATTCAACAAGATTCTCGAAGCTACGCCTCAAAGCAAGATAAGAAACAGTATCAGGCGGGAGATACTGAACCGCTATGACAAGAGGTTTGAAGTCATAACCGATGGACTTGCAAAATACATCAAGAAGGATTCCACAGCAGCCGCAAGGCTGTTCAATGAATACACCGATATTGTAGATGGCGTGTATGAATTGCAGAACAAGTGGGATGAAATTGTTGCGAGTCTTGAGTACGTGCCGATTAATGAAACAGAGAGGAAATACGATACTCTTGAGACCAGGGAGATGGAGAAGGCTGATATCATTGGCAACTTAATGAGGGAAATCCGCACTGATCCTGATACTGGCGGAGTACTCCAGAAAATTAAGGAAAGCTATGGCGAGCTGATATCAGACCACGAGGAGCTCAGAGAAAGCATATCAAAGAAGATAGATGAAATTGCCACAATCATAGACAGAGGTGAAGGCCTGATCAGGGGCATGGAGCTCAAGAGCTCTACTGAGGATGATCCTAAGGCACGTGCAGTTCAGCTATCACAGAGGGAATACATGGCTTCTAGAATTGAAGACATGAGGTCTTCGCTTCTCAGGTTACAGGATTATGAAGACCACGTTGAGGCCCACTTAGTAAAACACAGGGCGTCCCTAGATGATGCCGCTGATCTTTCAAGACAAGGCGGGAACGAAGATCTCGTTACTCTTGACCAGGTGAGGATTCAGGTGGTAGATCTGCTGTCTAGACTTGTAAGAAAAATGGAGGAAGCATTGCCACTCAGAATACAAGATCCTCTCAGGAAGGGTGAAATAAGAATAACATCGAAGAACGAGCTGAGATCCTACTTACATGAGGAAAACAGGTCCAGCAGCGATGGCAACCTTTCTATCACAGGTTCAAGTTTTAGGTTCTTTAAGAAAAGAATACTGAGTCGGCCGCTGAAGCTGGATTTCTCATTCTTCTATCTGATCCACCGAGACCGATACAGCACTTATTCAGTGGACAGCCGGCCTGTCTCCCTTCCTGAGTTTGTTGACCTGATCCTGTATTTTCTCGACAACAGTGCTTCCAGAGAAAATGCTACCTACCTCGCACTCGCATCTCCGACAGGGTTCGACAGAAGGATAGTGGATTACCTTTCAGGAGACAAGAGGCTTATCGCAAGGAACCTGACCATACTTATTGTTGATCCAGAATCAGGCTCTATACATGTAAACACTCCGTCACTTGATCCTGAGATTAAGAAGATCGTAGACCTTCAGATAGACGAAGAAAAACTATACAAGTTCCACAGTGAGATAGAGTTTTACCTGCAGGCATATGAAGATTCTTCCCTGGAGAGAATATCGAAGGAGAAGAAACTTGATTTAGATACTCTTATAGATACTGCAAAGAAGATGGAAAAGGAAGGGGAACTTAAGATTGAGAAGAAAATGGGCATTCATATGCTGAAGAAGGCGAATTAAAATGAAATTGTTCAAGTCAAAAAAATCGACAATTGATAAAATAAAGGAAGGAGACCTGGACTCAAGGATGGATGACCTTGAAAAGAAGAAGATCCTCCTGTCAGCAGAGATAAAGAAGGACCAAACGTCGCTGAAGCGATTGAAAGAGGAAGGAAAGTCTCTCAGCTCAGACGAGAGGAGGCCGCTCGCCTACAAGATGCTCAGGACTGAGAATGGCATGAAACGCAGGCTGAAGGAAGTCGAGGTCATAGAGCGGGAAATACTCGGGCTCGACAATCTGAAGAATGCAATAAATACCAGAAAAGAGAGTGTGACGAGAAGCAAGCAGATTCAGGACGTCGATCTTGAGGAACTGAAGCAGGAAGCAATGAAAGACAGAATCGAGAGAGAAAAATATGAGAAGAAGCTTCAGGAACTCTCTGAAATCTCTTCCGTCTCAGAAGGTATGGATTCCAACATGATAGATGATTATGCCAAATCAATCTGGGAATCTAGCATTGAGGACAAGACGCAAATTGAGAAGGAAATAGACAAGAAAATTGAATCAGACATGAAGAAACAGGCAGATTTCGAGGGCGGAGACGAAGACGACTGACAATATTCACAAATAAATGAAAAATTATTTAAGAAAAATGTTTGTCATTTGTGTTATGAAATTCTTAGAAATTATTGAAAATTTTTGAATGCAGGTGCCGGGATTTGGACCCGGGTTGAAAGCTTGGAAGGCTTTCGTGCTAGACCAGACTACACTACACCTGCTCTTGTTGCGTTAATTTGAGCAGCCAACACTGATGTGCTTGTCTGGCTGCCACTGAAGTTAAGCGTGAACGAATATGTGTTCGACTTCTCTGTACTGTGTGCCGTAATTGTCACGAGCAAGGTAGTGGTCGAGGTTCCTGTCAGATTGAAGTACAGGTAGTTCCCGACATAATTACTACTAACACTTTGAGTATTCCCAGGATTTCCTGGAGGAGCCTGGGTGACAGCGATTGAGGTAATTTCGTACTTGTACGAAACGTGCATTCTGAGGCTGCTCTCGGTGGGTGCTATTTGGAATACGTTTGAACTCTGCATATGCGCGTTAACCCATGTGCCGGAAGAGTCCTGGACCTGCAAGTCAGAAATCTGTGGTCCTGAAGCCACGTGAATGGGGGGATTCAGAAAAAGTATCCAAAAGACGAGCCAGGTCAAGATGAACTCCCCTCCCATCAGGATTCTATGGCTGGTCCTTTTTGGTATCTCAACTCTGAGGCCATTGAGTATGAATCTAAGGAAGAGCAAGAATACGAAAAGCAGTAGTATTGAATAGTACCATACGCCGAGCAGGCTGAAGTAACCAGACAGTAATCCTATAAGTGCCCCTATCACAAATACTACAATTATTGCCTTTGCCCTCTCCTTTTCTTCATAGATGAATTGCCTTTCATCAAATTCAGGCTCTACGAAGAGAGGCTCGTCTTTCTTCTTTGGCATTTTACTCTGCCCTATTATGATGATATTAATGAATTTAACGAGCCCGCCGGATCACTGGACCGCACGATTCCAGATGCTATCAGCACTCCCCGCGCGCCTAGTTCAAGTGACTTCTGGAGGTCCATACGATTCTTGACGCCAGCGCCCACAAGAACAGGCACGTTGTATTTTTCACATATTCTTACAACTTCTGTGATTATGTCAGGTCTTGCTGAAGACACTGATACCTCTCCTCCGATTAGTTCCGGGGGCTCATAGGCGATGTAGGATGGCTTGAGGTGTGCAAAATTACGTGCTTCTGAAGCACTTTCAACACATAGAATTATGTTGAATCCCTCATTATTTGCTTTGTTTATGGTCCTCTCTATCTTATCTGGTGATATCCTGTTCTCAGAGTGGTTTAGAAGGGACCCCATGATACCCATTTCCTTGAGTGCTTCAATCGTAACTTTACCTGTGGATGAGCCCGGCCCCTCTGGATCTACGTGCTGCGCTAGTATTTCAGCACTGTTCTCTGATACAGAGACCGAAAGGTCAACTGGACTGACTGAATATGATATCCTGAAACCTGGCGGTGCAGGCACGGATGTGAGTGTTCTGATGAATTTTCTGCAGTTAGCGAGGGTAGCCTCTGCATAATTCTTGAAATTGACAATAACAAAGGTCTCGACCATGGTACCTGATCAATGATATCCTAATTATTTGTCCTCAAGTGGATAGGAAGACACGTACTTCTTTGGGCGCACCCTTACCCTGAAAAAGTTCACAACCCTCCTCAAAACTGGATGCCTAGTGAAGCTGGATGCAAAAATTAGCAGCATGATTAGGACTACATAACGGAAACTGAGGCCGTATATGTCGATAAGATGATCCATGACTACAGCTGAAATTCCCACGTTGATCACTACTGCAAGGAAGGTCTCCAGGCGTAGGTTTATGATCACAGTGCCGACCCTGTTGTAATCGTGAATTTGCCTTGATACTCCGTATACACCGTAAAAAGAGGCATACATTAGGTAGCAGAGGAATACTACAAGGTAGTATGCGGCGAAGAGATCGTTGAAGCTTGGGAAAGGCTTGAGACCAATCTGCGATACATGGATGTGGAGAAAGACCTCATAGGCGATGAAAATCCAGGTTAGCCCTACTGCTGACAAGAACACTCTGTACACCTCCAGAACCTTGAGCAGGGTCTTCGTTACTGCGATCATCTGTGACTGCCGCCTGAGCTTCCCCACAGATTAGCCAGAAAAGATTTAAAAGTTAGTATGGTAGGAAGATGAAAGTCTTCCTATTTGATTACATCAAAAGTCTTCCGCCATCAACAACCACTAGGCTCCCAGTCATATAATCGGAAGCCGATGATGCTAGAAACACGGCAACCTTGGCAATATCGTCCGGAGCACCGAGCCTTCCCATTGGTATCTGGCTGACGAACATCTCCATCATTTTTTTCAGCTCTTCCTGTGGTATATTGGGCGAAGCAGAACCGCTACCTTCAGTTGCTATGCCTCCTGGAGCAATTGCATTGACGCTTATGCCATGTTTTGCCACTTCAAGCGCGAAGTTCTTGGTGAACATAAGCACTCCTCCCTTTGATGAGTCATATGCTGCCAGCCCGACCGCAGAAGGGTGCAAACTATCAATGGACGCAATATTCACTATTTTTCCCTTGATTCCCTTATTTATCATGGACTTCGCCGTTGCTTGTGAAGTGAAGGCAAGGCTCCTCAGGTTAATCTTGTAGACCTTGTCGAATACATCAGGCTTCATTTCAAGCATTGGGACACTGGGGTAGATCCCCGCATTGTTCACCAGAATGTCAATTCCGCCGAACCTTTCAACCATTTCAGAAACCATTGCCTGGGGAGACGAGTCATCAAGCAAGTCTGCCTCAAAGACAGAGACAGAACCTTTCTTGGATGAAGGAAGGCTTTTGACATAACTCTCCGCCGGCTCTGTTACTTTGTCTGCAATAAGAACCTCGGCCCCCGTTTCTACAAACCTCTTCACAATTCCCATTCCTATCCCCATTGACCCACCAGTAACCAATGCTCTCTTCCCTAGAAGAGAGAAAGGGTTTGTCTCCTGCACCTGCATTTAATCACCTAATAATTCTAAGGGTCATCACATTATAAACAATATCCCTAATCTTGAGGCTATTATTTCAAAAAATAGAAGAACGAAGTTCTCACGCTGAATGTGTGGACAGAAGTCTCACACACATTGCCATTTCTGCGTCTTGCAGTGTTGTCATTCTGCAGAAGGAGTCTAATCAACAATAATCAGGGAAAAACTGCAACTTTGTACCACAAGACATATCACTAGTGTTTTGTTTGTAACATTGTGTCTGCCATTACAGATAGGATCCACTTCGTTAGGTGGACCCACTGAAATCCTGACACTGATCTGACTAGGTGGAATGTGGGTGCCTGAACACCTTTTGCGAGTTCCATTAGTTCCTGCACTTAGGTTCCCACACCACCTCCCCCTTTTCCCAATTCAAATTTGCTGCTGTGCCAGCACATATAAGGTGGGGAATGATTCATACACCTAACCATTGCACTTTTCAAAAATTTGGCTGCCAGCTCAGATAAAGGAGAGCATAATTACGGCAGCTGCAAGCCCAAAAAAGCACATTGACAGCGACGCCACAAGGATGGTGCTCCCCTTGCTTATGGGCTTATTGAAATTGTCAGATCCTTCTCTGATGGCCTTTGCTACTCTCCGTTGGTTGGAAATGGAAAACAGTGCCCATGCATCTATGACTACGATCTCATAGATCTCTGTTGTAGCGGCTGAGGGAAATGAAACAAGCACAGCGCCTAGAGGCATGAGAATTGCCAGAATAATTGGCACAACTGCGCCTCTGACATCATGTGAGAAGTATGATCCAAGGCCCATTACACTCATAGCCAAAGCCGCCTGAGCAAAAAACCATGTCGAAACAAAGTCATGTGGATATGTTCCGCCGTGATAATACCCAATCAGGGCAAGAAATATCCCTGCTACAAACCAGAAAGTCCCGCCGAATACCTGTACTTTATTCTCTGCGGTGGCCACAATCCCTAGAGACATGAGCCAGATTATTAACGCAATAATCGCAAGCCCATAATTGTAAACCCATGGAAACTGTGAAAAAGATGGATCCCCAAAGCTGCTTAATGCGTCCCTCGTGAGGACCCATTGAGGGTTGAGAAAATAACAGAGAAGAAACAGAAGCCATGGGACGACAACTAGGGATCCCCCGAAGTAGCCTGTCATCTTTCCAATGCGGGTGCCTATATCCGTCATTTGGGCCTACTATGGTAGAAGTCACAGTTTAGTATTTAACTCTTGGTTTGAACCTCCTAGGCTAAGCACCAGTGGTTAAGCAAAAGGTTTTAACTTGGCTTGTATAAATTAATTTAGAGGGAGTTAAGGTCAATTCCTGCCCTCAAATCCCGGTTAAGATTGTTATGGATCTGGCTCTGGCGCGGGCCTAATACTCCTGGTGACGGCTTTTGCCCCTCCTCTTTTACCAAGGACTTCTCTTCCAAAGGGTATCAATATAGTTGCAACTAGGAAAACCACAGAGGCGATGACAAAAATATAGGTGAAAGCAATGTCCTTCGGAACAGATATGATCTCCGGCCCATTCGGTCCTGCAACTGTTGCAAGATAACTGTAGGTAGCAAGCATTGATCCAGCTATTGGAGCACCGATGCTGCTGCCGAGGAACCTGAAGGTGCTGTTCATGGCTGTGGCTAAACCCATGTCTCTCGGATTCACTGTAAGGACAACAAAATTGATCAATGTTCCATTAATCAGCGAGAGTCCTGCACCCGTGATAAACTCGTAAAGGAGCATTTCATAATAACCTGGAAGCGTTCCCTGAAGGAAGAAGCCAGCGGCTGAAACTAGGGTTCCAAGCACGGCAAGAGGCTTAACTCCAACTTTTGTTACCAAAGCTCCCGTTATTGGGCCAAATACAAGTATACCCACGGCAAAGGGAACCATTGAGACGCCAGTGTGGAATATAGATTCATTGAATCCGTATATGAACCTGTAAGTGAGTGCCTGCATGGAAAGAAATTGGCCTATTCCTGCTATGGCAAGTATCACGTTGGCAACAAGTACATTTCTGATTGAGAGAAGCTTGAAATTAAGTATGGCATCCCCACCCTTTCTGGTGTACGCTAGCTCGTACCAGATAAGTGGCATCAAAACCACTAATCCGCCTCCAACCAGACCGAGTGTATAGATGGATGTCCATCCCCACGTCGCACCTTCTGATAGTGCAAAAACGAACATAGACAGGGTAGAGGAGAGAAGCACTGCACCGACGTAGTCGATCTTTACATTAGGCTTCCTGAATCTGCTTTCTTTTATTACAATCACTGCTACTATCACGAGCGCAAGTAGGAAAGGTATTGCAGAGTGGTAGGTCCACCTCCATCCAAAGTCATTGGATATGAAGGAACCAAGTGGAATGCTTATGGCAAATCCTGCTCCAAACATTGCACTAATAAGAGCTTGGGCCTTAGGCACAAGCTCCTTGGGGAATTCCTCTCTCACAAGGCTGAAGCCAAGGGGCATCACAGAAAGTCCCACCCCCTGTATGGTCCTGGATATGATCATGAACCAGAATGTTGGGGAGAATCCTGTTACGACCACCGCACCAGTGTATATGGACAACATTACGACCAGGATTCTCTTTTTTCCGTAAATATCTCCTAGTTTGCCTACTATTGGGGTTATTGCAACTCCGCCCACCATATACATCGATAGGATTAGGCTGGCCTGGGCTGAAGTGATCTTGAAGTCATTCTCAATGCTAGGCAGAGAGGGTGTCAACATACCCTCTATGTACATGACGAGAATGATAAGTCCAACTAGTATCCCCAGAACGCTGTAGGCATATCTGCGGTCGTATGCTTCCATGCTGACATAGTCAGGTAAGGTTTTATTTTCAGTCATTTATTTCTGTCTCCTGGTCTATATTTCTTCCTAGTTTCCAGCTGTCCCTCAGCTTCTCAGTAAGAATGATCATACTCTCATTGAGCCTCCTCAGATCATCATCTGATATGCACTGGACAAAACCGTCAATCACGAACTCAGTCATCGCCTCAAGCCTCTTGAAAAGATCTTCACTCTTTGCAGTTGGAAGGATATTTACAATTCTCCTGTCTCCAGGATTAATTTCTCTTATGACATAGCCATCTTTCTCGAGGGTCGCCATTATGCCGCTGACTGTTGGCTTGGTAACGCCCATAAATTCAGCTATTGCCGAAAGGTTCTCCGGTCGCGTATAGTAGATGTATCTGAGCATCAGGAGTTGTGGCACAGCCAAACCTTCCTTCCTGACGAACTTCATCTGAAAGAACATCCATTCTCTCAGCAGTTCCCGGAAGCTCAGCTTGGAGTTCTCCTTTAGAGTCTGATGCGAGTCGGTCAGGTTGAAATCATCTCCAGTTTTGTTACCCAGAATTGGTTAGGGCTAATTAAATGTTTGGTGTACCTAACTAAGTCTGAATTGGCTTCAAAGCAGGTGAAATGAACATCTGGGCTAATTGTGCCTTCATTATTCTATGCGCACCGGCCCTTTGATAATCGAAACTCAAGAAATGTTTAGGGTGGCTTTTCTGTAAAACCTGCTCCACAATAGGACAGTTACAGCACATAAAAGGAGAAGACCCGCGGCAATTGCGAAAGAAAAGTCCAGTCCAAGGGAATTGGAGAAGAACCCACCAAGATAACCAAGTATGGCCGCACCCGCTATTTGGCTTGAGAACAGAACACCATACTCGGCTCCCCTCCCGCCTTGCCTGCTGCCAGTAAAATCAGAGAGCTCAGAGTATGTTACTGGGTAAGTGATGGCAATTGTGAATCCAGTGACAAGCAGTGGGATTGCAATAAGATATGTTTCGGCATGTATGGATGAAAATGCAAGAGTACTGATTCCGGAAATCAAGAAAGTAAGGGCTAGCAACTTCATTCTTCCCATCTTCTTTGTTAACCATCCAGTAGCAATGGCTCCCACAAAAGCAAAAGCGATCCAAGCTGCCATCAAGTCGTTTGAGATATTGAAAGAGAAACCGCTGTGGTAGAGAATGAGGTTGCCGAAATTTCCAAATATGGCATTGCTGCCTCCGGAAATAAAGCCGATGACCACGAAGAAAAGAGGAAGGCCGAGGACGTACTTCTTCCCCCCTTCTCGGCCAACGACTTCTGACAGTCTATCAGTGCGTTCCTGATTAACCGTGTTTCTGAATGGAGTTATCCTAGATGCAGGATCACGTATTGAAATGAGAGTAATAACAACTGCAGCAATTTCTATGGCTCCGTACAAAATAAAGGGACCTTTCCAGCCATAGTTCAAGTACACAGGGGCGGACATGACAAAAGCAAAGACTATCCCAAGATTCCCGAAAGCACTTTCGAAACCCATGGATCTGTCCAGCGCCTCACCCTTGTACCTCCTAGAAACAGCAAGTGCCCCGACAGGATGAAAAAAGCTGGAGCCAAACCTAAGAACTAGGATTGACGTGAGCATTGCGGGGAAATTAACCGAAAGGGTGAACATGCCCATTGAAAAGGCCATAATCGAAATTCCTGCGGCCAGAAGATATCTGGGTTGAAGTTTTTGAGAAAAAATCCCAACAATAGGTTGCAGGATCATGTTTACGAGATATCCGATAGCAACTAGGAGGCCAATTAAGTAAGTAGAAAAGCCAAAAGATAGCTCCATAGCTGGAAAAAGTGAAGCAACGAGGAAAGTTGATCCGTCGTTTACGAAGTGGTCCAAGGATACTATGTAGAGAACCTTGTTGGATATGCTGTTCCTAGCTGACAAAGTAGTGATATCCATTTCTAGTCTTCCTGTGACTCCAGTGCTGCCTGGGGGTGCTAACTTCCACGAAGTTCATTCTGATAGCGAATTCAACTAAAACAAATTTCTCATTGAGTGCCTTAAAAATAGAAGCAAATGAAGGTAAATGAAGAGTACTCCGATCGGATGGTGCCGCTTTCTTAGCCTCATTTGGCAGGAAGGATCACTTTCCTGTACTACGTTCAATTTTGGAAATGTGATCTTCAATCTTTCACTGCAGAGTTTCTCATCAAGATGTTAATATCTGAAAAAGACACTTGAGGGTAACTGCCCTCAGAAAAAAAGAAAAAAGGGAATGAAGGCTACATTTGAGGATACGGCGGTTCTTCCCCTAGGGGCTTGTTGCTTTCTTCGAACCTCTCGAAAAGCATTCCCATCACGTAACCTGCAGCTAGTGCACCTATTAGAGCTCCTGCGGCATTAATTTCAAGGTACGACGCTCCGTATGTTGAACTTCTGCTGAGGGTAATCAGAATGCTAATGACGAAGAGAATAACACCGAATGACAGACCCTTCATTGCGCCCTTTGTACCTGGAAGTTTTCCGTATACGTATGCAAAAATAAGCCCAAGAATCAGGCCAACAATTATGCCTACAATTACAACAATGACAACTTCAAAGCTTAATGTCAGGTTGTAAAGCTGCTGTGCAGTAACACCAGTACTGCTCAAGGCAGAGTTGCTGTTGATCTCATTCTGCAACACATTCATCACTTGCGTCTTGAATGTCACCAGCGCTATATAAGAGAAAATCGCAGTGACTACTGCATAAACAAGCCCACCCAAAATACCAGCTTTGGCTCCATCTGCTCCCTTACCCATTTGACACTACCTTAATGTAATCAGACTACACACGTATAATAATCTTCGCTCAACACGCGTGGAATGTAAGTGAAAAAAAAGGGCTATGAGACTGGCTCTGCAATTAGCTGGACCTAGAAGCCTCCCATTCTCTCATGAGTATGGAATAATAGAGCTGGTCCTTGAACTTTCCCTTAAAGAGGACTCTTTCCCTTAGTTTTCCTTCCAAGGTAAATCCCAAGCGCTCTAGCATCTTCTTTGACGCTGGGTTATCATCGAAAGGACAAGCCTCGATTCTGTTCAGCCCTATTCTTCTAAATCCACAGTCCAGCACTGAAGCTCCAGATTCGGTAGCATAGCCCTTTCCCCAAGCGGGTTTCTTGAGTTCGTAGCCCATTTCGCTTCGTTTCGACTTAAGATCAAGATTCCAAAGCGTAATTGACCCAAGCACACTGGTTTCCCTTCTGGGGGTAATAACCCAGAATATTGCCGTGCCTTCCTCGTAAGATCGCAACAGCTCCTCAATCCATTCTTCAGTTCTGGCTATCGTTGGGTGAGGATCGGCGGCGTAAGGATACGTCACATCAGGGTCAGATTTGATTGCGAAAAGTGGCAATGCATCTTCCACCCTCACTTGTCGAAGATGAAGACGCGCTGTCTCAAGTTCTGGGAAGTCTTGGAAGAGTTCTGTTAGAGTCAGAGGATCACAATAACCTAGTTGGTCTGGCTATTTAATGCCCACTGAACCCATTGTCCAAAGAGGGGGGGGGAATTGAACTATTTTCCCTGGGTAGCCTCCCATTTTCTTCTGGCCCTTATTGCTGCTATGAGTCCAATTGAGATAATTATAAATGAAAGTATGTTCAGATACACCAGATAATTTGGACCCGAGTTCCCAGTGAGTCTGGGAAGTGGAAAAATTGCGGTCAGTCCAAAATACACTAGAAATGCGAGGGTAACAACCAGAAGAGGTACTGTGTAAGCATTCCTTAGTGGTGCCATGCAGCATTTCAATAACATTAATCAGTAGATTAAGGTTTTTCTACTGAAACTTGCATACAATATTCAGTTTGTAAATTATGGCATCAACCCTGTGAAAGCCACTTTATATGCTCAATAACCTTTGGAATATCTATCTTGACTGGGCATACCTCCCTGCAACCTCCAGAGTGGGTGCAGTAGTTTGCCGTTTCCAGGTCCCTATTCACTATTGCTGACCACATAGCACCTGTGGGTCCGCCATAGGGCTGCTTCCCCCAGTTCTTGCCCATGACTCTGTACACTGGGCATGAAAAATAGCACCTTCCGCATTTTATGCAGAGCAGTGCCTCTTTCATGTCCTCATCCATGCTTGCCTCCATCCTCCCATTATCCAGGAGGATCACATGAAATTCCCTTGGGCCAGTTGCAGGGGTGACACGCTTGAGCTCTATAACTGCAGTGCTGCTGGGGCCTGTACTGATATTAATGTATGTCGGCGGGTAAATTCCAGCGTATGCTGACTGCACAATTATTTCATTCATTGCGTCTGCAAGAGTGGGCACAATCTTGTCTATACCTGTTATAACAATGTGCACAGGTGGGAGCACCGAATCAAGCCTAATGTTCCCCTCATTCTCTACCAGTGCCACTGATCCAGTATCTGCGGAAATTGCATTTGCACCTGTGATTCCGATGTCGGCTTCCAAGTATTTATGCATAAGTATCTTTCTGACTTCAGTAACAACGTCCTCGTGGGTGGAAAGGTTCGCCAGGTCTATTCCAAATTTGTTGTGGAGGATTTCTGCCATTTTCTCCCTTGACATGTGAAGAGAAGGTGCCACTATGTGCGACGATTCATCATTAGAAATCTGTATCATATAGGCGCCAAGGTCAGTCTCAGATATCTCATTCCCATTAGATTCGAGAACCTTCAGAAGGCCAATTTCATGTGCAACATTAGATTTGGACATTACTACCTTCTTCCCCGAATCGACAATAGATCTGACAATGCTTCGAGCTTCGGTTACATCTTTGGCGAGATAGGCCTTTCCGCCTGATTTTTCAATTGATCTCATAGTTTTGGAAACATAGGATTCAAGATTTTCAATCACTCCCATCTTGACTTCCCTTAGGTTTTCTGCCTTCTGTGGTAAGTAGGGGTATTCTTCCAATATCCTCTCGACTGTGGGTACTATGGTCTGCAGTGCCCTCTCAATTGCAATATTCCAGTCGCTCATGAGACCACTTCCGAAATATCCTTTATCCCTCTGATGTGTGTTGAAAGATTCTGGTAGCAAAGAGGACAGGCAACCAGGACGTTGGGGGACACTGAAAGCAATTTTTCTGCCCTTGCCTTGGCAATCCTATCGCTTAGGTCGTAATCCACTGGGGCAATAGGGCCACCGCAGCAGGTGCCATTTTCCCTGCTGGTGACCATCCTGTCTTCCCTAAGCTCAACATCCGTTTTAGAGAGCACTCCCCTCATTGTTGAACCGATGCTGTCGTAACGAGTATAGAGGCAGGGATCGTGAAGAACGAACTCACCCTTCCCATTATGGGGATTGATCAGCGAAAGGTAATTCACAACTTCGATATCTGCAGGAAAATGTTGTAAAAGCCTCTTCATAGCGTTCGTTGTGTGGGGATCCACGGTGATCAGTCTCTTAACTCCCTTGTTCAAGAGCAGATCCAGTACCTTTTTTCCATATCTGTGGAATTCGTCAAGCATTCCCAGCTCCAGGAGCAATCCGCCACTGTAGGGTTCGTCATCGTACAAATATCCATGTTCGTTCCCTGAATTGGAAAGGAGTGCGGAGATATTACTCAGTATTCTGTAAGCGCGATCCAGGTCCTTCTTATCAGGCCTGATAACAAGCTTTCCCAACGAGGCCAGCTTTGATGATCCCCCCAGGGCGGCAAAGGTGGAAAGTCTCTTCTCATACGCCTTAAAAAGTCCAGATAGTTGATACATGAACGAAGTGTACATGATAGTCTCACCTCCATACGGTATGTTCTTAGCCCACCTGCTGCATAGAGCCTTGTTCACTGGAAACGGAATAAAGTCCTTCTCTAATGACTTCATCATTACGCCTTTGATGGCAGAAAGCCTCTTGTTGATCCCGGACTGCATACTAAACAAAATATTCAGGAATATTTATTGATTGTTCGAGTAATCGTTCCGATTTGGCATCTTTAGGCAGACTTTACTTGTCTCTATTGGAGAGAAGGAAATTGCCTGCCCTAAACTATTTTGAAAATGCATCGAGATTATGCCCATAAAGACGTATAGGTCATTTCAAATTTAACACAAATTCATGCCCTGAACTGCTTTCGAATGATAATTATCAATTTTCCTCGTGAAGTTGTATGCTACTTTTCCCTCCATCTGAACAGATAAACACCCAGTGCAAAGAACACTATGCTGAATCCCACCATAACTAAGAGATAGAGAATACTCTGGGCTATATCGCCTGAGAGCATAGCATTGCCCAAACCCTGGACAAAGTAATAGAGGGGAAGTATCTTGACCCCCTCCTGCAGGTAGTTTGGCAGCATTGTAACGGGGAAGAATGTTCCTGTAAGCAGCATCATTGGAAAACCAGCAGCGTTACTTATCAGACTGGCCGTCTCGCTGGATCTGGCGGCATTCCCAATCAGAAGGCCTAGGGAGACGAAGAGCAGTGTCCCAAAGGCAATGTATGGAATTATGAGTATGTGCAATGTTATTTTTACAGAGTAGACAAAATGTCCGATAAGCACGATAAGCGCAAAAGACATGGCAGCGATGAGCAGGTGCCAAATAAACACAGAAAACAGCCACTCTGATCTTCGGAGGGGTGTCAGAGATAGCTGATTGAAAATATGGTTTTCTCTGTATTTGGAAGACATTGCAGTGATTGCAAAGAGGGAATCTGTGAGAATCGAGAAGCCTATGAGTCCGGGAATTACCGTACTGAGGTAGTCAGATGGCATTATTGAACCGAAGACGAATATCATCATCACAGGAAAAATGAAAGAGGCGAAAAGGCCGCTCTTGGCAGCGATGTAACCCTTTCCCTGGACCTTGAAGTACGCGAGGACCCTATCCATCATCTCACAACACCCTCCGTCATTTCACCAACAAGGCGAACAAATACATCCTCCAAGCTGTCGGTTCTTACAGTGAACTGGGAATAGCTGATGTCTGAATCCTCGATCATTCTCACCAGATCGGCTATTTTCTGGTTTTCAGAAAGACTGATTTCAATGTTACCTATTTCCCGCACAAATGGGATAGATTTCTTCTTCAAGAAGGCCTCCATTTCATTGTCTGCCCTCAGGACAAGCTTCCTGCCGCTTCCATGTCTTGACACTATGTCAAAGGGGGACCCCTCTGCAACAATTCTTCCATGATCGATAATGGCTATTCTGTCCGCGAGTTGCTCGGCCTCTTCCATATAGTGCGTTGTCAGGATCACAGTTTTTCCCTGCTCCTTGAACCTGGAAATTATCGTCCATATGGCCCTTCTTGCGGATGGATCGAGGCCAGTGGTAGGCTCATCAAGAAAGAGAACCTCCGGATTGTTTACGAGCGAGAGCGCGAGACCCAGCTTCTGCTTTTGCCCCCCAGAGAGTTTGCCGAACCTGGTATTCCCAGAATCATCCAGCATCACCATCCTTAGTAAATCTTCTGGCTCAGCACTGGACTTAAAAAGCGAGCAGTAAAACTTGACTGAGTCCAAGGGAGAGAGCGACTCAAAGAAAGTAAATTCCTGTGGCATCACTCCAATCCTGTATTTGAGATCACTCTGCTCGTTCCACGGGTCCCTTCCCAGTATTAGAATATTTCCGGAGTCTTTCTTTGCCAGGCCTTCAAGCATTGATATGGTGGTAGTCTTTCCGGCTCCGTTCGGACCCAATAATGCAAAGACCTCGCTCTTCTTCACATTAAAGCTGATCCCGTCCACCGCCTTAGTATTTCCATAGGATTTGCGTAAATCTGAAACTGTTATTACACCTGAGGGATAGTGGTCGTTCTTTTCCAATTTGATTTCCTCCATTCAAGGTCAGCCGCTTTTCTCTGAACTAATGTAATTTATCCGGATGCTGGAGCAGTCTAATGCAATCGCAGCACCATGCCATCTAACTGGGTTAGAAATACAAATTAGATGACTTACTGTTAAGGAAGTATGGTCAACTTGCTTCTAATCATCTCAGGCGTATCATAGTTCTCCCATTTTCGATGGTGAAGAAAATAGTTCTTGTTGCTATCTTTTTTTATCCAATACTGCTTTCACTCTATCAGAAGCGATAAATGAAGGTTGGAGAAGGCACTCTAAAAGACAGGCTCTACATCAATGAAATGACTGGAGCACTTGCCCGAAGGCCCGTTTATCTCTGGATTCTAATAATTTCCCTAGTTTACACATTTTTTGTTGCCTCTTTTGACATAAATCTTTACTTCTACAGTTCAACATTCATAATCAGCAAGCTGCAGGTCTCACAGCTATACATAGGGATCTCTGTAAGCTCTTTTACATTCGGAGTCATAATTTTTGCCTCAGTAGGAGGGCTACTTTTTAACCGCATTTCAATAAAAGCACTGGTCCTGATAGCTCTGACTTCAGCGACCCTGGGCACAGCCCTTACAGGGATAGTGTCCAACCTTCCTGAGCTATTTGTTCTGAGGTTTCTGGTTGGAATGGGAACAGGAATGTTGCAGGGAACAGTCATGGGTTTCCTGGGCACTGCATATCCAGAAAGGAGGGGGTTCTTGCTCTCCCTCACAGGAACTGCTTTCAGTGGAGGATTGCTGGCAGGCCCATATCTCGAGGCTTTCGAAGCTCCTGGCTATCTCACTTCCTTCATAGTAGCGTCTATTGCTGGTGTAATTGCGATTGCTCTGGTATTGATCCTCATGCCGAATGTTTATTCTGGAAACACAAAGAGAACGGCAATCAGTGCCGGAGGGATTTTTAACAGGAATCTATCTCTGGTCCTGGCAGGTGTATTCTTCTTTGGGTTGGGATTTTTTGGTTTCATTGGATATTTTTCCCACTACCTGGTAAGCTTTCTTCACATGAGCCTGTACATCAGCGGGCTGACTGCCTCAATGCTTGGCATCGGCGGGCTTTTCTTTACCCTTCCCCTGGGTTATGCCAGCGACAAAGTGGGCAGGAAGAACATTCTCATTCTGATGTACGGGCTTCTGGCTCTAACCTCCTTCCTGATTTTTGGCCCCAATATCACTGCCTTTGCGCTGATCGCTGTGACTTTTGTGTTTGGAGCTGCATACAACGTATTAATAATCGTAGTTGCCGCAGGAGCCCAGGATTATGCTTCTTCTGAATCGGTCGGTACTGCATCTGGTCTTGTATTCTCCTTTTACTATGCTGGTGGAATCATAGGCGGAACATTCTTCGGCATCTTGCTCTCCGTGCTCCCATTCAGGGAGACAGGAATCCTTGCAGTTGTAACTTGTATGTTGGCTGGACTAGTACTGACGGCATTCATAAAGCGAACAAAGGGTTGACTCTTCCCGGAAGCTTTCACGAGAATTTTTCCTAAATCGATAAATAAAATCAAACTTTTATTCTGTGATTTACTGATATTAGTGGAATGGAAAACCGGATCAACCTCAGGTGCCTGGAAAAGGGAGAGGAAATGAATTCCCATGAGGACTTCCTGCGACACACGGAGGGCTGCGGTAGTTGCAGGAGCTTATACGATTATTTAGTCAGCACAGGAAGAAACCAGCAGAATTCAGCACTTCATCCCAGGCACTGAGTCTCACTAATCAAGAAGCATTGTAGCCTGCTGTTCCCATTCTGACAGCATGGGGAACATAAGCATCTTCGATATCTCTTATGTGTTCATCTTTGAGATTTATGTTGAAAGCTGCCTCTAGATCCGAAAGATGCTTAGGATTAGAGATCCCCACTATTGGCAGGAATCCCTTCTTGAGGAGGTATGCCAGCGATACGGATGGAAGTGAAGTACCCAATTCCTTTGCAATTTTTCTAATTTCTTCGACTATTTCGAAGTCGTTTTCCTGGAAATACCTCTTTCTCATAAGCTGATACTCCCTGGACCTTACGGAATCTGGGTCCTTTCCCTTTTCGTACTTCCCGCTGAGGAAGCCTGCTGCCAGGGGACTGAAGGGAGAGTAAGTAATCCCCTTGATCCTGGAAAAAGGGATGACACCGCGCTCATCTTCCCTGTATATGGCATTGTAGTGATTCTGAACTATCTGTGGTCTTTCAATCCCTCTTTCAGAAGCTAATGTGTCAGCTTCGGCCAGTTGGTAGCTAGTGGGGTTGCTCAAGCCATAATATCTCGTAAGGCCACTCTCAACCATGCCATTTAGGGTCCTGAGCATTTCGCCTGTATCTAGGTGATCGAACCAAGTGTGTGGCATAAAGATGTCTACGTAATTAGTTTTGAGTCTGCCTAGGGAACCTCGAAGCTGGTATTCCGCCTCCTTTCTGCTGAATCCCTGATGGTGAGGAGACATTGGACCACCGAATTTGGTAGAAATGATCAGGTCTTCCCTAAGACCTTCTGTTATCTTTCCAATAATTTTCTCCGACTCACCATTTGAGTATACGTTCGCCGTATCCACGTAGTTTATTCCAAGGTCAACGGCGCGCCTTAAGATCTTTGCGGCCGTCTCTGTGCCGACCATCCACCCCGAGGTACCAAAGGAAAATCCTCCGAGGCCTATGGATGAAATAGAAAGGTCGGAATGTCCGAGTCTAAGATATCTCATTGAAATAGTAGCCATCCAGAATATATAACATAAGCCAGTTATCTCTGAGCCGCGGTCAGTGGGGCACATTATACTGCGCGCTGTTCCCACACCTTTCACAGCTTAAGTTCCTCTAATCCGCTTCATGAGTGATTGATGGGGGCTTTCTAGGTCCGGCTACTTTCTGGAAGGATAGTGCAAGATTGAGCAGTTTTTGCTCACTAAGGGGTGCTCCAAGCAATTCTATCCCAATAGGCAACCCCTCCTTTGTGAAACCTGCCGGAATTGCTACAGCCGGGCATCCTGAATGTGAAGCGAGGAAAGAATTAACAGGAAAGCCAAGCCCTTTCCACTTTTTGTCTATGACTTCCCTCTTAAGTGGCGGGGGAATCCTTGCTGTGGGGTACAGGATAGCATCGATTCCTTCATTTGCAAGCGTCTCCATTATCTCCTCTCTGAGACGATATTGGGCAAATCTACGCTCGAAGTACTCATTGTGCTTCTCTGGGATATCTACTCCAAGTGCTATCCCTTCGAGGATGTCCACAAGCTTGTGGTATTTGCCGTCTGCAACTATCTGCTCAATTGACCTTGCCCCCTCTATGTCGATGGATGAAAGGAATGCATTGACGTCATGCTTCGTCTGCACATCATATAATCCTGAGGAGGAAAGTTTCTCCTTTAGGTTTGAAATTATGATTGGATCGACAAATTCTGCTCCTGCTTCCTCTATCAGTTTAATCGCGTCATCTGTTACACTTAGCAATTGTTCATCTTCCTCCGGGAAGGCCTCTCTAAGAATTCCAATCTTAGCGCCTTTCATCACGTTACCTCTTAGCCCTGCGAGGTAACCACTCTCCGGCCTGTTGAGAAGATTTACTGAACTCTGAGGATCAGCGCCATCATAGCCTATGATAACATCCAAAACAACAGCCAAGTCTTCTACATTCCTGGCCAATGGGCCTGGCGTGTCCTGGAAATTTACAATCGGGCACATGCCAGATCTGCTTATGAGTCCAGTGGTTACCCTTATTCCAAACAGGGAATTGAAAGATGCGGGAACACGTATGGAACCTGCCGTGTCTTCTCCGATTCCGACGGTGGCGAATCCAGCAGAAACTGCAGCCGCGACACCACTGCTTGAACCTCCTGGATCCCTTGAAATATCGTACGGGTTTAAGGTGTGGCCTTCTGCAGAAGATACTCCGTACCAGCTAACCCCAAAATCTGGCATGTTTCCCTTTGCAAGTATTATGCCGCCTGCTTCCCTGATTCTTGTCACAATTGTGGCATCTTTATCGGGGACAAAATCCCTCAGCGCAATAGAACCGAAGGTAGTTCTTATTCCTTTAGTCATTATCTGATCTTTTACGATAAAGGGCACTCCGTGCAATGGCCCAATAAGCTTTCCTTCTCCAGCCAAGTATGCGTCAAGTTTCTCAGCATCCCCAATGGCATTCTCATTCACAGTTACGACTGAGTTAATGTGAGGGCCATTGTGATCGAACTTTTCAATTCTTCCAAGAAAATGTTTGACCAGGTCTCGAGAGGTGATCTTTCCATTGAGCATAAGCGCTTGAACTTGGCCTATGGAAGCCTCCTCGAACAATGCCATTAAATCTCCCCCCGCTGCGTGTTAAGTAAAATGTTAATTTGCATGATACTTCTTGACAATATTCGGTTACGTATATTGATTGCCACAATGTGCTATGGTTCTTTAGAAACGGTAACTCTTTTTAGGCTAATTGTGTCTGGATATGCCATAAAAATGGAGTTGATGCGACTTTATCAGGAAAGCTTTATCTGAACGTATAGCAAACCCCATCTTAGTCATACTTCCCCAGACAAATCCTCAAAGGAAAACCAATAAAATTGGAGGTAACTCTGGAATGGAAGGATCTAAACACTTCCTAAGAAGTTGAGGACAATGTTCCAACAGGGGCACAAGACAGTCCAGGAACACCTGAGTCTAAAGAAATAGCTCATATTTCAGCCAGTTCAAATCAGAGAAATTTAAATTCATATCTAGGTCGCAGAATATTTTTATAATGGTTTATAGAGATAGATATTTTGCCTAGAAAAAATTGTCAGGAAAATAAATATTTATATAAAAGCTGTGAGTTAATGTGATAGATTGACATGGATACCAACGTTAACGTTGAAGCGGAATCTAGCAAGAGATCTGTGAATAGTTCGCTTGCTAGAATAACTATCGCTGCTGGATTTGGCGGATTCGTAGAATACTTTGATTTCTTCATAGCGTCTTTTGCGGCTTCTGGAGTTTGGGAAGTTGTCTTCTTCTCGGGGTTTAGTAACCCATCGGTTGCTGCAGCACTCTCGTTCGCCTCCTTTGGAGTCGTTTTCCTTGCCAGGCCTGTTGGGGCATTCATCTTTGGGCAGGTCGCTGACAAGCTAGGCAGGAGAAATACCCTCCTTATGACAATGGTGGCAATGGGAATCGGCTTACTAGGCATTGGGCTGTTACCGCCATTTTCGCAAATAGGTGTAACTGCAATCGCTTTGCTCTTTCTCTTCAGGCTTCTCTTCGGGATCGGAATAGGCGGAGAATTCGGGGGTGCAGTATCCTGGATTACCGAAAGCGCAAGCAGCGCCAGATGGCGTCCGTTCTGGAATCTATGGGCAACTCCTGTGCCCTTGGGCCTCCTCGCAGCCTCGCTCACATTCGGATATCTTGCCTCTGTTTATGGCCCGCACTTCGTTACAACGGGATGGAGAATTCCTTTCATCTTCGGGGCTGCGCTGGTGGTGATAGGTCTTGTAATAAGGTACAAGGTCAGTGAAAGCCCTCTCATGCGGGAACTCATGGAGAAGAATGCGGTTGACCGTTCCCCAGCACCTCAGACACTCAAGCTGTACTGGAAAAAGATCATAGTGCTTGCACTTTCAATTGCATTCATGATAACCCTAGTTTCTGCAATAGAAGTGCCATTTTCTGTGAAGTACCTTGCAACCAAGGGCCTTTCCCCAGTCTTTCTCACATATGCCACTTCGATATCATTCGCTTTTGGAATATTCACCCTGCTGCTGGGCTTCGTGCTTGGCAGCAGAACAGGCAGGAGAAACATGTTGTTTATCGGGGCATTCTGGGCTCTACTAAGTGTCATAATCTTCTTCCCGCTGGTCAATACTTTGAACCATAGCCTAGTCATCTTTGCGGATATGATGCTCTTTGGGCCAACTGTCTTCACTATTGCGTCCCAAAATACTCTCTTTGCGGAGTCTTTCCCAACAAAGTATAGGGCTTCTGGATCAGGTATCGCGTACACCATAGGAGGGCTTATAGCAGGGCTCATCACTGTTTTTGTGCTGCCATCAATAATAGTCTTCTCTGGAGGGCTTCTGAATTCTTGGCCCTATGTGGCAGCAGTAGGTGTGATAATTGTGGTTGGCTCAATAGTTGCCCTCAGGTTTGTAACTGAAACGAGAGATTTAAAAGTAGAATGAGGAAGGCGAAAGCCCCTCCCCAATTATTTTTCTGAGTAGGTATGCAAGTACCAGTTCATTTTTTTAGGATACGTTTAGATACACGGTCAACAACGTCAGGCGGAAGTTGTGGAACTACCAAGTCACTCTTTGCACGAGCATCAATTACGAGCTTTCCTGCGTCGACGCTAATGTCAAGATCTGGCCTGGTTCTTGTTGCCATGGCCCAAGTGATTGCATCATAGTCTGAAAGTGCTATGTCAGAGTCAAGGAGGACTGTTATCTTACTTTCCTCCCCTTCTGAGTGGGAATATTCGAGATCTCCCCACTTTGTTCTCAGAATTTTACTCCCTTCCTTACTTATCTCCTTGTGTAGAGGCACCTCGCCTCCTGTGATAATTATGGCTTTGCCGTCTGTTCCTTCCTTCGTAGAGGAAGGATCAAGCTTAATGGTGAATACGTCGGGTATTGTGACAATATTCTTTCCAAGAACAAGATCTGATTTCATTAGTGAAAGAAGGAACTGTTCCACACTTAGAGGATTAGTACTTCCTTCAGAAATGAGGGCTATTTTCGTGAAAAGGGCGTCCAGGCCAGTTACAGAAAGGCCAAGTTGCTTTGCGAGACCCGGCTCTGGATTTCGGACAGAACAAAGGGCAATCAGGTGGGACGAGCTCAAAGGCCAGGAAATGCTGTATCCCCCAGATGGAGGCAGGTAAGTTCTAATTCCTTTAGTTATTGATGCACTTCTAGGCACGCTGAATAGCCCCACATGCTCGTGAGAATTCGACGGAGCGATGTCATAGAATATGGGCTCACGGCGATGCATTATTGATTTGATCTTAGCAACATTTCCTGTTGTCCTTGAAGACATGTAACCTGTGAATTCGCTGAAAGGGCCTTCCTGGAAACTCCTGTCCAGTATGACTTCTGCTTCTATTATTATCTCTGATTCAGATGGAAATGGAATATCATTCATTTCCCCGGTGGAGAATTTGAAATCCCCCAATGCAGCGGCATGTTTGTATTCATTCTCAATGAAAGAAGCTGCAAGCATGTAGAACACAGGGTGCGACCCTATCATCACTGATATGTCAATTGGAACTCCACGTTTCCTCGACTTTTCAACATAGTTCCACAGATGACCGTGGCTGCCCATGTCAAATGCATATGTATCCTTGTCAATGGGCTGGATACGGGTGAAGCTCATATTCACCGTTTCGGTATTGTCGGGATCTCGGGACAGTGCCAATCCGCCTGTGATGTACCGGTTGAAGCCTGAATTCTGCCCGTCCTGAGAATAGTGAACAGGTATTGGAAGATCGAAGAGGTTAACATCAGATCCCAATGTTCTCACTTCCTTTACAGGAGGGCCACCAGTTTGGATTTTCAATTCTGAGGTAGAACTCATTACCTCATCCCATCTTTCAATGAGGCCTTCTTCCTCTACACCCAAGGCAAATGCCATTCTCGCTGAACTGCCCATTACGTTTGTTGCCAAGGAGAATCCAGGATAACCGGAAATATTCCGAAAGAAGATGAGAGGATTCTTCTTTTCGAGGTTCTTGTAGTAGGCAGTGGGTTCGTACTCTGTTGATATCTCATCATCTACTATTACCACGTCATCCTGAAATTTCCTTTGATATGAATCGATAAAACTTCTGAGCGATAATTCATTCATATTGTCATTTCACCCGACCAGTCCTTATTCCTCAAGTCCCTATTCAGCTATGGCGAGGGTGCGTACCCCTTGCTTGTCCATTCGGACACGTCAGCGCCAAACCATTCTGTCGGAAGCTCTCTGCCCAATCCATTCTTCTTGCAGTAGTTGTATATCTGATAGCAGGTGGCAGCAAACTGTATCCCCACTCCTGCATTTGAATTATAATAAATGATCTCTCTGTCATCATTTCTGCCATCAACTTTTCCTGCAAGGACATCTCCGAGGTCGTGGACGTTCTTGATGTCAATCTCGCCCGACTCGATCAAATTGACAATCTCCTCTTGTCTGTTTGTGACTGCAGTTTCATAGCTGTTTAAAATCAGGCGATTACTTTTCATAAAAGTGAGATCGTCTGCTTCCCTTCTCTTGTGAATGAGATCGGATGCCCCAATCGTAGCTATAGTCTGTCCCTCCTCAAGCATCCGTCCATCAAACACAGGTTCACTGGAATTTGTAGCGCACATTATTATGTCCGCCTCTTTGACAACCTCTCCAGGGCTATTTACTGCCTTGAAGGTTTTTCCAAGTTCCTCTGTCATCTGAGAGACAAATGTATTCCTGTGCTCTCTATTGGGACTGAACACACGAACTTCTTCGATATCCCTTACCTGCAATATGGCTTCAGCATTCCTCTTTGCCTCATTTCCGGATCCGAAAAGTCCAAGCACTTTGGAGTCCGTCCTAGAGACTTTCCTTATGGCTGCAGCAGTAGTTGCCGCAACCCTCATCGGTGAAAGGCTGAAATCGTGAATAATTGCAAGTGGCTCGCCCGTCTTGACACTGGACAATATGACGAATCCCCAGCTTCTACCCTGCGAATATTCAAATTCAGTCCTCTTAGTTCCACCCTCATAGGTGAATTCTCTCATGACAGTGGCGTCATATCTCACAGCTGCCACACCTAAATTAGTGGATGCGCCACATATTATATTTGACATGAAGACCCTCTCGCTGGGCTCCTTTGGTATTCTGTACCTCAGTCTGGGTGCGTATGCGGCCTTCCCTTCTGAATCTTCCTTGAAGACGCCCTCCATTATGTCAGTGAGTTCCCTAAGGTTTAGGGCTTGTGGAACCAGTTGGTCTTCTATTAACAGCATTGGGAGAGCTACTGATTGTCACTATTAGAAACTTCGTCTCTTTTCATTAAGGCCCAGTCTTTGTTAGTCTTATGAATATTATTGCTTATATATAGTGATATGAAATTGTAACAAGTTTGATTGGAAGTGTGTTAAAAACAATAATTCCTTTATTTCCCACGGATAGAAATATTTATACTTGTTTAGTTATAATTTAGCACTGAATTCAAATGGCACCCAAGACCGTAAGAACTATCTCAGACCTTATCAATTATTACTATGCCCGCCTAGTGATTGCGAAGGCTGCTGGAAAAATAGACCAGTGGGGATTTGTGATTTATCAATATAAAAGACTCAAAAACGGAGAAATACACTGGGCAGATTTGGACGGGGAAATAAGACTGCAGATGAGGGCCAGCAATGAATGCGTATATTGCGGTGGTGAAGCTAATGGCTTGGATCACGTCGTACCAAGGAAATTTGGAGCGCCGGAAGGAATCCACAATTCAGTGAAGTGTTGTAAGCATTGCAATTCTTCGAAGGGGGACAAGGACCTAGTCGATTGGTGGATCAACGAACTTGGGAAAGATGAAGATTCTCTGCCCCGAATACCCATTGGGATATACCTTAAGCTCAGTTTCAGCTGGCACAAAATAAACCACACACTTGAGCGAGTGTCCAATGAACTGACAGATCTCAAACCGTTCAGGCCTGTCAAGCTGTAAGAACTGATTATCCTGCCTATCTATCTCCTTTACCCCTTCTGCTTATGCCCTAGCATTGGGGAAGATTATAATGTATTGCTGACGTTCAATATCTCGTTCGCTACATAAGGTAGAACGCAAGCAGGTACAAACTAAATATCAGCGGTTCATGTAAAGGTGTGTTCAAGAAGGTGGACTGTATCAGAATTCAGGTCCCGGATATAGGTCAAGCACTCGCTTTTTACAAAGAGAAGCTAGGAATGGAGCTTATCTGGAAAAAGGGACAAGATGAAGCGGGATTGAAGCTGATCGACTCAGACTCAGAATTAGTTTTGGTCAAGGAAGAACTAGAGCAACCAGAAGTCGATCTAACAGTAGAGTCTGTTTTGCGATCAATAGAATTATTCGTCGATGCGGGGGGTAAAGTCTTAGTAGATCCCTTTGAAATAGCAATTGGCAAGTGTTCCGTCATAGAAGATCCTTGGAAAAATAAGTTCGTCATATTAGACAATTCAAAAGGCATGTTAAGGGTAGACGAAAACAAGAATGTAATATGACCCCTTAACCAAATCCATCGGTAGATCCAGGAATTCTTCTGCCTTAACCATGAATGATTGGGTTTAAGAAAGCTAGCTTCATTTCAATCCACAAGAATGAACAAGAAATCGAAAGCTTCAAATTTGATTGAGTCTGCTTTTTCTTAAAACAAGTAAATACCTAATTCACAACCAACTTCCAGTAAAAATTCGAGAAAAAGTAAGCCTAGCTGCATAAATTACCTTAGATTCGTGATTCAAATGTAGAGTCCGGTTACCTTCCCTCGAGTCCAATTTAGTTAAGCATCACATTTCTTTCTCGAAATCAAGGACCGTTGCAAATATTGCTGCATTGAGTATGTTGGCCTGGGGAGAGAGATTCAGATTCCATGTATCCCTAATTGCAACAATCTTGTGCCTAACAAAACCTATCTCTTGTTGACTCTGATCGAGGATGGAATATTGCCTTCTAATCACATTTCCTTTTGTTACCATGGTTGCTTGATTACTGCCCTGGTCAAGCCATTGTGCTTGCATACCTCCAATAAGGCTCCTCTTGAGTGAGAGTGTTGCAGTCTGTTCGCCTGAAACAAAATCAAACACACCGAAGTTAGCACTCCATGCCCCAGGTCCTTTCTTCAAGACAAGGGCAACCTGATCATGTGTATCCTGTACTGTATATGTATATTCCATTTCTCGCCCGACCCAGGACTCAAGGGCACCAGAAAGCATGTTTCCCATTATATTCTGGCCCGCACTTAGAGAAACGTAACAGAGAGGATTTTGATCCTTATCCATCACGGTATAATTCTTTCCGATGGCCAGTATCTTCCTTTTCATCAAGAGTTCCGTCTTGTCACTCAGGGCAGAGGTTATATTCTTCAGGGGTTCATTGGTCATCTATTAGTATAGGATGTGATGGTATAGAAAACACTCTCCCTCCGCATGCAGTGAAATTTGTCATGTCACCTTATCCATTTCCCAGCGACCTTGACTGAATATCTTTAATTCTAACAATATCCAGGTCTCTAATACAATATTAGGCATCTTGCTCTTTAGCTATTTTAGATACTATGCAGTCGATATTGAAGCCCTATTTTCAAAGGTCTGCATAATACAACTGCCGCTGAGGTTAAATCATCCTAAATTCCCAGCTTTTTTAAGAGGTCTTTCGAGGACATAGGCGCTTTCAAAACCTCTGATCTTAGTCAGAATATCCAATTGATTCATTTTTATGCTGCTCGGGACTGTTATAAAGGAATTTCCTATTGTGAAATTGAAATTTCCTCCAGATAGTACAGTGTAAGTAGGTTCTTTGTCCCATACATTTGAGTTACAAATTGAAATCAGAGAGTCTCCCTTCATTAACAAATCCGCAGGAATTCCTCTGCAAGGAAAAGAAGGTAAATGACCAATGTCCACTAATGAATCTGGCCACTCTGATCCTTTCTCAAATCCCGTTAGGTCAACTGATCCGAAAAAGAAGTTCATCTTTCCTGAAATAGAAAATCCCAGTTTCTTCATTAGAGACAAACTCGCGTTGTTTGAAGGCTCAATATATGTTCTTGCTGTGTGTTTTCCGCTCTTTTTCGCTTCTTTGAGTACGTGATTGATAAGTCTAGTTGCTACCCCTTGCTTTCTAAATGATTTAGAAACTCTTAACCCAGAAAGGTAAATGGAACCGTCTGGTGCATCTCTGACATTTTGAAAACCAACGATCTCACTTCCACCAATTATGTATGTTTTACCTATATCGAGATACGGTCTGCCGACATCATTGATATACCCCCCGAATCCCTCTTCAGTGGCAATTTTCCCCACTATCTGAGAGATTTGGTCCCAGTCATCATAACTTGCTGTTCTGAAATTCCATTTTACTGTGCTTGAAGGCAATGCTGTAGAATAAATTGCAGTCTTATTTCAATACTTCTTTGTTTTTATGCTCACATAAGGGAGTACGAAAAGAACAGATGGCCAATCTAATGTGAATTCTCCTTTTGTTTTGCTTTGCATATGCTTTAATTTCTTGCTAAATCAAATTGACAGAATTCCTTTAGAGCCCTATTTTACTCAAGAAGGGAAAATGTCCTCTACTCGCGACCTAATAAAGAATGTCTGAAAAAGAATTAACTTAGAAGAGGAACTAGGTTCTGATCTAATAGTTTTGCTCAGTAGGTGTTAGATTGATCCCAAGAGTGGACTGCTGAATAGGTTACCCATAATACACTCGTTGAGATTTTACGCTAAAATTTAACTGCCGATGTATAAGGCAAAGGATCATTCCTCTGATACTTGAAGAGCCATTATTTTCAAAAATTCTTAAGTGAACAGTTTAATAATCTCAATCAGTTATCACTATGTGAATTGTCCTAATTGCAATTATTCTTTGGCTGGGTCTGAAAAGGAATGCCCAAGTTGTGGAAGTGCATTGAAACAAACCTTTTCAAGTAAGGTATCTGAGAAAGTCGACAGTGCTATAGGTGAAGGTGGTGTGGCACCTGTATCTGCGCGTATTCGTAGCGTATCCAATAAAATTACATTGGCATTCTTATCTGTTCTTCTGGTAATTGAAGCCGTAGTATTCACTATTGCAATGCAGCATGGTCTGCCTTTCTATATCCCACTTATTTTCATCTTAGTGACCATATTTGGACTTGCAGTAACACTGAGGTCCAACAAGAAGATAGGGCAGATAGATTTCAAAAACCCGAAGCAGAATTATGAACAGCAGATGAAGCAGTCAGTTTACAAGAAAGTAACAGCGGTAAAGCCTGGTACAAATCTGTTTGGAAATGAGAAAATAAGCCTGAACCAAGGGGAGTCTGTGATCACTTATTTGGCACCAATTTACAGATATCAGCAAAACTTCACTGGCCTGAGCCAGGTATCATCAGAAAGATTTACGGAGAACGTTATTGCCGTTACAGATCGAAGGGTGCTGTTCTTCACAGCGGCACTCCCGGGGCAGGGAATGATCATAGGGGGCGCTTCTCAGGATATGTTGAACGACGAACTTAAGAGAAACTCCATCAAGCAAATGGTGGCAGATGAGATCGAACAGCTTAGGGCTGGAAAGTCAATCGACCATTTTCCTAATGATTTCTGGATAGATAGGGGTTCCATATCGCAAGTTCAATATCTCAAGGGAGTGGGGCCCGTAAAGTATCTTTACGCCGGGGCACTAGGCTTCATTCCAGAAGGCGGGAAGAAGCTGAAGTACCAAGTTGTTGACTCTACCAACTTCGATGAAATCATTGATTTGCTCAATGCCAAAAAGAAGATGGTCATGTGATGTGGATTCGCTACAAAACTAATTCTTTTTGATGTATTATACCTAATAAATTATGATTAAAACTTGGTAGTGCTGTATTTGATCAATCCTGGTCACTATTCTTTCTCAATCACTTTCTTTATTTTTGTCTGTTATTTTGGTTCATTTTTATGCAGTTCTCTTGCTACTTAAGAAATCACTCAATCGTTGTTTGGAACTTGTTTTCTGGAATTAGACAATATTAATGTGGCAGTCGCGGATAATTTTTATGATCTAAGTGACAGTAGTTGAATTTGAAGCAGAACTAAAAAATTTCGGTTCCCCTTAGGTCGTTGCCTACGATGAAGTCAATGAAACCTTTGCGGACAAATCAAGTATCTTGATTCAACGAAAACGTTTCAATAACAAAGACTACCCGAAGAGAATCAAAGTAACTGTGGAATGGGTAGATGAGTAAAGGTTGTTGTTTTCGGCTTTTCCACTATTTGGGCAAATGTCTAGAAGAACCAACACAAATTGCTCTTTCCGCTTTATTTGATTTTGTTTAAAATTATTAACACAATTTCATTCAAGCTAGCCCAACTCTAAATATTTCCACAATGCCAAGTCAAAGAAGGACTACTTTCCAAACATTAATAAAATTCCAAGAATGAAAATGTTCACAGAAATAAAAAGAGGTTAAGCAGGTAAAAAGGAGTCCGGTTTAGAAATTAAGCGAACGAGTTGGGTGTAGTCTCCAAAGTACTAATCCAACCAGGAAAAGACGTCAGATCTCTTAGCTATCCTTACAACTTTTACAGATCTCTCCTCGAGTGAAAATATGACCCTATAATCGCCTACTTTAAGTCTGCTATAATTTCTACCAGTTGTTGAAAGCTTCTTTACATCCAACTTTCCAGCACTGTTACTAGGTTCCTTTGCGAGTTCACTGAGCTTTTCCTTTATCCTTTCCTGTAGCCATTTCTCCAGAGCTTTAAGCTCTCTTGCTGCAGTCTGGGACACCAGAATTTCAAAGCTTGTCAAGAGGTATGAACTCCTCATTGTCAGATATCCTGTTAAGTTCGTTGAAAAATGCCACTTTCTGACCAATCTCGAGAAGCTTTTCAATTATCTCTCCGTATGTCTGGCCTTTGCCACCAATCTTCTTGAGCTTTTCTCTTGTCTCTTTGGACACCTGGATGGTAGTTTGCGCCATATACAAACATTCTATTGTTGCATATAAGGATTATTGGTGAATATATGGTTTGCATAATAACGCTCAATTATGCATAAGACTATACTATTATTGCTCTTTCTTAGGATCTCCTTTTCCCATGTTATATAGAACTTGATCGATATCGAAACCAGCATTCTATAGTATAGAAATATCTTTTTATTATTAATATATAATAACAATGCTGTCACGTAGGAGGACCTATGTGATCTATGCAGTTGTTATCTCAGCTGCAATCATATCAGCATCAACGGTTGTAATAGTTGAAAGTGGCAGTCCATTCGACCAAAACATATGGGGTTCATCTTTAACTGGGAACTTGGGGGACTCAGCAGACTCTAATTCTACATTCTTCGTCGTAAATTACGTTCAGAAAAATAAGTCAATTGACAATTCTATGCTTTACGAATATACTGTTGATGCATTCAACATCACACAAGGAACTGAACTCTGGACTTCGTCTAGTATTGAATATTATGGTATAACCCAGTTCGAGACTTCAAACTTTTTTGGTCCGAGGATATGGTATTGCAGTAACATTGTCTATCTATTGGGCTATAATTTCTTGTAAGTTCCGGAGCAGAATCTGACAACTCTTACATTATATGCATTCAATGCAACGAATGGCAATTTAATCAATCAACAGGATCTCACAGGGCAATGGGCTAAATCAAATAGCGATACCAACCTTGCCGGCATTTATCCCCCCTCCATGCATGCATCATCAAATGGCAACTCATAGTTTCTTTTCTTCTTTGTAGTCGAAAATAACCTTTCCAATTCTACATTTGGTTTTTATTTTCAGTCTGTCTTATACTCTCTGCAAGAAGGCAGCGCTGGCGTTGGAAACTCAATAAATATTTCAATTCCGAACATCGGTTCATACGGAACCAATTCCATAAATATTGTTGCATCAAATAATATACAGATAATCTATCTTCAACGGGTAAAGGGCTGAATTTTTTCAATCTATTGTACTATCTATCACCAATTTGGAGTTCCTTGCGAGTGGTTTTGTCAGTAGTATAGAGTTGCATTATAAGAATTGGTGATTGCAGGACCGATGGTAAATTGTAATGCACTTGAAGGTAGCGCCAGAGCATACACTATTGCATGATATCCAACCGTCTCGTTGAAAGAATAGCTATAACTATGTACAGTCCAACTTATGTCAATAGTTGAGTTGGGAGATGTTGTTGTGACGTTTACCTTAAGATATCCTGCATAATTGTTTGAAACTGAAGATGTGGAATAGAAAGGAGTCCCTGCTGTGCTAGTAGAACCTCCAAGAAAAACTGTAGAATTGTAGTTCGTAGCATTTTTAAACGCATTCTGGGTCTGTTTTAGTGTAAATTGATCTATTATTAGCTCTTGTTGGATTGAATTGATCTGAGTTTGGAGTTGACCGTTTGTTACATTTGAGGAGGAAAGCATACCTTGCAAAACTTTCAATTGAACTGTTAGATTTTCGATTTGACTATTTTGTGTGTTTACTTGCTTATTTAGGTTGGTAATTTGACCAGATTCTTCATAGGAGATACTGTAGGAAGCAATAAGTAGAACTGCAAGAACTACACTTAAGGCAACAAGGGGCACCTCTCTTCGTGTTAATGGTTTTCTTTCCGTCATTGCACCAAGTATTTAACACAGATAATAATATAAACATTATCTTCTACAGAGGGTGTAGCATTTTTACTGTTTCTACAGTCTTTAATACTATTGACACAACTCTTTACTACAGGTCTTAAACAAGCAAATAATACAAATGTCTCATAAATACTAACAAATTATTAATAAGCAAATTCTTAATTAAGAATTTAGTTAAATGAGTGAGATGATTATAGTTGATAAGCTATTTCACGCACTGTCCGATCCGACCAGACGGCAGATAGTTCAAATCCTCTCAAACGAGGGGAGACAATCTGCCACCATGATTTATGACCGCTTTGAAGTTAGTCACCCCGCAATATCACAGCACTTGAGCATATTGCATGAAGCACATGTAGTAAACGTTGAGAGGAAGGCCAAATACAGGATTTACAGTGTGAACCAGGAAGCAATTCTTGAAATTGAAAATTGGACAACCAGTGTTAAGAGAATGTTGGAGGAAAACTTCCGGGCTCTTGACGAGATTCTAAAGTCAGAAAAGCCAGGGAAAAACAACGGAGAAGAGAAAAATGGAAAATAATGAGGAAAAGGAAGCAAAATTGAAAGACGTAGAGATAGTGTGGATTTTTGACGCACCCGTTGAAGCTGTTTGGAAGGCGTTCACTGATCCTGAGATTGAGGAGAAATGGTCTCGTTGTATGACACCTGTAGGGTCCACTGAAATGGAATTTATAGAGCATGACTTGAGGGTAGGAGGAAGATATCTTCACAGGGCGGTTGTTCCTTGGGGAAAAGTGCAATACATCGTGGGATCTTACAAGAAGATTATTCCGTTGAAGGAGTTGGTCTATACACAGTCCTTTGCGGACGAGAAAGGGGATGTCATATCCGGCCGTCAAATGGGCATGAACTACTACATGCCTATTGAATGGCTGGTAGAGATCACTTTTGAGGACTTCGAAGATGGGACAAGAGTAAGATTCATCCAGAGGGATCGGCCAACTACAAATGGGCATTGTGATCAAGCTGCAACTGAAATAGCCAAGTCATTTTTCATTTTGTCCAGTATCATTGAAAGTTCTTCAATGTGGGATATAAAAATTAAAGAAAATTAAGTGAACAGAAGAAATGTCCACAAAATCTAACAGTCATTAAGCGGGCCCGGTGGGGTTCGACCCCCCGACCTATGGATTAAGAGTCCTAGTC
>JBJKSA010000004.1:0-4045 GCA_046704405.1 Thermoplasmataceae archaeon | reverse complement strand
GACACTTCGGCTATATCTGTCCGCATTTTCTTGTATGCTTCGTAATCAGATAGCCATAATTGTAGGTAATACTGTATCTTCTCACTGAATCTTTCTTCTAAATTATCTAGAGGCAAACAATAACCAGATCTTCCATCCAACACAAAAATCTTTAGAGGAGTAATGTCAGATACGATACTTGGTAAACCACAGATCTGTGCTTCGGCTATTGTTAGAGGATAATTTTCATTAATTGTTGGAAATACAAATAGATCAGAATCAATCATTATTTCATATTTAACTTTATCACTTGGTCTTTGAAAAAATAGGACGTTTCTGTATTTTTCTTCACAGAGTTTGGCCTCTTTAATGAGCGGTCCATCACCTGCAATTACAAATTTAAGCGATCCATCAGGAGTAGTTCCTTGAAGGTGATCTAAAATCTTAAGGAACCCTGAAAAGCCTTTATCGGCAGATAGAGAACCAAGAAACAGAACAGTAAACATAGGGTTCCTATTTGTTGGGTATGCGTGACTAAAATATTCAATTTCTGAGCAATCTAATGTACTACCAATTACCTTTACTGGGTATTTATCTTTGGTAATGTTCCTAACCCATTCTTGTTGATCTGAGTTTAGGGCATGTATAAGGATTTCTCTTCGCCTCCAAGTGAGGAATATGATCATTCGAAGTACTAATTCTTTGAGCTTAAACTTGAAATAACGAACTCTGTCTACATACTTGAGAGAACTGACATGGATTACATGCATCCCAAAAATGGTTTTAAATCCCAAATTCGGCGCAAAAGGTAGAGTATTGAGGGAGTTTACGTAAATTAAGTCCGGCTTAATGGACTTTATTAGTTTCTTCGGAATTAAGTATACTCCAAAGATCTTCTTGAACCTAACACTTTTTGACTCGAAAGGAAGATGTAGATGGGTTTTGATTTGAGGCTCGCTGGCTTGTGATTCATTTTCAATTAGGTACACGTCGTAATTGTTTGAAAGAAGATACTTTCCAAATTCATATAAAAATCTCTGAGTACCTTTCCAACTTGCCATTTTTGAGTCGAACAGAAACAATATTTTACTTTTTTTTACAGTAATAAGATCTTCATCCAGTTTCAAAGATATAGGTAAGCACACCGACTATTATAACTGTAGACCTTCTAAAATTCGGATATTTAGTCTTGTAAATTTCCCGAGCTTCTTTAGCTAAGTGGGGTTATAGAATTGGTCAACCACGCAAACTAATAAAAACATGCAGCAGCGTTGTGTATCATCGGAGCTACCAGAGAAGTTGATGGTTTTATTCAGATGAGATAGTCACGGGTGGACAAATACCTAAGACTTTAATGAGTTATTGACCTGCATCTTTTCATCAGCAGAGTACTTTGATTTCATGGAATCACCTCCTGATGCAGGAAGAGATACAGGAACCCCTCTCTTGACTCGCCCCTTTTCGGTAATGTGTTACCCACTATCATGTATCTGTTTTCTTCTATGATATTAACTCTAGAATGTTCCAGTTCTATGAGGGGGCATACCAGAGCTTGTTAAGGTGTAGTTAAAGTACTTTGATGGTGTTGTCTAAAGGTGCTATTTACATTGAACTTGCTAGGGTGTTCTTGAATATATTTTCTTTCAATGATATGGGATGGTCTAAAGAGAATGAAATATATCTGGCACATTGCAAGGCAGAACCTTAGGCATATTGCACATGTACTTAAACCACCAAGATTATATACGAAATCGGACCCCTAAGAAATTTTCAGCTTATTTTGTTTGTGGATTATAAATGAAAGAAGGCAATATTTAGAGGTTCCTTTAATAGTATTTGTCAAACTATCGCACTATGTTCTAACCAACTATTAACGCCGCAGCGTATCTCTGAGCATCAATACAAAACCTTTGAAAGTTCTACTGCAATTATCATTGTCACACACATATACTCTTTCAGCTCTTCCTTGTTCCCCTGAATCAACTCCGCTGTATTGTTCTTCGCTGTAATAACCTTTAGGTTTCAGTTTTCCTTTATTGCAAATAGGACAAATCTCTCCAGTTCGATCTCCTTTAGCATGTTCCATGCAAGACAGATGATTAACACTAATTTAAAAGTGGATCTCTTGAACTCTTTGGGGGTAAATAATAAACTCCCAATGAATTACATTCTGTGAATTCAGAGGAACTGTTCAGGAGACTTCTAGGTCTGGAGGAGCCGTGGATCATAAAGGAGATCAAGTTTGATCACCAGGAAAAGAGAGTGGATATTTTCATAGATTTCCCAAGAGGATCAAGATTCCCATGCCCTGTCTGTGGAGTACTGTATGGAGTTCACGACACCGAGGAACGCATCTGGAGACACCTGAACGTATTCCAGTATCCCACCTATGTGCATGCGAGGGAACCAAGGATAAAATGCAATGAGCATGGAAAGAAGACCGTTGATCTTCCATGGGCTCGGAAGGGATCAGGCTTCTCATTGCACTTTGAGGCAATGATTGTGGAGATGGGCAGAGAGATGCCGGTATCTGCTGTTCCCAGGATCGTGGGAATAAACGAGGATTCTGTGTGGAGAATCCTCAGGCATTATGTTGATGAGGCAAAGAAGGAACAGGACATCTCCGATCTCTCAGTGTTGGGAATTGACGAATTCTCAGTGGAGAAACATCATGTCTATGTGACATTATTCTACGACACAAAGAACAGCAGGGTAATACACATCGAGGACGGTAAAGAAAGCGATGTGTTTGGAAAATTCATCATGAAGCATCCTTTCCTTGATCCATCAGGGATAGAGCACATCACCATGGACATGTTCCCGGCATACATATCCGGCGCCAAGGAATATTTCCCTGATTCTTCCATAGTTTTCGATCACTTCCATGTGATCAAGATGATGAATGACACTCTAGACAAAATAAGAAGGAAAGAGGCCAGGGTCAACGAGATCCTCAAACACACCAGATACGACTGGCTGAAGAATTCTGATGATCTCTCGGACAAAGAGAGGGATCGCCTCATGTCCGTGAAATCCCTGGACTTGCAGACCTCTCATGCATACCACTTCAAGATCGCACTGCAGAGATTATGGCAGGTGAATGTGTCCATTGCTGAAGATTATCTGAGGAAATGGATAACCTGGGCATCCAGGTCAAAGATGCCCGATATCGTGAAGCTTGGAAAGACCATGAAGAGGCATCTTGATGGCATATTGGAAGCCATACGGTCAGGAATAAATTCAGCTGTTGTGGAAGGGCTGAACAACAAGATCCGTACAGCATTCAAGCGTTCCTATGGGTTCAAGGCCGAGAAATACAGGGACACGATCATATATCTGGTGGTAGGAGGTCTCAGTTTACCCACAATAAACTGATGAGATCCAATGTAATTTTCTTCTTATTGCCAAAGCGAGTAATAAGCCTTAATTGAACACTTTGCAAAAAGTGTTGGTTGTAAACAACAAAGAATGCTAAAGTGGTATGTACGAACATAAACAAGCGGTTCGCAGCGGTTTCGTTTACTGTGAGTGGGTGTCATAAAACTTATGCTAAAAACTCTCAAACTCTGATAAAGCATAGAATTTAGTTTTCAATGACTTAATTAATATTATCCTTTTGTAGAGAATGGGGATGCGATCAAATAAGACATGAAACAGCTTAGAAAGTCGATAAGTTTCTAAGCTCTACAGTTAATGAAATGCTTCTATTTCTTGTCATGGTGTTCCATTGATACTTCAATGAATGTCAATCTTAAAATCCTAAGATATGTTCACAAAGTGTGGGGTTCACATAGAAAAAAGAACATAGAACGAGAAATTTCTAAACTACTGAGAATTGAGGAAACAGAAATTAAATTGGTAGTGACAATCCTTATGTTTGAGTTGAAAGCTTTTAGCAATTTCAACTTTCATTCTATATCCACAAAACTTCTGGTAAATTTTTTTACCAAACGCGTTGATACACTAAAGTGAAAATAGCACTTTTGTTTGATCAACCTCAACTAACAGGACTTGGAGATTATGCCATTCGTTTGTATGAGTTATTATCTTCGAATAATATAGATAC
>JBJKSA010000003.1:0-3377 GCA_046704405.1 Thermoplasmataceae archaeon | reverse complement strand
CCACTTGTTTATTCATTAAGTGTGAAAGGGCATATACTCTGTATATTGTGTCTTCATTTATTCTAGACTTGATTTCAACGAGCGCAATAGTGTCTCTGGACTCAATTGCTAAATCTATCAATAATTCTCTTTCTCCAACAGATATTGGATATGACCATTTTATTCTTGCATCTGGTGAAATCCGGAGTTTCTCAAATATGAACTGATATATTAGTTCTGGATCTTCATTCATCCTTGTATCTGTATTTAGTGATACCCTATTAATGTATCACTGATAACTATCAGTTTACAGAGATATTTTAAATACCTATCAGTGATAAAAAAAATCGAAAATAAAAACTAGTGGACCGGTCGGGATTTGATTAATGTTTTAAGTGAATACCGTTGAAGGTTCTTGGGACAAGAAGGGAGTTGCTGTTCTGGCATTATACCCGAGATTGATACTTATGCCCAATTAGAAGCTTTGCAAATAGAAAAGAAAAAGCATATTACGGTATTCACAGGGCTGTTTCTATACCAAGCTTCCTTGCTGCTGCATTAAGTCCCCTGTCAGCCGAGCAGAACACAGTGGTACCGGCCTCAATACAGGTTTCTAGCTGAATTGCATCTACAATGTATATGTGTTGTTCGAGAACTGTCTTGACAGCTTTCCTGATTATCTGGCTACTAACAGGATATATTTCAACCGAGGAGGATCTTTCAAGTGAGCCCAACTCACTTAGCATTGCTTGGAGACAGTTTCTCGCGTCAATACCCGCTTTCCTGGAGTATTTGTCAAAAACAACAGCCGCCTCGCCAAGGTTGATCTCAGACAGGCAAATAACTGTCTCCCCTCGCTGGGCTTGATGGAAGTACCTGTCAGCCAGGGTGCTGTTTTCCTCCTTAACGTACCTTTTGATCAGTATACTGGTATCAAGATAGACGTGAGACACGTTCATTTCGCATTTCCCTGACTTCTTTCTCTGAGTACACTCTACCAGTGAGATCAGGCCTGCTCCTCTCTACATCTTCCCCGCTCATGTATCCGCAATCGAGATTTAGCTCCTTGCACAGATCACTTAGGATCTCCGCTGTGGAAAGGGAACGAAGTGATTTTTCGATGTAGTCGCTGAGGGTCCTTCCCTTTTTCAACAGGGCCAGCTTTGCGTTGTCTACAACTGGTTTTTCTACTGATACGGTTATCTTGGTTTTAACCATCTAGCCGTATATATGGTAAACCGTATTAAGTTTTTCCGCCCATTTGGTTCTTAGCCGAGAACAGATTCGACAGCTATAAACAGGTCTGACATACTCCCACAGCTGAAGATTGTGAGGTTCTCACTTTTGCTTTGGTTTCGTCTTCATCCCTCACGGCCCAGTTGGTTTTGCGGGATCCATTACCGAGTCTTGAGGCCGCTCCAGTCCTGAACGTTGCCTCTTTAGGAATATTAGTACTCCCTATGCACACATTCAGAACAAGTCACACTTACATCACGCCGAGGTACCTCAATCCTTCAGAAATAATTTTGACTACATAAATAGCATATTTTCCATCCGGGTCGAGATCCGGATTAAAGATAGTGACATCAGCACCAATAGCGCCCGGTGCCAAGAAGTTCATCAATTCAGCAAGATGCTCAACTTCAAAGCCTCCTAAATCAGGGCTATCAACTGCAGGCATCACGCTGGGATCCAGAACATCAAGATCAATATGAAGCCAATAGGGCTGTGCTCCAGATTCTTTTAGCGCACTCACGATGCGTTTGCCACTTTCTATTACTCCATCTGCAATGGCGTTGCTCGCCGGAATCACTAGTCGAAGTTTCTCTGATACTTCAAAAAGGTGTTCGTCACTATCTCTGCTTCCACAGTGTACAATCTTTCTCGGCTCAAAATATGGACCGGTCGGAGATCGATTAATGTTTTAAGGAGATACTAGAGACTCCTAAAAGAAACCGCTGAATTCCATCTATCTTAAAGCGAAATCATAAATACTATGGCAAATTATAGTGCGATATAGTGGTAGCGAATGCCTACAACAATACAAGTTAGTGAGAAACTGCAGAAGGAATTGGCCAAGCGTAAGATGTATGACAGGGAAAGCTATGAAGAGGTAATCTGGGATCTCATGGAAGATACTCTAGCGCTAGACGAAGAAACTAAGAAAGAGATATCTCAGGCCCGGCAGGAGATCAAGGAGGGCAAGTATCACACCATGGATGAGGTCAAAAAGGAACTGGGACTTTGACTTATGAAGTCCTGTTCTCAGATATTGCTCTGAAGCAACTGAAAAAACTCGAAGGAGATATCAGTTGGAGAATAATTGCAACGCTTGAGCGGATTAGAATAAGACCTGACGCCTACGTCAGGAAACTTGTTGGAGATGAGGGATACAGACTGAGAGTAGGAGATTACAGAGTGATATTGGACCTCAATAAGGAAAAGCTGATAATTCTGGTGTTAAGAATAGGGCACAGGAGGAATGTGTATGAACAGTAAGTTTGCCTGGAGTTTTCCTAAGTCCTTCCTTCAAAGCCTGATTGCCACAATGCAGACCATCCTAAATGTGCAAATTATAGATCAAATCGAAAGAAGCAGGGAAGACATCAAGAATGGCAGGGTTAGGGTCGTTAGGGGATTTCTCAAGGAATTGTATTCCGACGATAATGATATGGGCTGAGGCTGTAAATATGATGCCTAAAAACGAACTTGAAGAGATACTTGTCAAATTCTTCAACGCGGAGAATAACCGTGATTGGAAACTCTATGAAACGTTTCTTTCGCAGGATGTTGAATGTATTTCATATGATCCTCCAAGAAGGAAGTATCTGGTTGGAAGAGCAGAAAATGTGAAAACGATGGTCAGAGCTTATCAGAATTTGTCAGCAAAATTCAAGGTTTTGAACATGGTTTCGGATTTGGAGAAGGGGATAGTGATGGCTGAACTGCAAATCCTTTCGCGAAAATCCGTCGATGTGTTTGAGTTTGAAAACGGGTTGATAAGAAGAGAAAGGGAGAGTATTATGATGACATTCTATGGTTGGAATTGAAGGCAGATCTTAGAACCTTAACCGGAGGAATGGAATCGAGACATAATGGAAACATTACTCGCAAAATGGACCGGTCGGGATTTGATTAATGTTTTAAGGGAATACTCTCTGCTTTACATGAATATAAGAAAACTATCCCTTATCTCATAATGCCTAGACGTTACTGCACCCGTGTAAAAATTGACTGAAAGGCAAGAATTATATTGCAATTATACATTGGTTATACAAGGTATATACATGGATTACACAACCATACAGATTAGCCGATCTACAAGAGAGAAACTGAATGGGCTAAGGGCATACAAGAGAATGACATACGATGAGTTGCTGAATGCACTCATGTCACTA
>JBJKSA010000002.1:0-6559 GCA_046704405.1 Thermoplasmataceae archaeon | reverse complement strand
GGGTGTGGGACGCTATTCTAAGACCTGCCCATATTGAACAGATTATGCCACACGCCGGTGCAGAATAATGCATTATCGATGCGGTCATCCCTTCTCTGAGCAATATTCCATCCAAGCATCTTCTTGTCTGCAGCGAACCCGGATTCAGAATTGCTTCTCTGGTGATACTGTTCCAGGTATTGCATTGTGTTTAGAACGAAATCCTTCATTGTATCCTTCCACTTCTGCGATCCATTGAGAGTTGCATTCTTCTTCGGTATTACGAAGACCTTTGTTTTTCCGAGATTATCCATGTATGATGGGGATGAATAATACCTGTCAAGTCTTAGTGAGGCCATCTCAATATCCAAGGAGGATAAAAGATTCATTGCTCTATCATAAGCTTCCCTTTCAGATTTCATGGATGAACCGAATGCTATGTACATCCTTGTTTCGAGATCCATAAGAGAGAAAGAGTATGCAAAAAGCCTCTTCTTATGAATCTTCGATTTCATGTTTTTACCTTCCCCGCCTGAAGGATTCTCCTTAGCCTTGTCTTTGAGCTGCTGTGCATATGACTCGTAATTCTTCTTGACAGTCAGTGAGTAACCTGTACCGTCGCCAGTGGAATCCGATCCGGATACATTCTTCCTTTTAAGTATCAGGACATGGAGGTTGTGAATTGCAAGGACAACCTCCTCATCTGAATACAGTCTTTCCACTGTCTTGTATGAAACATCAACACCTGAAAGCATTGAGAATATGTCAAGCATATTTGCAAACATTCTGTTCGATTCACCAACAAGCTGTTTGATAAGGAGAAGCTTCACTCTCTGTTCCAGTGACAGAGAGTGGGGATGTCCCGGACCATGAATAATTTTCAGTGTGGATACTGCATCATCAATGAGAGGTTCCAGATCCTTCATTGCTGTCTTGATCCTGTGTGAGAATTCCTGCTCGTATGTTCTCCAATCCCTCTCCTTCTGAGGATGTTCAAGTCTGTATTTCTTTCCAAGTATGTCGTTTATTTCCTCAAGCTTGTAGCGAATATCATCGCCGCCGATTCTTGGCATTAGATAGATATATATACAACATATATATACATTACTATGAACATTGTAAATGTCCAGGAAAGCACAGAGATCACAATCAAGGGAATATATGGTTTCATTGAAAGGAAAGTAACTAAGTTCGGATCAGGTGCAAAGGTTGATTGCCCAAAGGAGTTCCTTGGAAGAAGGGTTTATCTTGTCATAACCAGAGAGAAGGAATAGTGTCCCACACTGGATTTTAACCGACTCCGAAAACTATCCCGTCATATATTCCTAAAGTTGTGATGTCTTGAAATTATGAAAAATTAGATGTTCCTGGCTGTAATTGATCTGCAAGTTTTCAGAATATCATACGGAGATCTATACATTCCGAACTCCTAACCGGATCGAGAACAAAATTAATGACTCGAACTGAAGAAAGGAGGGGTTAGTTTAGCCGTATCTCAACACAGTTGTCCTGCAATTCTGGGATATAGATAGCAGGTATCACCTCCAGCTTGTCAGGATCCTTTCTCTATTGAAGGTAACCTTGCTAACAATGAAAGTCGCAACCGCCATTGCTAAAAGAACTCCGGAGATTATAAGCACGTTGGTGTTGTTCGTTAGTGAGATCAACCCAACTTCAGCCATGACGTAGAGAATTATAAAAGGGACTATCGAGGCTACACCAAGCGTGTATGCCCCCTGTGTGCTGTTTACCTTTCCAGATATAAAAACACTGAAGCTGATCGAGTAAATGCACGCAAGCGGTATCCCCAAAAACATTATTATGTCGAAGCTGGTGTTCGGATAGAAGTAGTAACCAATTGCATGGCTCAAGAGTACATCAGAAAGCAGCATGAATACCCCCGTGCCGAGATACATGGTAAGTATGACTGGTATGAAGGCACCTATGTATTTTCCAAGCAGTATCTCCTCATCTGACGTGGGCGTAGCAAGCAATGGTTCTATGCTCTTTTCAATCTTTTCTCCGACTAAGCTGTTAGAGGATATATTGAGTGAAAGATACACAGAAAAGATCAGGAAGAAGAATCCGAACGCTCCTAGCAGGTCTTCAATATGAGATGCTCCGAATCCTCTCCTTGTGTTAAGATACAGAACAAGCGATGGGAGACCCACGCCAAGCACCAGAGGAAGTATCATCATTGCAACGAGGATTGACTTTCTCTTGAGAAGCAGCGCAAGTTCTTTTCTGGCTATCAGCCATGATTTCCAGAGTCTCATTACTGCGCCCCCCTTACCAGTTTGAGATAAACGTCCTCGAGAGATGCTTCCGATTGACTAACGGATCTGATCTTTCCACCCACGCCAACAATGGCACTAATCATGTTTGGCGTCTCATTTTCCGGATCTGCGAATTCTATGATGAGGCTCGAGCCATCGGTTTCTATCTTTTTCGGATTTTGAGATTTCGCAGCATTCAAAATTGATTCGTTGACTTTGTCCAGAACCAGGATAGTCTTATGCTGAACTGCAGCTCTTTCAAGGTTAATTGGAGAATCTACAGCAAGAAGCTTTGTTTTAATCACTGCGATTCTGTCGCATATCCGTTGAGCTTCGTCCAGGTTGTGTGTGTTCAGGAATATGGTCCTATCCTCCTTCTTAAGATCCAAAAGCACATCTATTATCACCTTGGTGGCTTCCGGATCCAGGCTAGCTGTTGGTTCATCGAGAAAGAGAATCAGCGGATCATGGATCAGTGCCCTTGCGACTGATACCTTCTGCTTCATTCCTTTGGAGAATGATGCAACGGATTGATTTCTTCTATCCCACAGATCCAGCATTTTCAGGTACTTCTCTATATTCTGTTCCAGGATGTCCTTAGGGGTTTCATACATTCTTCCAAAGAATCGAAGGTTATCGTATGCGCTCAGAGCTTCATAAAGGCCAACATTGTCATGAACTATTCCGATCATCTTTCTAATTTTGATATCGTTCTTCTTATCTGAAATATCAAGCCCGTCAATACTAGCAGAGCCACCGCTTTTCCCGATAAGACAACATAGCATTCTTATTGTAGTGGTCTTCCCAGCCCCATTTGGTCCAAGTAAGCCAAAGACCTCTCCTTCCTGAACGGAGAAGGTGATGGAATCGACCGCGGTGAAGGTTCCAAACTTTTTGGTAAGGTTTGTAGTTTCTATCATTGACATTTGGAATGCTCCCGATTCATGATTCTATATCCATCTATCAAGATACTACTTTTCACTGCAGGCAGCCAACCTTTTCTCGATGTTTAGCTCAATCTATAACAAGTATTTATGTTTTTCATAGATGCATAGCGTAAGAATGAAGGGCAATTATATCAGCTGCATCGAAATTACACGCTCTCGATAAATTGAGGGTAACCAATTGTACGCCGATAATAACGATCCCTGAGACGGTGTACTTTCATTCTCTTACTACTTAATATCTCTGGTGATAATCTCATTATCATGAAAGACCCTGAGATCAGAATAACTGTTTCCTCAAATAATGGTGCCTATCTGCTTTCTTCAGATAGTGAGAGAAAGAAATGGAAGAAGCAGGGACCGTTCCTGAAAGATGAGGACGTGAATAATGTCACTAACGATAAAAACGGGAGGTTGTTCGCATCTACCCTTTCGAATGGAGTTTTTCTTTCAGATGATGATGGAAAAACCTGGAAGCCTTCGAACAGAGGACTACATGTTAAGAAGGTCTGGACCGTTGAGTCAGATCCGAAGGAAAATGGTATAGTTTATGCGGGGACGCATTACGGGCATCTGTTCAAATCCAATGATCGAGGCGAAAACTGGGAGGAGGTTGACGGGCTGCATGAAGCTCCAAACAGGAAAGACTGGGGAATAGATTGGGGCTTTGGTACCATCGGACTTGCATTGCATACTGTCAAGTTCGATCCCGCTGTCAGAAATAAGCTGTACATTGTAAGCTCAGGAGGAGGTCCTTACCTCAGTAACGACGCGGGGAAGACCTGGAGCTTATTGCGAGATGGTGTAAGCGATTCATGTCCTGATGCAGCGACTTACTATTCTCAGGAAGGCAAGACCAAAGAAGAAAATGTCAAAGAGCACCTGGATAATGTGCATAAATGCACTCATAAACTCGCTATCTCTTCAAAATCACCGGGTAAGATATTTCAGCAGAATCACTGCGGCGTCTATGTTTCTGAAAATTCTGGAACCAGATGGAAAGACATTAGCATAGGACCAGGCATCAGGCACGGATTTGCTACGACACTGATAGAGGATGGAGATTCTTCTCTTTTCATGTTGCCTGCATATCAGGGCAAATGCGAAAAGCACAATTCATGTATTTCGGGACCCTTGGAAGTTTACCGGACGGATGATTCTGGAAAAGCCTGGAAGAATGTCAGCAACGGGCTCCCGAAGTCAGTACACACATGTGTGCTGAGAGATTCCATGAGCCATGACTATTCTGAAGAACCAGGGGTCTATTTTGGCACTACTTCTGGTGAAGTCTATGGAACTTTCAACAGAGGAAAAACTTGGACAAAGATTGCTTCTGGACTTAACAGGGTACAAGGCGTTACAGGACTCACGGTTTGAATCTCAATCTCAACTGAGCAGCAGTTTAGATACAAGTGGTGAGTCCTACCTTTAAGCTGATTCTTGTTGCAGCATAATTGAAAGCGTCTCGGTGATATATGAAGGTTCAAAAATATCGTCGAGTTTTCTGGCTTTCTTATCTGGGAATACTCGATCTGCATGCCATTTTATACCGTAATTGAGTATTGACATCAATATAGGTAGCACATCCTGTCCCTTCTGGGTGACTTCCCACCTGGCGAAGTTCTTGCCTTTCTCGGCCACTTCTATAATTCCCTCATCCCTTAGTTCATCTAGACGCATTGAGAGTGTTCTCCTGTTGAGTCCGGGTGTGAACTTCAATATTTCATTGAATCTCTGAATTTTGTAAATCGCAATATTTCTGAGTATTATAAGAGCCCACTTTTTGCCCAGAACTCCTAGCGTCTCCTGAACCGGGCATCTGCTAAACGCAACTTTAAAGATTGAAGCCTCTTGAGATAGCATTTTTGTTACTCCCAGATGATTAACATAACATTTGTGGGGTATTTAATGTTAAGTATGTGATTAACAAAGAACTGCAAAAATACAGTTTTCAAGAAATTTCTGTTGACTATTTGAGCTTACAAACTGTGGGATTCTGATTCAGATGTTATGAGTTTGTAAAATCTTATGGAGTTCCCGTCTGGGTCTTTTGCATCAAACCAGCTCACAACACCTCCTCTTTCCTTTATCTCCGTTGTATAAATGTTTGATTCTTTAATCCGGTCATATTCTCTATGCAGGTCCAAAACCTCAAGGTTTACGAGCCAGTTGGATTGTTTCACTTCGCCTTCAGATATCTGTACCCAAGCTTTCCCAACCTTAAATTCTACATTACCTGGAAATGGTTCAAGATCTGGTTTCCTGCCAAAGAGTTTTGAATACCATTCCGTCGACTTCGACAAATCGCTTACCGGTATTTCAACGATGAATTCTTTTACCTTTACAGAGCTATCAGCGGTGTCCACTCCCATAAGGGATGAACATTGCGGATTATATCAAGAATGGGACATTTCGCTTCTATAAAAGAAATGTAAGAATGAATTGCAGAATGCGGAAGGACGGAATGTGGAACAAATTCCAAGTTACTCCTTGCGACAGAGAATCCAGCAATGATATTCCTCATCTCCCGGGTTTCCTTCGTACTGAGCCTTTAGGAAATTAAACCCAACGTCGGTTAGTATTTTTTTGTATTTTTGAACGGACCAAGAACTCCATGCCATGGAAGGAGCTCCTGCCCAGTTTTCATCCTCAGAATATTCATTATCCTCTACACCAAGAGTGAAGAGAGCCAATGCACCTTGTTTCATAGCTGTGTAGACATCATGAAATAGTTGCAGTTGTTCAGAACGAGGTACATGAAAGATAGTGTATAATGCGATAACAGCGTCATAGGACTCATGTTCGAAGGGCATATTAGTATAATCGCCCTGAATGAACGTCACTCCTTTGACCTGAGATCTGGCTGTCTTTAGGTGTTTCGCTGAGAAATCTACTCCGGTTACTTTAAAACCCTTGTCTCTAAGATATATGTCGTAGGGAATTCCTGTGCCGCACCCTAAGTCGAGAACTCTCGCCCCTTTCATCAAATACGATTCAAGTAATTTGAAGATCTTGGCTTCAAACGTGTTAAGCTCCCTATTCTTGTGAAATACCTCAGGATAGTCACCTTTGTCATATCCATCTTTGACAATTCTCTTCATGTCATCCATAATTAGTGATTCCTTTGTTCAGCAAGGGATTCTCCAATTTATATTTCCTGTATCCCTATAAAATTTTTAATTTTCTTCTTGGTGTTCGACCCAATCCCGCTAGTTAGATATATTGAATTATTCCCATTGTATCCTAACCAGTTATAATGCGTATCTGGAGCAGCGGCATTGGATATCGATGGTACCATAATGACAAAGAAGGCAGTTGTGATCATGGACAGAGCTATCATTGCTGATGATAGCTTCCTGT
>JBJKSA010000001.1:0-41818 GCA_046704405.1 Thermoplasmataceae archaeon | reverse complement strand
GGAGCCACTCTTGTTGCAAAATTTATGCTTCCCTGGACCAGAAACCTTTCAGATCCCATCTCAGGATTCTTCATATTTAACAAGAACCTCGTTACAAGTTTTGGAGAAGTCACCGGATTTAACAAGCTTGCGCTGTATATCCTGAGCAGTAGGAAGAAAATTACATCTGCAGAGATACCGTTTAGATTTATTGAGAGATCTAATGGAAAGTCAAAGGTGGCCTCTGGAGGAATAACGTTCATAATAAAGTACATCGCTGAGTTAAAGCACTATAGGAACATTAGAAAGTTGGCAAATAGTGCCTACATATCAAAAGCTAATCCTTCTAAGCAAAGAACTTTCTGGAATCACTAAACTGAGCATTCCCTCTTTTTTGATCATAATGGAGGACACATAGATCTCTACGGACTCTCGAATAAAAATTTGACCTGCGATATTACTAAGCGAAGGTCAGAAGTGAAGGAAAGTATAAATTTAGCTCTCAACGAAAAGGGCAATCATGCCCCTAATTCTAATTTGATTGGTTGGAATAATGGAGAGTAATATTTCTGCGCTTTCTTTGCTGAAAATTTTCATTGTTTTTATGAGGAAGAGATATATTGCTGCTCCCACCATGATTAGAAATGGCAAGTAAAGTACTGAATGAAATAGCATTACTCTTAGTTCGTAGACAGAAAAGAACATAATGGAGGACGCTGTCCAAATCTTCATCAACCCAAGAATGTCAAAACTAGCAATCTTCTCTCTAACCGAAAACAACGCTAGCACGAGAAATGTGGCCACATACACTGATGAAAAACCTAGGGCTGCTCCTACTAAACCAAAATATGGGATAAGGGCAAATGAGATTGCTACATTGGCAGATAGCGCACATAGACTTGTGAATACTAGGAACTTAGTATGTTTCACAGCTGCTACTGCCTGTGCTAGGATGTTTTGAGAAATAAAGGCAGCGGTGAACATTAGTATTATGGACATTGGAAGATATCCACTTTCATAACCGATCCCTCCTAGTAGGTTAATGATCATTGGACCAAGAGCAGTAATACCTAAAGCGCATGGAACGTAGACGGCCGACAATAAAATTGTAGAAGATTTTACATGAACTGATATGCTTTTTCGATCACCTCTACCTAAAAATTCTGAGAATTTCGGCATAAGTATATTGTTAAAGGGAACTGCGAGAAAGCCGATAGATGCCCCCAGGATCAGTGCAAAATTATAGATCCCTAGAGATGAAAGATTCATGAGACCTGCAACTATGAATCTATCAACGTAAGTAGAGCCATAACCGATGATACCAGAAGCAAGGAGCGGTACAGAATACATCATTAGAGTGTAATTCGAGAAAAGCGAAGTATCGCTTGACCTGTACCTTGAGAGTGACCTCTCAATCAAAAAAAGTTCAGCTCCGACTCCCAAGAAAATTCCTAGTGACCAACCAAGTATTACCATATTTAAATCGTGTACGGCGATTGCGAGTACTACAGCACCGAAATAGTAGACTACCCATATGGCGATGTTAACAAGAGCTGAGAGCCTGAAGTTTTGAAGGCCCAGCATTGTTCCATTTAGAATTCCAAAGAGTATGTTGCCTAGCAATACTATGCTCAGCAATCTAACTAAGCCTGAATATGAAGATGAATGAAGAAACGTAACGGATATTGCTGGTGCGAGTGCAATCAAAGAGATGAAACCTGATAGTGAGAGCACAAAGCCATACTTCACTATTTTAGAGAATACTTTTGCGACCGAAGCATAATCTCCCTTACCAATATGGAACGAAGTAAAATGTTGTGCAGCAGTTCCAAGTCCAAGGGAAAATAAGACGTTGAAAAGTCCTACAATTCCAAGAAAAATAGCGATCGCCCCTACGTAGGAGGTTGAAAACATTCTAACTATGATTAGATAGAAAATCATGCCAGAAAAAAACTGGACTCCAGTGCCGGCATACTGAAATAGTGCGTCAACTCCAATGGTTCCTGTGTTTGCAGCCTGGATGCCCACACTTTTGGTCATCAATTACTTAATTTAAAGTCTTTCATCGAGAGAACAACAAAACAGATACATTCCAGTTAGGGAAATATCCATAATGTATAATTTTTCAGACATGCCCAGCTAAATTGTTTTAAGATTGATTTCATACCCTGACTAGATGAAAGCCCTTGTTACAGGTGGCGCTGGATTTATTGGAAGAAATATTGCAAAATTGTGCTTTGAAAAAGAATGGGAAGTAACTACCTTGGATACTGCTTATGAGAGCACAAATGATGGTAAAGTGCGAGGTAGCATTGAAGATTACCGACTATTGGAAAAGTTATCTAAAGATAAGGATATAATTTTTCATGAAGCTGCAATCACATCGCCTCCGCAGTTTGATGAAGATCCACTCAATTCATTTCGAATTAATACAATGGGAACTCTAAATGTGCTACGAGCAGCCTCAGTTAATCGAGTAAAAAGGGTAGTTCTTGCCTCTTCTTCTTCGGTATATGGAAATATCAAATCCCCGGGGAGAGAGGATATGGTTAAGCCTGCTTATGAAAACCTGTACCCCCTGAGCAAATCTGTAAATGAGGAGACATCTAAGTTTTTCTCTGCCAGAGGCGAAATAGAAACAATCTGTTTGAGATATTTCAACACATATGGGATAGGTGAAAATTCTAAGGGAGCCTACTCTAGTGTTATATCTAAGTTTGTTAACGATATTCGATCCGGTGAAACCCCGATAATCTTCGGAGATGGGGGGCAGAAAAGGGATTTTGTTTTTGTAGAGGATGTAGCAGAGGCGAATCTAATCGCTGCCGAGAATGGTGTATCGGGTGAATACTATAATGTTGGTACAGGCCAGTCAACCACATTCAATGATATATACAATATAGTAAGGAAAGAAATGAGTAGCAAAGTAGATCCCGTATACCAACCTATCCCATTCAAGAGCTATCAGATGTTTACACAGGCAGATGTTTCGAAAGCCAAGAAGGAGCTTGGTTTCAGGTCTTCAACCGATATCAGATCAGGTGTAAGAAAAATGTTGGCAGAAACAGAGTAAGTTCTGCATAGACAATAGTACTGTGTTAAGTCTGACTCCTTCATCTCATTCGCCCACAAACATTATCCTAGACCCTGAATAGTCAAAAGAAATCCTTTCTTCCCTCATTGGACTGCAAGCAGATATTACGGACTGTCTTTTATCTTCGGGTGCCAAAAACAAGAAAAAACCGCCTCCGCCAGCTCCAACAATCTTCCCACCAATAGCACCAGCTTTTAGCCCCTTTTCATATATTTCATCTATAGAACTTGAAGATATCCCCTCTGCCAACTGTTTCTTTAATTTCCAATTTTCATGTAACATCTCGCCCAGTACGTTTATGTTACCTTCGCACAGACTGTCTCTGAATCTAAATGCAAGATTAGCCATCTTGCCATATATCTCCGCTTTGTTATCCGCACTTGCAGACTGCCTATTATGAATTTCAGTAGATTTTCGACTCTTCCCAGTGTACAAAAGCAAAATACTCTTCTCCAAGAGACTTCTGTAATCCTCCTTCATTATAATGGGGTTCACTGAGACCGTTTCATCAGAATAGAAGTCCATTATGTTTATCCCACCGTATGCTGCCGCATACTGATCCTGTTTTCCTCCTGGTTCCTGAAGAATTTCCCTCTCTATTTTGACGGCTTCTTCTGCAAGTTGCTTATTTGAGACGTGCTCTCCTTTGTATGCGTGCAAAGCATTTAACAAGCCCACGAGAAAAGTGCTGCTTGATCCCAAACCAGTCCCGGAGGAAGGTATATCTGAAATACTCACAATTTCAATGCCTCCATCTAGCTCAAGCAGTCTAAGAGCTTCCCGAACGCTCGGATGTTCGATTTGGTCTATTCTGTCAACAATTTCTGTCTTAGAATAACTTATCCTGATCTTGTTGTCAAACTTCTTATTGACAACGATGTAAATGTACCTGTTTATTGTGGCAGAAACAATGGACCCAGTTCCGTGTGTTCTGTAATAAGAAGGTAGGTCCGTTCCCCCTCCAACAAAAGTTATCCTAAGTGGTGTCCTAGACATGAACATCCTGTCTCGCATCATTTCACCCATAATATTCCAATAGATTCCTAAGCCCTGTATCAAGGTCTATCTTTGCTTCAAAGCCAAGTTTTTCTTTTGACTTAGAAATATCAGCAAGTGTTTCCATAACATAATTTTGGACAGGCATTTCAATATACTTAGGCTCTATTTCCGTTCCAAGAGTTTGATTTAATTTGGACACTAACTGATTAAGATCAAAGTTTTTTCCATAACCTACATTGAAGACATCATACCCTTCAATAGAAGATGCTCTTATGAGTGCATTTACTACGTCAGTCGCAAACACGAAGTCCCTTCTTTGAGTGCCATCCCCATAGATTATAGGCCTCTCTCCTTTCAGCATGCCCCACATGAATTGTGTAGCCAGGTTAGCATACCCTCCCTTTGCTCTTTCATGATTCCCGTATACAGAGAAGAACCTCATTGCCGCGACGCTAAGCCCATGCAACTTTGAGTACAGTTCTGCCAATCTCTCTGCAGCGATCCGACCCTCAGTATAGAAATCAGTAACCTTTGGAACTATGTTCTCATTATGTGGGGCCTTTATGCCGTTGTAAATCGATGAGGTCGATGAGAAAACAACAGGGCAGGAATTCTTTACCGCATGTTCCAATACAGCAGTCATGCCTGCAACAACTTCTGAAACAAGCATTGGATTTTCCCTGTACATTGGTGAAGCAGAGTAGAAACCCAAATGATAGATACAATCCACATTTCCTTTTACCTGGTCAATATTTTTTGCATCTATCTTGAGAAAATTTGCCTTTGGATCAACCTCCTTTATATTTTCCTCGCTACCTGTATGGAGGTTGTCTATAATTGTTATATTATGGTTGCTAAGTTCTTCCACAAGGTTACTGCCTATAAATCCCGCTCCCCCTGTGACGACTATATCTTTTGTCTCCATTTAAGGGAGGAATTGAATGGAATATTATATCTTTACCCACTATGCGCACGGAAAGATGTGGTCTGGCATCATCAGTATTCTATACGGGTAAACTTGTCTTTCATAGATCTTTCTCTTGTAACCCCCCTATTTAGTCTCTTGAGTTTCAAGGTCATGCTTTACCATAATTCTAACCAATTCCTTAAACTTGGTCGCAGGAGTCCATCCTAGTTCTCTTTCTGCCTTCCCAAAATCAGCTATGTAATTATCAGATTCTAGAGGCCTAAAGTACTCCCTGTTGACCTTCACTAGAACTTCGTCTGCCTCATTCAGCCCCACTTCATTGACCCCACTTCCCTTCCAGTGCAGTCTCTCGTTAATATGTAAGAATGCCTCTTCGACGAATTCTCTGACTGTGTGGAGTTCCCCTGTTCCAAGTACGAAATCAGCTGCATACTTATAGTTCAGAATCTTCCACATACCTTCCACATAGTCCTTGGCGTAACCCCAGTCTTTTCTGGCATTCAAGTTCCCTAACTCAAGAGGCGCCTTGTCTCCATGTTTCATTCTAGCAACAGCCTTCGTGATTTTTCTCGTAACGAATTCTCCACCCCTCATTTCTGATTCATGATTGAAGAGTATTCCGTTGCTCATGAAAAGGTCATAAGCGTCACGATATGTTCTCATTGTCCACAGTCCAGCAAGCTTAGAGACAGCATACGGACTGCGAGGTTCAAATGGGGTCTTCTCGTTTTGAGGAGTCTCTTTGGGTCTACCAAAGAGCTCGGATGTAGCTGCAAAATAAAGTCTTGTGTCTGGTGAAGCTTCTCTTACAGCGTTTGCAACATTTAGAGTTCCACTGATATTTACATCATATGTAGAAGATGGATTTTGAAAGCTGTAGCCTACAAAACTCTGAGCGGCAAGATGGTACATTTCCTCAGGTTTAATGGAAGAAAGCAAGGCATTCAGAAAATTTGACTCTGTGAGATCTCCGTAATGGATATTTATTTGATCCATTTGAGATTTATTTAAATAAGAAAGATTTCCAAGATTCATTGAGCTATTTCTTCTTATAATTCCATGTACCTCATAACCCTTAGAAAGAAGGAATTTGCTCAGAAAGTAACCATCTTGTCCACTTATTCCCGTAATCAGTGCCTTCATTTCACACCTTTATGTTAGGTTTGCTAAAAAATGTGCTCTTCTTCTATTTGCTTTCGTTAATGTTTTAAAGAAAGTGAAATGAAAAAGGGATCGCTCTTTCAATAGCACATTATGCTCATCTCGGGAACAACTTATCCTCAACTATCTTAGACCACATGTGCCCGATTGCGATATGAACTTCCTGAATAATTGAAGTCCTGGAGCTTTTGACTTTGACAACCTCATCTGAAAACTCTCCAACCTTACCATCCTTTTCACCTGTGAGGGAAATGCAGTGGCATCCAATCATCTTAGCTGCACTTAGGGCGTTCACCACATTTTTTGAGTTGCCACTGGTGGATATTCCTACTACGACATCACCTTTTTTGGCAAATGCTTTGATCTGGCGTTCAAATACCATGTCGTAAGAATAATCGTTCGAAATTGCAGTGACAGATGATGTGTTTGTATTAAGTGCCAGGGAAGGTAGCGGATTTCTTTCTTTTTCAAACCTCCCCACGAACTCCGCAGCAATATGTTGGGAGTCTGCAGCGCTTCCTCCATTGCCCATGAGTATTAGCTTCCCTCCGTTCCTGAATGATTCTGCAATAATTTCGCCTGTGCGAATTACTTGATCCGGGTCTATTCCTTGCCTAGCAGATACTCCTTGTCCAATGTAGTCATCAACATCGCTTCTCTTCATTGTCGAAATAATCCCGATGCTCTTTAATTACTTATGCAGGGTAGAATGGCCCATTATATTTCCTTACAAAAATTGGCTTCTAGTCGAGAAACTAAATTATAATCGACACATCTATCACTAATCATAATGGAGAGAATACTTATTTCCGGGGGGAACGGGTTCTTGGGCTCGCACCTTGCTGACCTCTGTCTAATGAAAGGACTAGATGTAACGGTAGTTGATGATTTCTCCACAAGTACGGGGATCAACCTTCCAAGTGAGGTTACCCTAGTTAGAAAGAAGATAGAGGATTATGAAGATACAACACGATTTGATTATATTGCTCACTTGGCCGCCAGACCATCCCCTGATGATTATGTCGAAAACCCTGTTGAAACTATTCTGTCCAATTCATTGGGGACGAAGAAATTGCTAGACATGTCCCAGAAACATGATAGCGTATTTCTTTACACCTCTTCTTCGGAGGTGTACGGTGAAGCTCAGATCATCCCAACTCCAGAAACCTATTTTGGCTACGTTAACCCCAATGGTATCAGAAGTTGCTATGACGAAGGGAAACGATTCTCGGAAGCGCTTGCAATGGCCTATGCTAGGCAATACAACCTAAGGGCGAGAATCCAAAGGCCCTTCAACGTTTACGGCCCTAGGATAAGGCCGGATGGACAGTATGGCAGAGTCATTCCCAGATTCATCTCACAAGCACTTGAAGCGAAGAAAATAACTATCCACGGGGACGGAAAACAGACTAGATCCTTCCTCTATGTTGACGACTGGATTAAGGCAACAGAAAATATGCTATTCAACGATAATCTCGACGGAGAAGTATTCAATGTAGGTTCGAGCGATCAGATATCAATCATTGACTTAGCTTACAAAATCTGCAGTTTAGTCGGTGTAGAACCTTCTGTTTCCTACCTCCCGAGGAGGGAAGATGACCCTACTAGAAGGGCAGCCGATATTAGGAAAGCAGTTCGGCTACTTGGCTGGCAACCTAGAGTCCCGATAGAAGAAGGTCTAAGAAAGACAATCGCTTGGATCAAAGGTGAGCAATCTTGAGGATTGGTGTTGTTGGATTAGGCTATGTAGGATTAGTTACTGCGGCAGTCCTAGCTGACAAGGGACATGACATAATAGGGGTCGACATAGATCAAGACAAGCTTCAGAAACTGAGGGAGGAAGTTGTTCCATTCTACGAGCCTGGACTAAAGGAGCTTCTCATTAGAAACAAAGAGAAATTACATTTTTCCAATTCATATGATTCTTTATCTAAGTCGGAGGTAGTTTTCCTGTGTGTCCCAACTCCAGATCGCGATGGCAAGATTAATCTGGACTACGTTTTGGAAGCGACCAAGCTTGTGGGAGAAAAATCACCAAACTCTATCAAAGTGATAAAGAGTACTGTGACTCCTGGTACGGCTAAATTGATAAGAGAAAGAACTGGCATAGACGTAGTTTCTAACCCAGAATTTTTGAAAGAGGGCAGTGCCATCAATGATACATTACATCCAGACAGGATAATTATCGGAGGATCGAAGAGTGACGTGTATTTAGTGGCAGAACTATGGTCATTCTGTGAGGCTCCGTTATTAATCACATCAAATGAAAATGCAGAACTCATCAAATATGCCAGCAATTCATTTCTAGCAGTGAAAATATCATTCATCAATGAGATGGCGGACCTCTGCCAAAGGGTGCCTAATGCAGATGTGTCAGTTATTGCCGAGGGGATGGGTCTCGACAGAAGAATTGGAAAGGACTTTCTAAGGGCTGGGCTCGGATTTGGTGGTTCTTGCTTTCCCAAGGACACGAAAGCTCTGGTATCATATGCAGAGGAACAGGGTGTGGACCTCAGCATAGTAAAGGCAGCAATAGGGTTGAATGAGGTAAGAGTTAACAGGATCGTGGAGAATCTGGTTCTTAAGTTCGGTGATGTGAAATCGAAGAATGTGTGCATTCTCGGGTTATCGTTTAAGGCAAACACCGATGATGTCAGGTACTCAAAGCCCTTGGAACTCGCGATGGAGCTGAGAAGAAGAGGTGCTAAGGTACGCTTCTATGATCCAGTAGTTCCTACCACAGAAGATTTCGAAGTTGGAAATGATCCTCAAGATTGTATCGATGGATCGGACATAGCAATAGTTGCGAGTGAGTGGGAAGAATTTCCTGGTCTTGACTATTCAAAAACCAAATGTGTAGTTGATTTTCGTGGAGTCCTGTCCAATGAAAAAACACAATTTAAGGTGGGAGTTTGGAATGAAAATCACTAAGGCAGTAATCCCAGCGGCGGGAATGGGCACTAGATTTTATCCCCTTACCAGGGCACAACCAAAGGAAATGCTCCCAATTTTAGACAAGCCAATCATCCATTACGTGGTGGAAGAGGCAGTAAATTCAGGTATCGACGAAATCCTCATCATAGTTGGATACGGGAAAGATGCGATAATAGACTACTTCGATTCAAACCCCATGGATGAAATTTTCCAGAACTCTGACATCACTGACCTTCCTTACATTTACTTTGTACGCCAGAAAAAACAGGTAGGGCTTTCCGATTCAATCAGATATGCAGAAAAATTTGTCGGTTCTGATCCCTTTGTAGTGCTGCTCGGTGACACAATTTACTCAAGCAGCTCTAATGTACCAGTTACCGCACAACTCGTCACAGCTTATGACAAATGGAAATCCACCGTAGTGGCGGTGGAAAAAGTTGAAAAAAACAAAGTACAGGATTATGGAATAATTGAAGCTGATTCAATTGATGAAAGTACATGGAATATCAAAGGAATGGTCGAAAAACCTAACCCAGAAAGCGCACCGAGTAACCTCGGAATTACTGGAACCTATATCCTCACTGAAAGTATTTTTGATGAGATAGGAAAGCTAAAACCAGGGAAAAATGGAGAATACCAACTTACTGATGCCCTGTCTGGTCTTTGTACCCATGAGCAGGTAATAGGAAAATCTTTTGAAGGAACTAGGTTTGATATCGGTACGAAAGAACTGTGGATAAAGGCATTCTTTGAATTTGCATCTAAGGACGAAAGGTTCAAGAACTTGCTTCACTGATCTCTGCCAGTAATTTTTGAGCCCGCGTCTTGTCAGTGTGATACCTAAGGAAATGCATATTTCCATTCTTGGCAATATTTTCATAATTTTCATTTCTAAGAGTTCCCATCAACTTATCCTCAAAATCCCTTAGGCCATTGAAGAAAACAGCAGAGACTCCGTCTTCAAAATTGTGGTCTATCTTCAAGGGTACCCTTTGGGACATCAGGCATGTCCCATAATACGGAACCTCCCAGTAACGGAAAATATCAAAGCTTGAACCTGGCAATGAAAGAACTATCTTGCTTTTTTGTATAGTGCTAATATAATCACTAGGTTTGAGGTTACCTGGTGCAATAACGCAATTCAGGCCTCTCCTCTCAGATATTTCTCTGAAAAGCTCGAAGAATTTCTCCCTGAATCCAGTGTAGGGTGTCGTAAGAAGTGATACGTCAATTTCCTTTGTGTCCTCTTTCTTGAAATTATGTGGAACCACGCTGAAGTTTATTGGCAAAACCCTTTTTCTTTTCAAGATCAGGGGAGAATTGAATGCTCCATGGCTCTTGGCATAATTTGATAGGAAATAGTACTTCTTGATGTTCCTCTTAGTTAATGTCCATTTCAACCTAGTGAATCCTTTCACATATTCCCTCTTGAAATATTGTTTACAAAAGCTAATCGCAGATCGAAAGAAAGGATCATCATGACCGTCAATGAATACCATTCTACTGCCAACCTTTTGAACCAAAGGCTGGAATGTATTATTTGTATCAAACCATGGCGAGTTTACAATAATATGATCATAGTCATCCACATCGATGGAGTCAAAGCTTTTCAGGACGTTCTCAGAACTCCAAGACTGAACAAGCCAAAACGGTCTAGCTTTGTCTGTCAGAGACCCATCTTTGTCATGTAGCGTGGGTTTGAATGGATATTCGTAGACTGTCACTGTGGCAAGATTTTTAAATCCGGAATAGAGCATATCGCCTATTCCATCGGGAGCCTCTGTTGGAATGTATAAAATTCGCATTGGTCAGAAATCACCTTTTAGGTTTGATGTGAGATAATAGGTTTTGACTTGAATTTTGCCTTCGAAGAGACTCCACCAATAGATTGTGGCATACTTTCCAATTATCAAATTCCTTTACCAGTGATAAGGTATTCAATGCCAACGCCGAAACCTTACAAGAGAGAGTACTCCAAGGAACTTTCTATTCTGCATTATTTAAGTTTTCAGATCCCTCATAGTATTTTATCATCTTACGCAACCCATCCTCCAAGCTAATGTCTTGGGTCCATCCAAGACTTCTCAGTTTTGATATGTCGGCTGCTCTTCTTTTAGGATCGTCTGGTGGCAGCTTTTCGTACACAATATCTGATTTTGAATTGGTTTCTCTTATTATCAGTTTGGCGAGGCCCAAAATCGTAGTTTCTCTGTCGGTGCCAACGTTATATATTTCTCCATTTTCCCCACCTTCGACAATCTTCATGACGGCGTCAATAGTATCATCAACATAAGTGAAGGACCTTGTCTGCATTCCATCTCCATAAACTGTAACATCTTTACCAGACAAGCTCTGTTGGATGAACCTGTCAATCACGCGGCCGTAGAAATCACCGCCTCTCATTCTCGGGCCAAAAGTGTTGAAAAATCTGATTATTATTGAGTCCAGCTTGTACTGATTGCTATAAGCCTTTACAAGCGCTTCTCCAAATCTCTTCCCTTCATCGTAAGGTGATCTGGAACCAGTTGAACTCACCCTGCCAGTATAGCTCTCCGGAGTAGGTACAGTCTCCGCATTACCGTAGACTTCAGATGTAGACGCATAAATGTAACGGGAATTATTTTTGAGTGCGTTTTTTGCCAAATTATTGTTTCCTATTGAGTTAGTCAGGGCGACCTCCACAGGCAATGTTTCCCATTCGACTCTGCTTGCCCTGCTTGCCATGTTTACAATAAGGTCATATCTTTCATCTGAAGTGAAATCGTTTATATCATTGTTTATGAAAGTTACTTTTTCCATAACACTTTGGAGATTTGAAAGGAGTCCGCTTGCTAGATTGTCAACTACCGTTACTTCGTCTCCATGCTTTACCAACCTTTCTACCAGATGAGAGCCGAGAAAGCCAGCACCACCTGCAACAAGAACCTTCATCTAAATCCTTCCAAGCCCATGGTATTCAAAACCGTATTTTTCCGCCGCCTTCCTATCAATTAATGCCCTCATATCAATAATTACAGGATTCTTTGACATTAATCCTCTTGCCTTTTCAAGGTCAATCTCTTCGTATTCTGAATGGTCAGTCATTAAGAGGAGAACGTTTGCCCCCTTGATTGCATTGTACTTGTCAGGTACTATCCCATCTCCTGAAGGCTTCACAAAAGGATCTGACAGAACAACTTTTAAGCCTTTTTCTTCAAGCCTGTGCTGGACTTCGAAAGTTGTTGTAAACCTAGTGTCATTTGTATCGCCCTTGAACGCAACTCCAAGTATTGCAACCCTCTCTCCCGAAGATGAAAATTGGGTTGTCAATTCGGATACATGGGCGGCCATTCCATAGTTTATTGACTTTGCAGATTCAACCATCTTAAGGTAGAGATTCTGACTTTTCATGAAAGACTCCAGGATAAACGGATCCTTGTTCAAGCACGATCCACCAACTCCTGGGCCAGGTTTAAGCAATCCTGCATTCCTAGGATAATCTTCTTTTGCCGCGTTGATGAGCTCGATCACATCAACTCCAACTTTCTCAGCCATTAGGGCTATTTCGTTGGTCAGGCCAAGAAACACAAATCTCGAGTAATTGTCAATCATTTTCACCATTTCAGCAGTGGTTGGAGAGGACACGTCAATAAGAGTACCACCAAGGGTTGAAAGAATGTTCTTGGCAATTTCCCTGCTTTTATCATCGGTTGCACCAATTATTTTTGGAAGTGACTTGAAATCCTTTATTGCCTGACCTTCAATCATTCTCTCAGGTGAAAAAACTAATCCTACTTGAGAGGGGACTCGGTACCCCATTGACTCCAATTTGTTCCTTACTCGTCCTTCGGTGGTCCCGGGGGGTACAGTGGATTTGAGAATTATTGTGTCACCAGGTTTTACAGCGCCACCAATTAGGTCCAGGGATGAATCTAGTTGAGAGAAATCCACTTCCTCTGACTTCAGATCATATGGAGTTCCGACAGTGATCACTTTCACCTCCGACTCCTTCAAATCTTGGGGCGAAGAGGTCAATATCAACTTTTTAGACTTCAGCACAGTGCTAAGTAGATCAGACAAGCCGGGTTCGCTTACAACTTCAATGCCAGCTTTTATGTTTTCGACCTTAGATTCGTCGTTGTCAAATCCCACTACCTCAAAATTCCTAGCCAACAAAGATGAAAGTGGGAGTCCCACATATCCTAAACCCACAACCCCTATCTTCATACCTTTCCCTTAGCTGTCACGGTGGTACCACACCACTGTTATTGATAAGAAACTCTTCTGTTTTCAAATATGATTCCATGGTTCCGACGTCCCACCAATATTTCACCTTGTTTGGAGCACTGAAGAGCTTCCCTTCCCTCGCCAGTCTCGGAAATAGTTCGTCTTCGAGCTTGAATTTCCTAGGAACCAAATAAGATTCCTTTTTTTCCATGAGCTTTCTGTCAAATACATAAAAACCAGTGTTGACAAGAATTTCTTTTTCCTTGCTAGTTGTCATTTTCTCATTGAAACTTATTATCTTCCCGTCGCTGTCAGTTCTGATCTGACCGAACCTCTTGGCACTTTCAGGGTCTCTAAGAGAAAAAGTGCCAATCGTCGCAAGGCCGCCCTTTTCTTTGTGTGTTTGCCATATTTCAGCATAATCTATATCAGTAACAATATCCCCATTCATCACGAGAGCATCATCAACCGCTCCAATCTGTTCGAGGGAAAGTGCAAGATCGCCACCAGTTTCCCATCCGAGTGCCCTTATCACCTCCGTATCCATGGCTGAAGTGTTCTCGATGTACCTTTCAATGGTTTCTAAATGCTGCGATGCAATTATGTAAGTCTTCTTTACAGGCAGAGAATCCATGTTCTTGAGTAGATAACTCAAGACGGGCTTCCCTCTCACGGGCAGGAGAATCTTTGGTATGTAGAACGAGAGCGGTCTCATCCTCGTGCCAGATCCTGCAGCCAATATTATTGAAATCATAAAAAAGTCTCATTCCCCATTTCCATGGACCTTTTCAGGAAATGCATGCTAAAATACGCATTGTAATATGTAGATTAAACGTTTGTTTTTTTCCTTTATTGTCAGCAGAGAAATTCATAGCTGTGAGCCACAAAAATAAATATTCTTTCTCGCTCATTCTTCGAATATTTAAGTGCGACACAAAGGATTTGCAGGAAAAGAATTTGGTAGTGATAATCATTGCCAACTAATGGAGGGAGTCAATTGAAAGTCGCCCTACACGGACTTCAAAAAAATCATTATATCTATGAAGCCTTTGCTGCAAATCTAGGACATGAGAATGTAACCACTTTCATTCCTCCAATTATAAGGAAGGGATATGGTGACCTGGCTGACACCTATGACAGCAACACCTTTCTTGAGGCACACGACGAATTCGACCTAATTGCCTTTGGCATAACATCATTCTATGACCAGAATTTAATGAAGATCTTGAACAAGAATGGTTCCACAATTAAGATTTTCATAGACCAGAATGACGACTTCCTGTTACGGTCTATTTACAAGCACGAAAACATAAGTCATTATTTCAAGAGAGAACTGTTTACAAAGCTCCCACCATTGTACACCTTGAAGTGGTATGCAAGGCACATTTACGGTTCTCAGATACTGCCGCCTATTCACAGGAAGATTGGGTTCCCCGTGCATAAAATTCTATCTTTCCCTTATAAGATAGCAACCACAAAAGAAGTTGGTACAAAGTTGCATCCATTTCCACTCTCAATCCAGCCAGATGGGAGATTCATTGGCAATGGGTCAAGGATACATGATATTGACATTTTTTATTGCGTCAACCTCAAAACAATCAGAGAAAGGCATGTATATTTCAATTATCTCAGCAATTTATTGAAAAGGGAGAAGGGTCGAATCAATGGAATCGTGAAAGATGGGAACATGAGCAAGGAAGATTACCTTCATGCTCTAACACGCTCAAAAGCAAGTGTATCTGTGAGAGGAATGGGATTTGATACTGACAGATACTGGGAGACTGCCTGTTATGGTGCGGCTCTCTTCACGCCTCCTCCTCCAATACTAATAGAAAATGATTTTATCGACGGTGAGTCGGCTGTCCACTTCTCGAGCGCAGAAGACCTCAAGAAGAAGATAGAGAAATATGTTGTAAAAACAGCAGAGTGGGAAGAAATAGCACGGAGAGGCAAAGAGTTATTCTTCAAGTTCCACACTCCTGAAAAGAGGATCAAAAATGGGATATTGGATGTTATCAAAGAGCCATGAGAAGAAAAATATGATCTTTATTGTGAGCTATATTGCCGAGATCTTATTTTTTTATCTGGCTTATAACATTTTCAGCAAGATCGGCCGCAACTTTGTTGTAATTCATTTTCTCAAATATGTTTGATCTCATTTTTTCAAGTGAGTTGGTCATATCCGAGCTGATCCATTTCCTGACTAGTCTCGCAGATTCATTGGGGTTTTGTATATTAGCAACGAGATCAGTTTTTCCAGTGACCTCAATGAATGGCTGAAGGTAACTGATTACGGGAGCGTAACTCATGAGTGATTCGATGGGCACCATTTCGAAATTTCCATTGAAAACCGGGGTCACTGTAAAGACCGCCTCCGAATAAAGCTTAAACAGATCCTCTCTGCTTATGCCCTTGTGAAATACAACCCTTCTGCCCAAGCCTTGCCCAAGCTCAATTGATTGCTGCTCATTTCCAAAACTGTGTATTTCAAATTTTGCAATGTCTCTCTCAAGGCCCACAAGGAGGGGTACTATATCTTTGAGGTGTGTGTCGAACTTCCCTCCGAGATATACGACTATCTTGTCCCTTTCCGTCCGCAGGCATTCCTCCACAAACTCTCCCTCAAACAGAGGGTTATAGACAATGCCACTGCACGGAAAATTGTAGATTCGATTCAACAGTAAGGAGGTCCAGAGGCTCTGTGCCATTAGGTGTCTTCCTTTCAAGCCACCAGTATATGAGCCAATCAATCTCCGTTGCACATATCCAGGAACAAGGCCACGGTAAAGCGACTTGATCGTCTTCTTGGTTCTGGATAAATCTGGCCAGACTATGTACTGCCTGAAGAACAGACTGGCGCCATTGAAATAATGGACCCAAATTGGGACTTTACGGTTCGGATCAGAGATAGATATTTGCCTTATGAAATCAAATTCATCCAAACCCACAAAATAAATCTCCTTTGAAAGAAATTCATTCAGATCCTGATATCTAAGCTGCTTTACATCAGCGCCATAGTTTGTTGGAATGTTGGACGAACCATCCTGACTCAATTCTAATATCTTTGATTCGATTCCAGCTTCTCGTAGTCCCATTTGCACATACTTGAAATTATAGTGTATGTTATTGTACTTGTTTGGCTGCTTAGGCATGAGGAGATAAAGTGATTCTATCGCTCCCGTATCCATTGCAAGCCTTTATTCAGTCTGTATTAATAAAACACAGCGTGCTGCTCATTATCTACCTAGAATTGATGGAAGACGCTTGACTTTATTGATGCGTATTTGGAAGTGTGGATAAGGGGCCCTTCCAGAATAAGTGAATTGACGCCTTTCACCAATACAAAAAGTTTCTTCTTATTCCAGGTCGTTAAACATGGACTTCATCTTTTCAAAAATTATTGAGTCGGAGAACCTCGCTCTTGCTATCTTAGATATTTTCTTCTTCAAGTCTAGGTATGCATCTCTGTTTTTCTGCCACATGTGGAAATATTCTGCTACCCTCAGGGAAAATTGTGCAGTATCAAATGGCTCAACAAGGACACCTTGATGCTTTTCAGCTAGTACGTCCTCTGAACCCATTACTCTGAATGCTACTGCGGGGATTCCGTAAGATTGTGCTTCTGCGAGGCTTATACCGAAGTTTTCAGCTCTTGATGGAAAAAGGAAGAGACTTGCAGATATGTATTCCTTTTGAAGTTCATCATCAGTAACAAAACCTCTCCAAATCACATTCTTCGAGTACTTCCTTGAAAGCTCATCTGCCAGCGGTTCTCCGTCATTCCCAGAACCAATTATGTGAAACTGGATTTGTTCCCTCTTTTCCATGAGGTCGTCTATTATGCTCCGGAGCAGGTCTATCCCTTTGTGTTTTACGCTCAATCTGCCTACAAACAACGCAATAAATTGTTTTCCATCCAAAGTTGGGGTAAATTCCTTCTCCTCAATGATGTGCGGCGGTATGTTGTAGATTTCACCTGAAAAACCATAATCAATCAGCCGTTGAGTGTCCTTACGATTTTGCACCCTGGCGAATTTCAATCTTCTTACTAGATGCCTTCTGAATGCAACAAAAATCTTCATCAGCCTTTTCTTGAGCCAGTTAACATCCAGTGGCTCTTCGTCGAAGAAAATCGGGGAGTGGATCCCTAGAATGAACTTTTTCTTGAATGTTCGGCACGCAACATGAAGAAAGTAATTTAGAATCAGTCCTTGATGCATGCTGTATACCGTCTGGAACTTCCTGATAGAGGACAATGCCCTAAATCCGGAAAAGGATAGAGGCAAGAGGTCCCTTAGGAGATTTATCTTTTGAGCTCTGTAGTATGTGATCTTGACTGTGGGCTTTATTAGTTTTCTCACTTCCTCGAACGTAATTCTCAGGTTAGACTTGTCCAGAAATGAAAAAATTGTGAAATCGAGTTCCGCTATTCCGTTAACCCACCCAATGATGTCTTTTTCCCCTCCTCCAAAACTTCTCATATCAGAGCCGGAAAAGACGGCTACTTTAGTGCTCAATCAGTCCACCTTTTGCTTTTTGGTCTATATTGTCTCGTTAGCCTTAACACTGAATATTTAATTTTCTTATGGTTTATTCTTTGCCAGTCTATGGAATAAGAAAAATTCCAATCTAGTCCCGAGAATTCTCGTCGAAAAGTACCTGTATGTTTCCCTATCATAGTGCTGTTTGTACAGGAAAAACTAAAGGAATCAGACTCTCCCTGCATAATGAATAGCTGTTAGTAAAGTGTTACCTGGATTCCTTTAAGAAACAGGTTCAAAGAAAATATTCTCAATATTTCCATTAAGGAATGGAAACCTCCTTCTCTTTGCTACTTTGTAACCAACCATACGAAGAATCCTAGTCACTTCGTTTCCCAACCTTAGGGAGTGCACTTCCACAATCAATCTCGGTCTGTTGTTAATAAGTGTATCCAATCCTCCCTTGAGCACATGAAGCTCATAGCCTTCTACATCAATCTTAAGAAGGTCAGGTTTCAGCGAGAGGCTATCGAGTCTCCTGAATTCAAGTGTTTTCTTTGTAATTCCAGTTCTGTTTGCCTGAAGCATGCTACCTGTGAAGCTAAGCTCCATAGTTGTGTCCTCATCTGAAAGCCCGCATTCGTGAATACTCACATTTGAAGCATTATTCAGGCTCAGAAAGTCCCTCATGATTTGCACATTTTCCGGAATTGGCTCAAAAGCATGGACATGCTTTGCTTGATGTATTTTGGAACAGAGTATTGTGAAATCGCCATACTGGGCCCCGACATCTACAACAATTGTACTACTGCCTGGCAGGAATCCTTCCGTTTCATACACTCTATCGCCAATGACTTCGCAAATATCATACGCTAGTCTTGGGTATTCACTGGGTAGGGCTATACCGAGCGAGTTTGCTTCACGCATTCCTCTGAGTTTCCAATTTTCATAGAATTGAGAATGCATTTCACTTCTCAAGTGACTGAGCATGTAATCGACAACTTTTATCTTGTTTTTCCTGCAATAATCTATCTGCATTAGTTTGTAATTGAGAATTCTTCTAATAGCCCCGGGAAAAGTTGGAATCGAGATTTCTTTCAGGTTTTCAGGGAAAATTAGTTTTTCTAAATTTATAGCTGGGGCGTTAATACTGCCTGAATGGCTAAATGAATGTTCGAGTACCATTTTAACAAAGTATGTTTGAAGCAGCCGATAAAAAGTATTTTTACAGGTAGCAGTGTCTTTTATCGTGTATGTAACGGTTGTATCATTATCTCATTTCCACTTTTGCAACATGATGTTATAATTTTCTTAATTAAGAAATATTTTGGGGAATGGTTGTTCAGATCTTCTGTAGCACTCATTTAACAGGCTCTAGAAATATATTCTGATTAAAACCGTTTAGATATGACAACCAATTTTTCCGTACAAGTTTATAACCAAGTCCAGTGAGTAACTCCAGAGACGCCTTATACAGTCTCCTCGAATGCACTTCCATTATTATCCTCGGCATGTTCTCGACTACCGTGCCCATGCCTCCCTTAAGAACCTTTAGCTCGTATCCCTCCACGTCTATTTTGAGAATGTCACATTTTAGGTGAAAATTATCAAGTTTATCAAATGAAAAAAGTTGTGTTTTTGTCCCTATTCTCGATGCTGAAAGCATTTGATCCGTATAACTCAGAACCTGATCGTATTTTGTGTCAGATAGCCCCACACAGTACGTTTTGACATTATCCAAATTATTCAAAGTAATAAGTTCCTCCATGAAGTTGAAATTCTCTTTCACTGGCTCGAAAGCGTGAATTTCCTTGGATCCGTAAACCTTTGCACAGAGTACAGCATAGTCTCCGTACTGAGCTCCCACATCTGCAACCTTGGAAGACTCGTCTGGAGTGAACCCTTCTATGCTGTACAGTTCCTCTCCAAACATTTCCCCATATCCACCTGTTGGAATGTGTTCTGGTAATTTGATACCAAGTTCATTTGCTCCTATGTTTCCTCTTTCTTTCCAAGCCCTGAAGAGTTTTTTTCGTCTTGTCTTGTACAATTGTGCAATGGCAAACTCTTGCGTACTTATACCTCTTTTCTTGAAGTAAGCGACCTGCCTCAACTTAAAATTTATGAGTGCTCTATATGGCCCAACAAGTGTGGGTTCCTGGACAAAATCCAAATGTTGTGGATACTCTATTTTGTGGTGATAAGCACCAGTAGTAATTTTTCCAGTCGACTCACGAGCTAGTTCTTCGAATTCAGCGCTATCCACAGTTATGTGTTTGAATTTCGCTTATTAAGCTCTTTTCGCAGGCTTTTTGTCATACAGTTATGTATGTACGGGAAATCTTAGGCCTTCAGAAAATATCAGGGAAAACTGATAAAGAAAAGTAAGAATCAATAAGAATCTCTTAGACAATCTTCTGCAGGATCCCTACACCATAGTCAAAGAAGACCTCTTTAAAGCTATCGTGATATTTATTCAAGAAATCTTTGAAAGAACTGTTTCTCTTTACATCATCACTGATTATAAGACCATACTTTGGCAATTTTTTTAGGGCTTCCTCGAACTCAAACATCATGTGTATGTAGGAATGGTCACTGTCGTGGAAGAATATTTCAGGTGTTATTTCTAGATTGGGCAGTATTTCACGTGAATCTCCAAGGATTAGATTCCACCTTTCTTTCAGGGATTCGGTTACTAGCCACCCGACTCCAGTGCCTTCCCTTACAAATACGCCTTCAATCGAGCCATCCTCATTCATTTTCCCACTTACATCATAATTAGAGAGATCGATTGAGGTGAGTGATCCACGACCATTTAACTTCATCGCCTCAAGTATGAATCTAGAGGTCACACCCTGAGCGACACCAGTTTCTGTAACTGCTTTAGGCGCAAACCTTGAAATAAGACAATAAAGCAGTATTTCCTTAGTCCTGGGCCATCCACCGAGTCCAGTGTAGTCATCTCCCCATTTTTCTGAAATGCTTCGAAGGATAGACCTTCTCGTATCTATCAAAGTGATAACTGCATCTGGTACGGTCTCTTTCCCCATAATTGTGTCAGCAAAATATATCGCGTTAAAACAGTACCAGAGTTCATCCCAGGAATCAATTTCTAAGACCTTTCCGTTCCTTAGATTAATCCGAACAACATGTGAAAACGCAAACTCTTTTCTGAGAATTTTAAGGAAAACCCAAGGATTTGATACATGTAGCATTATTGATCTGAGTTTCTTCATAAATGAAGTAGATATTTCTCCTATCTCCTCCGGATATCTTAAGTCTGTATCTAACTCAATTTCTAATGCTTGCGGAATTTCTGGCTGAAGGAGTAAAGTCTGTTTTGATTCTATCATGTTTGCAACCTAGACTTCCCGTTCTAGAATTTAACCTGTTTTTTCAGGTAGTTTTGCATCAATTTATGTAGGTGAATACACAAAGAGATAATCTTATTACTTAAGTTCCGAGTAATTATTGTTCATATAAGGCACAGTCCTTGCCATAAGTCATTATGAAACTCAAAGAAGTGACGCGGTCTTCCAGATTTCACAAAACCTTTAATGCATGATTCGGGGATTCCCGTGCATTGTTTTCCCAAAAATCTCCCATAATAGTGGCCCAAAACGCCGTGAACACTATTGTGGGTTATGTGGGACTTTTCTTCATTACGAGGTACCTTCCACCTGACATTTTTGGTTATCTAGGTTTTGCCATAGGGTTTGGTGGCATTTTCTCATTTGTCGCAGATATGGGTTTCTCACAATCGCATCAGAAATTTGTCTCAGAAGGTTATGAAGTAGGTACTTGCAATGGAACCTACCTTACAGTAAAACTCGTACTGGGATTCGTTTACGCAGCCGTCGTTGTGGGAATGCTACTTTTATGGACAAGCCTTCTGCACAGAGGTTTTGAAAATGAAGTTGAATATTGGATGATTGTCGCTGTCATACCTTACTACTTCTTTCAAAGCCTTCAGGGGTTTGCTCAGGCTTATTATACTGCTAAACTTTCACCCGCTCGGATGGCAATACCGCCCATGGCAGAGGCGATCTTAAGGAATTCAATCTTTGTTGGAATAGGTTTGATATTCTATTTCCATTTATCAATTCGCTCGACAATTCATGCTGCAATACTGCTTGCAGTGACTTATAGCATCTCGTATTCTGTTTATTTCGCCACTGGAATGGCACTTGGCAGGCCATGGTCTATCAGCAAACCCTCAAAGGAGATGTTCACTATGTATGCTGTAGTGGCTGTTCCACTGGCGGTTTCAGGCGCAATAGTCACCTTCAACTCGAACTTTGATAAGGTGATTATACAATTCTTCTGGGGTGCCCAAGCTACTGCAGGGTTCTTCCTGGATCAAAAGGTAGTGCAGACAATAAGAGCACTTTCCGTGGCAATCACCGCGTTTTTCCTTCCTCTTCTTTCAAGGGTCACAAGCGCCAAGGACACTCTAAAATTCAGTAGTTCTATTGGGGATTTCGAGAGGCTGATCTCTCTCTTTATTTTGCCATTCATAGTTATGTTTATCGTGCTAAACAAATTCATAGTTAATCTGTTCAATGGGACATATGTCGCATATGCTGACATCCTCTCAGTATTGGCGGTGACAGTATACTTCCAAACTACCATTGCGCCATATATCTCTGCGCTGACTGCTAGAGGGAAAACGCACGTAATCGCAATAGTGTCTGGGTCTACAATCTTGTTGAATATAGTGCTCAATCTCCTGTTAGTTCCTAAGGAGATTCTTGGTGTAACCTACCTCTCTTTAGGAGTAATGGGGGCGGCGGTAAGTTCGCTTATCGCATCTCTCCTGAATAATTTTCTATTAAGGTATACAGTATACAAGAGGGAAGGGGTTGGAACTAACTTGAAAGTGATAAGACATCTTATACCTGTTTCATTTCAATTCACTTTCATATATTTGGTTCTTCAAGTAATACAGCCGTTTTCTATTTTTATTCTCGCTCCATTAGGAATATTCTCATTACTGCTGTACCTTGGAGTGGCCATACTTATCAAGGAGATCACCTTCAACCAGGTTTGGACCTTTGTCACATATCTGAATCCCATAACAATTTTGAAACAGCTCAAAGAAGAGCATCATTAATATTTTTCGTAAATGAATGTTTTGTACCTATGCTAGACCGTGTGTTTTTAATATGCTGTTTATAGGAACAGAAATATTAGCGGAGTGCAAGAAAGAATTTTTTAAGATTAACTAACATCGTTAACGTAATAGTATTATCTACTTCTGCAGTAAGCTGAGAACCCGCATCTTCATCTAGAAGTTACCTTGAGTTCTGGTGACTTTGAGGCACAAGACACCCATTCTTCAGGAAAGTAAAACTCCGCATTCCCAATGTATATTTCCGCTTCTTCAACTATCTCCCTTAGGATGTTCTCGTAATCTGCAACACTAAGTTCCTTGCCGTTGTACGTAAATTCATCAAGCCTTTGCCCAGTAGACTCAAAGACTGCTTTATACCCATCATGAAAGATTGCCTCTTTTGCGGAAGTGAACCGGGCCAGCTTATCACTGGTATCAAAAAGGTGGCTGAAAGACTCTAAGTCTAACATCTCGCTTTCCGTCGAATCTAGTAAATCGGCGAAAACAGTATTTCTTTCCCTAAGCTCTTCACCATGACCCTCACAAAAGGTAACAACCAAGTCGTATAGATCTGCTACGCTGTAGTATTCCTTCTCATCTTTGTGAATGTTGCCTCCTTCTTTGAATATGGATGGATACTTAATGATCAGAGGAACTTTGACAAGCTCATCGTAGAGGAACTGTTGATGGAAGTACCAATCCTTCTCTCCGAAGCTTTGACCATGATCTGAAACAATTATTATAAGGGAATCATCAAAGAGATTCTTGGCTTTGAGAAGATCAAGAATCTTACCGACATTTTCATCAACAATCTCTGCTCTAGCGTAGTATTCCTTCTTTATTGCATCTGCTGCATCTTCTGGAATACTGTCCTTTCCAACATATTCCTTAATCCTGTTTACATTCCGTATTACTTCACTTTCATACGGTTCATGCATCTCCATCATGTTGATGAAGAGGAAGAGGGGGCTTGCGAAGCTGTCATTAATCAATTGATATATGATCTCCTTTGCGCCCTGGTTCTGAGGAAACCCTGAACGTTTCCTGAATTTCTTCTCCGCCCTGTACAGGCTATAGAAATTCAGCAGATCCTTTACTCGCATTTTCTTTAACAAATTTGATACTATCTCACGATCATTATCCCCAAACTCTCGGTAAATAGATGTTTTATTGGAGGGCGGAGATAACGAATCGTTGACAAAACGATCGAAACCAAGCGAGAAACCAAATTCTTCAGAAATGACGTTATTTGCACTGTACGCGTATGTATTATAACCAGCATGCTTCAACCTACGAGGTAGGAATTTATCGCGTGTCTCTGGGGTATTAGCTACTGTCTTCTCAAACATAGTAGAGTAATCAATGCCATGCTCAAGCGGATAAAGGCCAGTAAACATGGAGATATGTGAAGGTAAGGTCCATGAAGAAGTTGATATTACGTTATGATAAACATCCGCATTCTGCGCAAATTTCAGCATATTAGGAGTACTGGCTGAATCTGAATATGGCTGTATGCCGTCTTCTCTCATAGTATCCAGGACTATGAAAATTACGTTGCAGGGTTTCATCACATATACCCGTTTGCCCTGAGTCTCTCCATCATGCCTTCCTTATCCTGTGACCTACCCGAACGCTCACTTGTGAGTTCCATGTTCTGTTGCCACGCAGGAAGCTCAGATATCTTAGTTGTATCATGAATACCGTCAATTGACCTGTATCCCTCCAAGTACTTTGGATGCATCGGGAGTTTATGCTCGAAAATGTATTTCCATACATCTTTCTCCATGAAGGGCAAAATAGGCTGTACCCTGTAATGTGTGGGTCTCGTTCTTGAAGAGATGAATACTTCATTGGATCTTGCTGGATTTTCATCCCACCTTACTCCAGTGAAAAGAGCATCGAATCTATACTTTTCAACCGCAGAGGCCATGGCAACAGTCTTGAGGAGGTGATTTCCGACCTCACTGTCAAGTGAATACTTGAATTCCTTACCTTCAAAACCTATCTTTCTGGCCTCCCTCACATTCACCTTGTTGAGCCTCTCTAAGGGTATAACGCCATTTACCACGTTGTCAAGGACGTCATTATTTTTTGCATATATGACATTAAAACCCCAATCCCCGCTAACCTGGTCAAGTATTTCAAAGGTCTCTGAAAAATGGTCACCATGGTCAATAAACAACGCTGGTGGCATCTTCATACCAGACTCTTCTACCACTTTTTTAACTAGGTGGAGTACAACTGTGCTGTCTTTGCCTCCGCTCCAGACAACTGTTGGCCTTCTGAATCTTGTCAGTGCATCTTTGACTACTGAGATAGCAATATTGGTCTTGGCTCCAAGGCTCATGTACGATTCCTTCCTTGGTTCATTCTGTCTTCTTTTACGCTCAAACTTGACTTTATGCCAGCTATCATTCCTGCTTGTATCGGAACCTACATAATGCATTGACATTTCATCTGAAGCTTGCTCAATCATTGCAAAACAACAACCATGTAGTGTTTTATACCATTTTTTTGTAGTTTCATGTGCCCCCTCCTATGTAGGTATCGGATTTGGAAAGTAAGATCCATTTAGGGGAAACACTCAGTCAAGTTGTGCTTGTAAAAGAGGTGAGTCAAAGAATTTGACCGCAAATGGACAATGTGTCATCCCATTCCAAATGGGCAATTTAAAAAAGGCGACAGCTATATTGTCGTACACCTCCGCAAATTTGAGGCATAGCAGGATAGGCAATAGCATGAAAAATATGACAATCCTTGGTTCAGGAAGACAATTCAGCAGCCTTGATAGCTATTCCTATGAATTCAGCGAGGCAAGCGGCTTCAAGAGGATTATGCTAAAGCTTGACTCCAACCAACTTTCCTCCTCATATAGAGGCAACCCTGAGGTATTTACTGGAAAATTTCCTATGTGGGCCGGTTCGGGGTGGGCTATGAATATCAGGTTAGGAAATTCTATCTTCAAGGAGCTTAAGGCTAAACTGGTAGGGAGCTTTGTACATTACACCACCTTTGGCTTGCCTATATTGTCGGACAATGAAGAGGACGTTGTCACTATTCACGATTTGTTCTTCCTTCATGCAGGAGACGAAGCGTACAGAAGAGTGGGAAACATCTCAAAGAAGTTCCTTGACAGATTCAAGAATTTCAAGAATGTTGTCGCCCCCTCACAATACATAAAGAGTGGGCTCGAGTCGTATGGATTCAACGGTCAAATCAAGGTGATTTACATACCAGTGCCTGAGCAAATCAAATTCTTGAACAGTAAAGATGAGTGCCGCAGGAAACTTGGTCTACCTCTAGATAAGAAGCTAGTGCTCTCAGTTTCGAGTAACTTGAAGAGGAAGAATCTTCCGACAGTAAGGGAAACGCTGGACAGGCTAGGCCCTGAGTATTCCCTCGTCAGGGTCGGTCCCCCACTTGGCGAATGCTACACATTCTCATCAATACCACCTGAAGAGATGAATTTAATTTACAATGCAAGCGATGTCTTGCTGTTTCCAACGCTCATGGAGGGATTTGGCAAACCGCTTATAGAGGCCTTTGCAGCGGGCTTACCTGTGGTAGCTTCCAATATTGACGTGATAGAAGAAGTGTCTGGTAATTCGGCAATTCTTGTCGAGCCGGATTCAGACCATTGTGTCCCTGCCATAAAGGAATCCCTTGAGAGGTCTGAAGAATTGAGAAAATCAGGTCTAGAGCGAGCTAAGGACTTCTCGAAGGAGAATTTCAAAAAAAGCGTTGTGCAGTACTACGACAGAATATTGAAAAATTGAAATTTCTGATTAATATTAGTTGAGTCCAAATCTCCTGAACTCTTTCATCGTTGAATTGTAAAGCCGTTTCCTAATACCTTTCTTGTATATCTTCCGCACAAGGCAAGCTATACACCACTTCACAGTAACGCCGACCCCATAGTACACATTTTCGAATATCCCGGCAATCAGCCTTCCAGATGAAACTTTCTCTGAGTCTGCATCACTGAAGAAGTAGGTGAGAAGGTGAGAGTGGAATTTCTCAAGTCTTAGCATAACGCTCATGGGTCCCTTATGCAAGTATGACCCCAGGAGTTCAACGGTTACCTTACTCTTCAAGTAGAACTCCTCTCTAACTCTGATATAATCTTCCAATTCAGTTATCATGTTCATTTTGCTACGATGAACTCGGTATCTGGTCAGTGTGTTGCTATCGAAAAATAAGTCATCTCCTGATGATGCACAGAGGAATAGGATGGTCTTGTCAAGCGATGTGTCGATTGAACGTATAAATTGAATATGAGGCAACAAGATCGATTTCCTGGCTGCGATTGAGCTCATATACCAGTCCAATTTGTACTTCTTGACAAGACGGAAGTATGACTTAAAGTTCAAAGAATTGCGTATCAGCGTGACAGGAATATTTTGCGAGAGACCTTCTCCAATAATATTTCCATCTTCGGTAACGAAATTTATTGAATTGTGGTAGAAAGCAACAGAGCCATCAGAAAATGCGTCCCTTACGGCAACGAGCTTACCATCCTCAAACTCATCATCATCGTCCAAGAATGCAAGAAAAGTACCTTTGCTCTGCTCAATGCCCAAGGCAAGTTTTTCTCCTAAGCTTTTCTTTTCCGTGAATATTGATCTGACACGATTTCCCTCAAGGAATCCGTCAATTTCCTCATCTTTATAATTCTTAATCACGAGAATTTCGACTTGACGCATGTCAAAAGTCTGGTTCAGGACAGAATTTACAGCATCCTTGACATAATCCTTTCTGTTATGATCCGGTATTATGACAGATATCAATATGTCCATTCATGGGAGAATTGGTATCGTATGCATTTATACTTGCCTTTTTAAGAAAGGTAGTTTGAAAGAGACAACAAAAAGGAAGAACTGATCTACGATCCTGCACTTTTGACTCTTTTTAATGCAGTTCTGCTAAGTCCTCCCATTACTCCTACTACCGCCAGAACAACGATGCTGAGCAATATACCGGACTCATTTGTGAATTCAGGAATAAGAGGCAATATGTTGCTGAAGAGGTTTGACATGAGAAGAGTGCTGAACGTGGACCCATATGAGGAGAGTGAGGTTTGATTGATGTTGTACACAAGTGAAGGATATAGGAAGAATTTGTATGTGTACTTCAAGATGAAAATAACAAAAACAAAGACAGAGACGCTCTCAAGTATCAAGCTTCTGGGATTTCCAATGAAACTCTCAGTGCCATCTTGCCAGCTCTTGTAAAAAGCGCACAATGCAAATGTAAGCACTAGGGCGGCTGAAATTGGATTAACAAAGATCGTTCCAAGAAAAAGAAAGAAAGACAGGTTCTTGTAACCACGTGCGTATGCCGCGGATGCCCAAAGTATAAGCGTTGGAAAAAATGATAAGTAAACGAAGCCAGTCCAGCTTGGCCTTACTAGCAAGCAGAAGAACAAATACAGAACTGAAACGAAGAACGCCAAACCTCCCGATTCTGTGAATCTTTTAGTCAGCGAATAAAGAGGAATTAGGCCCATAACAGCTATAGGTGCAGCAAGATAGACTATGTTGTCCGGGTTCTGAGAAATACCTGAAATTTCATTCCCAAGGGATTGCCCAAAAGTATTTACCAAATTCCCGACAAAGCTCCCAAATCCGTTTAGAATAAATTGAACGTTGAGTCCTGTCACTGGACCATTTCCATTGAAATTTAGGCTCTTAGATGATATTATGAGCCATGCCCCGAAGAGGAATGTGAGAAAAATAATCACCCTAAGACCTCTAGATCCAGGTTTCTCTTCCTCTGCATCCTTGTCACTCATGTTCAAGCCCACCGCAAGTAATGATTTAGAGTGATTGCTCTACTATATACATCAATTTATGCATAATGGGCGAAATATTTCACATTGAAACCTATGATTTGTTATCTAAATCAGGCAGCTCCTCGCATAATTGTTACTTTACATGATCTTTGAAAACGCTTCAATGCTTCTTCAAAGAACATTTTGTGCCTTTTGTGCTTTTGATTAAAAATAAGGGTAGGGAAAATCCCTACAAGTGCAAACTAAATTCATGCGATTTGTTGATAGCCTGAGTTATCCCCGTTGTAATATGCAAGCGACCAGGTTGGAGGTGCATCAAGGGTAAACGGTAGCATGTATGTGCTGTTGAGCGGTGTCATGCTGCTTGCGCTGTCACCATAGGTCATATTGTACAAAGAACCGTTGAAGTGATAATCCAGTATGTGTGACTCAGCAACTGGCTGGAACTCCATTTGTGTGTATGTCGCATAGAATTCCGTTCCCTGATATGGCATAGTGGCGTTCCAGTACTTATTCTGACCGTTGACGCTGTAATCTATGATCTGGAAGAAAATCATTTTCTCTGAAGGTATGTCTTGTATTTTTAGTCCAAGCTTTGTGCCGTTAGGTGATTTGAATCCTGGCTGTACTTGAGGGCTATTAGAATGTATGAAATAATGTGCATAGCAGTTTGTTCCTTCAACATACCATGGAGATATGGTACCATTGGGATTGAGGTCTATTCCAAGCTGGAAGAATCCCACACAGCTTGATCTCGTCGCGCCGTAGTAGTTCATTGCATTGATCTGGAAGCTCAATATCCCAGTTTGCAGTGTGCTCCAGTTGTCAAGTATCATGTTTGCATGAAGTGTGGTGAATGGATGCAGCAGAGACACAAGTAGGCCAGATCCCTGTCCGTATCCCTCCATGTTGTTGTATCCTGGCAAGTAGATAGGTATCTCATAGCTCGAAAACACAATATTCGTGAAGTAAGCATTCCCGCTTGAAGTGCTCATCTGCAGGCCACTGTATGCATATCCCAGTGGAGTGCTTACAGTAGCAAACACAGAATTTGTCTGGTCGACAAACAATTGCAGTGTCCATCCGAAGTTCTTGTGAGTGCTTGTGTTATAGAGATTTCCTGATATGTACATCCAGCCTCCATTGTATGCACCACCTGTAGGAGCTGTACCAGATTGGACGGGGGTTCCGGCTCCACCGCTTGCATATACATCATTTCCGCTGACAGTTATGTTCGCCACCGCCAGCCCTAGCTGATTTATGATCGCAAAGGTCGCATTTCCTGATTGTGCATTTACAGCAAACTGGAATGATACAAATTGTCCGCCTGGAGTGACATTTTCATGAGTGACAACTGAAGATCTGGCAGGCATACTTAGCGAAGGTTCCCCGAAGTAATTAATCCCTGAAGTGATGAATGGGCTACCGCTCTGTAAATTCCACCCATAATCCTGGAATGAACCTCCAGAATTGAATTCAGAAACAAATGCAAACGCACCCTGTGTCGAAGTGGCCGGGGCATTTCTCTCCTCCTTTAAAAACGTTGAGGATCCAACTATAGGAGCGACTGAAAACGCTAGCGTGGTTAAAACAACTATTCCGACAGCAACAAAAACAAGAAGACTGTTCATCTTCATGTAAAAAGATACCATGTACGAGTTCTTAAGTCTTTCAGAACAAGTTGTATTGAGGTTTTACTGAAGCGGGTGAACTTTGACTGATAGAAACACTGTGTCATAATATGCTCTTCTCGGATAAGAAGAAACTTTCGTTTCACAAGTTTCTTGAATTCATTTCCAATGTAAATAGTCCTCTAATCAGATGCAGTATTATCATTGACAAATTTAATCAGCACCCAGTACTTTTAAGAATATGCCTAAATTTTCAGCGTCCGTTGATATCGGTGGAACCTTCACAGACATAATTTTTCAGGAGGATGACAATGTAACCGGATTCTTCAAGGTTCCCACAACCCCAGGATCACCAGAGGTAGGAGCAGTAAATGAAATATCGGAGAATTTTGGCAAGGAGGAGTTAACAGATCTTGTTCATGCGACAACAATTGCTACAAATGCGCTCCTGGGTCAGCATGGCTTAAGAATACCCAAAGTTGCTTTGCTCATGACAAGAGGTTTCGTAGATATCATTGAAATAGGCAGACAAAACAGGCCCAAATTATATGACTTAACCTTTCAAAGGCCGAAATCATTGGTACCACGAAATCTTAGAATCGAAGTTGAAGAAAGGACTAACACTCATGGGAAAGTGCTAAAGGGGGTTCAGGAAAACCAGCTGCACGAAATTGCTTCCAAATTAAGAGAAAGGTCAGTAGAGTCCGTTGCCATATCTTTCTTAAACTCGTACATAAATCCGAGGAATGAGTTGAACGCAAAGAGCTGTCTGGAGAGAATCTTCCCTTGCCTCTCGATCTCTTCTGAAATCGCTCCCGAACAGCGGGAATATGAGAGAACTTCAACAACTGTTGTCAATGCTGCCCTTATTCCAATTGTCTCAAGTTACATCCAAGGGCTGGAGAAGGCCATGAGGAATTTTGGTTCTCCTAACATCAGTGTAATGGCTTCTTCTGGTGGCCTAGTCGCCACAGAGGAAGTCTACAAGAAACCTGTCCAGATTGTGGAATCTGGCCCGGCAGCTGGAGTGATAGCCGCTGCAGAGTTCGCAAAAATCCTAGGCCTTAAAAATGTGATCAGCTTTGATATGGGCGGCACTACCGCAAAAGCATGTACAGTGGTCAACGGTGAAGTCTCCATCACAACTGAATATGAGGTAGGCGGCGATTCTCACCATGGGAGAGTAACAAAGGGATCCGGATATCCAGTCAGATTCCCATTCGTAGATCTAGCTGAAGTCTCTGCGGGAGGTGGAACAATAATATGGAGAGATTCGGCAGGTGGCCTACAGATTGGTCCAGTTAGCGCTGGAGCCGATCCCGGACCGATCTGTTACGGAAAGGGAGGTTTAGAACCAACTGTTACTGATGCCAATGCAGTAATTGGGATACTTGGACAGAGTCTTCTTGGAGGACTGATGAAGCTGAATATTGAGGGTGCACTTGATGGGTTTGCAAAACTTGGAGACCCATATGAGGTTGCAGAGCTTGCATTGAATTTGGCCGATCTTGAGATGTCCAGAGCCATCAGAATGGTTACTGTGGAGCGAGGTTTTGATCCTTCAAACTTCACCATGATTGCATTTGGAGGTGCTGGTCCTCAACATGCAGCAAGAATAGCAGAAGAACTTGGTATCACGAAAGTTATTGTCCCATCAAGAGCAGGCTTATTCAGCGCTTTAGGACTCCTGTATTCCGATTGGAAATACGAGGCAAGATCTTCTTTTCCTATCGATCCGTCTAAAGAATTTGAAATTCTTGAAAAGAAACTTAGCACAGCTCACAAAAGTGCAAAATTCCAAAGATATGCAGATTGCCGGTACTTGGGACAAGGTTCCGAGTTGACAGTTGAGACTGAAGAAGGTTCGAGGGAAGAGATTGAGGAAAAATTCAGAAATATTCACAAATCAACATTTGGTTTCCTTCTAAACAGAAAAATAGAAATCGTTACAATTAGAGTATTTGGAATAGTAGCGAGAAAAAAGCCAGTTCTAGAAAATCGAAGACGCGAAGATCTTAAGATAAATTCTCGAGAGGTGGTGATTGAAGGCAAGAAACTTTCCATAAGAGTTTACAACAGGCCTGGATTGAAGGCAGACACTCCGACGAACGGAGCCTGTATTATAGATGATTATGATTCCACCACTTTTGTCCCTGATGGTTGGACATGCATTCTAGGCAGCATGGGAGAATTAACGCTCAAGAGGAGTAATCCAATATGATCAAGTGGGAGATCGTCAGCAAAGCAACTGAATTCATTGCAGAAGAAATGGGAATTGCTCTAAAAAGATCTGCAATTTCACCCAATATTAGGGAAAGGATGGATCATAGCTGCGCAGTCCTCGATTCGACTGGAAAGATCGTAGCCCAGGCAGAACATATACCTGTGCATCTGGGATCGTTCAAGATAGGTGCAGACAACATAATAAATTGGATGGAAGAAAACAACGTTGTTCTCGATGCTGGAGATATGCTGATCCTGAACGATCCTTATATTTCTGGAACACACCTCAACGATGTTACTGTAATCGCTCCGGTTTATCTCGGTCCTTCTTTGATGGCATATGTAATCAACAAAGCCCACAACGTTGATGTTGGAGGTCCCTTACCAGGAAGTTTAAACCCATCAGCTATTGATCTATACGGCGAAGGATTTGTAATTCCTCCCGTTAAAATTCTCAAAAATGGTGCGTTAGACAAAGAAATATTGGCAATAATTCTGGAAAATTTCAAAGATCCCGAGACCACAGAAGGTGATCTTAATGCACAATTGGCAGCAAATCGCATGGGTATAAGAAGGGTCTTGGCACTTCTTGAGAAATTTGGTGCAGATGTGGTAAGGGAGAGCTGGAAACTAGCATTAAATCACTCTGCTAAACTTTCACAAATAGAAATATCGAAATGGAAGAAGGGCGACTATTCGGCAACAGATTATCTTGAAGTGAACGGCGAAAAGCTTCCTATTAGGGTTAAGATTTCTATCTCAGGCCAAGGTATAACCGCTGATTACACTGGAACGCATGAACAGGTTCGTGCCCCATTGAACGCTGTTCCAGGAGTCACTTACTCCGCAACTGCATTCGTAATAAGATGCCTCATGAATGGATTTATCCCGACAAATGATGGATTCTACAGTACTATCAAAGCCATAGCCCCCAAGGGTTGCCTTCTAAGTCCGGATAAGCCATATCCCGTGGCAGGCGGAAATGTAGAGACTACGCAGAGGGTTGCCGACGTGGCATTTCTTGCCATGAGCAAAGCGTTGAAAGACAAAGTGCCTGCCGCTTCTTCTGGAACCATGATGAATGTCATGATTGGGGGCCCAAGGGAAAATGGAGGTTTCTGGGCCTACTATGAAACAATTGGTGGAGGCAATGGAGCAAGACCGGACTCGGATGGCATTTCGGGTGTCCACTCAAATATGACAAACACCCTCAATACACCAATCGAAGTCGCAGAGATGACATATCCACTTATTTTCACATCATACAAGCTCAGAGAAAGCAGCGGTGGTAATGGAAGACGCAGGGGAGGAGATGGCATAGTGAGATCGTTCAAGGTACTTTCTGAATCCACCTTATCGATGATTGGTGAGCGTTTCATAATTCCACCTTGGGGTTTGGAAGGCGGCGGTCCTGGTAAAAAATCAGCAGTATCGGTGTTAAGAAAAGGAAAAAGGGAAGAAATGAGTGGAAAATTTACCCTGGTTCTACAAGAAGGAGATGAAGTTATCATAGAAACACCTGGAGGCGGAGGCTATGGAAGGCCTGATTGTTGACACTACCCACTCAAGTTTGGCTAAATAGAAGATCATTTCTGGACTAAGGTCCCAGTGGAAGCCCTTACCTAAGCGAGACTCTTACGAAATTTAAAATTTAGCTAGTCCATGCAATAAAAATGATCCTGAAAGACATCACAAATTCCTTCATAACTATGCAAGAGCTCAAGGAGAGTAATTCTGGCTCCCTCAACGGCATGACGTTTGGAATCAAGGACTGCATACCAGTTAAGGGAATGAGATGCACCTATGGCTCAAGGATATTCCATGACAAAATAGCAGATCAGCATTCCCGTGTGGTTCAGACAATACTCTTCAATGGCGGCACGATTGTGGGGAAGACTAATCTGCATGAGTTTGCAATCGGTGCAACTAACACTTCTTCCTTGATCGGCCCATGCAGAAACCCACATGACATGGAGAGAATCTGTGGCGGTTCATCAGGCGGATCAGCAGCTGCGGTTGCCTCAGGTCTGGTTGATGTCGGTGTAGGAACGGACACAGGAGGATCAATTCGAATCCCTGCATCGCTCTGCGGCGTCGTTGGATATAAGCCTTCCAATATGTACGCGAAGAGCGATTCAGACCTTCCATTCTCTGAAATCATGGAGGCAACAGGGATCATAACAAGGAATTTCACCACGTTGCTTTGGACAATAAGGGAACTCTTTCCAAATATTGAAGAAATGGACTGGGATTCTGATGAAATAAAGCTTGGAATTCTTGCAACAAGTAGTGATGCAAATTTTGATGCTTTTATTGAAAGCATAAAGTCGAGCAATAGCAATATATCTGCAGAACCAGCAAATATTCCACTCCTCCAGGAGAGTGGCAACAGCGTGAGAAGAACCATATCCAGCCGCGATGGATATAATGGCCACAAAGACATTCTGAAGGAGCATTTCTGCGATTATTCCCCAGATGTTAGAACAATTCTGGAAAACGGGGGTAAGGTCGAGAAAAGTGATTATGATTCTGCGATTTCGTTAAGGAAGGAGATCATCTCGCAGTACAACGAGGCGATGTACGATTTCGATGCAATCATATGCCCTACAACTGAGATTACTGCACCCAAAGTGATGGACGTAATAGGAAAAGAAGCAGAATTCAGGGAGCCACTCGTAAGAAACGTGGAGCTTTTTAACGTTCTTGGGTCTCCCTCCATCACCGTTCCCTCAGGCTTCATAGATGGCCTTCCGACCGGCTTACTCATAAGCGGCGGGCCTGGCGATGACACTAAGACTCTCAAGATAGCGGAAAGGGTAAGCAAATTACTCACATCTAAAAAGGTGAAATGAGTTCCCACTCATATTTCCTGAATTGAGATGTGATTTAGGTGAACAGCCCAATGGTTAAGCATTTTGATTTGATTATCTAACGCTGCGTTTCTATGGTTAAATCACTCTTTACAAATGGCAGGATTCTGGCCTCTTTCAGTCCCCTTAAAGAATACGGGTGGATCTTAGTCGAGAATGGTATGGTCTCGCTTTTGGGAGCGAAGGAGGAAATCCCAGAAATAGAAGGATCATACGAAACTGTTGATCTCGAAGGAAAGACTGTCCTCCCCGGCTTCATAGATGCTCATATGCACCTCGATTCCTTTGGCGTGTCTCTGAACGTTGTGGATCTGGTGGGCGTCACTTCAATCAAAGAAATCAAAGAAAAAATATCTTCATCCACTGGAATATCTGATTGGTTACTTGCACATGGTTGGGATGAGCACCTGTTCTCAGAAGGTAGGATGCCAACAAAGCACGACATTGACGAAGTGGTCAGTGACAGACCTGTATTCATGAGCAGAGTAGATTTGCACTCCGGACTCCTCAATTCCAAGGGACTCGAGACTTTGGGACTCAAAGAGAAATTCGGCAATTCTGTTAACCTCGTAAAATCAGAAGGTGAATTGACGGGAATTGTGAAAGAGGACGTGTTTGAACATGTCAAGAGGAGAGTGAATGAGATATGCCTTTCTGATCCCAAAAGTTCTGTATTGGAAGATGCAGTTCGCGAACTCGCTAAGTGCGGGGTAACTTCTGTAGGCTTTATGTGCTGCAGTCTTCACGTTCTCAATCTGCTTTCCGATCTCAGGAAGAAGGGCAAATTGAACGTCCGTGTTCATGCATACCTGAATGCGGATGAGCTCGAGAATTTCAAGAGCTTTGCCAACGATGATTTGCTTGAAGTAACAGGTGTAAAGCTATTTTCTGACGGCTCATTTGGCACCAAGACTGCGCTTCTGAGTTTTCCGTATGAAGATGACAAAGAAAGTTACGGTGACGAAATTACAAGCGTGGAAATAATGATCCACCTGTCAAGACTCGCAGAATCTAAAGGTCTTGATGTCGCGGTGCATGCCATTGGAGACAAGGCTCTAGATAATGTTCTTGAAAGCTTTTCTCACTTAAATGAAAGGCATAGGGTTGATCATGTTGCCCTTGTGAGGAAGGACCAAATCGGGAAAATTTCAAAGGTGAATCCGATTCTTGTTGTTCAACCACACTTTATCATAACTGATTTCTGGGTGCTCGATAGGCTTGGAAAACAAAGAGCTGGTATTATTTACCCATTCAAAAGCCTCCTGGATAGGGAGTTTGAGTTATCTCTTTCCACTGACTGCCCAGTAGAACGCATCAATCCATGGGAGACGGTATATGCAGCAATTACCAGAGGATCTGGAGACGGAATACCCTTAGGTGTTGTCACTCAGAGCGAGCGTCTTACCTTGGAACAATCTCTTAGAGCTTATACAGAGGGGTCAGCCCACGCACTCAGGGATAAGAAAATTGGATCTCTCATGAAAGGCCTAAAAGCCGATTTCATCGTTGTCGATACAGATCCATTCGAAATTGAGCTCCAAGATGTGCGAAAGATAAAGGTCCTTCACACCTATGTGAATGGTAAATGCATATATTGATGGCTCACTGATATGTTTCATAAACACGAAGTGTAAGGATATGGGATTCATCTTAAGTCACCTCAGGCAATTTTTTTAAGATTGAATGGACATTTCCATATCGTTCGATTTGGATCCTAATGCTCCACTAGGAGAAATCCTGGAAAAATTTTCAACGGACAGTGAAACAGGGCTGTCCCAGAAAGAGGCAGCTGATAGGCTAGTAAAGTATGGGCTTAACTCACTGTCTGAAAGGAAGAAGAGAGGGTTCGTGGATGTTCTTTTGAAAGAAATTCGGGAGCCCATGATCGTGCTTCTTGTGGTCATTGGGATAATATACTCAGTTTTAGGAAATCCCTCCGATGCCATCACAATCGTGGTGATTGTTCTAATTGTTGTTTTTCTGGAAGTTGCAAGCATACACAGGGCCGGAAAGTCTATTCAGGCGCTGAAGTCACTCTCTTCCCACTCTTCTGTTGTGATCCGCAATAGCAGTCCTGTAATAGTGAAGAGCAGTACTTTGGTTCCCGGAGACATAGTTATCCTTTCTCCTGGAGACAGGATACCTGCAGACGGAAGGTTGACGGATTCCTACAACCTGAAAGTGGACGAATCTTCCCTGACAGGTGAATCATTTCCAGTAGGGAAGAGTTACAGCTCAGATATAGTTGAGGGAGTGAACGCACGGCCAAACCTAGTTTTCTCAGGCACACTTATAGTTCATGGGTCAGGGAAAATGGTCGTAACAGGTACTGGCAGAAATACAGAACTTGGAAAGATATCTGGTTTAGTTGAGGAAGCGGAAGAAGCCCCAACACCCCTGGAAGAGTCCATGAGCAGGCTCTCATACATTCTTGCAATGGTAGCTCTTGCATTCAGCGTAGCAATACCGGTTATCGGATACTTTGAGCATCAGCCACTGGACACAATGATCGTGACTGGCTTATCCCTGGCGTTTGCCACTTTACCTGAAGAACTGCCCATAGTCATATCAGTTACTTTGGCCGCCGGTGCCTATGCATTAGCTAAGAAGAATGCCATTGTCAGAGAACTAAGGGCTGCGGAAACTCTGGGGAATGTAACAATAATTGCTACTGACAAGACGGGAACAATTACAGAGAACAGAATGAGTATTGGCCACACATTCACACTTGGAAACATGCTGGAAGGAAATGATGCCCCAGATCCTGAACTCCTCAAGTCCGCCCTCTTGGGCACGGGAAACCTCGAGTCCAGTTCCAAGTCTGCAGTAAGGTACAAGGATCCGATGGAAGTAGCAGTCCTACAGTATTCGGAGGGAAGAGCTGAAATTGATGATCTAAGGAAAGATTACGAAGTTTTGGAAGAGTTCGGCTTTGACGATACCTCAAAAACCTCTTCTTTTGTATACAAATCGGATGGAACAGATTACATCTATGTAACAGGAGCACCTGAGAAAATACTCTCATTCACAGATATAGTATACGAAAAAGGAACCCTCAGGCAAATAACTGATGAAGATAGGACCTCAATAATGTCAGCAGTTGACTCCTTATCCGAAAAAGGTGAGAGAATTATAGGAGTTGCGTACAGGCGTGGAATTGATCCATCAAGAGAGAAGAAGGATTTGGAGAGGCATCTCACATTAGTGGGACTTGTCAGTTTTGTCGATCCACCAAGAAGCGATGTGAAGAGCGCAATAGAACAGTGCCAGAAGGCTGGCATTAGAGTGATTATGATAACGGGGGACCTCCCTAAGACTGCCAGAGAAATTGCGAATTCTGTTGGTATTAACCATTCAAGCAACGTAATACTGGGTTCGGAACTTGCACAAATGAGTGAGGAGGAATTTGAGAACGCGATGAAAGACGCCTCAATATTTGCGAGGATCACTCCAGAAGACAAGTACAGGATTGTAAAATACCTGGCCTCCTCAGGTGAAGTTGTTGCCGTTACCGGCGATGGAGTAAATGACTCGCCTGCACTAAAGACAGCCGATATTGGAATTTCAATGGGCATAAGAGGTACTGATGCTGCAAAGGAATCATCAGACATGATCCTGACAGATGACAAGTTTTCAACAATTGTTGATGCAGTGAGGGAGGGAAAGAACATATTTTTCACATTAAGAAAGGGGGTCAGGTACTATCTTTCGGTAAAACTTGCCCTTGTGATGGTCTTCATTGTTCCCCTATTCCTGTCCATACCTTTCCCATTTTCTCCAATTCAGATAATTGTGGTTGAGCTGTTCGTGGATGTAGCAGCACTTGCAGGATTTGTTTCAGAAAGGGGAGAACGTGGACTGATGGATTCTAAGCCCGCCAAAAGGGGTAAACAGTTCATAGACAGGAGCATGACATGGGGGGTTGCTCTTGGTGCGATTGGCCTATTTGTTGGCGTAACCACAATATATCTGTACACGTACTTTAACACTGGGAGTCTGGTTGAGGCACAGACCGCAGCATTCTCGACATGGGTGATCTCCCAAGTTCTTCTTGCTCAGAATTTGCGAACAGAGAATGAGCCTCTTCTCAGCAAGGGGTTCTTTGCCAACAGGGCAATATTGCTGTGGGGTCTAGGAGTCATCATGGCACTGGCAGTCATAACCCTATTTCCTGACCTCCAGGTAATCCTTAGCACTGCCTACCTTACAGCATTGGACTGGGCGTTGATCGTGGTAGTTTCTATTCTCTCCACATTCTGGATTGAGGTTGTCAAGATAGTAAGAGTTTGGCAGGGCCGAAGCAAAAGAGATACGAATTTGCCTTCCTGAATTTCGCAACTCTAGAGGTTTAAGTTATTCCCTCTTTGCATACCTCTTTGAAAGTGTTGCTGATACCACAAAATTTGGTTCATCCACTATTTCTGAGATCCTTAGGTCTCCTGCAACACTCATCAGTGCGTATGATTCTTCCTCTGAAAAGTCGAATGTCTTGAGCTCTTCAAACATGTTTTCTATTGCGTGTGCGGCTGCATCCTTGAGATCTGGGGCAATGCCCATTGCAACTATCTTCTCTTCTGTGTCAGTGTAGGGCGAAAACGCGCGTGGAAACTTCATCTTGTAATTCTTGTGTACTTTCACATGGGCGGTCACCTCCGCACTTGTTTCTATTGCTGTGCCGCAAATTTCACCGTCTCCCTGAGATGCATGTGGATCCGCGAATGATAGAAGGGCTCCATTTTGGTTAACAGGAAGATACAGCTTAGCACCCTTGACAAGAAGGTGGTTGTCCATATTACCCCCGAAATACTGAGGCGGAATCATGCCAAATTCACCCTCAGAGGGTGCAACTCCTATTACACCAAGAAAGGGCTTTGTCTGTATTTTGACCCCCTTCAGGAAGTCCTCGTTCGTTTGTGCGTATCCATTCTCTATCCTCCAGATCACTAGGCGGTTCCCAAATCTCTTCTTTAAGAAGCCAAAGTCTGGTTGTATTGAAGTCCAGCCCCATTTCCCAGTCTTTATGTCCAAAAGTTCAATCTCAAGAACATCGCCTTTTTCTGACCCCTCAACTACAATAGGACCTACTGCACCGTCAAACTTCGATGTATCCAGCTCGTCCATGTTTGCAGTTGTCCAGTTTTCCTTTACCTGCATTGTGGAAGAATCAGGTATTTTTATGACGAAGGTATCTCCGTCCCTTATGCTCTCAATAGGTGATCTCGCTGGTTTCCATGAGAAGTGAATCTTGTTGTAATCCCATCCGTCTATAATTTTCAAGGCACTCACAAATCCGTCAAAGTATTGAAAGAATGCCTTATATTAATTGCTAGCGGACTTGAAAGCGTTATTGAGTATTTCTGGAATAAAGTAAATTCGCTATATCAATTCCAGTACTCTCGATAAGAGCAAGGCCCTGAAGGGAATTTCTTCCACATTTACGAATTCTTCCCGTGAGTGAGCGCCGCCTCCGACAGCACCGAAGCCATCCAGTACAGGGACACCCAGGGGAGCAACAAGGTTCCCGTCACTGGCACCTCCCACAGATGTATCCTCAAGATCCCTTCCGAGATCTTTTGCAATACCTTTTATCCTGCTCACAAGTGCTTCAGTCTTGGGGGTAGGAACCATTGGTGGTCTGTCGAATTCTCCTTCTACCTTGAGCTTCGCCTCGGGATTTTCGAGCTTCATATTATGCAGAAATTTACTGATTCTATCAGCTTCTTCCTGAGACCATACCCTGATGTCTATTGTGAGTTCTGCATTCGCCGGTACTACGTTGGATGTAGTGCCTCCGCTGATAGTGCCAACGTTGACAGTAGTACCCTTATCATTCTTGTTTAAGTCCTGGAGCTTGAGGACAAGGTGTGAAATCTCTGCTATGGCATTTATCCCTTTCTCTGGCTCAAGGCCAGCATGGGCTGCCCTTCCTGTGACCGCAATTTTGAACCTCCCGGTGCCCTTCCTGCCAGTCTTTATCATCCCCTGCGCTGAGGCTTCAAGAACAATTGCATACTCTGCATTTCTGGCATTTTCAAGGATTATTTTTCTGGATTCACTGCTTCCTATCTCTTCATCCGGGGTGCACATGAAAATAATAGGGCGCTGCTCGACGTTATTATCCTTTAAAAATTTCAATACCCAGAGTCCCTGAACTAGCCCCACTTTCATGTCAAATGTTCCCGGGCCACGCATTATTCCATTTTCGATGCTGAATGGAATCTCAGTTATTGTGCCAGCAAGGTGCACGGTATCGTAGTGGCATAGAATCAGTACTGGTTTCTTTTCCTGTGCATCACCAATTTCGAGAGTGAGAATGGGTTTTCCCTGTTCTGTCTCTTGAGTGTTCATCTTAAGGTTAAGTCTCTCTTTAACCAATGCCTGTATCTCGTCTGCACACTCTTTCAGGAG